>DCJQ01000023.1 GCA_002319965.1 Megasphaera sp. UBA1696
CATGCCTATTCGGCGCCAAAAAAAAGTGCCTTATCCCCAAAGGATAAAGCACTTTTACGATTATAGAGATATTTAAATTATTTCATGCATCTTCATTAGATCGACCGCAGGAGAAAACTTAGTTCTGCGACGTCCATGTATGCCGTATCTGTACGGTTTCGTACCCGGACGAAGTATAGTCAGACTCGCTTTAACGTACCATATACTTCACTATTGTCCGCTGCCATGACCATTTGATTTCCCGGTTTCCCTATAATTTGAAATGCCGGTTTGCCGTCCACATAGCCAACCGTAATGACATCATTCTTAGGGCTCATTTCTACCTGTAAAACACCGTTATTATCGTATAACTGATTTCCTACGACTTTCCCTAAGGGCATTCCCGTCGGATCTTCAATCATGGTCGCATGGGAAGTGATGTCATAATGGTATTGTCCGATAGGCAGATTGCCGTCGGCTGCCAATATGTTTCCCTCTTTAAAGGTCATGGAAGCCGTGCCGTCCGCCGTCTAGAACATGATGCCCTGGCCGTCAGTCGGCAAATATTGTACCATGGAATTGGGATCCATCAAAAATCCGGCCTGGTGAAATTGAGGGAGCGAAGCCTCCATAAAGGAAGGCATATCTGGAAAGGCAGCTATACTTTCCGCTAAGGGTTCTGCCCCGACGACAGACGAAGGATCGGCCTCCATAGGCTCGGATAAGGTTCCCGCCGTATCCTGCGGGAAGCTCGAATCGGGCGAAACGGCACCGGAAGACGGATCTCCCAAAAGATCCTGTCCCGCCGGCAAATCCACGTCCGGTGAAATCGAAGGCGTTCCTGCCGAATCGACGTCCAGCCCGACATCGTAAGCAGCAGTACCTGTATCCGCAAGGCCATAGTCGAACTGGCCCCAGTCAAAATTATCGACGACATGATGGACACTTAAGGCAGGAACCGTAATCAGCCCGACGAGACCTACGATAAAGAAGATGGCCGTAACCGGTACTACCGTCAATAATCGCATGGATTCCAAGAAGGGCATGCCTTTCCGCTCCTCTTTTCTTAAAAACAGATGAATGGCCAAGGGCGGCCCAAATAGCCCCACCAAAAGAGCGATGAATGAAATTGTAAGTAAGGACGGTTCCTGCATCAATCCGCTGATAACGATTCCAATGACGCCTGCAATCCATGATAAGACACCTATAATAAAAACAACGACATTGACTCCGATATAGCGGAGGTATTTTCGAATGAATTTCCATTTCTTATGATTGGCCCAAATGGAAATGGCGATAAGAATCGGAAAAAATAGGCGGGAAAATTCCATTCCAAAAAATAACATAATCAAAATAGAAATAAATATCCCCAATCCTACTTTTAAAAGATAGCTGAGAACGCCTGATTTAAAAAGAATATATATCCCTACGCAGATAGAAAACAAGGCAACCAATCCATAGATACCGCCGGCCGTATCGGCCATCGACTGAAAATGGTAGTATTCATTTTCCAAATTCGCCATCTGCCTACTATATCCAAAACCATCAACCATATCTCCCCGAAGGGTGCCAAAAGCTAAGGAATATGTTTTCGTAAGGGCATAGTTTTTTACGAATAGACAAATCGAAGAAAGAAGGGTCGTGACCCACATAAACACGAGAAAGGCCGTGTACCGGCTGTGATCCGTCGGAAAACGACCGCCATAATTTTCTTGTTTTGTATTCGGATCGGGATTTATCAAACCGTGAAGGATACTTTTAGTATTTCCGGAGGCGGCCGTTTTCGTCGACTTCACCGCTCGGTCAAACAGGTCGGCTGCTTTATCTTTCGCGGCTTTCAGCGATTCATCAAGCTGAGATGTATCCCCTTTGATAATGGAAGAAAGGTTTTCTGCCTCTGACTTCGTGTCTGACGCTGCCTCTGCCTTTATATTTGACGCTGCCTTTTCCTCCTTTTTCAACGAAACCCGTTCGTCCTTGGGATTAATGGCTTTTCCGCATTTAGAACAAAATCTGGCGCCTTCCACCAGCTTTGCTCCGCAAAATCTGCAAAACATCCGCATCTACTCCTCTCTTATTTTTCATCAATATACAAGATATGCAGTTCTATCCCCTCTCATTCTATATATTTTGTGTTTATTTTGTCAAATATATCAATAATGTAAACATTCATAACACTTATAAATCTTAGTTTTTTTCATCTTAAAATTATAAAACGACGGATAAATAAGTATAAAGTAAACGGTTTTTTACGTTATATATTCATAAGATTAATATGTATTTCAGTATAACAAAAAACGTCTTGTGAACCGACTATGTTCACAAGACGCTAATGTATACTCTTTTTTTATGCTTCTAATTGACCGACGATGTCGCTGATATGGGCAATGCCCTGGTCTTTGCAGTATTGGTCGAGGCCTTCGGCAACGGTTTCGACGGCTCGGGGGTCGACGAAGTTATGGGCACCGACGGCGACGGTGCTGGCACCGGCCAGCATGAATTCTACGGCATCCTGCCAAGTCACGATACCACCGAGACCCAGGATAGGAATAGATACAGCCTTCGAAGCCTGCCAGACCATGCGCAGGGCAATAGGCTTTATGGCAGGACCCGACAATCCGCCGGTGATGTTGCCCAAAATGGGACGTCGCGTCGTGATGTCGATGGCCATGCCGGTCAGGGTGTTGATGAGAGAAATGGCATCGGCACCGGCCGCTTCGACAGCCTTGGCCATGGTCGTAATGTCCGTAACGTTGGGCGATAATTTGACGATGACCGGCTTTTTCGTGTTGTCCTTGACACTGCGCGTAACGGCGGCAGCCGCTTCGGGCTGGGTACCGAAGACGATGCCCCCTTCTTTGACGTTCGGGCAGGAAATATTGACTTCAAGGCCTGCGACGCCGTCGACGTCGAGGTCAGCCGCGATTTGTCCGTATTCTTCGACACTGCCGGCGGAAACATTGACGATAAGCGGCGTCGTACAAGCCGCATGTACTTTAGGCAGGATATCCCGTTTAAAGGCGTCGACGCCGGGGTTTTCCAGGCCGATGCAGTTGAGCATGCCTGCCGGCGTTTCGGCGACGCGGACACCGGGGTTGCCCGGCCGCGGCAAGGGCGTAATGCCCTTGGAGATGATGGCCCCGACGGCGTCGAGGTCGAGAAAATCACTGTATTCAATGCCGAATCCGAAGGTTCCCGACGCCCCCATGACGGGCGTTTTCATCGAGATGCCGGCGAATTCGACGGCAATCCGTTCACTGATCATCAAAAGACCTCCTTTGCCGAAAAGACAGGGCCGTCGGTGCAGACTTTATAGCGCTTGCCGTCCCGCTTGCTTTCAAAGGTACAGCCCAGGCAGACGCCGATGCCGCAGGCCATCCGCTTTTCCATAGAGACTTCACAGTCGATGCCGGCTTTAGCTGATGCTTCGGCAATGGTCTTCATCATCATCGTCGGACCGCAGACCGATACGCGGTCGATGGCGTGCTGCGAAAAAATCGTCGGCAGGGCATCGACGGCAAAGCCTTTGATGCCCTTCGAGCCGTCATCGGTAGTGACGTAAATTTCTTCGGCGTAGGGTTCAAAAAATTCAGTCCAAAACGTTTCCGCTGCCGTCTTGCCGGCGACGAGCACGATGGGATGATCAAGCTGTTTCGCCAAGAAGATGAGCGGCGCAAGGCCCACACCGCCGCCGGCGAGGAGGACTTTCCCCGGCGTCGTCGTAAAGATGCCGTCCCCTAAGGGGCCTTCGACGTTCAGTACGTCGCCGGGACGGAGATCCTTCATTTCTTCCGTGCCGATACCGACTAATCGGTAAATAATGGTCACCGTTCCCGCATCAACATCGGCGTCGACGATGCCGAAAGGACGGCGCAAAAAGGTCTGTCCCCCATCGCGGTGGACGTTGACAAACTGGCCGGCCTTGGCTTCTCTCGCCGTCTTCGGCGCCTTGAAGACCATTTTCCAGACTTCCGGAATGATGGCTGTGTTTTCGACGATGGTCGCCATTTCCACAAATTTTTTCACCCTCTGATCATCCTTCCTCATTTCTATATAGCGATTCTATTATTCCACAAATCGCTCAAAAAGTCCACATCTGAGTTGACGCCTTTTAGATTTCTTCACCCTATTCTTGACGCCATTCCATAGTCCGGATATACTTACTATACTAGGAACCATGTTCTGCTGTTGAACAGCAGGCAAGCCTTCGCGGCTTGCTATCCTCTGTACGTCACTTGTGGCGTATTGGATGGGCATGGGGCCTTTTTTATGCCCTGAAGCAAAACCTGACGTGCTGTATCGGCCGGAGTTTCTCCTTCTGCTGCATTTCCGGAAGTCAGGTATCACCTTTTTCGCCATCCCTTGTAAAGCCGCTCGGAAGGCATCATTGACGCCACAACAACGAGGTTGATATACGGATAATATAAAAGGACGTCCCCTCATTTTGCATATCCTGATGCGGTATGCGGCAGGGGACGTCTTTTTATGGTTCAACGCATCCATCGTAACGCCGCCCATCGAGCTGCACACGGATTTCAGGCACCTGCTGTCAAAATTGCCGCTTCTTGCCGATTTCTTTGCGCATCTTTTCCATATTGCCCCGGAATACGCTTCTTTCCTGCATGGCAATCCGTGTATAAAGGACGTCGCCAATGGCCATGTGGATCAAGCGCGAGGCGCCGGCTTCCGACGTGTACTGAACTTCGCGGCCCATGCCGCAGAGGCAGATATCGGCTTCTTCCGCCAGGAGCGACCGTCCGTGGCTGGTAATGACGATGATGCCGGCACCGGCCTTCTTGGCCGCCCGAACGGACTGGAGGAGCTCCTTGGTAGCCCCGCTGTGAGAGACGGCAATGACGACGTCCCCTTCTGTCATCAAGGCCGCTTCTGTGACCTGCATATGGGAATCGGATTCGGCCCGGATGGCCAGGCCCAGGCGCAAAAACCGGGTCTCCATATCGGCACAGACCGTGGCCGAATTGCCAAAGCCAAAGACATAGACTCTGTTGGCCACCAAAATCATGGCCGCCGCCCGGTCGAGGGCTTCGTAATCGAGGAGGCTCAGCGTGTCCTGGAGGCCTTCGGCGATGTTGGCAAAGATCTTGGAGGCTACGTCGCGGCCGCCGTCGCCGGACGCAATATCGTGAAAATCTTTTTGCGGCGCTGTCGACAGCCCTGCGGCCAGCATCACTTTCAATTCTTTCAGGCCGCTGCAGCCTAATTTCTTACAAAACCGTGAAATGGTGATTTCTGAACTTTCCGTCTGCGCCGCCAAGTCGGCTACGGTCTGTTCCATGACGACGCCGGCGTGATTGGCAATATAATCGGCAATACGGCGCTCTGACTTAGTCAGACCGCCGTATACACTGCGCAGGACGGGAAATCGCTGGATGTTTGCTTCTTCCATAAGATTCTCTCCTACTCATTATTTACTTTCTTATTTTACCCTACAAATACGTTTAAGACAAGGACGCCGATGAGGCCCATGACGGCGATGATCGTTTCCAAGGCGCACCACGTGCGGACCGTTTCTTTGATGGTCAGTCCGAAAAATTCTTTGAATAACCAAAAACCGGGATCATTGGGCGGGCTGAAGATGAGCGACCCGGCACCGGTTGCCAGAACCATCAATTCCGGGTTGGCCCCGGTAACGACGGCAATGGGAGCTGCAATCCCGCCGGCCGTGAGGGCTGCGACGGTAGCCGAACCGCAGGCCGTGCGGATGACGGCAGCTACCAGCCAGGCCAAAAAGAGGGGTGAGAGGTCGGAGTTGGCCACCAGTTCCCCGATATAGGTGCCAAGGCCGCTGTCGATGAGGACCTGCTTCAAGGCACCGCCGCCGCCGACGATGAGTAAAATCATGGCAATGGCCAGGACCGCATCTTGGACGGTCTTCATGACGTCTTCCATAGACTTGCCGCGGCCGATGCCGAAGGTATAAATGGCGATGGCCACCGAAATGGTCAGAGCAATATCAGGCTGGCCGAAGAAGGTCAGGACGTGACGCAGGGGCAAATCGGCATCCATGGTCAATTTAGAGATAGCAGACGCAGCCATGAGGATGACCGGAACGAGGGCCGTGAAGACGGAGATGCCGAAGCTTGGCATTTCGTCATCCTTAAAGATTTTCGGATTGTACATGCCCTTAGGGATCTCCGGATTGATGTCCTTGGTCAAGTTGCAATACAAGGGGCCGGCGACGATGGCCGTCGGAATGGCGATGACGGCGCCGTATAATAATGTCGTGCCGATATCGGCATTATAGATGATGGAAATCGCCGTCGGACCGGGATGAGGCGGCAGGAAGCCGTGCGTGACCGACAAGGCCGCTGCCATGGGGATACCGACTTCAAGGAGCGGAATCTTGGCTTCGGCGGCAATGGTGAATACCAAGGGAATGAGGAGGACGAAGCCGATTTCATAGAACAAGGCGATGCCGACGATGAAGCCCGTCAGGCAGACGGCCCACTTGACCTTTTCCCGTCCGAAGACGTTGATCAGCGTCGTAGCAATGCGCTGGGCACCGCCGCTTTCGGCCATGAGTTTTCCCAGCATAGCCCCGAAGGATACGACGATGGCAAGGCCGCCTAAGGTACCGCCAAGCCCTTTTTCAATGGTCGGAATCAATTGATCGATAGGCATGCCTTCGGCAAGGCCGACGATGCCGGCGACGAGGAGCAAGGCCAGAAAACTATTGAGTTTTACTTTTACAATCAGGAAAAACAGGATCAGTATGCCTACAGCAAGGATAACGAGTGGCATGGTATAAACCTCCTTTATTTCGTGTAATGTTCGTGCCAGTGATGATGGAAGGTCCCTTCTTTATCGACACGCTGGAAGGTATGGGCCCCGAAATAATCGCGCAGGGCCTGAATGAGGTTGGCCCCAACTTGCGGGCTGCTGTAAGCATCGACATACTGAAGGGCCGCTGAGAAAGCCGGAATGGGAAGTCCCTGGCTGACGGCAAGGCCGATGATGCGGCGCAGGGCTCCTTGGTTGTCATTGATTTTTTTGAGGAAGAAATCGTCGAACAAGAGGTTGTCAAGATCGGGATCCTTGCCATAGGCTTCGGTGATCTTGGTCAAAAATTCGGCCTGGATGATGCAGCCGGCCCGGAAAATCGACGCAATAGCCCCGTAATCGAGGTGCCAGTCATACGTTTCCGAAGCGCTCTTATAGAGGGAGAAGCCTTGGGCGTAGGCAACGATTTTAGCTGCGTACAGGCTCTGGCGGACGGCTTCGACGAAGTCATCTCCGCTTTGGTTCGTGATTTCAGGCCGTATGACAACCTGCTGTGCCTTGGGGCGGCTCAGCGCATGGGACATGACCCGGGCGTTGCAGGCGGCCGTAATCATGGAGATGTCGACGCCTTGTTTCATCGATTCGATGCTGGTCCAGCGACCGGTACCCTTCTGGCCGGCAGCGTCGGCAATCTTGTCGAGGACCTGGCCGCCGTCTTCATCGTCTTCGGCGAAGATATCGGCAGCGATGCCGATGAGGAAGCTCTTCAGTTCCCCTTGGTTCCATTCATGGAAAATCTTAGAAATGGCTGCATTGTCGTAGCCACCGACGTATTTGAGCAATAAATAGGCTTCGGCAATGAGCTGCATGTCGGCATATTCAATGCCGTTGTGGACCATCTTGACGTAGTGGCCGGCGCCGTCAGAACCGATATAGGTGCAGCAGGGCTTGCCGTCCGAAGCTTTGGCGGCAATGGCTTCATAAATGGGCTGGATTTCAGCGTACGTTTCTTTATTACCGCCGGGCATGATAGCCGGGCCGCGGCGAGCCCCCGTTTCCCCGCCGGAAATACCCATGCCGTAGAAGTGGATGCCCGCTTCTTTACAGCGTTCACAGCGGCGCTGCGTATCGCCGAAGTAAGAGTTTCCCCCATCGATGATGATGTCTCCTTCATCGAGGCGAGAGAGGAGCTGATCGATCATGCTGTCGACAGGCGCTCCGGCCATGATCATGAGCATGATTTTGCGCGGCCGTTTGAGGGAGGCTAAGAATTCATCGAGTTCCAAAAAGCCGTGGATCTTATCATGAGGCCGTTCTTTCAGGAATTTTTCCGTCAAATCCGGCGTATAGTTGTAGACAGCGACGTCATAACCGTGGTCGGCCATGTTAAGGGCCAGGTTGCTGCCCATAACAGCCATGCCGACGACGCCAATATCATGAAGCATCATAAGTACATCCCCTTTTCTGCTGAAAATTATAATTTTAATTGCTGCTGGTATGCCGCAATATCGGCAAATTCACCTTGTAATTTTTGGTAGAGGCGAGTGAAAATATCGTAGAGCTCACGGTATACGGCGGCATTTTCTTCAATGGGCGTATAAACTTTCTTGGCGTGAACTAAATTGGCCGTATCGGCAATGCTCTTTAACTTCCCGCTTGAAATGAAGCCTAAGACAGCGGCGCCAAAGGCTGCGCCTTCACTGTTGTCGGGCAGGGTAATCGCTTCGTCGAAGACGTCCGACATAATCTGGAGCCAGAGTTTGGACTTGGTAAAGCTGCCGCTGACCCGAATGTCCTTGACGTCGCCAAATTCCCGAAGGGCGGCCATGACGCTGTTCAGGCTGTAGCAGATACCTTCCATGACGGCGCGGATCATATGGGATCGACTGTGATTGAGGGAAAAACCGAAGAACATGCCCCGCAGTTCCGAGTTCCAGTGCGGTGCCCGTTCACCCGTAAAGCAAGGCAGGCAGATGAGGCCGTCGGCACCGGCGTCGACGTGTTCGGCCTTCATGGTCATCAGGTCATACGGGTCGATGTCCAGCGTTTCCAAGGCGCTTCCGCCGTAATGGCAAATCTTGTCGCGGACTCAGCGCAGGATCATGCCGCCGTTGTTGATGGCCCCGCCGGCGACCCACATGTCGTCGGTCAGGTTGTAGCACCAAGTACGCATCTGCGGGTCGACCTTAGGTTGACGGGTCAGCATGCGAAGAGCTCCGCTGGTACCGATGGTACCGCTGATCTGTCCCGGTTCGACGGCGCCGATGCCGACGTTGACTAAAACGCCGTCCGTGGCCCCGATGACGACGGGAAGATTGGCCGGAAGGCGAAGATTCTTGGCTGCCTTTTCACTCAGTCCATGGCTGTACGTCGTCGAGACGACGGGCGGCAGCTGGTCCTTGGTGATACCGGCGTAGGCGATGATTTCATCGTCCCATGCGAGTGTCTGTTCGTTGTACATGCCCGTCGTGCTGGCCGTCGACTTATCGACGAGCCACTCACCGGTCAGATGATAGTATAAGTAATCCTTCAGAGATCCGACGAAACGCATTTGGCGGAACAGTTCGGGCTGGTTCTGACGGAGCCAGATAATCTTGGCAAAGGGATAGCAGGCGTGAATCGGGCAGCCCGTCCGTTCGTAAAAGGAGCGGCATAAGGCTTCGTCTTTCTTCATCTCCCGGACGATGGCGGCACTGCGGCTGTCGGCCCAGGTCTGCATATCGTGAAGGGGTTCAAAATTTTCGTCAAGAGCGGCAAAACTGTGCATGGCCGTACTCAAGGCGATGCCTGCCAGTTCCTTATTCCGGTAACGAAGCTGTTCCGTCGTCTTGCGAATGACCGCCTGAACGGCTTCGAGAATCTGGAGCGGGCTTTCTTCGGCCCAATCGGGACGAGGTGTCAGTAAGGGATAAAAAGCTTCGGATGAGCAGATGTTGACGCCTTCTTCCGTGTAAGCAATGGCACGGACACCGGTCGTTCCGACATCGACGCCAATCCAAACTTCCTGATTGACAGAATCCATCGGCGTAATTGTATTCATAAGTCATACTTCCTTTCATGAATCATGACAAGTCTTTTTGATGCCCTTATGATACCACGCCCATTTCCTAAATGCAATAAAAATATCATTTTTAATTTTATATTTTGATATTTTTATTTCATAAGAGAGTCTTTTTCTATGCCAAAAAGGCAATGATCCTACCTGACGATGACCGCCTTGCTCCTTTCCCCATCCTATGGTATAGTTATCTTGGTATATATAGATATATGTGACTATTTTATTGGCCCGTTCACTCAGCCAACTATCTAGGAGGGATTTTCCATGAAGGTTATCTTATTAAATGGCAGCCGCCGCGAAAAAGGCTGCACCTATACGGCCCTGTCCGTCGTCGCCGATACGCTCCGTGAAAACGGCATCGATACGGAAATCATCCACGCCGTCCCCGACAAAGGCGTCGTCACAGCCGTGGCTGAAAAGTTGAATGCCGCCGACGGCCTGGTCATCGGCTCCCCCGTCTACTGGGCTTCGCCGACAGGCGAAATCATGTCCTTCATGGACCAATTAGCCGGCATGGCCGGAAACGCGTTGGTCCATAAAGTCGGCGCCACCGTCGCCTCTGCCCGCCGGGCCGGCACGACGGCGACCTTAGACGTCCTCAATAAATACCTGGCCTACCACCAGATGATCAGCGTCGCTTCGAGCTACTGGCCCATGGTCCACGGCAATACGCCGGACGAAGTCAGACGCGACGAAGAAGGCCTTCAGATCATGCGCACCTTAGGCCGCAACATGGCCTGGATCCTGCATTGCATCGAAGCCGGAAAAAAAGCCGGCATTGAAGCGCCGGAGACCGAAGCCCCGATCAAGACCAATTTCATCCGCTGATTCCGCTCCGACAGCCGACAAATCCGTACAGTCCCGCACTGTACGGATTTTCTCATATCCCTCTTTCTAAAAGTGTTGTCGTTGCCACGCTTTTTTCCGGAGAATTGTGTATAATAAGGAATATATTATAAAAAAGCGAGGATTCCCTATGTATCCTATAAATGTAGATCTCCGAAACCGGCCTTGCCTGGTCATCGGCGGCGGTACCATTGCCGAGCGCAAAGTGACGCGTCTCCTCGACGAAGGCGCCATCGTCACCATCATCGCCCCGACGGCAACGGACACACTGAAAGACCGGGCCGCCTCAGGCCTTTTGACGTGGAAGGCCAAAAAGTATGAACGAGGCGACGAAAAGCCTTTCTTCCTCATCATCTGTGCCACCGATGATGAAAGCGTAAGCCGCGCCGCCTCTCGTGCTGCCGAAAAAGAAGGCAAACTGATCAACGTCTGCGACGTCCCCGAACTATGCAGTTTCACCTTGCCGGCCATCGTCCGCCAAGGGGACTTGCAGCTTGCCATTTCAACGAACGGCAAGGGACCGGCCTTCTCGCGTTGGCTGCGGCAGAAATTAGAACAGCAATTCGACGACCGCTACAGCCGCTGGCTCGATGAAGTAGCCCGCGTCCGCAGCGCTGCCAGAGAGGCCTTGCCGTCATCGAAAGACCGTCATGCTTTTTGGCGCACGGCCCTGTCAGACGACGTCATGGCTCTCGTCGAAAATAATGATATCGACGAAGCCGGCCGCCGCCTCTTTCAGAAGCTTATCGAATTTGAAAGGAGCCGCCATGAAACGTAAGTTAACCATCGGCACCCGGAAAAGTGCCCTGGCCTTATGGCAGGCCGAATACATCAAAAAAGCCCTCGAGGGTTACGATCCGGAGCTGACCGTAACCCTCGAGCATATCGTTACGAAGGGGGACAAGATCCTCGACGTTCCCTTGGCCCGCATCGGCGGCAAGGGGCTCTTTACGACAGAACTCGAATCGCGCCTCCTCGCCGGTACCATCGACTTGGCGGTCCACAGCCTGAAAGATTTGCCCGCCGACCTCCCGGACGGTCTCTGCTTAGCTGCCGTCACGGCCAGGTCTCACGTCCACGACGCCTTCGTATCGAATCGCTATGCCGCCCTCGACGCCCTGCCGCAGGGTGCCTGTGTCGGCACGTCGAGCCTGCGCCGGAGGGCCCAGCTCCTCGCCCGCCGTCCCGACCTCACCGTCCGTGACCTTCGGGGCAACGTCGATACGAGGCTCAAAAAACTCGATGACGGCGAGTACGATGCCATCATCTTAGCCGAAGCCGGCCTCGCCCGCCTGGGCCTTACAGACCGCATTACCCAGCTTCTGTCGACGGACACCATGATTCCCGCCGTCGGCCAAGGGGCGCTCGCGATTGAAACCCGGGCCGATGACGACGACTTGAAACAGGTCCTTTCCTTTCTTTGCGACGAAGAAACGACGGCCGCCACGACGGCCGAACGCACCTTTTTAGCGGCCATCAACGGCAGCTGTCAGGTCCCCGTCGGCGTCTACGGCAAGGCCAAAGACGGGCAGCTTACCCTGTCCTGCATCATCGCCGCCCCCGACGGCAGCCGCGTCTTCCGCCATCAGGCGACGGGCCCTGTTTCTGACAGCCGGGCCCTTGGCCAACAGGCTGCCAAGACCCTCCTCGACGAGGGGGGCCGCCAAATATTGACAGACCTCGGCATTACCCCTGCCGAATAAAGGAGGTTTTCCATGAACGGCATTGTATATCTCACCGGCGCCGGACCGGGCGACTACCGCCTCTTGACTTTAAAAGGGCGTGACGTCCTGAGCCTCGCCGACGTCGTCATCTACGACTACTTGGCCGACGAACGGCTTCTCGACTTCGCCCGGCCCGATGCAGAAAAAATATACGTCGGCAAAAAAGCCGCCGACCACACCCTCTCCCAAGAGAAAATCATCGACTTACTCCTTGAAAAAGCCCGGGCCGGAAAGGTCGTCGTCCGCCTCAAAGGGGGCGACCCCTTCGTCTTCGGCCGCGGCGGCGAAGAAAGCCGGGCCCTCTACGACGCCGGCATCCCCTTTGAAATCATTCCCGGCGTGACCTCGGCCATCGGCGCTGCGGCCTATGCCGGCATTCCCGTCACCGACCGGACAGCGGCTTCGTCCTTTGCCGTCGTCACCGGCCATGAAGATCCGACGAAGAAAGAATCGTCCATCCGTTGGGATAAACTGGCTACCGCCGTCGATACCTTGGTCTTTCTCATGGGCGTCCACAACCTGCCCTTGATTACGAAAGAATTAATGGCCCATGGAAGAAGGGCCGACACGCCAGCCGCCCTCGTCCGCTGGGGCACCAAGCCCATACAGGAAACGTTAGTGGCCACCGTCGGCGACATCGCCCAAAAAGCAGCGGCACAAAACTTCAAGGCACCGGCCATCTTCGTCGTCGGCGACGTCGTGTCCCTTAGACCTTCCATGCAGTGGTTTGACACCAAGCCCCTCTTTGGCCTTCGCATCGCCGTCACCCGGACCCATGCTCAGGCACCGGCCCTGACCCGTCAGCTGGAAGATTTAGGCGCATCGTGCATCGAAGTCCCGACGATCCGCATCGAACGACCGAGCGACGATTATGCCGCCCTCGATACCGCCATCGACAAGATTTCCCAATACGACTGGCTGATTTTTACCAGCACCAACGGCGTCGACGCCTTTTTCCGCCGCCTGTCGAAACAAAATCTCGACAGCCGCGCCTTAGGACGGGCAAAATTAGCCGCCATCGGCAGCGCCACGGCAGAAGCCCTCCTCACCCACGGACTTGCCGCCGACGTCGTCCCCCGAGCTTACTGTGCCGAAGGGCTCTTTGAGGCCTTATCGCCCCACCTTTCAGGCGGCGAAAAAATCCTCATCCCCCGCGCCAAAGAAGCCCGCTCCTTCTTGCCCGATACCCTCCGCCGTCACGGGGCCTCCGTCGACATCTGTGAAGCCTACCAAACGGTCGGCGCCGAGGAAAACAAGGAGCGCCTGACAAAACTGTTAGCAGACGGCGCCGTCGACGTCGTCACCGTCACCAGTTCGTCGGCAGTCCGCCACTTCCTGGAACTTACAGCAGATACCCCTTCGTCCCTCGATAAGATAACCTTTGCCTGTATCGGCCCCATCACGGCCCGAACGTGCCGCGAACAGGGCCTGAAGCATATCCTGACAGCCTCGACCTATACGACAAGAGGTCTGACTGATTGTATAAAAGATTGGAGATTAGAAAAACAATGAACATCAATACCCTCCGCCCCCGCCGCCTGCGCCGTTCGGCGCCGCTGCGGGCTATGATACGGGAAAATCACCTGTCCCTGAACGATTTCATCTACCCCATTTTCGTCGTCCCCGGAACGAAGGTCAAAGAAGAGATTCCCAGCATGCCCGGCTGTTACCACCTGTCCGTCGACCATGCCGTCGCCTTAGCTGAAGAAATCAGGGAACTCGGCATCAAAGGCATCGAAATTTTCGGCCTGCCGGCCTATAAAGACGACATCGGTTCCAGTGCCTGGGATCCGGAAAGCCCGGTCCAGCGTGCCATGAGAGCCATCAAAAAAGCCGTGCCCGACATGGTTATCGTCGGCGACGTCTGTCTCTGCCAGTATACGAGCCACGGCCACTGCGGCAAGCTGACAGGCCATGAAGTCGACAACGACGCTACCTTGGAACTTCTCAATAAAGTTGCCGTCAGCCAGGCAGAAGCCGGTGCCGACATCATAGCTCCGTCGGACATGATGGACGGCCGCGTCGCTTCCATTCGAAAGGCTCTCGACGACCACGATTTCACGGACATCAGCATCATGTCCTACGCCGCCAAATACGCCTCGGCCTATTACGGCCCCTTCCGCGATGCTGCCGATTCGGCCCCTCACTTCGGCGACCGCCGGGGCTACCAAATGGACCCGGCCAACAGCCGCGAAGCCATGAAAGAAATCGACCTCGACCTCGACGAAGGAGCTGACATCATCATGGTAAAGCCGGCCCTCGCCTACCTCGACATTGTCCACCAGGCCCGGGAACGCTGCCAGCGGCCCATTGCCACGTACAACGTCAGCGGCGAATACGCCATGGTCAAGGCAGCGGCGCAAAAAGGCTGGATCGACGAAAAGCGCATCGTCACCGAATCCCTGCTCAGCATGAAGCGAGCCGGTTCGGACATCATCATCACCTACCACGCCATCGACGTCGCCCGGTGGCTGAAAAACGGCGATATTGAGGCTTAGCCATGGATTTAGTCATCGTCGGACTCAACCATAAAACGGTCCCCGTCGCCATTCGGGAACAATTTGCCATGACACCGGACGCCATCGGCAGCAGCCTGCAGCACCTCGACGACTACGGCGGCCTGCGCGAAGCCGTCGTCCTCTCGACGTGCAACCGCTCCGAAGTCTACGCCGTCGTCGATGACATCCGGGAAAATGAACAGGCCCTGCGCGACTTCTTCCTCGATTTGGCGGGAAAACCGACCTATAACCCGTCCTATTTCTACCGCTACACGGGAAAGGAATGCATCGCCCATTTATTCACCGTCGCCGCCAGTCTCGACTCCCTCGTCATCGGCGAAGGCCAAATCTTAAGCCAGGTCAAACAGGCCTACGTCATGGCCCATGAACACGGTGCCACCGGAGCCATCTTAAATATGCTCTTCCAGCAGGCCATCGCCGTCGGAAAAAGGATCCGAACGGACACACACATCGCCTATCACGCCGTATCGGTCAGCTATACGGCCGTCCAAATGGCAGAAAAGGTCTTCGGTTCCTTGAAAGGAAAGGGGCTTCTGCTCTACGGCGCCGGCCAGATGGCCCGCCTGACAGCCCAAAACTTTCTCGGAAAAGGCGCCGATAAGCTCTACATCGTCAACCGCCACTTAGAACGGGCTGAGGAGCTGGCCGGCGACGTCGGCGGTCAGGCCGTTCATTACAAAGAAGCCGAAACGATCGTAGACGACGTCGACATCGTCATCGCCTCGACGGGGGCACCGCATTACGTCGTCACCGTCCCCCGCCTGCGCCGCTTCCAAGAGCGGCGTAAAGGGCGGCCCCTCCTGCTCATCGACATCGCCGTCCCCCGCGACATCTCGCCCGATGCCGCTGCTATCGACGGCGTCACCTTATACAATATCGACGATTTAGAAGACATCGTCCATGACAACGAAGCAGCCAGACAGCGCGAAGCCGTCGCCGCCAAAGTCATCGTCGACGAAGCCGTTACGGCCATGGTCGAGCGCTACCGATACCTTTCGGTCCGCCCCGTCGTGGTCAGCCTCTCTCAGCAGGCCGAACAGACGCGGCGCCATTTCGTCAAAAAGGCCCGCAGCAAACTGCCGGAACTGACGGACGATCAATTTCGCGTCGTCGAAAACTTATCGCACATCTTAGTCCGCAAAATCCTGCGGGCGCCTCTGCAGCGCACCGTCGAAGCAGCCCATACGCCCGACGAAGCGAAGGTCGTCCGGGAACTACAGAACGTATTTAAGTTAGACATTAAAGAGTAAGGAGGCCTTTTCATGATTTCCTTAGAAAAATCAAGGGCAGCGTTTTCCGAAGCGCAGACCCTCATGCCGGGCGGCGTCAACAGCCCGGTCCGTTCCTACAGCCGCATCGGCTGCCCGCCGCCGTTCATTGCCCGGGCCAAGGGCAGTACCATCACCGATATCGACGGCAACGAATACATCGACTACGTCGGCTCATGGGGACCGATGATCGTCGGCCACGCCCATCCCCGCGTCGTAAAAGCCCTTCAGGAAGCGGCCGAACGGGGTACGAGCTACGGCGCCCCGACGGTCGTCGAATCGGAGCTGGCCAAACTCGTGCGCCGGGTCTACCCGTCCATCGAAAAGCTGCGCATGGTCAATTCCGGTACGGAAGCGACGATGAGCGCCATCCGAGTCGCCCGCGGCTATACGGGCCGAGATAAAATCGTAAAATTCATCGGCTGCTACCACGGCCACGGCGACAGTCTCTTAGTCAAAGCCGGCAGCGGCGCCGCCACCTTCGGCCAGCCTGACAGCCCGGGCGTTACGGCCGGCACGGCCAAAGATACCCTGACCGTCCCCTATAACGACGCAGCCGCCTTTAAGGCCCTAATGGACCGAGACGGCGACGATATCGCCGCCGTCATCGTCGAACCCATTGCCGGCAACATGGGGCTGGTCCTTCCTAAGGAAGGTTACCTCGAACTCCTCCGGGAAGAAACGAAGAACCACGGCACGGTCCTCATCTTCGACGAAGTCATGTGCGGCTTCCGCTCGGCCTTACACGGGGCCCAGAGCCTCTACCATATTGACCCCGACATGACGACCTTAGGGAAGATCATCGGCGGCGGACTGCCCGTCGCAGCCTACGGCGGGAAAAAAGCCATCATGGACTGCGTCTCGCCCCAAGGTCCGGTCTACCAGGCCGGGACCTTAAGCGGCAACCCCCTGGCCATGGCCGCCGGTCTTGAAACGCTGCGCATCATCACCGAAGAGGCGGACTATATCGAAAAAGTCACGGCTAAGACATCGGTCCTCACCGAAGGGATTCGCCAAGCTGCCGAAAAAGCCGGCGTCAAGGTCCAGGTCCCTCAGGCCGGTACCATGTTCAGCGTCTTTTTCAGCGATAAACCGGTTACGAACTACGCCGATGCCGAAGGCTGCGACGCCGAAGCCTTTAAACAGTACTTCCTGTCCATGTTACGTGACGGCATCTATTTAGCTCCGTCGCCCTTTGAAACGAACTTCGTCTCCGGCGCTCACAGCGACGCCGACATCGAAAAGACGATCAAAGCGGCTGAAAAGGCCTTCCGATCCCTTTAAACAGCCCCTGAAAACCATATGTCCCCATTAATACAAATGCCCGCCTGAGCCATAGCTCAGACGGGCATTTTACACAGCCACTCCCAATCAGGATAGCTGTCACTTATAAGATTTTCGACAAGAAGGCCCGGGTCCGTTCTTCCTTCGGATGGGAGAAGAGATCGTCCGGTTTCCCCTGTTCCAGAATCTTTCCTTCATCGACGAATAAGACGCGGTCAGCCACTTCGCGGGCAAAACCCATTTCGTGGGTGACGATGGCCATGGACATGCCGTCGTGGGCCAGGTCTTTGATGACGTCGAGAACTTCGCGGACCATTTCCGGGTCGAGAGCCGACGTCGGTTCGTCGAAGAGGATGAATTTCGGCTTCATGGCCAAGGCGCGGGCAATGGCCACACGCTGCTGCTGGCCGCCCGATAAGGTTTCGGGATAGGCATCCTTCTTATCGGCCAAGCCGACTTTTTCGAGGAGCCGGAGAGCCACTTCCGTCGCCGCTTCCTTGCTTTCCCCACGGGTCTTCATGGGCGACAAGATGATGTTTTCCAAGACCGTCATGTGCGGGAAGAGATTGAACCGCTGGAAGACCATGCCGACTTCCTTGCGGACACTGTTGATGCTCTTAGCATCGTTCATGCTGATGCCGTCGACGATGATTTCGCCGGCTGTCGGTTCTTCCAAGTAGTTGATACAGCGGAGAATCGTACTCTTACCGGACCCGGACGGGCCGATGATGACGACGACTTCTTTATCTTGAATGGTCAAATCGATGCCCCGAAGAACCTCGTGTTTGCCAAAGCTTTTTTTCAACCCTTTAATTTCTATCATCCGTTGCAAACCTCCGTTCCAAATAGCTTACCAACTGGGCGATGGTAAAGGTCATGACCAAATAAATAAAAGCGACGGTCAGCCAGATTTCAAAGGAGCCATACGTTTTGGCGATGATCAGCTGGCCCCGACGGGTCAATTCTTCAAAGCCGATGACCGAAACCAGGGACGTTTCTTTGGTCATGGAAATAAATTCATTGCCCAGCGGCGGAATGACGTGTTTGAACGCCTGAGGCAAAATGATGTAACGCATCGTCTGCATCCACGACAGGCCGAGAGACCGTCCGGCTTCCATTTGGCCCTTATCGACAGACTGAATGCCGGCACGGAAAATTTCTGCCACATAGGCCCCACTGTTGACGGAGCAGGCGGCGACAGCTGCGACGAAGGGATTGATTCGTTCGCCGATGATCATGGGCAGAGCAAAGTAAATCAAAAAGATCTGGACTAAGAGCGGCGTCCCGCGGATAATATTGACGTAGCAGACAGCCAGGATGTTCAATATTTTGACTCCTGACAAGCGGCACACACTGGTAATCAGGCCGAATACAAAACCTAAGCCGACGGCAATGGCCGTGATTTCAATGGTAACACCGGCGCCTGCCAACAGCAGAGGCAATGAATTCCAAATCAGGCTAAAATCAAATGACATGAATAACACTCCTCTTGATGATACAGATAAATATACAAAAACACATGCTATCTTATTATACTTGCATATTTATGTGATGTCAATTCAGATTTAATAAATTCTCTTCATCTCCTGCCGCTTTTTTGCCCGTATTTGACAGAAAACGACAAAAAAAGGAATGCATAAAGGAAGGCTCCCTTATGTATTCCCCTAATTGCAGGTATCGCCTGGCCCGGCGACGACAAAATCGCCGCCTGTCACAAATCGGTGTGATTTATCGGCCTAATAAATGAACGAGTTCAAACAGGTTTTCATCGATGGGATAGCGAAGGTTGGCGGCTTCGGCATAAGGCGTAGCGACGACCTTGTTGTCGATGAGGCCGATGACGCAGTTATGCGTGCCGTCTAAGAGGCTGTCGACGGCTTTTTGGGCAAAGCGGCCGGCCATGATGGCGTCATAAGCCGACGGAGCCCCGCCGCGCTGTACGTAGCCGAGAACGGTCAGGTTCGGCGACAGATACGTATGGTCTTTGATATAGTCGACGACGTCAGAGCCTTTGGCAGCCCCTTCGGCGACGATGACGATACTGCTCAGTTTCTTCATACGGTGCGATTCTTCCAGATGCTGGCAGAGGGCCTGAAGATCGACTTTGTGTTCCGGGACTAAGACGGCTTCGGCACCGGAAGCCATGCCGGCATTGAGGGCGATAAAGCCGGCTTCGCGGCCCATAACTTCAATGACGGCGACGCGGTCATGGGAAAAGGCCGTATCACGGATCTTATTGACCGATTCGAGAACCGTATTGACAGCCGTATCGAACCCCAGGGTATACTGCGTCCCGACCATATCGTTGTCGATGGTCCCGGGAATGGTAACCGTCGGGAACCCGAAGCCGGCCAAGGCTTCGGCACCGCGCATGGAGCCGTCACCGCCGATGACGACTAAGGCGTCGATTTCCAGTTTCCGCAAATACTCAGCCGCTTTCTGCTGCGTTTCTTTTTCTTTAAATTCCAAGCAGCGGGCTGTCCGAAGTACAGTCCCCCCATGATGAATGATCGCGCCGACATCGCGTCGACCTAAGGGACGCGTTTCATGACGCAGTAAACCTTCATAACCGCGAATAATCCCTTCGACGGTCAGGCCGCGCTGAATAGCGTACCGCGTGACACCGCGGATTGCCGCATTCATTCCCGGCGCATCTCCGCCGCTGGTCAATACTCCGATTTTGTTGATCATTTTACATCAGTCTCCTTCTTTTCCCTGGCAATAAACTGCACATGCCTTTCATTGATTTTATGGACAATGGATTCGACGATCTGTGACGCTCCCCCGCGTGTCGTATCGACGACGCCGTCGCAGTACGGATAGATCTCTTCCCACTGTTTCATCATAGTATGGACAAAATCATGAAGATTATCGTAGTCCACGGTCGGCCGCTTTCCAATATGGCGGCTGACTCTTTCCTCGACGCGAAACGGCTCGGATAAGAGGGCAACGATAAAGCCATGACGATGCAAGATACGGTACGTATCGACATTCATGGGAAAGTTGCCGCCAAAAGAAATTACCGCTTCATGATACCGGCTGACTTGCTGTAAGATATTGAGCTCCCGCTCTCGAAACGCCTGTTCTCCAAAGTTGGCAAAGAAATCGGCAATGGTCATGCCTACGGCCCGCTCGATGCGCCTGTCCGTATCGACAAACTGCCAATTGAGGCGTTGCGCCAGTTTACGGCCAATATGACTCTTGCCGCTCCCCATCATCCCGACGAGGACGATATTCCGCTTCATCATGATCGGCACACCTCCTCCAAGTAGTCTATTCTGCATATGTACCTTCCTATTTTATCATACTTCTTTCCCGTTGACACAAAAAAAGCCGTACTTTTTCTTCATATTACTATAAACAGAACGGGACAGTCAAAAAAAATCGCCCCATCGATCTCACGAGCTATGCGTGCTCGAGCCCATATATTAGCCGATACCGGTTTCCGCCGGTCTTTATCGGGTCGAAATAGGGCCGGCCAAATCGGGACAATGATAGTCCCAAAAAAGACTCCATCAAAAAAGACCTGTCAAAACCGAGACATCCCCTCGTTACGGACAGAAACCGTACGAAGACAGATCTCAGCAAAGACAAGTCTGTTTTATCCGAAAAAGAGGGACTCACGTATAAAGTCCCTCCCCTTTTTGATTATCCGTTACGAAGCACAGGTCGTGCCGCAGTTTCCGCCTTCTTCAGCGGCGTCATTGGTCAGGCCCAGGCGCTTGATCATGGCCATGTCTTCGACGATGGTCGAGCCCGACGTCGTCAGCATATTCCCCGTAATCGACGCCGAGGCACCGCAAAGAAGGGCCGTAGCCCCGTTTTCAGGCAGGAGCTTGCGGCCGGCAGCCAGGCGGATGTTGGCTTCGGGATTGATGAAGCGGAAGAAGGCAATGGTCCGCAGGATATCGTCGCCGGACAGTTCTTTCCGACCTTCAAAAGGCGTGCCGGGAATGGGCATCAAGGCGTTGATGGGAATGGATTCGATGCCCAGTTCCGAGAGGCTGAGGGCCATATCGAGCCGGTCTTCCCAAGTTTCGCCCATGCCGATGATGCCGCCGGAACAGACACAGAGTCCTTCGGCCTGAGCGTCTTTGATGGTCCGGATGCGGTCGTCATACGTATGGGTCGTACAGATCTGCGGGAAGAATCGCCGCGACGTTTCGATGTTGTGATGGTAGCTGGTGACGCCCGTTTGGCGAAGAGCGTGGAGCTGCGCTCTCGAAAGCAAGCCGTGGGAGGCGCAAAGACCGATATGAAGTTCCCCTTTCATCGACCGATACGTATCGAGGGCTTTTTCAAAATCCTTCCCCGACAAGGCCCTGCCGGAGGTGACGATGGCAAAGCGGTTAGCACCGGCGTCCTGATTGGCCTTGGCATTGGCCATGATTTCTTCTTTCGGCAGGAAATCGTATTCGTCACAGCCCGTATGATGACAGGCCGATTGCGCACAGTATTTACAGTCTTCGCTGCAGCGGCCGCTGCGGCCGTTGATGATGGTGCAGAAATCGACGTGATTGCCGCAAAAATGGCGTTGCAGTACGCCTGCCCCTTCTTGCAGTTCCGCCAGCGGTGCCGTCAAAAAAAGGCTCAGATCGTCGCCCCGTTTGATGCGATAGCCTTGTAAAATTTGTTCCGTTAAACCTGCGATTGTATTCATTGTTAACCAATGCCCCTCTTTCTATTAATGACTATGGGATTATTATACGCGCAGATATCCGTCCAGTCAACCATATTTTTCACTCCTAAAGGTTAACAATAAGAAGGACATATCCCTTGGGTCGACGATGAAGCCACAAAAAAAGGCCCGTCGCAGTTGCGACAGACCTTTTTTCAAGTGTTCTTGCCAATAGCTTATCGGCGTTCGCGGATACGGGCAGCTTTGCCGGTAAGACCGCGGAGATAGTGCAGTTTTGCACGGCGAACGATACCGTGGCGAACGACTTCGATTTTAGCCAGACGCGGCGAATGTACCAAGAAAGTACGTTCAACACCGACGCCATAGGAAATGCGGCGGACAGTGAAAGTTTCGCGGACACCGCCGTTATGACGGCCGATAACGACACCTTCAAAGATCTGGATACGTTCACGGTTGCCTTCGACAACCTTTACGTGAACTTTGACAGTATCCCCAGGGCGGAATGCCGGGATATCGTCACGAAGCTGTTCCTGTTCAAGTACGCTGATAATGTTCATTGCTCTTTTTCCTCCTATAAGACATTCTTACCCCGTTGCCGCCATGGTACGCAGCAATCGTCATATGATACCGATCATATCGGGCAGCGGACTGCCTAAAATAACAAAGGAATTATACCATAAAAAATCCCTTGTGTAAAGCCTTTTTTCTCGCAAAATCGCAAAGGTTGATTGTATAATGAATT
>DCJQ01000001.1 GCA_002319965.1 Megasphaera sp. UBA1696
TTGCGAAAAATATTTGACAGTACCTATAAATTACTTCCTGAAAGAAATTAAATGCAATTGGCCACATCGCACCTGATGGCGATGTGGCTTTTTTGCATTAAGGATTGATTTATCTTTTATAAATAAACCACTCCTTTAAAATAAGGGCAAATAAAACAATAATTATATATTTTACTATATTTTTTGTTGTATTCATTATTTTTTTATATTTTCTTTCATCATTTTGGTATTTTGCTAAAATGGCATCGCTATAAATCACAAGAGAATATCCGATGATAGTTGACATCAATAACCATATTGCATATTTTACTGCATAGTAAAAAGAATACACACATCCGAACAATGAAATCAAAGTTATAAAAATCCCTGAAAAGAAAGGAATGCTGTACTGATAAACACCCAACATTTTTTTATCAAAGTTTTCCTGTAAGTCTTTTTTTAAAGCGTATAAAACGCAAAGTGAAAATCCGCTGATTACAAGTAATTCTTTGAACTCATGAATAGAAATCATATACTGCCTCGCTTATTAAATTTCTCTTTTTCTGCAGCACTTTTGCCTGTTGCAATATTATCTCCTGTATTTTCTATATATCGATAATTTAACTAATTAATAGAATTCATTAGCATAAACAGTTATAAGCAAAAATATGCTCATCATATTATTCTGAGCATTACTGGCTGCTCAATTTTATCAATGCCGTTTATCCCTTTTCCCCATATGAATCCAGTTTTTTCCCGGTAAGTATGGAAACGTAAATTTAAAAAGAATGGATCTTCTGTAACTGATAAATATAGACAAAATTTTCTATTCGGAAAATCTTCTTTTAACTTATTTCCCCATACTTCCAATACATTCATAGCAATTGACAACATATTTTTTTGTCCTTCCTTGCTGCATATTTCTTTGGAATAAAAATCATTTACAGATAAATCATTAATACACCATTCATAGCCCGTTTTATCTTTATGAAACTTTAAAATTCTCTCCCAATCAGAAGCTGAAAAATGTTTCATCTTTTTTAAATCGTTTTTATTCCGAAGAATAAAAATACAATCATTTATCTCATAAAACTCTCTATGAATTAATGGATATAACGGTGAATTTTGTTCTACTATCATTGGATATCCAAATTCAAAGCTATATAGCCATTTATTCATTTTATCATTATAAGCATACACATTATCACGCTCCTAACTAATATTTGGCTCTTTCAATTCTGCGAAGTAGTTGAGCGAATGATTGAATGAACATGATATTTTTCCAAGTGTTTACTTAAAGAGCAGCCGCTCACGATCTAAGGGACGGTGCACATTTTCTAAATAACCCACTCCTTCAAAATAAGTACAACTAAAAGGATAATGCTGTATTTAATCAAATCTTTTGCATCTCCCATGATCTCTTTAGATTTTTCCTCTTTATATTCATATTTAGCCAAGATACCGCTTCCATAAGCCATAATAGCTATTCCCAAAAACATCAAAACCATCAGCCATAGTGCGTAATCAATAAAATAATAAAAGGAGAAAATAAGCCCAGGCAATGCGATTCCTAAAATAAAACATCCTCCAATAAAGGGGACACTGTATTGATAACGATGTAAAAATTCTTTTCGAAAATCTTCACGCACTCGCTTGAACAGTCCCCATCCCAAATATATTACTAATCCGAAAATGATTAGTCCGTCTTTTATATCATGAATTGAAATCATTGATATTGCCTCATTAATTTAATTGATTAGATAGTATTTAATAATCAATACAATAAACATAATAGCATCATATATAGCCAGTTTTTTAGTGCTACAAAGCAATTTCCGATATTCTTCTTTTTTGTGCTCGCATTGAGCTAAAACACTTTCACTATAAAAGAGCAATGTAAATCCTACACAGCCTATCACAAATAACCAAATCGAATATCGTTTAGCATAATAAGAAGAAAGTACCAATCCAATTAAACTTATGTATAGTATAACGCCCCCTGTAATAAGAGAAAGGCTATATCTATAAATACGCAAAAACTCTCTTCGAAAAATTCTACGAATAATATAAAAGCCTCCGTAGGAAAACACTAATACTATTCCAATTGTAACAAGAACCCCTTTTATATCGTGAATTGAAATCATGTAGATTACCTCATTCTTGTTTGTCTATCTCTACGTTTCTCTTTCTATATAAAGGTTTACGCTAATAGACAAGTATCCCTGCACTCATTCCGACAGCAGGACTATCTAAACTTCATTGACATAGATTCCAGCAGCCTGCGTTGTTACACTAGCATAGGTGCTCCCCATTGCCTCTTACGGTACAAATCATTCCCACTTGTTGCACTAGGCGGCAACGGGAAATAGTCATCGATGTTCACCGTTGTGTTGTCCATTATTAGGGTAAAGTTCTGATCTGGTAGCAGCACTAGGCTTGGTAATCCAATAAATAATCAACAATATTCCGAATACAGGAACTAATATTGTCAACATCCAATAACCACTTTTATTCACATCATGCAATCTTTTTACGCTAATTACTATTATTAAATAGAAAAAAATAAATTGATAGAAAATCAAGAACAGTGCTATAAAAATCGAAACAAGTGAATTATTCAAGACCTTAACAAAATGTAAAGGTAACAGAATAGCAAATAAGATTACCACACCAAGCAAGTAGACACCATTAATATACAAAAGACGCCTTCGGTATTCTAATAAATTTATATTTCCTTGGAAAGAAAAATAACTTTTCCAAACCCATCTATATCTTTTTTGAAACATATTTATATCTCCAACTATATTTTAATCTTTTATAAGCATACTAATATATTCTCTCCCCATTTATTATGCTCCAATTCATGTCGTCTACGACAATTTCACGGCCCGTACTACTGCCATGTCAACCGTGCTGTTATTAATTTTTTACTCATGAATATGTTCCTATAATACTAACGCATTTTGCTTGGCCAAGAAGACGCCAATAAATATACACATCAATATTACAATGAGCCAACCATAAGTAAAAAAAATCTTATAAGAAACCTTATGTCTTACGTCAGTTATCTTGATTAATTCTTTTCTTTCATATTTGATACCATATCCTAATAATATTATTCCTATGCCAAAAAACGCACCTCCGGATAGCAAAATAAAAATAGATTGAATAATCCCTAACATTGAACAGTACATGATTAATGAACCAACCAAAAGGGAAAAATATGAACTGAGTTTAAAAATTCGCTCTTTATGATTGATTTTTTTACTTCGCAAAATTTTTTTCCCAAGGCCCAAAAGAAAAACCACCATGGCAATGCCCGTAACTAATATTCTCAAAAGCGATCCCCATCCATTTTGATACGCTATCAAACAATTAATGTTCTCCATTTTTATTCATCTGCTGTATCAAAAAAATATTAAAAAAAATAACTATATAGATTACTGCTTTTATTATTGTATATTGATTAATAGAAATCACATTTTTACCCTCACCCTCATTATAACTCAGCCACAGTTGCCTGGAAATGAAAAAGCTCTGCAAGCCGCATGTCCATACGAGTTGCAGAGCCTGTAATTTTAAGGATAAAATCATTTTAGCTCGATAGTTTTGTTGCTTTCCCTTCGCAGCATTACCTCAGGGAGCTTTGTTTCCCTTACCCTGGCTCTGCAGGATCTCTTATGTCCGTTTTTCCCTAATTGGCGGATATACTTTTTCAAAATCCGTAAGGATTTTCAATAATCTTTCATCTAAAAACATCAGTGTCTGTTTCCGCAGTTTTTCAGGAATGCCGTAGTAGGCTTCGGCTACGCTGCCGCAGATGGCGGCTATGGTGTCGCTGTCGCCTCCGATGGAGATGGCGTTGCGGATGGCGTCTTCAAAGTCTGTTGATTCGAAGAAGGCCATCAGGGCTTGGGGGACGCTCCCTTGACAGGTGACGTCAAATTCGTATGTCGGGCGAATGGCATCGAGGGTGAAATCCATGGGATAATAATCTTGCTCGATAACATCTCGGATTTCCTGTAAGCTGGACCCGGTTCTTGCCATATAGATTGCCACAACGACGGATTCGGCCCCCTTCACGCCTTCGGGATGATCATGGGTGACTTCGGTGATTTTCCGAGAGAGTACTTTGGCTTCCTCCAGACTTTTAGCCGCAAATCCGGCAGCGCTGACACGCATGGCAGACCCGTTCCCAAAGCTGTGATACGGCTCAGGGTCCATGGTAAATACCCATTTTTTAAAATGTCCGCCGTAGCCGCAGTTCGGATATTTCCGGCCCAGGCTCTGCATATTGTCTACGGCAAGTTCGCCGAGATCACTGTAATCGGCCTTGCTGTCTAAGATGGCTTTAGCCAAGGCCAAGCTCATGATGGTGTCATCGGTGGGCCTGCATTTATAGTGGAATAATTCAAAGTCTTTGTCCTTAATGTTATGCCATTCAAAACGTGAACCGACAATATCTCCTACGATTGCGCCTAACATGTTATCACCTCATAAAAATCCTTCACGATCCGAAACATCCTGCTAATATCCTTTGCCTGGGCTATCGAAGTCCGGTATCCGGCCAAGGAGAATCTCACTTCACAACTTTTTTTGCCTGTCTGTTGAAATTGCCTCATCACCTGGATTTCACAGTCCGTGTCCATTTCCGCTCTATTCGAAAATTCCCCGACAGTACCTTATTTCAATCAGCGCCCTACAAAGCCTTCAGCAATCGTCCTTCCTTCGCTCTCTATCAAGACCAAGGGGCAAACGATTTGAAGGCATGCGAAAACGAGCCTCGCAGACGGAGGCTCATTTTATATTACAAATTATCCTGCCATTCGGCTTCTTTGAATCCTACGAGAACCTTGTTTTTGCCGACGAGCAAGGGGCGCTTGACCAGCATGCCGTCTGTGGCAAGAAGGGCGTACTGTTCATCTTCACTCATGTCTGCCAATTTGTCCTTGAGTCCCAATTCTCGATACTTGAGACCGCTCGTATTGAAGAAGCGTTTGAGAGGCAGACCGCTTTTTTCGTGCCATTCACGAAGTTCCGCTTCCGTCGGGTTATCTCCCTTGATGTCACGAACCGTTACGGCCACATCATTGGCTGCCAGCCATTTTTCGGCTTTCTTGCAAGTAGAACAACGAGAGTAGCATACAAATGTCAATTCACTCATAGAGTATCACCTCACATACTTAATAAGTTCGACAATCGCAACTGGCAATCGTTTAGCAAACCCGTCCCATCCTCATGCGGCAGCACACGGATATACGTTAAAATATTGTAAAAAAATTAGCATCTTTGTATATTATATTTCTACATTGCCGTTACAGAGTCCTGCCGGACCATTGATTTTTACCTGCCGTTCTTTGCAACGAAAACACTCCCTTTGAGGGACGGCTGCCGAAATTTACGGTGTCGTTCCCATTCAAAGGGAGTATTTTTATGTTACGTTCTTATGATTTTGAAAAGTCTTTCATAACTTATTTACGTTTCGCGGCGCGTACCCGTTCTACCGTCGGGTTGCCGTCTTTGTCGGTATGAACGGTGTCGACGGTGAACCGTTCTAATTCAGGGGCAAATTCGGTGAGAATCTTGTCCGAAAGGGTTGCACCGTTGACCATAGCCCGATACAGCATGGCTGCAAATTCATAACGTGTCATGGGACGGTCGCCGTCAAATCTACCGTCCGGATAGCCTTGAATCATGCCGTTTCCGGCCAGGGTGGCGACGTATTCATACGCCCAGTGATTCTGGGGAACGTCCGGGAAGAGCTGGAGCTTCGACGTATCGATCTTGCGGCCGGCATTGGAGTCGAGCATAGCCGACTTCATAGCTTCCAGTTCACGACGCAGGTCTTTGATTTCCTTAGCCATGGCTACGCGGGATGTGGAAATGCTGTTGCCCTGACCAAACTTAATGGATACGCCGGCATTCACCATGTTGTTGCCATTGCCGACGGTTCCGCCGACGCTGAACATGGTGTCTTCATTAGGACGATAGAAGGCGCCGACGGCTACCGAGTTTTCACCGCGGTAGTTGCCGTAACCGGCGGAGAAATCCCATTTGTCATCGGGGTCAAAATCGAGCGGATGAAGGGCGGCCAAGGCGGCAGCACCGGCACCGACTTCATCGATGCGGTTGTCCAGTTGATTGACCTTGTTGCCCAAGTGGTTAATGGCCAGGCTGTTCTGGGTAACCTGCTGATTGACGCCTTGGAGCTGTTCTTCCGTAGCGGCACGGCCGACGGTTGCAAAGTCTTTGGAATCGAGGGTCGTATTGGTCAATCCCGTAACTTCGCCGTCAGCACCATCTAACTCGATAATACCGATTTCGCCCATACCGGTCGTACCGTTCAGGGATACTTTCTTGCCATCTTCGGTGCCTAAGTTGAAGGTCCCAGCTTCACCGTTAATTACAGCTTTTGTATTGCCTTCACCGATAGTAATCTTATTGTTAAGGCCGAATTTTAATTTTGCATTGTCTTTGCGTACAAATACGTTCTGGTTGCCTTCCGCATTTATATAGCCGCCAAAGTCTATCGTAGTATCCTTATCTACTTTCGATTCATTTTCTTCGTTAGCTGAAATATTCCATCCCGTATAGGCACTGTTTTTAATATCTGTAATGGCTGCATTTAATTGTTCTTCCGTTGCGGCGCGACCTACAGTCGCAAAGTCTTTGCCATCAAGTTTTAGATTTGTTAAGCCCTTAACTTCGCCGGCAGCACCGTCAACATTTACTTTACCGATATTGGCAATACCTTTTTGTCCATCAAGGGATATTTTAGTATCTCCACTGCCTACTTGTACACTAGCATTATCGCCGTCAATGGTTACCTTATTATCGCCGGTGCCGACATTAATGCTCGTATTGAGGTCAAAGGACAAGTTCGTTTTATCTTGAGCTACAACGATATTCTGATGACCGGCTGTATCTTTGACTCCGGAGAAATCGACCTTGTCGTTGCTGGCTACGGCAACCCCGTCTGTGCCATTGGCCGATACCGTCCATCCCTTATAGGATTTCTTATCGATGTCGGACATAGCGGCACTGAGCTGTTCTTCTGTCGCGGCACGGCCTACTTTGGCAAAGTCATCAAGATCAAGGGTCTTATTGGTTAAGCCCGTAATATGGCCTTTGGTACCGTCAATCTTAATGGGGTTGTTGCCATCTGTGCCGGCGCCGATGGTGACGATGTCGTTCAACTTAATATTGTAGTCAGTGACATTCGTTGTGGTATCTTCTGTCGGTGTTAAAACGAAATTATCGTCAACACTGACGCTGGCGCCCTTAGCATTAACGGTATATTGCTTCTTGCCATCCGCATCGGTACCTTCAACGACAGATGCGATGTTTGTACCCGGGGCCACACTACCGCCGGCAGCCGCAATTTGAGCGGTCAAATCATTGGTCAAGTGATAAATCTGCTGACCGTTGATGGCATCATAAGAGTTTGATGCGATTCTGCCTTTGGCTACATTGATGATGCGGCGTTTATTAGACGAATCACCAACAGAGAGAATACCATAAGAACCATCACTGCCGGAGATATTCCACTGTTTATTATAGAAATCGCCTAATTCGGTTTTAAAGGCCGTTAATTTTGAAGACGTAAACATATCATCGACTTTTACTTTACTGCCGTAGCCTAAAGCCGTACTGTACTTGGTATCAGCTTCAACGATTGAACTTCTCCCAATTGCCGTACCACCGGAACTGCTGACTTTAGATTCAGAACCTACGATGGTAGCCCATTTGACATTGTCAGGGACAACTGATTTATAGCCACCAATGAATGAATAATCTGCGCCGGTACCAATGGTTGATTCTGCGCCTATTACGGTTCCATAATAACTGCTGCTCTTAGTCTTATAGCCTACTAAAGATGAGCGATCAGAGCGTTCAGCGATTTCCGCTTGGCTCCCTATTGCCACACTATAACCGGTGTTAACTTTAGTATAATAGCCCATTGCAATTGACCAGCTGATATTGCCCGGTTTTGTAGTTACTGCCGCCCCGGTACCAAAGGCAAAGTTATCTGAGCCTGTTGCATTGGCGCCTGACCCGATTGCTAGTGAACTCGTGGAGTTTGCCTTAGCACCTACACCAATAGCCAGACCACTTTGTGCACCATCTTTAACAGATGCTCCATTACCAATAGCGATACCATTTTCAGCACTACCGCCGACCTTGGATTCATAGCCGAGAGCGACTGCATAGCGACTTAGCTTTTCAGCCGTACCAATGGTTGCTCCATGCCCCAGAGCAATACTGGAGCGCCCGTTAACTTTGGCAGAATAGCCAATAGCTGATCCAAACCAGGTGCCATCATAAACTTTTGAAAAAGAGCCGATAGCCGCGCTATGGGGCGCATCATTCCCGATACTGGCAGAAACCCCACCAATGGCAATGGAGTGGTCAGATTCCTTCCCTACTTTAATATTCGTCCCCATGGCAACGGTCCAGTCCGTTTCATCATCGACTCTGGTCCCATCAGTCCCAATAGCAATGGAATTTTCTGCTTTATCACCAATGGAAACACTGGTACCGATGACGATGCCTCTCCCACTTGAATTTATAGTATTGCCCATCTTAGCGCCGGTCCCGATAACGACACTATAAGGAGATTCATTAACTGCGTCCTTACCAATGACAACAGAACCGTTACTGCCCGGCCAATAGTTGGGATCTTCTGTTGGGAATGGCCCGTTTTTGGCCCCATAACCGATTACGACGGAATCATCGGAGTTCTTACCAAACTCCATATTATTCCCAATGCCCACCGTATTGTCTATACCATTGGTTACTTTATTATTGTGGCCAACAAGAATCGATTTATAGATTCTTCGATCTGAAGTATTCTTATTGCCAAAGATAAGAGACTCCGTTCCGCCTACCAGTTCATTATTGCTGCCAATAAGCCACGATGCATTTAGGCCTGTAAGGACATTACTATCACCGATGATATAATCATTGCCTGTAGAAGTGCCTACGGTATTCTTATCACCAGTAACCTTATTGTTACTGGTATTTACCGTATTACCATCACCGACGACGGCATTGTTCTTAGCATACTGTCCCATCGTGTTTTCTGCATCGAGGTGGGCCGTGAAATTGCCGTTGGCATCGGTATTCGTCACCCAGGTACTGTTGGTGGCAGCTTCTGCCATCCCACCGGCACCGGCCGTCAAGGCCAGCACGGCCAGGACAGCAGCCATTTTCTGTGTAACATGGCTTCCTGACTGTTTGGTGCAGCTGCGAACCAGCTCGGACACTACGACGTAACGATGTTTTACTTTACTCCAAATAACCTTATAAATCCTGTTCATAATAATGTCTCCTTTCCTGGTTGTCTACAGACATGAATTTTTACCGTTTCGTAGTATTATGCGCTTCATGTATGGCAGGCAGGACCTGCATGGCCCGGCTGTTGACTGATTAAAATGACGGCTATAATTTATCCTGTAATTCAAGGACCTTTCCGTCGGCAAAGGTCATCTTTTGAATGGTGAATTCTAAGGTATAGTTGTTGAGCCCGTCGGTATAGACCTTCTTTTCCTTATCGATGAAGGGATTCAAGGATTTTTCGCTTTCGCTGTCAAAGGTCCAAATCTTATCGCTGCTGTAATCGGAAGCGGTGTATTTTTTATCGATGTTATCGATTTGGACGGGCAAGGTGACGGCGGTCTTTCCTTCTTTATCCTTAACATTCAGATAACCCATGACGGAGCTCACCTTTTTATCCGGCGTCGGCAGGGTATAACCGATCTGGAAGCGGATATAATGGGACGGGAAGAAGGAATTCTGACTGACGATACGGCCGGCGATTCGATTGGATACGTCGAAGACTGCGTCCATTTCCTTTTTAACAGGTGCATTGATTTCAGCCAGTTTTTCCTGTACCGCTTTTTCCTGTTCCTGCATAAATTCGATTAAATTGGCCACTTCGACGACCTGCCATTCGCCTCCGTCAATGGCCCGCATTTTGATTTTCAGGTCAAAGTCTTTGTCGACCTTCTTATCGTGGAGGGTAAGGGTCACGATGGCAATGTTGCCGTCGATCTGCGTGCTTTTAACTCCGGAATACTCGAGATCCGGCGTATTTAATTTCTGGCTGACTTCCTGAATCGAAGCCTGATTCTTGCCGTCACCTTGAGCCGGCTTTTCAAAGTTCCCCGTTTCGACGTATTTCTCGGTTTCGGTGATCATCGTTTGAATCATGTTTTCTTTGAGGGCCGCGACGATACCGGACACAAAGGCATTAGACGCGTCTTCACCGAGGCTTTCCTGCATGAGATCATCGAAGCCGCGGCTGTACAGAGACTTTAAATCGACATGACGCTTAAAGGTCGGTAAATCGTGGTTTTCAATCGATTTTTTGACGAGGCCCAAAGAATAAGCCGGTGTCTTGACCCAGTAGAGGAAATAAAACAACAAGGCTCCGATAAGAATGACTAAGACCGCAGAAAAACCGATAAGGACCTTGCGGTTCTTTTGAATTGCAAATGACATGATGACATCCTTCCCTTCCATTCGCCCCGCCTTTATTAAAAGCAAAATACTGTATACATATTTACGTTATATTTCTATATAAAATTCATAAATAAAACAAAATAGTCCCGTTTTCTAAATTTTATTTAAAATAGCAGGCATTATATAACACATTATAAGTTAATTAAGGGCGAATATTTGTATAGCTTTCTTTCTAGTATAACATATTAATTGTCCTAATTCTGTCATAGTTAACACATTTTAACAATATTTCTATGATATTTTTTTAATATAAGAGTATGGGGTCATGCAAACCAGTTATAAATCACTTTGCGTTGAAGACAAGGAATCGACCTAAACACTACGCCGAGCTTTATAAAATCAGCCCTTTCAGACAAGAGACAGACGCAAAACAGCCCTGCTCCACCATCATTTTGATGACGATGAAACAGGGCTGTTAGGAAATACCGTCAATGGCTGCCTACCTTTATTCCGGCTTTATAGTAGACACCATGGCCGCTTTAAATTCATGGACTTCATAGCGAGCCATGTCGTCCTTAGAAAACACGTCTTCGGCGAGGATGGCGTCAAGTTCTTCCCGCGAAGTCAGGTTGGACAGCATGATGCCGGCCTTAGGAATATCGATGTAGGGCCCGACGAGGACGAAATGTCCCAGATTAAAATGTTTGGTAAACCATTCCGCATGCTGCTGAAATAAAGATTCTGCCCGGTCCTGAGGAATGTTTTCCGGATTCAAGTATTCGCTGATAATAAACATGGTGCATGACCTCCTTTTCAATGGCTGAGTCGCTTTGATACTTACAGCTTACAGCATGGAGTTTAGTCCGGGCAAGGCGTTGCTTAGAAAATTTTGACATCTTTCGTCAGTTTCGGAGAGAAGGATTTTTATGTCGCATGTCGAATTTGTAACATATGGATTCTTTTTCAGACCTGATAATTTATGTACGATTGAAGTGAAGACTGTTTCCCCATAGGGATTTACTAAAGGAGGCGTTTTGATGAAGTGGAAGAAAGTTCTTTGTACCGGCCTTTTTGCAGGCCTTTTGACGGTGACGGGCATGACGGGATTTGCCCTTGATTTGACCAAGGAAACCGACGTGATCAGCCGCAATCCGTCCAACGTCTATACGATGTACCTCGGCATGTCCGATGCAGAATTCAAAAAGAATTTTTCCGGCGTTACCGGCTGGAACTATAATAACTCGACGCAGACCAAGATGTGGAAGCTGCCGAGTATTTTAGAAGCCTACGACAACGGCCAAATCGGCATCGTCCATACGTATGGCCGCTCTGAAAAGCACGACACGGTGCCCTACGTCATGAAGCGCGAAGCCCTGGAGGCTGATTTTAAAAAGGGCCGGCCTTTAGGCAATTATTCCGCTATACTGAAGATGACCGTCAAATCGGATGATGTAAAAAAGCTGAAGCCCGATGACGTCTCAACCATCATGCAAGAAGGCCTTTCGGATTTTAAATTGGCCGCCGACAATATGACCAAAGCCTTAGGAAAAGGGCCGACGGGCTCTCGTTATCTCGACGGGCAGCTCAACGGGACCGCTTTTGCCAAGCAAATCATCTACACCTGGGATACCAGCAGCCGCTCGGGATATTCCTTAAGCATTGCCTACAACATCCCCCAGCCCATCGACCGCAGCCGTCCGCAGGCCGTCGATTATACAGAGCATCCCGAGTTTGACCCGGAAGACGTCATCATTACGCAGCTCGTAATGCAGCACTACGACTGGGATTTGGAAGACAAGTAGGAGGTTTCTATGTTCGATATTTTGAAGACCATCGGCGAAATCCTTATCGCCATCTGGGTCCTCCGCTATTTGATTCACATATACAATACCCTCGGCCGCACTCGCGAGCCCGTCCGCAAGGCTCTGGCCGATATTTCGACGTATAAGGCCCAGCGCGAAGCGACGCTCTATCACCTCTACGTCATTGCCGAGCAGTTCAGCCAACGCGAAAGCAATACCCTCACCCAAGCGAGCCTGGCGAACATGTCTCGTCAAAACGCTAATTTCCAGGCCTTAGCCGCAGCTTATCCGGAGCTGAAGTCGAATCAGACCTATCAGTCCCTCATGGACAGCGTGAAAGCCTTGGAACTCCGGATTCAAGAAAGCCGTCAGGAATATAACCAGGCCGTCAGCAACTATCAGACCCTGCGCAGCCAAATTCCTTACTGCCTGCTGGCGCCTCTCTTTGGCTTTAAGCCTGCCGAATACAATCAAAAAGAAAAGGATTTCGAAGCCGACCCCGCCGAAATCAAGACGGCTCCGGAAGCACCGCCGCCGGTCATCGAAAGCCCGATCAAGGAGGTTATGCCGGAACCGGTCTATCATTGTCCCAAATGCCAGTCTGAAATTCATCAACTGAAGGGAAAATTCGGCCCCTATTGGCGCTGCGAAAACCCAAAATGCAAGGCCGACTTTACCGACGACGACGGAAAACCGGTCATCCGCCTTTGCCCGACCTGCGGCACCGGCTATCTGCACAAACGGACCCTGTCCCACAAAGATTACTGGACGTGCAGCAACTACCCGGAATGCAAGGCCAAGTACCCTGCCGATACGGCCGTACTGACCGAGGCGGCAGCCGACGATTGAACCATACCGGGACGGACGGTTCCATGAGATTCCGGCCCGCTGCCGTCCGAAAAGCCTTCATTGACAAATACCGACGGTTGTCGGTATAATGAACGGGTAATTAATTCAATAACAGGACTTCTAGTGGCGCTAGAGGCTTCGGCAAAAGAAATAGCTATGTACGCTAATGGCGTATGTTCGGCTATTTCTTTTTTTGTTTCAAGGCCGATTTTTCGTTCCGAGTGCCAAAAGACAGATTCTGTCATTGGACCTATTCTAGTTTTCCTTAAAGGAGGGTTTAACGAACATGTCCCAACCTCAATCAAACGGACTTTTAGAACGATTATTCCATTTATCTGAACATAATACGACGGTGCGGCGCGAATGCCTGGCGGGTCTTACGACCTTCGTTTCCATGGCTTACATTCTCTTCGTCAATCCTATCATCTTAGGCGATGCCGGTATGGATCCCGGTGCCGTCTTTACGGCGACGGCCTTATCGGCCATCATGGGCTGCCTGCTCATGGGCTTTTTGGCCAACTACCCCATCGCCATTGCCCCGGGCCTCGGCGACAATGCCTTTTTCACCTATTCCATCGTCCTGGCCATGGGTATGCCTTGGCAGCAGGCCATGGGCGGCGTCTTCATTGCATCCATCTTATTTACCTTGGTATCCTTATTCAAACTGCGTGAAATCATCATCGACGCCATCCCTCAGGACTTAAAGTACGCCATGGCTGCCGGTATCGGCATCTTCATCTCCTTCGTCGGCCTTCAAGGCGGCGGCATCGTCATGGCCGACCCGTCATCGATGGTCGCCATCGGCTCCTTTAAGGTCGCTACGACGTGGCTGACCATTTTCGGCATCTTCGTAACGGCCATGCTCATGGCCAAGAAGGTTCCCGGTGCCATCTTTTACGGCATCGTCCTGACGGCTGTTTTGGGCCTTGTCACCAATCTCATCCCCTTGCCGGACAGCATCATTTCCATGGCTCCGAGCCTGGAACCGACCTTTGGCGTCGGTGTCGCCAATATGGGCGCCATCGTCACCGACCCGCAGATGTGGGCCGTCGTCGTCATCTTCTTCCTGGTCGCCTTCTTCGATACGGCCGGAACCCTGATCGGTCTTGCTCAGCAGGCCGGCATCATGCACGACGGCAAGATGCCCCGCATCGGGAAAGCCCTCATGGCCGACTCCCTGTCCATGCTCGGCGGGGCCGTCATGGGAACGACGCCGACCGCCGCTTACGTCGAATCGTCGGCCGGCATTGCCGTCGGTGCCCGGACAGGCCTTACGGCTATCGTCGTCGCCATCCTCTTTGGCTTCAGCATGATTTTCTCGCCCCTCTTGTCGGTCGTTACGGCCCAGGTCACGGCGCCGGCCCTGATCATCATCGGCGTCCTCATGACGTCGTCTCTCCGCGAAATCCACTGGGATCAATTCGAAACGGCCTTCCCGGCCTTCTTAGTCATCATCGGCATGCCTCTGACCTTTAACATTTCCTACGGCATCGCCTTCGGCTTCCTCTTCTACCCGATTCTGATGACCATTGCCGGCCGCCGGAAAGAGCTGAATCCCCTCATTTGGGTCATGTTCGTCCTGTTCCTGATCCTGCTCTATACCTTGACGATTCTTAAATTCTAAGGAGGTAGCCCTATGCTTACGAAAGAATTATTATCCGACTATATCGATGCTGGCGCGGCTAAAATCAAGGCCGACCTGGCCATCGTCGGCGGCACCCTTATAAATGTCAACACCGGCGAATATTATAAGGCTGACGTCACCATGTATAAGGGAAAAATCGTCGCCGTTGAAAGTGATATTTCCGACTACATCGGCCCTGACACCAAGACCGTCGACGGGACGGGAAAATATTTGGCGCCGGGCCTCATCGACTGCCATATCCACGTGGAATGCAGTAAGATGAGCATGACCCGCTTTGCCCAGGCCGTCGTTCCCTGCGGCACGACGAGCATCGTAAGCGGCCTTGACGAATACATTTCCGTCATCGGCGTCGACGGCTTAGGCCCGATTTTTGAAGAAATCGACGCCTCGCCCTTGAAGGTCTTTTGGGCCTTGCCGTATAAAACTCCGTACACCATTCCCGTATCGACCATCGCCTACAATGTCACGGCCAAGGATCACGCCAAATACCACCAGGACCCGAACTGCTACGGTATTTGGGAACTCGTCCGCGAAGCCGTCCAAACGAAGGATGCCGATACCCTCGAAGCTTTGGTCTTGGCTCAGAAATACCATCGCCCCATCTTCGGCTGCAGCCCCCTGGCCCGCGGCAAGGACCTCAACGAATACCTCATGAGCGGCGTCCGCGTCGACCATGAAAGCTACGACCATCAGGAATTTTTAGAAAAGGCCCGCAAAGGGATGCACACCATCATCCGCGAATCGGCAGTCACCAAGTTCCTGAAGGAAAATGTCCGCGCCATCACCGAAGGGGCCCCGGGCATCGCCCGCCACACCAGCTTCTGCTCGGACGACGTCCACGCCCGCGGCATCTTAAAGACCGGCCATATCGACAACATGGTCCGCCTGGCCATTGCTGCCGGTCTCGCTCCGATGACGGCCATCCAGATGGCCACCATCAATGCTGCCGAAGCCTATGAAATCGACGACCGCGTCGGCTCCATTGCCCCCGGTAAAGATGCCGATATCCTCCTCGTCGACCAGCCCGGGACCTTCACCGTCGAAACGGTCATCAGTAAGGGCATGGTCGTCACTGAAAACAAGAAAAACGTCTTCACCTACACCGTACCGGCTCGCGATGCAGCCCTGCTGAATACGGTACAGCACGAAAAGATGCGTCCCCTCGACTTTGCCTACCACGTCGACCTCAAAGAAGGGACGGCCGTCGTCGAAACCATCGACAGCGTCGGTCCTTTCATGCGCAAACGCCGTGACGTCGAACTCGAAGTCAAAGACGGCATCGTTCGCCCGAGTGCCGAAAAAGACGTGGCCTTAGTTTCGGTCATCGAACGCTACGGCAAAAACGGCAACGTATCGAAAGGCTTCATCTCCGGCTGGTCCCTCACCAAGGGCGCCATTGCCACGACGGCTGCTCCCGATGACAACAACCTCGTCGTCGCCGGCGCCAACTACGAAGACATGGCATTGGCAGCCAATACCCTCATCGAAAACGGCGGCGGACAGGTCGTCGTCCTCGACGGAAAGATTGTATCCTTCCTGCCCCTGCCCATTGCCGGCATCGCTTCCGACATGACGCCGGAAGAACTGGCGCAGAAAGAAAACGAACTCGATGAAGGGGCGAAAACCCTCGGAAGCCGCCTGCCGGACCCGATCTTCTACCTCTCCTTCCTGCCCATTACGGCCATTCCCGACCTTGCCATCACCGACGGCGGCAACGTCGATTACACAAAACTTTCTTACTTCGACCCCATTTTACAACTGAAACCGTAAGGATGGTAATTCTATAAAAGGAGTCGGAATGACAAGTCTCTTCAGACCTCATTCTGGCTCCTTTTGTACGTATTTATGGGCTCACCGGTCTTTTCCGGACGGGCCATTGCCTTCGTAAGGCTTGCGTAAACTTTGCCCCATCTTTACTCGTTCTATATGTTCTTTTGGTATGCTGTAAAAAATAGACTAAAAGGTGGGATTTTTATGGCAAAGACTTATGTGCTCGATACGAATGTCCTGATTCAGGCTCCGTATGCTATGCAGTGTTTTGAAGATAATCATGTCGTTATTCCCCTGGTTGTCGTGGAAGAATTGGATGGACTGAAAAAAGCGGATGGTGAACGCGGGTTCAATGCCCGGCAAGCCATCCGCTTTTTGGAACGTTTAAGGCTCCGCGGCAACTTACTGGACGGCGTAGCCCTTGATAACGGCGGCATGGTGCGTATCGAGATTAACTGCGTCCATGAGGCGCTGCCGGAATCGCTGCCTGACGATCAGGCCGATAACCGAATTCTCAAAGTCTGCTGCCACCTGCAAAGCTGTCAGCCCATTTTGGTCACCAAAGATCTGGTGCTGCGGCTCAAAGCCCAGGTGCTGAATATTGAAGCTCAGGATTTCAGTACGGAACAGGTACTGCCCGAAAAGAACGGCTATACCGGCCGTCAGACCTGCTACGTCCCGGAAAGCGACTTCGATTCCTTTTTAGAAGAAGGCATCGATGCCGGTCGTCTCTACCAAATCGACGACCATGCCCAGCGCTACGACGTGACGGTACAGGAAAATGAGTTCATCATCTTACAGGCCGACGCCTCCCTTCGCAAGACCCACTTAGGACGGGTCCACAAAGGGCGCGTCATCCCCCTGACCTACAGCCGCGTTTCCCCCTATGGCATCAAGCCGCGAAATGCAGGCCAGTATTTTATGCAGGAAGCCTTGATGCAGTCGGCCGAAGAAGCGCCGTTGGTCATCATCAAAGGCCAGGCCGGCACGGCCAAGACCTTCTACTCCTTGGCCGTCGGTCTTGAAAAGATTATCAACCATCCGACGGGCGAATACCGGCGTATCCTCATCTGCCGGCCGAATGCCCAATTCGACTCGGATATCGGCTTTTTGCCCGGCGATGAACAGGAAAAGATTTCGCCCCTCATGCGGCCTATTATCGACAACCTGGAACAGCTCATCGACAGCAATGAAGCCGAACGCTATGAAAACGAAAGAGAACTGGCCGAAAAGATTGAAGAAATCTTCGACCGCCACGTCATCCAGACCGAGGCGCTAAACTTCATCCGCGGCCGGTCCCTGGAAAAGACGTATCTCATCATCGACGAAGCGCAAAACATGACGCCCAATCAGGTCAAGGGCATCATCACCCGGGCCGGCAAAGGCACAAAAATCATCCTCGTCGGCGACCCCAACCAGATCGACCGCCCCTTCCTCGATGAACGGACGAACGGCCTTACTTATGCCGCCGGCAAGATGAAGGGCAGCCCCTTATGCTACCAACTGACCATGCGGGCTGATGAATGCGAACGGTCCCCCTTAGCCCTGGACGCCGTTCAGCGCTTATAAAAAATCGTACCGAACTACGGTTTCAGATACTGTTGGGAAATGGCCGGATTCCACGAGCAGCAGCCGCCCGTTTCTTTTTCAAAGCGCCAGTGCTGGCGGACGTCGGGATACTTTTCGTGATCGACTTCGCTGAGGAACATCTCTAAAGGGCGGATGAAGTCGCGGTATTCGCCGTACAAGGTCTTATAGACGACATACGTTTCCTTCGTTGCGGCATCGTCGGCCAGGCCGATGATACGGTACCGTTTCTGCTTAAAGTGACGCCACGTTTCCCCCGGTTTTGGCAGTTCCCGGCCGGCTACAAAGGCGCTGAGGGCAGCCAAGGACGGTAAAAAAGCGGCGGCTTTCACCCACTTGGCATCGACGAAGCCTTGACGGCTCATGGCTTCCAAGAAGGCTTTCAAAGGCTGATAGTAGCCGTTAAAGTCGAGGAAGGCGAAGCGGCCTTTGAGGTGACCGAGTTTTACTTCACTCATGACCTGGCTGATTTCTTCTAACGTGCCGAAGCCTCCGGGAAAGGCCAGGAAGATATCCCCTAATTCCATCATCTTCGCTTTGCGTGAAGCCATGTCCGGCGTGACGATAAGCTTTGTCAGGCCCTCCTGTTGGAGCGCCGTATCGATAAACTCCTGAGGCTCTACGCCGATGACGGCGCCGCCCTTTTTTAAGGCTCCGGCAGACAAAGCTCCCATGAGCCCCGTTCGGCTGCCGCCGTAAATCAAGGTATGTCCGTGCTCGGCAATCCAAGCTCCCAAGGCCGAGGCGTAGGCTTCATAACTGGGATCGTTTCCCCGACTGGCGCCGAGATAGACAGTGATGTTCATCGTGTTTCCCTTCTCTCCTCTATATTCATGGCCTTGACGGCCATTGTATGCTACAATAATACTATCTATTATAGCATATGTGAGGAGTATTCCGACGTATAAATGTCAGGAAAAACCGCAGCTGTCCGGCAAGTTTTATCGGCGAAAGAATTTCACGTCAAGAGAAGAGATTTCGGTCGCGGTAATCCGTGCCCTTAAGGATTTCATATCCCGCGACGAGCTGATGCTGCTGGCTGACAGGCGGTTCATAAAAGAGCTTCACCTATCGAGGTATACGTAAAAGGCGTATTCACAAGAAACTTCTTGCGAAACGCCTTTTTCTTATCTATGCGAAAACGAAAGGAGCCGATCCCTTGCCTAAAGAAACAGATGCGCCCAACTTTTTTATCGGCCGCAGCGACACCATTGCCAACAATGATAAATTATCCCATAAATCCCGCCAAAGCCTGTATACGGCCCGGGCGGCCAATACGGTCGACGCCTATCGCTCGGACTGGAATGACTTCTGCGACTGGTGTGCCTACCACGAGATGTCGTCCTTTCCGGCAGAACCGGAAACGATCGTCAACTACATCAATGACCTGGCTGACAATGCCAAGGCCAACACCATTGCCCGACGCATCAGTGCCCTCACGGAAAATTTCGATGCCGCCGGGGTCAAAGACAATCCCTGCCGCTTTCCCATCGTCCGCAACGCCCTGCGCGGTATCAAGCGCATGAAAGGCACGATTCAGCACGGCAAGGCGCCGGTCCTCTTCGACGACATCAAAGAAATGCTGACCTTCCTCGAAGGCAAGGACATCCAGCAGATTCGGGACCGGGCCATCTTATTGGTCGGCTTTTACGGTGCCCTGCGCCGGTCGGAACTGGCCGGCATCGACGTCGAAGACTTGAAATTCACCCGTCTGGGGCTTTTAATCACCCTGCGCAAATCGAAGACCGACCAATTCGACCAGGGCCAGATGATCGCCATCCCCATGGTAAAGGATACGAATCTCTGCGCCGTCACGGCGTTAAAGAATTGGCTCGACATGAGCGGCATTACGACGGGCCCTGTCTTCCGCGGTCTGACTAAAGGACACCATATCCGCAAGACGCGGATCTCCGATAAGGCCATTGCCCTCATCGTCAAGCACTATGCCGAACTCATGGGCATGAACCCCGATGATTACGGGGCCCACAGCCTGCGCCACGGCTTTGCCACGTCGGCCGCCCAGCACCACGTCGAAGAACGGCAGATCATGCGCCAGACCCGCCATAAGTCACAGGCTATCGTCCGCCGTTATATCGACGAAGCCGACCGCCTCGTCGACAGCCCGATTTTAAAAATTACGGAAGATAAGTCTTAAGGGACCAGCTGTGCAGCCAGGACTTGCCGCACATGACCGGCCTTGCCGGCGGCGACGGGCAGGCGCAAGACTTGACCGGGCTGGATGGCACGATCGCCGGTCAGTTTATTTTCGTCGAGGATGGACTGGATGACCTGACGTACATCCGTATCTTCATCGACGACGACCGACGCCAGCTGCCAAACGGTCTGTCCCGGTTCGACGCGAACGGAAACGTATTCCTGTGAAGGCTGATAGCTCCAGCCGATTTGGGTGCACATAAAGATAGCCAGGCCAATCAAGGCGACATATTTCAGTAACGGGCCTCTCCCTTTTCGTCTTCTTCTCATGGTTATCACTCCTAAGTAAAAACGAACGTTCTAAGAACAAGTGTTCGTCGACACCCTTATTATAGCTTCGAACAGTTGTTCCTGTCAAGGCGATTTGAACAAATGTTTGATTTTTTTCGGTATTTTCGGTATAATGTGACTAGCTATACTGGAATGATTGTAACTTGCCAGAGACTGGAGTGACTATATATGATTACCAATGAAAAAATGCTGACGACCCGTCAAAAACAGATATTAGAATACATCCGCACCTGTGTCCACCAATTCGGATATCCCCCGTCGGTACGGGAAATCTGCAAAGAAGTCGGCCTCAGCTCGACGTCGACGGTCCATGGTTACCTCCATCGATTGGAAGACCTGGGCTATATCCGCCGCGATCCGGCTAAGAACCGAACGATCGAACTCCTCGACGAAGGTTCGTGGCGTTCGAAGAAAATCGTTCCCCTGCCCCTCGTCGGCCAGGTCCGTGCCGGAGCTCCCATCTTTGCCGAGGAATGCGTCGAAGATGTCTACCCCTTCCCGGCTGATTTTATCGGCAATGACGACTGCTTCATGCTCATCGTCCAAGGGGACAGCATGAAAAATGCCGGTATCCTCGAAGGGGACCAGCTCATCGTTCGCCATCAGGACACGGCAGAAAACGGTGAAATCGTCGTCGCCCTCATCGACGATGAAGCGACGGTAAAGCGTTATTTCCGTGAAAAAGATGCCATTCGACTCCAGCCGGAAAATGATGAATACGAACCGATTTACACGCGAAACTGCAAGATTCTCGGCAAAGTCGTCGGCCTCTACCGTCAATATTAGGAGGTATCTCTATGGTTGATGTTGCTGCGGCAGCTGCCAACAGTGCGCTCTTTGACGGCATCCGCCCGGAAGACCGGTCAGCCATGCTCACCTGCCTCGGCGCCCAGACGAAGACCGTCCGGAAAGGGGAATTCTTGGTTCTGGCCCAAGACGAAGTCCGCTATATCGGCGTCGTCCTGAGCGGTGAAATCCACATGATCCACGAAGACCGCTGGGGTGACAAGGCGGTCTTGGCCGTCATCAAAGAAGGCGGCCTCTTTGGGGAAACCTTCGTCTGCGCTACGATATTGCAGTCTTTAGTCACCTTCCAAGCCGTCAAGACGACGACCTTCCTGACACTGCCCTTTCAAAAAGTCCTCCACGTCTGTACCCAGGCCTGTCCCTTCCATCATCGGCTCATCGAAAATATGCTGCACCTCATTGCCGCAAAGAACGCCCAGCTCATGGAAAAGCTGGAAGTCGTCTCGAAAAAGACCCTGCGCAAAAAACTGCTGACGTACTTTTCCTTCCAATCGGAAAAGGCCGGCAGTTCGACCTTCACCATTCCCATGACGCGGATTCAGCTGGCCGACTATCTCTGTGCCGACCGAACGGCCGTCGCCCGGGAAATGTCACGCATGAAAGAAGAAGGCCTCATCGATGTAAATCAGCAGACCGTTACCTTAAACTAAATACCAAAAAAGGAGTACTGCCAGCCATTGGCGGTACTCCTTTTTACATGCCTGATATTCACTTATTTCTTCAAAGCCAGACCGTCGTGGAAGGCTTTGCCGACGACGGGGCCGATGAGGCGGTACGTCTTGGTACTGCTGTCGTACATGATGGGCTGGAGCTTGTCATAGTCGACGAGGCCGTCGGTGAGGACCGATTCATCGGCTTGCTGGGCTACGATTTTTCCGACGAGGATCCCCGTTTCGTCATCATAGCTCTTGCATTCGCATTCGAGGGTGACGGGAAATTCTTCGATAATCGGAGCCTTGACGTGGCTGCTTTCATGGACGTGGCAGCCGGCCACTTCGATTTTATTGACGCGGTTCCCCGTTTCGACGCCGAAATAATCGGCCAGGACCATCGTATCTTTGGTTGCAAAGGCAACGGTAAAGGCGCCGGTCTTTTTGACGTTGTCCGTCGTCTTGTGCTTGTCTAAAAATAAGGTGATTTCATCGAAATCGGACTGGGAGCCCCAGGCTGCGTTCATGGCATTGGGAACGCCCTTTTCATCGTAGGTTCCGATGATGAAAACCCCTTCCGGGGCGATACAAGCTTCTTTCCCGGTAAATTCTTTACTCATGATATCATTCCCCCTTGCGGTTATTTTCTTTATTATAGCAGAAATTCGTGATAAGGTATAATATTTTTCGCA
>DCJQ01000014.1 GCA_002319965.1 Megasphaera sp. UBA1696
AGTTAAACTGGTGGTTTTGATTGTCAGCCTTTTTGAGGGTACTCAAGAGATGCAAAAAGCAGGACTGAGAGGCAGTCCTGCTTTTTTGTATTTCGTCGTATTATAAGAAGAATACGAAGGTGTTGATGATGAATACCGGGATGAGGATGGCAATGGACCAGCCCATGTACCCGAAGAAGCTCGGCATTTTGATCTTATTTTCTTCGGCAATGGATTTAACCATGAAGTTCGGTGCATTGCCGATGTAAGTATTGGCACCCATGAAAACGGCACCGGCTGAGATGGATTCCAACATGATTTGAGAAACCGTCCCGACGGAGGTCGTGATGCCTTCTGTGGCACCCAGTGCCCCGGCAGTTTGCAGGAATACCAAGTATGTCGGCGTATTGTCCAGGAAGGACGACAAGGCGCCGGTAGCCCAGAACATCTGCCAAGGATTGTTCATTCCCAGTTCAGCCCCGTGGGCTTTGAGCAGAATTAAGGCAGGGATCATAGTGACAAAGATGCCGATAAAGAGTTTTGCGACTTCGATGATGGGAGCATACGTAAATTCGTTGAGGTCTCGTGTCGATTTTTTTGTCGTCTTAATCGAGAGGAATGCAGCGACTAAGATGATGATGATTTCAGCCAAGGTGGCATACGGGAAGACGATTTCGTCGTAAATATGGATGCCGGCACCGTTGGCAAAGAACGGATGCATTTCCGGCAGGAGGCCGTTGGCTAATACGCCGATGATGATCATGGCGATGAAAATAAGGTTATGAGCCCCTTCAAGACGGATCGGTTCTTTGCTGCCGGCAGCAATGGCGTCATGAGGTGAGCGGCCTTCTTTTATTTCCTTATTATAAAAATGCTTATCCATCAGGGCAAAGATGGCAAACATGATGACCAGGTTCAGGAGCAGAATCGGCAGGAGATGGAAGGTCCACGTAAAGGGAACGCCGCGCTGGAAGCCCATGAACAGCGGGGGATCGCCGAGGGGTGTCAGGCAGCCGCCCATATTGGCGACCAGGAAGATAAAGAAGACCATGAGGTGGACTTTATTCTTGCGCCAGGCGTTGGCACGAATCATGGGACGGATGAGCAGCATGGCAGCACCGGTCGTGCCGATCCAGCTGGCGAGAGCCGTGCCGATGAATAAGAGAAGACAGTTAACCTTCGTCGTTCCGGCTAACGTCCCGCGGACGGCAATGCCGCCGGCAACGACGAACAGACCCAGGAGAAGAACGATGAAGGGTATGTAGTCGAGGAGGACCGATTCCAGAAGGCGGAACCATGACTCACCGATGCCATAAGCAACTGCAAAGGGAATAAGGAATAATAAAGACCAGGCAAAAGCTACGCCAAGCATGTGTTTTTCCCACCATTCCGGTCGAACGAGGGGAACGATGGCGATGGATAGGAGCATCCCGGCAAAAGGAATGATACTCCATACGGGTAAGGTCGCGCTTACGAGTTCGTGTGTCATAAAAACCACCTTTCTTAATCGTTACAAAAAAGTAAATTTATGTATGCTATAATTAACATTATATCATAAGAAAATGAAAGTTTATACTCTATTTTTACATTTTACACTGTCATTTAGGCTGAATTCGAACTGAGCTTTTAAAAATAAAGCGTTTTTTTCTAAATAATTTTTTTGCCAGGCAGGAATCGGCCGAGGGAGTGACGAATATATACTTAACGATAAGGCATTATAAGGAGGGATTCATATGAAGCAATATAATAACATCATCGTTCCGACCGACGGTTCGGTCAACTCGAAACGAGCTTTGGAACATGCCGTCGTCATTGCATCATCTTTGGGCGCTATGATTACGCTGGTCTATGTTGCCAACATCGTCTCGGTCATCTCGAATTTTGACCAGATTCCCAATGCCAGCGGCTACGTAACCGAACAGGTTGCCCTGGACATGGAAGAAGAAGGAAAGGGGATCCTCGATGAGTTTGCCAAGGCGATTCCTCAAAACATCGAAGTCAAGAGCGTCTTTGAAGTCGGCTCGCCGGGGCCTGCTGTCTTGTCGGTAGCGAAGAAGTACAATGCCGATTTGATTGTCATGGGCAGCCGCGGCCTGGGACCGCTGAAAGGCTTATTCATGGGTTCGGTCAGCAGTTATGTCGTCACGCATTCGGTCTGCCCCGTATTAATCGTAAAATAACGGTGACGCAATGCCTTCATGGCCTTGTTCTGCCGCAGGCCGTGTAAAGGGTCTTTCAGGGATTATCCCTGGAGACCCTTTTTTCGCGCCGCCATGGCCGTTTGCGGTTGGCTTGTTTATAACGGATGAGGGGATGGTATTCTTTTTGGAATATGTAAAAATTTGACGGATGCCATAGGGAAAAGAGTCATTTTATGATATACTGAATAGACAGGTGTGCTTTTTTAGGAATGCCTGAAATATCACATTACGAAGGGTCCCGGAGTGCCTCGTTCCGGGATGGCGCCTGGGAGGCAAGTATGAGACGGAATACCAATGAATGGCTGGACCACAAGGTCACGGACTGGGTTTCTAAAGGATGGATTACAGAAGAAGCCCGTGAAAAAATACGGAAATCTTACGGCAGGGATGAACAAAGAACTTCTTTTTTGACGCCCCTGCCTTTATATGCGTTTTTATCGGCACTGGGATTTGCAGCCGTTGTCATGGCCGTCATTTGGGGCCTTTCCCAATTATGGTACTACGTGTCGGTTCCGGCCCGCATGACCTTGGCCGGCGTGCTGCTGCTCGTGACTCAGGCCGGTGTAGGCCTGGCCATGTTTCAGAAACGGCAGGGCTCGGCGGCAGCTGAAGGGATTGCTCTTGTCCATTGTTTGGGCATTTTTGTCGTATTAGCCATGGCTGAACAGACTTTTTATATCGGCTGGGATGCGGCGTCCTACGTCATTACTTGTGCCGTACTTTGTCTGCCTGTCGTCTATTTTTTATGCTCTGTTGCGGCTCTCGTCGTTTACGACTTGTCGCTCCTCTATTGGACGGCTTCCGGCGGTCCGGTGAATACCTTTGGCGGAATGGGCCTCTTGTGGCTGCTTCTGCTTTTGGCAGTGCCTTTCTATAATACCTTAATCGGCCTTCGGGATGAACGGCGGCTGTCTGTTTTCTCGTGGGTCATGACGATTACCGTCTTCATTGCTTTTGGATTGGCCGCGCAGACGACGGAATACATTCCCTTCCTCCTTTTGGGAAGCTTGGCCGTTACGATTATGCTGGTAGGTTATTCCATTGACATCCACCAGTCTTGGGGCGTGCCCTTCCGCTGGTTCGGACGGTTTGCCGCTGTCGGTTCGCTCCTCATTTCCTGCCTGCCCTTTGCTTGGGATGGGATTGCTCAGGTTCAGAATTTTCATTGGACGACCGATTTGGTTACGGTCCTCCTCTTTGTATCCATGGCAGGCATGATGACCAAGACGGTGAAGAAGCGGTTGTGGAGCCCGGCTTTGTATGTGGTGATTCCCGTTATCCTGGCTTTTGAGACGATTCTCGTTCGATCGGCCCTATATTCGTCCATTCCCCTCATTCTTTCATCCCTGTACATCGTTGTCCTCGGTGTCTATGAAACGGCTCAGGGATTTAAGCCCGACCACCAGGCTCATCTTAAGTTCGGCATCGTCATTTTTGTCAGCGTGGTCCTGGCCTTCGTTTTCGGAACGCATTTTTCGCCGCTGGCGCCGATTTTGGCCATTATCGTCCTGGCTTTAATCGTATTCCAGTTCCGGCGGATGCAGAAAGATAAAAAAACAGCGACCCAGCGAGCTTCGCGCAGGGCAAAACTTCGCCATTCGGCAGCACGCGTCCGAAATGATGATGCGCTAGCCGCTGAAGAACAGGCTCCTGAAGAGGAACTGCCTGTGTGGTATTCCCCTGAGGAAAACAAACCGGATGAAACGGTAGAAGAATGGATGAAGGACGTCCGGATTCCGTCTCCGGCTGAGCTCGGATTGGGCGAATCCGGTATTGAAGCTTCGTCCGATACGAATTCGTCCAAGGCCGGCTCCGTACCGGCAAATACGACGGATTCACCGATGGTATTCACCCTGTCCGTACCGGCTGAAAGCACGGAAAATGACTTCGTACCGCCTCGTCAGGTTATTCGTGAAACGACGGAAGCCGTGCCGCAGCAGATGGCCGTTTCCCAGGAAAAGGCCAAAGAAAAATCTCCGGCAGTTACAGAGTCGCCGTGGAGTCATATGAAACCGGAACCGAAACGCAAAAAACACTTTACCCAGTCGCCATGGTCCCATCAAGGAGGCAAGTCGGAATGAAATTTTCACCGCCTTTGCAGGGCATACATCTTTCTTTTTCGCCGGAAGGCCGTCATCGCTGGCTCGTCTTCGGGCTGGTCGTCTTGATTCAATTTGCCGCACTGGCTTATGTCGGCTGGCGCTGGCATAATATTTATGTCGATGGGATTCCTTACCAGTGGCGTGCGGTGCCGCGGTTAGAAATCTCTACTTTTGGGACCGATTACGTTCGCGTTGTGTTCCCGGAGGATACGACGCAGTGGCTCGATGAAACGCCGCCGGAAGTCGGTCAGCAAATTTACGTCGCCATCTCACGAGATGCATCAGGGCTCATGAAAGTGGAAGGAGCGTCAGCCTCTAAGCCCGATTCCGGCAGCGATTATATGCGTGCCGAAGTTGTTTCTTATGAGGATGGCCGCGTTCAATTCCAAGTCGGATTTGACCGCTACCGCCTGTCACCGGAAATGGCCGACGGTATCTACAGCCTTCGTACCGATGACAGTATCATCGCCAGTATCCGCATCAAGCGGGGAGAAGGCGTCATCGAAGGGATTTTTGTCAACGGCGTTCCCTTGGAGCAGCTCAGCAACGCGGCTGTTATGGATAAAGCTCGGGCCGAGAAGGCCGGACGCTCCCTGTTTGATCGGCCGCATCTCGTCGATTCCGGGATGGTGCCGCCAAAAGAAGAGTGACAGAAAGCGAGGAGTTTATGAAAGGGTATTCAAAGATTGCCAGACTGGCTATGACCGTTATGCTGTTGGCTGCATTTATCCTCTTATCAGGATTTCGGGCGCAGACCATCATTCATGACGATGGCAGTGAAACACAAGATGTTTTGAAAGTATCGGCTACGGCAGAAGGGCAGCAGAGCTTGAAGGCCGATGCCGATGAGTTCCAAAAGCGCAATTATACCATCATGGATTATAGTAATGATAATGGCGAAGGCTTTCGGGCCATGAAGACCATTACCAATGACGGCGCCAGTCGGAGTTCCGTCGATCATATCGTCCATAAGACCCATGACGGCCTGTTTGCTTCGACGTATTATATCAATTATAATTTCGATGCCAATAGCATTCAAAACCTTCGTCTGGGCGCGGCTATGCCGGAAAACGGTGTCGACTTGGAATATATGGTTTCCTTCCCGTCGGGGACGCAGGTTACCAGCAACAGCACCAAAGCTGATGACCAGGCCAGTACCTACTTGTGGCAGCTGTCTGATTCCCAGCCGTCTACGATAAGTCTGCAGGCGACGGTTTGGCATAAACTCTTCATCTATATGGCCTTGTTCTTAATCGGCCTGATTTTAATCATCGTCCTTATTATGGAACATCGCCGCAAAAGCGTCATCAGCTGGAAGCGGGCAGCCCAGATGCGCCGGTTTGAAATGATGCTCCTCTGTGTCCCCATCGTCATTTTGGGGTACATGGGTTATGAATACTACGTCGGCACTCATGTTACGACGGCGTCGCTTGATAAAGTGGCTGAACAGCAGCAGGAAGAACTGCTGGAAAATCGTGAAGAAGATCGAAAGATGCAGGAAGCGGATGCTCGGAAACAGCGCAGTGGAGAATTGGCGGCAGCTCGAATTCGCAGCAAAGCCAGCGAGATTTCAAACGAACTGCGCAATTTGAAACGGCAGTACCGAAATGGGGCAGTCAGCGGCAGTTCGGCCCGCTCCCAGGCCCAAAGTCTGGCTCAGCAGGCAAGGGAAATGCTCAGCGGCAACACCGACTTGTCTCAGGCTGACCGCGATGTCTTGGAACAGCTCATTAACAGTGTCGTGTCCGAAGCGGAGTCCATCGGTGATTCCGCCCCGGCCGTGAGCCGGAGCACCGCGCCCGAAAGACAGCGCAGTGATGCGGCTGAATTGGAACAAAAGAGTAAGTCCTCGACGGAAGACGAGGAAAAAGAATCGGACCGTGATTCTCGTTCCGATTTATCTAAGAGCCGCCAGTCGTCCGGACGTGATTCGGCTTCTGACAGTGACGAATCACAAGAAGCGGATAAGACTAATAAATAATAGATATTTTTTGGTAAGTTTTTTCATTTAAAGTATTTCCTATTTATCGAAAAGATGGTATGATAGGAACGTGATAATTGACGTTACAGCATAGATGTGCTGGTACTATTTAAGGAGGTTATACATATATGCATTGTGTAGAAGAAATTAAAAACGGTATCTATTGGATGGGATGCAACGACTTCCGGACGCCATTATTTGAACGGATTTTCCCGATTCCGGAAGGTATTTCGTACAATACCTATTTCATCGATGATGAAAAGACGTGCCTCATCGATGCTATGGATAAATCCTGCCGTGATGAATTTCTTGAAGATGTAGAATACTTGCTCAAAGGTCGGAAACTGGACTACTTCGTCCTCCAGCATATGGAACCGGATCATGCCAGCTCGGCATTGGCTCTCTTGGAAAAATATCCGGAAGCTAAAATCGTCGGTCAGCCGTCGACATTCAAGCTTTTTGAACAGTTCTTCCGCACCCCCATGCCGGATCGCTATATGACTGTTAACGAAGGCGATCAGCTGAAGCTGGGCAAGCATACCCTGCAGTTCATCAAAGCTCCTATGGTCCACTGGCCTGAAGTCATCATGACGTATGAAGTAACGGATCATTTCCTGTTCAGCGCCGACGCCTTTGGTCACTTTGGTACTGTCGGCAACGTCTTTGCCGACCAGGCTGACTTTGAAGAAAACTACCTCGATGAAGCCCGCCGCTACTATGTCAATATCGTCGGAAAATATGGCCCGCAGGTCATGAACGTCCTCAAAAAAGCTTCGAAGCTGCAGATTGACTTCATTTGCCCGCTCCATGGCTTCGTCTTCCGTACGCCCGAAACGATTAAATACATCGTTGACAAACACCTGCATTGGGCACAGCACGTACCGGAAAAGAAAGGCGTCGTCATCGCTTTCTCTTCGATTTACGGCAATACGGAACGAGCTGCCTGCGTGTTGGCGAATAAATTGAGCCGCCGCGGCGTTCGCGATATTCGCATGTACGACGTTGCCAAAATCCATGCTTCTTACATTACGGCCAAGGCTTGGGAATACAGCCATCTGATTTTGGCGGCACCGACGTACAACTTGAACCTCTTCCTGCCCATGGAAAGCTTCCTTCACGACTTGAAGACCCTCATGTTCCAGAAGCGCACCATCGGAATCGTCGCCTGCCACAGCTGGGCTTCGGCTGCGTATAAGACCATGGCCGACTACGTAGAAAATGAATTTAAATGCTGCGAACTCCTTGAACCGACGATGGACCTGAAATCGTCTCTTCATGACGACCAGGAATGCCTGATGGATGAATTAGCCGATAAAATGGCAGAAAGCATCGAACAGTATCCCGATCCGAAAACCTTACTCTAAAAGTTGATAAACGAGCTGTCCCATCATGAAAAAAGCTTTTTGGGCCGCTTTACGATTCACAGGCTGTCCGTTTCATAGCGGGCAGCTTTTTTTCTTTACCGATGCGAACATTTTTTCGAAAAATGCCCTTGTCTGCCTTTTAGGAGGGCGGGCCGATGTGGTATAATGGAAAAAATACGATAGGAGGTGGTACGATGATCATTCGTGACGATAGTGCCAAGAGCGGCGATAAGCATGAACAGGACAAGGCCCGCAGCAACGGTGAAGAACTTAAAATCGATTTGGGACGGGACCTGACCGAAGACGAACAGAAGATATTTGAAAAACTGCGAGAAGGTTTGAATTTATAAGGGATAAGGGACTGCTTGAGAAAGCCCATGCTTTCGTCGGGCAGTCTCTTTTGAACCTATAAGGGCTCCCGCTGCGTGAGGAGGCGAGAAAATCGTGGATTGGGAACGAATCGAAGAAAAATTACATATTTTGAGTGATGCAGCGAAATATGATGTGTCCTGCTCATCGAGCGGCAGCCACCGGGCTAATACGGCCGGCGGCATCGGAAATGCGGCGGCCTGCGGGATTTGTCACACCTGGTCGTCAGACGGACGGTGTGTATCGCTCTTAAAAATCCTCATGACCAATCACTGCATCTACAACTGTGCCTACTGTGTCAATGCTGCGAGCCGCGAAGCAAAAAGGGCTATTTTGACGCCGGAAGAAATCGCCGATGTGACCCTGGCCTTTTACCGGCGCAACTATATTGAAGGGCTGTTTCTCAGCTCCGGTGTCTATCGTTCCCCGGACTATACGACGGAGCTTCTGATTCGGACGGCGCGGATCTTGCGGGAAGAGAAGAAATTTAATGGCTACATCCATATGAAAGGAATTCCCGGTACGAGTGCGGCTTTGATTCGAGAACTAGGTCATTACGTCGACCGCTTGAGTGTCAATATCGAGCTGCCGTCCTCGTCGAGTTTGAAACTCTTGGCACCGCAGAAGACCAAGGAGAATATCCTCGTTCCCATGGGCCATATCCGTGAAGGCATCGATCAGTGGCGTGATGAAAAGAAACGGTACAAGAAGGTGCCGTCCTTTGTGCCGGCCGGCCAGACGACACAGCTCATCGTCGGGGCGACGCCGGACAGCGACCGGACGATCCTGCGCCTCAGCCAGGCCCTGTATGACAAGGTCGATATGAAGCGCGTCTATTATTCGGCCTATGTGCCGGCTGTGACGGGATCCAACCTGCCGGCTATTGCAGAGCCGCCCCTTCTTCGGGAACACCGACTGTATCAGGCCGACTGGCTGATGCGGTTTTACCAGTTTAACGTCGAAGAAATTTTGACCGATGAGGTCCCGAACTTCGATTTGGATCTCGATCCGAAATCTTGTTGGGCCCTGCGCCATCCGGAAGTTTTCCCCCTTGAAGTCAACCGGGCTTCGTACCATGATTTGCTTCGCGTGCCCGGCATCGGTGTCACTTCGGCGCGCCGCATCTGCGCGGCCCGCCGTCAGGCCTTCCTGTCTTATGACAGTCTGAAGCGCTTAGGTGTCGTGTTAAAACGGGCCCGCTATTTTATTACCTGCAAGGGCAAATACTACGGTCTTTCGACGGATCCGGCCTATGTCCGAAGAATGCTCTTATCGGGACAGAAGCAGCCGTCTGCTTACGAGCCCATGAGTTTATTTTAGAGGCGATGCTATGATATATACGTACGATGGAAGTTTTTTTGGGTACCTGTCGGCCGTCTTTGACGGCTGGCATGACGGCGTGCATCAGATCGAGGATATCTGTTTGGAAGCGGATGAGACATCGCTCTTTTCTGCGTCACGTTTCGTTACGACGGACGATGGCAAGGCCCGGCGCATCCTGGACGCCCTTTTGCTGCAATGCGGCCCTAAGGCCTGTCATTATCTCTACTATGCTTTTTTAGCGGAGCAGAAGGACCGGGGCCTTTCACTGTTGACTTATGTACGGACGGCCTTTCGTTATAAACAGGATTTTCTGCACCATCTCAGTGACGAACCCATTTGGAAGGTTCGTCAATGGGCCAGAAAGACGGGGAACGAGCGCCATAAATTGTTGGGACTGGCCCGATTTCAAGAACTGTCCGACGGCATGCTCTACTGCCGGCTGAAGCCGACGTGCTGCGTCATCCCGGTCATGGCACCGCACTTTGTCCGCCGCCTTCCGGGCGAACGCTGGGTCCTCCACGACATAAGGCGGGGCCTTGGCGTGTACTATGATCGGGAAAAGCCCGTCATGGTTACCATTCCCGACGTACAAGCGGCGCCGGAATTATCGGCTGATGAACTGGCCATTGAAAGGGCTTGGCAGAATTATTACCGCACCATTGCCATTCCTTCGCGAAAAAATGAGGCTCTGCGACGCAATTTTATGCCTAAAAAATATTGGCCGACCCTCATTGAAATGAAATGAAAAAAAGTGTTTCTTTTTCCCGGCACTTGATATATAATAGTAACATTGGATTGGTGATAGGAAAGGTGGAATACATTGAAACCTGTCTTAGTAAGTGTACAGAGTATCCAACGCGACCCGGAAGGGCAAGAGCTGAAAATAGAGCTCGTTTCTGAAGGTAAGTATTATATCAAAGACGGTACTCAGTATATCGTCTACGAAGAAAGCGAACTGACGGAAATGAAAGGCGTTACGACGGTCATCAAGGTCTTACCCGGAGGGTCCGTCTTATTGTTGCGTCTGGGGAAACTTCGCCAGCGTCAGGAATTTCATAAGGGGAAGGTAACCTATTCCCAGTATGAAACACCGGTTGGCACGTTTGACGTGAAGATGAAAACCTATGAATGCCGCACGGAGCTTCAAGACGGTGTCGGCACGATTTACCTGGGCTATGACGTCCATATTGAAGATATCAGTTCCATGTATACTCAATTAACCATAACTGTGCAGGAGGATAAAGCGTAATGGAAATGAAGGATTTATTGAAGCAGGGAATTACGGAAGCCTTGAATAAGGCCATGGATAAAGGGACGCTTCCGGCCGGTGACTATCCGAGTGTTGCCTTGGAAGTGCCGCCGCAGAAAGAATTCGGCGACTTTGCCAGCAATATCGCCATGCAGTCGGCCCGCGTCGCCCATAAGGCCCCGAAACTCATTGCTCAGGCCATTGTCGATGAAATGGATTATCCTTGGCTGGAACGGGCTGAAATCGCCGGAGCCGGCTTCATAAATTTCTTTCTGAAGAACGACGTCATCTACGATACGCTGAAACAAATCCTGGCCGCCGGCGATGCTTACGGCCATGCTCCTTTGCGTGAGGACGATTCGGTCCAAGTCGAATATGTCAGTGCCAATCCGACGGGACCGCTCCACGTCGGCCATGGTCGCGGTGCCGCCTACGGCAGCACCTTGGTCAATCTCCTGCGGGCAGCCGGTTATAACGTCCAGGCTGAATACTATATCAACGATGCCGGCAATCAGATGAATAATTTGGCGGCGTCGGTCAATGCCCGGTACCTGGAACTCTTGGGCCGGCCGTCGGAGATTCCGGAAAATGGTTATCACGGCCACGATATCATTGAAACGGCTCAGGCCATTATCGATCAGGACGGCGATAAATACCTCGATATGCCGGAAGAAGAACGGCTTGACTTGTTTAAAGACCGGGCCTATGTTGAAAAGCTGAAGGCCCTTAAACGGGATTTAGCGCATTTTAACGTTTCTTATGACAACTGGTTCAGTGAACGGACCCTCCATCCGGATGCCATTCATGCCGCCTGCGACGTCTTGAAGAGCCGCGGCAAGATCTATGAAAAGGACGGCGCCTTATGGCTGAAGTCGACCGATTACGGCGATGATAAGGACCGCGTCGTCATCCGTGATAACGGCGTTCCGACCTATTTGGCTGCCGATATTGCGTATCATAAGAATAAGTACGACAGAGGCTTTAAGTCGATGATCAATATTTGGGGGGCCGATCACCACGGTTACGTTGCCCGCGTTAAGGCAGCCATGGCGGCTCTCGGCTATGACACGGCGCAGCTGGAAGTTCTCTTGCTGCAGATGGTCAGCCTCTTCCGGGACGGCAAACCCGTCAAGATGAGCAAGCGTACCGGCCAGGCCATTACCTTAAATGAACTCATTGAAGAAGTCGGCACCGATGCAGCCCGATACTTCTTCATCATGCGGTCTCTCGATACGCAGCTCGATTTCGATTTGGATTTGGCTAAATCGCACAGCAATGAAAATCCCGTTTACTATATCCAGTATGCTCATGCTCGGATTTACAGCATCTATCGTCAGGCGAAAGAAGCCGGTGCCGACATGAGCAGCGACTGGTCTGACGTCAAATGGGAAACCTTGACCAATGAATATGAATTGGATTTAATCAAGAAAATGGCTGCGTTCCCGGAAGAAATCCAGAATGCAGCTCGTGAACGGGCACCGCATCGCATCGCTCATTTCGTTCACGAACTGGCCAGCTTGTTCCATGCTTTCTATAATCATTGCCGTATTATTCAAGAAGACAAGGATTTGGAAAAAGCACGGTTGGCCTTGGTTACGGCTGTACGCATTACCATTGCCAACAGCCTGGCTATTTTAGGGGTTTCTGCTCCTGAAAAAATGTAATATAATAATAATGATAAGTTATGGAATGGATTTTGATTCGTAGTGGGCAGAAGCTCGACAGGGAGGAAATATGGCTAAATATATCTTTGTAACAGGCGGCGTCGTTTCTTCGTTAGGGAAAGGCATTACAGCGGCTTCCTTAGGCCGGTTGCTGAAGAACCGCGGCTACAAGGTTACAATCCAGAAGTTTGACCCTTATATTAATATTGACCCGGGCACGATGAGCCCTTATCAGCATGGTGAAGTTTTCGTTACCGACGACGGCACCGAAACGGACCTCGATCTCGGCCACTATGAACGCTTCATCGATATCAACCTCGGCAAGAACTCCAACGTCACGACCGGTAAAATCTATTGGTCCGTTCTTCAGAAAGAACGGCGCGGTGATTATCTGGGCCATACGGTACAGGTTATTCCGCACATTACGAATGAAATCAAGAACCGCGTCTATCGTGTCGGCGACGACGACAATGCCGATATCGTCATTACGGAAATCGGCGGTACCGTCGGCGACATTGAAAGCCTGCCTTTCTTGGAAGCCATTCGTCAGATCAAGAAGGAAGTCGGCCGCAACGACGTCTTGTACATCCACGTCACCCTCGTTCCGTATATCGGCGCGGCCGGTGAATTGAAGACCAAGCCGACTCAGCACAGCGTAAAAGAACTGCGCAGCATCGGTATCCAGCCGGATATCATCGTCTGCCGCACGGAACGGGCCCTGTCTGATGAAATGAAAGATAAGCTGGCCCTGTTCTGCGATATCGACAAAGATGCCGTCATCGAAAACAAGACCTTGAACAGCATCTATGAAGTGCCGCTCCTCTTGTCGGAAGAGGGCATGGACCGCATCGTTTTGGAAAAACTCGACCTTCCCAACCGTCCCTGCGACATGGAAGACTGGAAGAAGATGGTCGAATCGATCTATAACACCGAAAAGACGTTGGAAATTGCCTTAGTCGGTAAATACGTCGCCCTTCACGATGCCTACCTCAGCGTTGCTGAAGCTTTGAATCACGCCGGCATCGCCAATAAAGCCAAGGTCAATATCCACTGGATCGATTCGGAAACCCTGGAAGACCCGAAACTTACGATGGAAGAAGTCTTCAAAGGGATAGACGGCATCGTCGTTCCCGGCGGCTTCGGAAACCGCGGCATCGAAGGTAAAATCCGCGCTGTCCAGTATGCCCGTGAAAATAAGGTTCCCTATCTCGGCTTATGCCTGGGGATGCAGTGTGCCGTTATGGAATTTGCCCGCAACGTCGTCGGCCTCGAAGGGGCTACGTCGTCGGAATTCTGTGAAGACGCTGAATTCCCGGTCATCGACCTCATGCCGGACCAGGTTGACATTTCGGAAAAAGGCGGAACCATGCGTCTCGGCCTCTATCCCTGCAAGCTGGTGGATGGCACGAAGGCCCAGGAAGTATACGATGCCAACCTCATTTATGAACGCCATCGTCACCGCTGGGAATTCAACAATAAGTATCGTACGGAAATGGTCAATGCCGGCCTGATCTTGTCCGGTACGTCGCCCGATGACCGTTTGGTCGAAATCATCGAAATCAAGGATCATCCCTGGTTCGTCGGCTGCCAGTTCCATCCGGAATTTAAATCCCGCCCGACCAAGGCGCATCCCTTGTTCAACGGCCTTATTAAAGCGGCCCTGGACTTGAAAAAATAATAAAGCGATATGCTTGTCATTGTAAGAAAGGACGTCCCTTTTAGGGACGTCCTTTTTACGTGTTGTATATTTTCATGAATCTTGCAAATATCGTATAAATTCTGCGCGGCCATTCTATTTTCGGGATGCACGGTATAAAGATACAACCGCTATGGGGTATCATGTCATATATGAATATAATATACATAATATATGTGCCTCGTGGAACATATATCAAAACGTTGTTTTCTTTAAAAATGTGATAAATTACGACCTTCGAAAAAGGGTTTGTAAACTATTTATTTGTTATTCCACATCCTTGAAAATCCCATAAAATGGCCATTTATACTATACAAAATAGGTGTTGTATGAAGAAATGTAAACCAAAATATCTTTTTAAATTCGGACGACTTCGGACTTCTTTTTCTTTCGCATTGCATATCATAAAAATAAGTTAAATGTGAAACTTTGCTCCGATTTTCACATTGAATAATACGCTACATAATGATATAATGTAAGCGATTGGAAGCATGATTCATGTTTTTATTATTTTTCATTATATAATAATGAGGTGATTTTTGATGTTGAATACCTTTAAACGAGGTGGGGTCCATCCTGACGATGGCAAGATCTATGCAAAAGATAAAGCCATAGAAACCCCGGCAGTACCGGCTCAAGTCGTCATTCCCATGAGCCAGCACTTTGGTGCCCCCTGTACACCGACCGTCAAAGTTGGCGATATGGTTAAAAAGGGACAGCTTATCGGGACCAGTGACGCATTCTTGCATGCCGACATTCATGCATCTACGTCCGGCAAAGTCATCAAAGTTGCGCCGATGCCGCACAACATGATGGTTCAGTGCATGGCTGTCGTCATCGAAGCGGATGGTAAGGATGAATGGGTTGAAGGACTTCCCGAAGCTCACGACTGGAAACAGCTCGACAGCAAAGAAATCCTGGAACTCATCAAAAAAGCTGGCGTCGTCGGCTGCGGCGGTGCTACCTTCCCGGCTCATGTCAAACTGGCTCCGAACAAACCGGTTGATACCTTCATCGTCAATGGCGCCGAATGCGAACCGTACCTGACCTGTGACTACCGTGCGATGGTAGAAAAGGAAACGACGGACAAACTCGTAACCGGTGTCCAGATCTGCATGAAAGTGCTCGGAATTAAAACGGCTTTCATCGGAATCGAAGACAACAAACCGGAAGCCATCCAGAACCTGACCGAAGCTTTCAAAGATATTCCCGAAGTTACGGTTGTTGCCTGCAAGACCAAGTATCCTCAGGGTGCTGAAAAAATGATGATCGAAGCCTGCACGGGCCGTCAGGTAGAACCGGGCGGACTCCCGATGAACGTCGGCTGCGTCGTCAGCAACGTCGGCACTGTCATCGCTATCACCGATGCTGTCTGTCAAGGTATTCCCTTCATCGAACGCCTTACGACCGTTACGGGTGACTGCATCAAAGAACCGAAAAACCTCCGTCTTCGCATTGGTACTACCTTCCAGGAAGTTATCGACTACTGCGGCGGCTTTACCGAAAAACCGGATCGCCTGATCGCCGGCGGCCCGATGATGGGGCTGGCCCAGTATCAGCTCGACGTACCTATCACCAAAGGTGCTTCCGGTATCCTGGCACTCTCTCCGGAAAAATGCCAGGCCGGCGAAGAATCTCCGTGTATCCGCTGCGGCCGCTGCGTAGAAGCATGTCCGATGGGCCTCGTTCCGAGTCAGCTCAGCATCTTCTCGTCCTGCCAGGCTTGGGATAAATGCATGGAATACGGCGTCATGAACTGTGTCGAATGCGGCAGCTGCGTTTATACCTGCCCGGCAAAACGCAATATTGTCCAGTATATCCGCAATGCAAAAGGTCAGTGCAAAGCAATGCAGCGCGAAGCGCAGGCGAAAGCAGAAGCACAGAAAGCCAATAACTAATTGGAAGAAGGGATATCATGAGTCCAGAAGCTAAAGGACAAACAAATGGAAAGGATGCTAAAGACATGCAGGAAATCAAACTTACCGTAGCATCTTCACCGCATGTTCGCTGTAACGAAACGATTCCTAAAATCATGTGGAATGTTGTTGCCGCTCTCGTACCGGCTGCTGCGTTCGGCGTTTACTATTTCGGTGTCAATGCTCTCGTCAATATCATCGTCGCAATTGTCTCGGCTGTTATCTTTGAATTCTTATGGGAAAAGGCGATGCACAAACGCATCACCATTACCGACGGCTCCGCTGTCATCACCGGCCTTCTGTTGGCTATGACCTGTCCTCCGAGCCTTCCTTGGTGGATGAGCATCGTCGGTTCCTTCCTGGCTATCGTCGTCTGTAAACAAGCTATGGGCGGCCTCGGCTACAATATTTTCAATCCGGCTCACGTCGGTCGTGCAGGCCTGATGGTTTCCTGGCCGGTCGCAATGACCACTTGGACCCAGCTCAACGGTACGGTCATCGACGGCGTTGCCGGTGCAACTCCTTTGAACATCTTCAAACATGGCGGTTCTGATGGCCTGTTCCAGCTCTTCGGCACGAATGACTGGGGCAGCATCTACCAGAGCATGTTCTTCGGATTCCGTAACGGTTCCCTCGGTGAAACCTCTACGGTTCTCCTCATTCTCGGCGGCTTATGGCTGATTTACAAAGGCTATGTTAACTGGCAGGTCCCGGTCGTCATGATCGCAACCGTCGGTATCCTCACCGGCGCTGTATACGGCAGTGCCAACGTTGCCCTCTTCCAGATGATGGCAGGCGGCCTTATCATCGGTGCTTTCTTCATGGCAACCGATATGGTCACGGCTCCGATTACCGTTAAAGGTCAGGTCATCTTCGCATTAGGCTGCGGCCTCATTACGGTTTTGATCCGTGTACTCGGCGGTTATCCTGAAGGGGTTTGCTACTCCATCTTGCTCATGAATACCTTGACTCCGCTCATCGACCGTTTGGTTAAACCGACTGTCTTTGGTGCGGTAAAGACAAAGGGGGCTAAATAAAATGGCAGACAAAAACGAAAGCGGGATCTTTAAGGTCGCAATGAACCTTATCCTTACCTGCCTTGTTTCCGGTTGCATTATCGGTGTCGTTTTCTTCATTACCGGCCCGATTGCTACGGCAAAAGCAGAACAGATGAAACAGGATTCGATGAAGACCCTGGTTCCCGATGCTGACAAATTCGTTCCTGTACAGGGCGAAGAAGATACGTTTATTGCTGAAAAAGGCGGCCAGAAAGTCGCTTACATCATCCCGACGGCTCCGAAAGGATACGGCGGTCCGATTAAGCTTTTGACGGCTGTATCCATGGACGGTACGGTTATGGACTACACGGTCCTCGAAGCCAATGAAACGCCGGGCCTTGGCGACAAAGGCGCAAAATCTCCGTTCAAAGATCAGTTTAAAGGTAAGAAAATTGCCGGTCTTGAAGTCACAAAGGACAGAAGCGCAAAAGATAAGATCCAGGCTTTGACTGGTGCAACGATTTCTTCCCGTGCCTTCACCTTGGGCGTTAAAGAGGCTGTTGAAAAAGCAGCACAGATGGGGGGTAAATAATAATGAATCTTTGGAAAATCTTTACTAGAGGCATTATTGAAGAAAACCCGTACTTCGTCTTGGCCTTGAGCCTGTGCCCGGGCCTTGCTGTAACGACGAGCATCGTCAACGGTTTGACCATGGGCTTTACGGTATGGTTCGTTATCACCGCCAACAACGTCGTCGTTTCGATCATTCACAAATTGATCAACAAAAAAGTACGTATTCCGGTTTATATTACGTGTATCGCTACGATCGTAACCTGTGTACAGCTGTTCTTACAGGCTTATGCTCCTGATCTGTACAAAGCTCTCGGCGTATACCTCGACTTGGTCGTCGTATTTGCTATCATCTTGGCTCGTGCTGAATCGGTCGCATCGAAAAACGGCGTCGTCGTTTCCTTCCTCGATGGCATGGGCATGGGCATGGGCTTCACCATTGCTATGTTCATCATTTCCTGCATCCGTGAAGTCATCGGCAACGGCACCTTCTTTGGTCTCGAAGTATTCGGTCCGTCTTACCAGCCGGCTCTGATCATGGCACTGCCGCCCGGAGCCTTCATGCTGATCGGTTTCATCATGGCTGGCTTCAAGATTTGGAATGAACGTGTTGAAAGACAGAGACAACTGAAAGGGAGTGAAGGATAATGGAATACTTTACGCTGTTTATCGGGGCTGTCTTGATTAACAACTTCGTATTGACCAAGTTCCTCGGCTTGTGTATCTTCTTCGGCGTTTCGAAAAACTTGAACGCTTCGGTCGGGATGGGTTTCGCTGTTACGGCCGTTATCACCTTGAGTACCATCTTAGCTTGGAGTCTGTACAACTGGGTCCTCGTTCCGCTTAACCTGACCTTCTTACGGACGATTTCCTTCGTTATCTTGATTGCAAGTTTCGTACAGCTGTTGGAAATCATCATCAAGAAACAGTCTCCGACACTGTATAACATGTGGGGGATTTACCTCATGCTGATTGCGACGAACTGTATCGTTCTGTCCGTCCCGGTCATCAGTGTTACCAGTGGCTATAATTTCCTCGAAAACATCATCTTCGCTGTCGGTGCCGGCATTGGTTTCGCCATTGCCCTTATCCTGATGGCAAGCTGCCGTGAAAAAATGGATTTTGCCGATATCCCTCATGCTATGAAGGGGACACCGATCGCCTTTGTCCTTGCAGGCATGATGTCGTTGGCTTTCCTTGGCTTCTCCGGCATGATTTAAGGCAAAAGGAGTTGAAAACTGATTATGGATTACTCATTTATTGCGATCATGGCCGTCGTTGTCATGGTTTGTATCGGCCTTGTATTCGGTTTTATCCTTGCAAGTGCGGATAAGAAATTCGCTATGGAAGAAAATCCCCTTATCGGCGAAGTAAAAGAAGCACTGCCTCAAGGTCAGTGCGGTGCTTGTGGATTTGCCGGCTGTGCAAAATATGCAGAAGCTGTCGTCCTTGATCCCGATGTTGCGCCGAACCTCTGTGTTCCCGGTAAGGCAGAAGTTGCTGAAATCGTCGCTAAATTGACCGGTAAAATTGCGGAAGCTACGGAACCGAAATTTGCCCACGTCAAATGCCGCGGCGGCAATGGCATCGCAAAACTGGCTTATGAATACAAAGGTGTTCATGACTGTGCTGCTGCTAAAATCGTTCAGCAGGGTCCGAAGTTCTGTAAATTCGGCTGTTTAGGTTTCGGTAACTGCACCCGTTCCTGCCCCTTCGGTGCTATGCACATGGGTGAAGACGGACTGCCGGTTATCGACAAACGTCTCTGCACGGGCTGCGGCAAATGCGCTTCCATTTGCCCGAACCACGTCATTGAATTGCTGCCGATCAGTGCCAAAGTTGCTATTAGCTGCAGCTCCAAAGATTTTGGTGCTGCTGCCATGAAGAACTGCAAAGCTATGTGTATCGGCTGCGGTTCCTGCATGCGTAACTGCTCCCATCAGGAAGAAGGCGCTATCAAGATCGTCGACCATTTGGCCGTCGTCAATCAGGCTGTCTGCCACAACTGCGACAACGCTACGTGCATGACCAAGTGTCCGACAGGCGCTATCAATGAAATGATTAAAGGTTCTTTCAAGAAAGAAGAAAAAGTAGGTTAATAGATGGGTAAGAAACGGTATGTATGGGTTCTTCTCACCATGGCGTTCCTCATCGTATTAAGCAGCTCCGGATGCACCTTGCATCCGGAGTCTTCTTTTGATAGGAGCGGCGTCGCCATGGATACGTCGGTCTCTCTCCGGGCGACCGGAAAGGAAGCGAAAGAGGCTGTCGACGAAGGTTTTGAACGCTTGGCTGTTTTAGATAAATTGGCCGGCCAAAATGAAGACAGCGATGTCAGCCGCATCAACGCCGCTGCCGGTAAGGACTATGTAAAGGTAGATCCTGCTATTTATGAAATGATTGAATACGCCAAGGACTATTCGGCCAAGAGCCAGGGCGAATGGGATATTACCATTGGGGTCATGACCAACTTGTGGCATATCGGCAATGCTGACCAGCATGTGCCGTCGCCGGAAGAGGTCTCCCAAGCCTTGATGAAAGTCAATTACAAGGATATCCTCTTGCGGCCGGAAGACCATAGTGTCATGCTGGCAAAACCGGGCATGGCCATCGATTTAGGCGGTGTCGCTAAAGGTTATGCTGTCGATGAAATCCGCAAGATTTACGAAAAGCACCACATTGAAAGCGGGCTCATCAACCTCGGGGCCAGCTCGATGTATGCTGTCGGCAAGACGACCAAGGGCAAGCCTTGGAACATCGGTATTAAACATCCTCGGTCCGACAATAACCAGGATTTCCTGGGCATCGTGGCCATTGAAAATCAGGCCTTGTCGACGTCCGGTGATTATGAACGCTACTTCATCCAAGACGGGGTCCGCTACCATCACATCTTTGACCCTCGTACGGGGTATCCGGCTCAGTCCGGTGTCATGAGCGACTCTATCATTATCGATGGATCCGTGCCTCATGCCGGCATGCTCAGTGATATGTTGACGACCATCGTCTTTGTTCTGGGGCCGCAGAAAGGCCTTGATTTGGTTCACAGTATGGAAGGTGTGGACTGTGAAATCACGGGAACGGACAATGCCATTTACATGACTCCCGGATTCCGTGACCGCTTCTCTGATCTAAATGCTGACTTTCATATTTCAGAATAAAATAACTTCCATAGAAGTAAAAAGTATAGTGAATAAATAATTAATAACTTTAAGTCTATTTACTTTTTGCGATCTTTGTAAGATAATATAGGTATAATAGATTTTAAAGCTATGGAGGGTAGTATTGGCAGATGGATCATATTGATGATAAGATTTTAATGATTTTGAAACGAAATGGTAAAGCTTCGGCAACGGAAATCAGTAAAGTTGTCGGCTTGTCCATTCCGGCTGTTGCCGAACGTATCCGCAAGATGGAACATAACGGCATCATTGAAGGCTATGGCGCGAAGATAAACCGCCGCAAGACGGGCTACAACGTGACGGCCTTCATCATGGTCAACCTGGAACGGTCTGGCGATGACGAGGATTTTCGTGCGAAAATCGTTCAGTATTCTGAAGTGTTGGAATGCCACCACGTCGTCGGCGCCTTCGATTACTTGTTAAAAGTGCTCGTAAAGACACCGGATGATTTGGAACATTTCCTCATGCAGGTACTGAATGAAATTCCGACGGTCGCTTCTTCGCAGACGTTCATGTGTTTATCCACACTGAAAGAAGAATGGAACGTTTAACCAAAAAGATGCTGTCGCATTTGCGGCAGCATCTTTTTGTCTATGTATAGCGTTATAGGTCAGGCGGTTATTCTTCCGTCAGGACTAATGACTTTGACCTGAAGGTCAAGGGATTTACCGTTCTGGTCGAGGGCTTTTTTTACGGCCATTTCCAGTCCTCGGCAGCAGGGGACTTCCATGCGGACGACGGTGACGTCTTGAATGGCATTCTGACGGATGATTTCCGTCAGTTTTTCGGAATAGTCGATGTCATCGAGCTTGGGACAGCCGATGAGGGTGATATGGCCCTTGATGAAATCGTCGTGGAAACGGGCATAGGCATAGGCTGTACAGTCGGCGGCAATCAAGAGACGAGCGCCGTTAAAGTAAGGGGCATGAGGCGGGACGAGTTTGAGCTGGACAGGCCATTGACGGAGTTGTGAACCGTCTCCTTGACGGGATTCTTTTGCAGCTTCCGGGGTTACGGCATGGACTTCGCTTCCGGGGCAGCGGCCTTTATAGACACGGCCTTGGGCGGCCATGTGCTTTTTGACGGCTTCTTCGTCGTAGTCAGCGGCTTCGCGTTCGACGAAGGTGATGGCCCCGGTCGGGCAGTTTGGAAGGCAGTCGCCTAAGCCGTCGCAGTAATCGTCGCGCATGAGTTGAGCCTTGCCGTCTACCATGGCGATGGCTCCTTCGTGACAAGCGTCGACACAGGTACGGCAGCCATTGCATTTTTCTTGATTAATTTGTATAATTTTACGTATCATAGTCATTTCCTCCATCGGCAGTTTCGTTGATGATGTTAGTATACGTTATGTTGGCGGATATTGCCGTTGTTTTTCCAACTTATTCAGCAGGAGGTGCTGCTAATGGAACAACATCTTTCCCTTATTGAAAAATCTCCCCTTTTTCGCGGCGTCGCTAAGGACGATGTCCTGCCGCTTTTGCAGGATTTAAAAGTCAGGCAGAAAAACTATAAAAAAGGGGAGTTTCTCTTTTATTCCGGAGACCCGGTCACCTATATCGGTCTGGTTCTCGAAGGCTCGGTCCATATCATTCAGGAAGATTATTGGGGCAATCGGAATATTCTGTCTCAAATCCCGAAAGGTTTCTTTTTTGGCGAAGCCTTTGCCTGTCTTCCCGAGGCGCCGGCGACGGTCGATGTCGTGGCGGCCTCGGATGCAGTCATCATTCAGATCTATGTGGCCAATGTCCTCCACGGCGGCCACCTCTTGACACCGGCTGAGGCACAGTTTACGGGGAATCTCTTAGGCCTCATGGCTGAGAAGAATCGACTCCTTACAGAAAAGATGCGCTACTTGACCCAGCGCTCCACACGGCAGAAAATCATGCTCTACTTGTCGAATCTGGCGCGGGATAAGGGGAAGTCTGCCTTTGTACTGCCCTTTAATCGACAACAGATGGCAGATTTTTTATCTGTCGACCGCAGCGCCTTATCGGCGGAACTCAGTAAGATGAAAAAAGACGGACTCATCGATTATCATAAAGACCAATTTTCCTTGTTATAAGGGAAGAAAAAACGGCAGGGATTGCGGAGTATCGGCAATCCCTGCCGTTTTGTATATCTAAGGATTAGTGGAGATGGGGAAGGATGTGGCCCATCTTATTCTTCTTGGTTTCTAAATAGAATTCATCGAATTTTTGCGGTTCCATTTCGATAGGGACGCGTTCGACGATTTCTACGCCAAAGCCTTCGAGACCGTAGATTTTTTCCGGATTGTTGGTCAGGAGGCGGATTTCTTTAGCCCCCATATCCTGCAGCATTTGAGCACCGATCCAGTATTCGCGAAGGTCGGGAGCAAAGCCGAGTTTTTCATTCGCTTCGACCGTATCGTAGCCCTGTTCCTGGAGAACATAGGCTTTGAGCTTATTGATGAGACCGATACCGCGGCCTTCTTGGCGCATGTAGAGCAAGATGCCTCGGCCTTCGGCGTTGATCTGGCTGAGGGCGGCGGCCAACTGTTCGCCGCAGTCGCAGCGGCACGAGCCGAAGACGTCGCCGGTCAGGCATTCAGAATGGACGCGGCACAAGAGGTTCTTGCCGTCGCCGATGTCACCCTTGATGAGGGCGACGTGGTGTTCGCCGGTAAGGTCGTTGATGTAGCCGTAGATTTTGAACTCACCATACTTGGTCGGCATCTTAGCGACGGCTTCGCGGATGACGTGTTTGTCGTGACGGCGGCAGTAGTTCTGCAAATCGTGGATGGTGATGAATTTTAAGTGGTACTTATCGGCAATTTCCCACAGGGACGGCGTGCGCATCATCGTGCCGTCGTCCGCCATGATTTCGCAGCACAGGCCGACTTGTTTAAGGCCTGCCAGGCGCAGGAGGTCGACCGTTGCTTCCGTATGGCCGTTGCGGGTCAAAACGCCGCCTCTTTTAGCGATGAGAGGGAAGTTGTGGCCGGGACGGCGGAAATCTTCGGGACGAGCCGATTCTTCGGCGCATTTGCGGGCGGTGAGGGCTCGTTCGACAGCCGAGATACCCGTCGTCGTATCGACGTGGTCGATGGAAACGGTGAAGGCCGTTTCGTGATTATCTGTATTTTCACTGACCATGGGCGGCAGGCCTAATTTATGGGCATATTCGATGCTCATGGGCATGCAGATCAGGCCCTTGCCGTGGCTGGCCATGAAATTCATGTTCTCTGTCGTGCAGTACTGGGCTGCGCAGATGAAGTCCCCTTCATTTTCACGGTCCGGATCGTCGGTAACGATGACGATATGACCGGCCTGCAGTTCTTCGATAGCTTCTTCAATAGTGTTGAATTTACGTTTTTCTGTCGTCAAAATAAAGACCTCCTTATAACGAAAGCCCTGCGCCGATAACGGCTCAGGGCTTTTCTATGCAATGTAAAGCAGGCTGCAAAAACAGCACGCTACATCTTCTTCCATCCAGACTATACTGTCGGTTTTGGAGTTTCACCAAATCACGAGCCCTATGGCTCCTACGCTGCTGCGTTCGCGGACTGTACCGCCGATCGGGAATTTCACCCTGCCCTGAAGATATACGTTTTATTCAGTTCTGTTTTGTATTATACACGGTAGTCGTGATTTTTGCAAGTCATGCCATGGCGCCGGTTCTCAGGCTTTTTCGTCGATGTCGAAGATTTTCCCGGGGTTTAAGATGTTGTTCGGATCGAGGGCCCGCTTGATGTCCATCATCATTTCCAGCTCACCGGGATCGGTGAATTCTTTCATCAGGGCTTTTCGCTTATAGCCAATGCCGTGTTCGCCGGACAGGCGGCCGCCGTGGGCATAAATGAAGGCGTACAGTTCCTGCTGGTTGGCCTTGACCCGTTCATCCCATTCTTCATAGGTTTCGTCGTCGCCTTTTAAGATGTTCAAATGGATGTTGCCGTCGCCGGCGTGGCTGGCGATGCGGGTAATGAGGTTGTACTTTTTGGCCAGGCGCAGGATTTCATCGAGGAGCAAGGCTTCCTGGTCGACGGGGACGACGACGTCTTCTTTGCAGACGATGAGGCTTTCGGCGCGGACGGCTTCGGCAAAGGCCTTGCGGGCTTGCCAAATCTTGTTGTGATCGGCGACGAGAACGGAAGAAGCTCCGTTTTCGGTGCAGATTTCGTCGAGGATGACGGCTTTGTCGTCAAGGTCGTCTTCGTTGGTCCCTTCGACTTCGACGATGATGTAGTTGCCGTTGTCACTGCCTTGAAGCGTTTCGTTGAGATATTTTTCGACGGATTTGATGGTGATATTGTCCATGAATTCGACACAGGTCGGCGTAATGCCGGCTTTGATGAGTTTGGTGACGACGCCCATGGCCTTGCGGCGGTCGTCAAAGATAGCCAGTAAATCGAGGGCGTATTTCGGCTTAGGGACCAGTTTTAACGTCGCTTTGGTAATGATGCCTAACGTGCCTTCTGAGCCGATGATGAGTTGATCTAAGGAGTAGCCCGTCGACTGTTTTTGCAGGCGGGCACCGAGGGTTACGATGCGGCCTTTCGGGTTTACGACTTCGACGCTGTATACCTGGTGGCGGGTTGTCCCGTATTTGACGGCTCGGTTGCCGCCGGCATTGGTAGCGATATTGCCGCCGATGAAGCACGAGTCCCCGCTGCAGGGATCGCCGGCATAAAAGAGATCCTGCTGCTCGGCAGCATCTTGAAGATCCGATGTGCGTACGCCCGGTTCGACGACGGCATAGAGGCCTTCGGTATTGATTTCAAGGATTTTATTCATCTTTTCTAAGGACAAGACGATACCGCCGTATTCCGGAACGGCGCCACAGGCAAGGCCGGTACCGGCACCGCGCGGGACGACGGGGAAGCGAAAGGCGTTGGCCAGTTTCAAGACGGCACTGACTTGTTCTGCATTTTCGGCAAAGACGACGGCTTCCGGCATCCGGTGGTAGGCCGGGTCGGTTACTTCGTCATGGGAATAGGGCTGCATGGCGTCCGTATCGGTGACGACGTTTTTCGGGCCGACGACAGATTTCAATTTTTCTATGATTTCCGGTGTGATTTTTTCGTATGTCATAATAGTTCCCCCTCGGATAAAGATACAAGATACGTGTTTTTATTATATATAACCTGCCGGTATTTTAAAAGGAATTTTACAAAAAAACTTTATCTTGTTCCCAAACCCATGTATACTATAGGATAAGATTTTTTCTTAGACTATCATTTTTTAGAAAGGGTGATTGGGTGGAGTCCAAAGAGTATCGGCCGCCTGTGCGTCGGAAGAAGCGCCGCCGGATTCGTCAAAAGCGCCGTCCCGGTCTGTTCAGTCGGTTTCGGCAGCTGAGCTGGTACAATCTGTTTCTCATAGGCATCATTATTGTCGGTTTTTATCTCATTGGGGTCCGGCTCTACCGAGTCTGGGAAATCAGGGAGGATATGAATCAAACGCTGCAGCAGGAACAGCTCTTGCGGGATGAAAATACGCGGCTTAAAGCGCAGTACGATAAGCTCAACGATCCCGAGGAAGTCTCACGAGAAGCACGGGAACAATTTGGATTGGCCAAACCTGACGAAATCCCTTATAAGCCGTAAAAGTTTGTCGATTCTTCCATTTTGGGAATTGAATTTTTGGGCGATTATGAGTATAATGACCATATACGTTTATCAAAGTATCTATCAGAAGACCACCATCTCTAAGATGGTGGATGAATGGTCGCAGTTAGTCTTCTGCGTAACCAAAAACGATAACAAAACAATAGCCTTAGAGCTATCTTGGGCAATACTTGCCTTGGCCGCAGCGTGACACAACGTGGATCATGACGGGTACAAAAGAAGTATAAAACGAAAGTAAGCGGAAGTTTTTTTAACGACCGTGTAGCGGGCTTTTGGACAGCCCGTTAAGAATAAGGGTATCCTGATAGTGAGTTCCCTCGGGATAAATCTATCAGGCGTTAGTCCGTGTATCAAACTTCTTAAGAATCTTTCACTTCTATAAGTGAGAGAAGTTCAACAGCTATGCTGAATATCACAAGGAGGAAATTAAAACAGCATGACAATTGAAGTAGGCAGTGTGATAGAAGGTACCGTTACGGGGATTACAAAATTTGGCGCATTCGTAGAACTTCCGGATAAGAAAGTAGGTCTTGTACATATTTCTGAAGTCGCTAATGAGTATGTCAAAGATGTAAATGATTTTTTGAAAGTTCGCGATAAGGTCAGCGTCAAAGTGTTGTCTGTCGACGATAAGGGAAAGATTGCCTTGTCTATTAAGCAGACCCAGGCGGCTCCTGAAAAGAAGGAATTCCGCCCGAAACGCGATATGCGGCAGAAACACGAATTCCGCCAGCATAACGGTTTTGATTCACGCCGCTCGTCAGGTTCGCTGTCGTTTGAAGACCGGCTCAGCAAATTCCTGAAGGAAAGCGATGAACGCCTGATGGATTTGAAGCGCAATACAGAATCAAAACGCGGCGGCCGCGGCGCTCGCCATGCTGATTGATAAGTATTGAATAGCGGAGTGCAGAAAGAGGCGCCGCACGTATCGTGCGACGGCCTCTTTTTGATTTGAAAGGAGACGTTATGGAGTATCAGAAATATGCCGTCATCGACATTGGCTCCAATTCCCTGCGCCTCATGACGGGTTGGCAGGAAGTTCCCGGGACGTGGACTTTTTCGCCGAAAGAGTTGGCAACAACCCAGCTCGGAAAGGGCATCGACGAAACACGCCATTTGTCGGCTGACGGAATGGAAGCGTCTTTTGCTGCCATGGAAGGCTGGAAGAAAAAGCTTTCCGGCGTACCCGTCTGTGCCGTCGCTACCAGTGCCGTTCGTGAAGCCGTTGACGGCCAGGCCTTCTTGGCAGAAGTACGGGCCCGTTTCGGCTGGCACTGCCGGGCCATTTCAGGCCTTGAAGAGGCGTCCCTCTGTTTTACGGGAGCGACGAAGTTTATCGATCCCGAGAAGACGGCGGCCATCCTCGATATCGGCGGCGGCAGCAGTGAAGTCGCCGTCGGCAAACGAGGGATTTTATGCTGGTCCCACAGTTATGCCATGGGCGCCGTACGGTTTACGAAGAAGGCTGTTCTCCGGGAAGACGACGTCCTTCACTTGGAAAACCGCTGTCACAAGATGTGGCTTCCCATTCCGATGAGTGAGACGCCGGAAGTCCTCATCGGTGTCGGCGGTACACTGACGACGCTGGCCGCCATGGATTTAAAACTCGACATCTACGACGCCAAAAAGGTCGAAGGTCACGTCGTGTCTTATGAATCCTTGTGTCAGCATATTGAGAAATTGCGTGTCATGACGCCGGAAGAACGGCGCCATGTACCGGGCCTTCAGCCTAAGCGCAGCGAAATCATCTTAGCCGGTTTAATCATTGCCAAGTCGTTCTTGAAGCGCTATGAAATTCCGGCCGTCATGGCCAGTGAACGGGACATCATGGAAGGCATCTTCTTTCGCCATTCTTTCCATGATGCGGCCTGGAATTCGAAGGAAGGCCGGTTATGAGCCTCGTCGAAGATGTCGCGGACTACAACCGGCAGCACGGCTTGTGGCAGCCGGGAAGTGCCGTTCTCGTTGCCTGTTCGGGCGGACCGGATTCGATGGTCCTCCTCGATGTATTGAGCCGCCTGGCCCCGTTATATCGCCTGCGCCTGACGGCCTGCTACGTCCACCACGGCATTCGGGCTGCTGCCGATGCCGAAGTCGACTTCGTTCGCTGCGAAGCCTTGAAACGCCATTGCGGTTTTGCTTGGCAGTACGTCGATGTGCCGGCTCTCGCCCGTCGTGAAAAAATGTCAGAAGAGGCTGTCGGACGGCGGGAACGCTACCGAATTTTACGCGCTGTGAAGCGGGCCTGCGGCGCTTCGACGATTGCCGTCGCCCATCACGGTGACGACCAAGCCGAAACGGTATTGCTCCACCTCCTTCGCGGCAGCGGCCTTCAAGGTCTGTGCGGCATGGAGCCGAGAAGGGGGGACATCATACGCCCGTTGCTGGGCTTTACGAAAGCCGAGCTTGCTTCATATGCGGCCGAACAAGGGATTCCCTCTTGTCACGATGAAACCAATGACAGTACACGCTACCACCGCAACCGCATTCGCTTAGAGTTACTGCCTGCTTTAACACGATATAACCCGGCCATTACGGCCGACCTCAACCGCCTGTCTGATACCGTCCGGGCGGATGAAGCTTTTTTAAAGGATTGTACCGAGCAAGTCTATCGGGAGATTGCCTGTCCGGATCACGGCGTGCCGGCCCTGGACAGACGAAAATTACTGTCTCAGCCTCTCGCCCTGCAGCGGCGATTGATACGACGGCTCTGGCAGGAGGCAACCGGGTCTTTTAAGGACCTTCCCTTTCATTATGTTGAAATCATACGAGCTTTATCTGCCAAAGAAACGGGTAAACAGTTTCAGTGCGGCAAAGCTTGTGCTTATACGACGCGGACCGCTGTCTGCATGGGTCCGGCCGTTCCTCGCCAAAAGGGGCGACGGTAATTTAATTTTTTTTCGGAGGAATCAAGATGCATCAGGATATCAAAGAAATTTTACTTACAGAAGAACAGATTGCTGCCCGCGTTCGCGAATTAGGCGCCGAGATTACGAAAGATTATGCCGGAAAGACAATCCTCCTTTGCGGCATCTTGAAAGGAGCCGTCACTTTCTTTACCGATTTGGCCCGCGCCATCGACGGTCCGGTCTATTTCGACTTTATGAGCTGTTCCAGTTACGGCGCTTCGACGGAATCGTCGGGGGACATCGAAATTCGCAAAGACCTCGATAACGATGTCGAAGGGAAGGATGTCCTCATCGTCGAAGACATCATCGATACGGGCATTACCTTAAGCCATCTCGTTCCGATGCTGAAAGAACGGGGCGCCCGCTCGGTCAAATTGGCGACCCTTTTGAGCAAACCGGCTCGGCGCCAGGTTGAAGTCCCTGTCGACTACAACGGTTTTGAAATTCCCGATGCCTTCGTCGTAGGCTACGGCCTCGACTATAACAGCTGCTACCGCAACCTGCCTTATATCGGCGTCTTGAAGGAAGAAGTATACTCCAAGTAAGGAAGTCTACCTGTTTTGTATAAAATAAGTTGTTGCTTTTAAAGAAGTGTGGTAATATAAAATTGTGTTGGTTAGAATAAAGAAAAAATTGTCATAAACTAGGTGAAAGGAGCAGTATTTTGAGTAAATTTGTGCGGAATGTAAGTTTATACTTACTCATCATCATCGTCGCCGTATCGATTATAGATGCCCTTACGAGCAACAAGACTGATAAATCGGAAATTTCTTACACGAATTTCATGAGTCAGGTCCAGCAGAAAAAAGTCGATGCCGTCCAGATTACCGCCGATCACGCCATCGTCGGTCAACTGAAAGACGGAACGTCTTTTACGTCGTATGCCCCGACGGATGCAGCGCTCTTACCGGCTCTGCGAGATGCTGATGTCAATGTTATTGCCAAGCCGCCTGAACAACCGTCGTGGTGGATGAATATGCTGACGGCAGTCCTGCCGATTTTGGTACTCATCGCCGTGTGGTTCTTCATTATGCAGCAGACCCAGGGAGGCGGCGGCCGGGTCATGAACTTCGGCAAAAGCCATGCCAAGATGCATGGTGAAGGAAAAATCAAAGTCACGTTTAAAGATGTTGCCGGCGAAGATGAAGCCAAGGAAGAATTGGCTGAAATCGTCGAATTCCTGCGCAACCCCAGCAAGTATAATGCCATTGGCGCCAAGATTCCGAAAGGGGTCCTTCTCTTTGGCCCTCCGGGCACCGGGAAAACCCTCTTGGCCCGTGCCGTAGCCGGTGAAGCCGGTGTGCCTTTCTTCAGCATCAGCGGGTCTGACTTCGTCGAAATGTTCGTCGGTGTCGGTGCATCCCGTGTCCGTGATTTATTTACACAGGCCAAGAAAAATGCCCCTTGTATCGTCTTCATCGATGAAATCGATGCCGTCGGCCGCCAGCGCGGTGCCGGCCTCGGAGGCGGTCATGATGAACGCGAACAGACCTTGAATCAGCTGTTGGTCGAAATGGATGGCTTCGGTTCTAACGAAGGCATCATCACCATTGCTGCGACGAACCGTCCGGATATCCTTGACCCGGCCCTTCTTCGTCCCGGCCGTTTTGACCGTCAGATTACCGTCGACCGCCCCGATTTACGCGGCCGTCGGGCTATCCTCGAAGTCCATGCTAAGGGTAAGCCCTTAGGCAAGGACGTCGACCTCGACATCATCGCCAAGAAGACACCGGGCTTTACCGGTGCCGACCTGGGGAACCTGCTCAATGAAGCGGCGCTCCTTGCTGCCAGAGCCAATAAGAAAATCATCAACATGCCGGAACTGGAAGAAGCCAGTGAAAAGGTAAGCTTCGGGCCGGAACGGCGCAGCCACGTCATCAGTGATAAGGAAAAACGCCTGACCGCTGTCCATGAATCGGGCCACGCCCTCATTGCCTACCTCTTGCCGGACGCTGACCCGGTACACAAGGTCACGATCATTCCTCGCGGCCGTGCCGGTGGTTATACGATGATGCTGCCGGAAGAAGACCGGTCGTATGAAACGAAATCCTACTACCTGGCACAGATCCGCGTCGCCCTCGGCGGCCGGGCTGCTGAAGAAATCGTCTTCAACGAAATCAGCAGCGGTGCATCGGGCGACCTCCAGAGCGTTACCCGCATTGCCCGCCAGATGATCACCCGCCTGGGCATGAGTCCTAAATTGGGGCCCATGGTCTTTGGCGAACAGCAGGATCAGGTCTTCCTCGGCAAGAGTCTCGGCCACGAACGCAATTACGGCGACAGTGTGGCTGAACTGATCGACAAGGAAATGCACGATATCGTATCGGAAGCCTATGCCGATGTCCTCCATATGCTGCACGAACGTCTCGATACGCTGAATAAGATGGCCGACGCCCTTATTGAAGTCGAAACGATTAACCGTCAGCAAGTCGATAATTTGGTCAAATACGGGACACTCGAAGCCCCTGAAGAAAAAGGGACGGAAGCCATCGATACGGACGCTGCGGATACGGCTGTCCAGGCGGCAGAAACTGTCGAAACAAAAGCTGCAGATGCCGAACCGACTGCAGAAGAACCGGCTCCGGAATCGGAAGGTGAAACGCCTGCCGACGAAGCTCCTCAGCAGGAACAGACGGAAGTCCAGATCAGTCCTTGGGGAAATCCCGTTCCTAAGGGAGGCCTGACCCATCAGGACGATGAAAAGGACGACAAAGATACGAATAAATAAGTTTATCATGGCTTAGTTCAAGGCCGTTTAGAGACTGCCGTATGAGCTTTATCCTCATGCGGCAGTCTTTTTGGCGCCGAATAGGCATG
>DCJQ01000017.1:0-73995 GCA_002319965.1 Megasphaera sp. UBA1696
GAACTCCATCAAGATCATCGGCGATAATACTGATATGTACGTCCAGGCTTACTTTGAATACGACACCAAGAAATCCGGCGGCGTTACCAAGTCGCACCTGCGCTTCGGCACCAACCCGATCCGGGCTACGTATTATGTAAAAGCGGCTGACTTCCTGGCATGTCATAAACAGGCCTACATGGACACCTATGACATCGTCAGCGAAATCAAAGAAGGCGGCATCTTCCTGCTCAACTGCAACTGGGATAGATCGGACGTTGCCAACCACTTGAGCAACAAGGTTAAACGCCAGCTGGCTGCAAACCACGTTAAATTCTACATCATCAACGCCACCAAGATCGCCGAAGAAATCGGCCTTGGCAGCAACCGTACCAATACGGTACTCCAGGCAGCCTTCTTCAAATTGGCGAACATCATGCCCATCGATGATGCTGTAAAACATATGAAAGACGCTATCGCTAAGACCTACCTCGCGAAAGGCGAACAGGTCATCTCCATGAACCAGGCAGCTGTCGACCGCGGCATCTCTGACCTCGTCGAAGTCGAAGTTCCGGCAGAATGGAAAGACCTCCCGTCCGATCCGGTCGTCGAAGATACGCGCAACATTCCTGACTTCATTAAGAACGTCGTCGAACCGTCTAACTTACAGATCGGCGATTCGATTCCGGTCAGCGAATTCGTTCCTTATGCTGACGGTTCCTATCCGCTGGGCACGACGCAGTATGAAAAACGCGGTGTCGCTTCCAAGGTTCCTGAATGGGATGTCGACAAGTGCGTTCAGTGTAATCGCTGCGCCCTGGTCTGCCCGCATGCCGTTATCCGTCCGTACCTCTTGACGGCAGAAGAAAAAGCCAACAGCCCGGAAAGCTTCAAGACGAAGAAAGCCATCGGCAAAGGTCTCGAAGATTATGAATTCCGCATTCAGGTTTCGCCTCTCGACTGCTACAGCTGCAGCGCCTGTGCAAACGCTTGCCCGGCCAAGGCTCTGACCATGAAACCCCTCGATACCCAGCGTCATGAAAGTGAAAACTTTGACTATGCGCTTACCCTGTCTGTAAAGGACACGGGCCTCGATAAATTCTCTGTTAAAGGCAGCCAGTTCAACCAGCCGCTCCTCGAGTTCAATGGTGCCTGCGCCGGCTGTACCGAAACGTCTTACATGAAGCTTTTGACCCAGCTCTTCGGTTCGCGCATGATCGTTGCCAATGCGACCGGCTGTACCCAGGCTTGGGGCTCTGCAATGCCGAGCATTCCTTATACGACGAACCACGAAGGCTTCGGCCCGGCTTGGTCGAACTCGGTCTTTGAAGATAACGCCGAATTTGCTCTCGGTATGTCCCTCTCCATGGATCAGCAGCGCGAAGCCATCGCCCTGAAATCGGAAGAACTCCTGCCGCTGACGGAAGGCGCCCTCCACGATGCCATCCAGGCTTGGCTCGATTCCATCGGCGTCGCTAACGAAGGCGAAGTTACGGAAGGCATCAGCCGGACGTACCTCAAAGAATTGATGGCCGCTAAGCTGACCGGCAAAGCCGCCGATCTTCAGAAAGACATCTTGGCTCATAAAGAACACGTCATCAAGAAGACGATTTGGATGTACGGCGGCGACGGCTGGGCTTATGACATCGGTTACGGTGGTTTGGACCACGTCATGGCTACCAATGCCAATGTCAACATCATGCTCGTCGATACGGAAGTTTACTCCAATACGGGCGGTCAGTCGTCCAAGGCTACACCGATCGGTGCTGTCGCTCAGTTCGCAGCTTCGGGCCGTAAGTTCAACAAGAAAGATTTGGGCCGTCTGCTCATGACCTATGGCCATATCTATATCGCTCAGGTTGCTCTCGGAGCTGATGCCAACCAGCTCATCAAAGCCGTTAAAGAAGCTGAAGCTTACAACGGTCCGTCCATCGTCATCGCTTACGCACCGTGCATCAACCACGGCATCAAGGGCGGCATGGGCAATGCTCAGAACGAAATGAAACGCGCCGTAGAAGCCGGTTACTGGCACCTCTATCGCTACAACCCGCTCCTTAAGGAAGAAGGAAAGAATCCGTTCATCCTCGATTCCAAGGAACCGACCCAGTCCTTCCGCGATTACCTCCTCGGCGAAACGAGATACGCAGCCCTTACGCGTACCTTCCCGGATATTGCTGAAGAACTCTTTGCTAAGGCCGAAGAATTTGCTGCTAAGAAATACGAAGTATACAAAGAATTGGCCGACAAATAACGTTTGCAAGACTATAGATCTGCTCAATCTATAGATACACGCTCAAAACCATATACATACCCCAAGGCGAAGGCTGCTCCGGCAGCCTTCGTTTTGTCTGGAAATTCGTTTCCTTCCAAAGAACGCATCGTTTGTGATACAATAAGACAGAAAGCAGGTGGTTACTATGAAGAGGATATGGCTCATCCGCCATGGTGAAAGCATTGCCAATGCCGGTGAAGCGACGGACGATCACAAAAGTATTCCCCTGTCCGAACTGGGGCTGAAACAGGCCCAAGCCCTGGCCCTGCAAATACCGAAACGGCCGGATCTCATCGTGACCTCGCCGTATCTTCGGGCACAGCAGACGGCTATGTATACCATAGGCCGCTTTCCCGATACGGCGACGGGGATTTGGGATGTCGTCCATGAATTTGTCTACTTGGCGCCGGCCACTTGTGTCGGGACGACATCGGCCCAGCGGCGGCCCAGAGTCATCGACTATTGGCGTAATCTCAATCCCGATTACGTCGATGGCGAAGGGGCCGAAAGCTATCGGCAGCTCATCGAGCGCATTGAGCGGACCTTGGCCCTCTTGAAGCGGCGCCCGGAAGAATTTATCTTAATCTTTACCCATGCCCAGTTTATCCGGAATTTTCTCTTAGTCTATGAAAATCCGAACCTCCCCGTTAAGGAGTATATGGCTGCCTTTCGGCGCAGCCGTTCGGTCCGCAACGGGCAGATTATCGAAGTTACCATGAACTGGTAGGGGAACTTTTTCATCATCCCTTGCGAAAGGAGTGTTTTCACATGGAATTACAGTACAGTGACAATAAGATTTGGATTGAAAATGAACAAGGGAAGGTCGTCGGGGAAGTCGATTTCATCCAGCGTGACGACGGCAACTACGACATCGTCCATACCTTCGTCGATGACAGCCTGCGCGGCCAAGGGGCTGCCGGGAAATTGGTCAAAGCCGCTGCCGATGAAATCCGTAAGCGCAATAAAAAGACGGCGACCAGCTGCACCTATGCCCAGGCTTGGTTTAAGCGCCATACGGAAGAACAAGATCTCTTAGGATAGTAAACGACGATAACAAAAAAGGCTCCCTGCCTGGCAGGGAGCCTTCTCTATGTTATGATGGGAGAGTGAGTGATATGCGTCTTATTTGAAAATCTTGACCCGTTCTTCGATGGGAGCTTTTTCGATCGGATCCGGTTTCTGTAAGGGATGGCCAAAGGGCATCTGAGCGATGAGTTTCCATTCTTCCGGCACACCGGTCAATTTTTTGACTTCATCGTCGATGAGGGGATTGTAATGCTGGAGGTTGACGCCTAAGCCAAGGTCGGTAAGGGCTGTCCAAATGGCGAACTGCATCATGCCGTTGGCCTGCTGCCCCCAAACGGGGAAGTTCTGTGCATACAGCGGAAATTGGTCGGCTAATTTTTCAACGATGGAGATATCGTCAAAATAGAGGACCGTGCCGTAGGCGGCGGCAAAAGAATTAATCTTTTCTTCCGTTGCGGCAAAATTGGCTGCCGGTACGATGCCGCGAAGGGTATCCATGGCAATCTGCCAAATCTTATCGTGAGTTTCACCGAAGGCGACGACGACTTTGCCGGACTGCATGTTGAAAGCCGAAGGAACTTCGTGAACCATGTCTTCAATCGTTTTTATGATCGTTTCTTGAGAGATAGAAACGTCTTTGCTAAGAGCATAGTTTGTGCGCCGATTGGTAACGGCTGTCGTGAAGTTATTCATAAGGCACCTCCTGAGATTTATTAATTAATAATGAATATCTTTTATTTTTTTGTTAGTATAGCATTTTGTAGGAGATAAGTCAAGATTTTATGGCGGTCCTTTCGCCGCGCCTTTCTTTTTTTGACAGGTTATGCTATACTTCCTACCGTGGCTTTTGGGGCATTGAAATCGGTCGGAAAAGACGGTTGCAAGCCACTTGACAGGCCGCATGTCTCTGTGGTAACATTAATACATCGCGTGAGCAAAATTTATTTTTTTGAATTACTAATATGAGGTGATGTAGAAAATGGCAACGAGGAGAGACCCGCGTTTTAAGGAATGTCGCCGGTTCGGAGTTAATGTGTACGGACACCCTAAGGCATTAAAACGCGTACGTAAAGATCAGCGTCAGAAAAAAATGTCTGAATATGGCACGCAGTTATTGGAAAAACAGAAACTTCGCGCATACTACAATTTGCTCGAACGTCAGTTTGTCCGTTATTATGATAAAGCCAAGAAGATGGAAGGCGTAACGGGCCAGAACATGCTGAAATTGTTGGAATGCCGTTTGGATAACTTAGTATACCGCATCGGTTTTGCTAACTCTATCCGCCAGGCACGCCAGATGGTCAACCACGGCCACATTTTGGTCAATGGCAAACGCTGCGATATTCCGTCGGCACACGTAAAAGTTGGTACGGTTATCACGCTGAAAGAAGATTCCCGTTCTAACGAAATGTACAAGAAATCCTTCCAGGAATTAAAAGCATTCGACGTTCCCTACGTTGAAAAGAATTTCGATGGCTTCGAAGGCACCCTTACCCGTATGCCTGAACGCGACGAAATCCCTGTAGAAATCAACGAAACACTGATCGTCGAATTGTACTCCAAATAAGAACTATTTGAGTATGATAAAAAAGCGTTGTCTTTCAAAGACAGCGCTTTTTTGATGCGTAAAATGAGGGATATGTTTCGACGTCAGTCGGCCTGTTCCAACAGGGAGAGTCCCTTGTCGGAAGCATAGTAGGTGCCGGACTGTTTTCCGACGGCGAGGAAGCCCGTGTCGACCAGGTCTTTAACGAGCGCCAAGTCCGGCTTTTCCGGGGCCGCCATTTCTTCCGGCGTACCTTCTTCTCGTTCGACGGCGGCGATGTAGGCAGCTTTTCGATCGTCATCGGTCGGTTCTTTTTCGACGTAGGTCAGAGACGGCAGGTAGAGCGGATAGTCTTTCTTGGCTTCCAGGAAGAATTTCCCGATACCGATGGCCTGGCTGAGAAGATTGCCATCCTCGGTCTTGATGTCCATTTCATCGCAGATGTTTTCAATCTTATTGGAAGAGAAATGGTAGTATTTTTTGGCGGCTTCCATCGTGTCGGCATAGCGGAAGGACGGGGCCTTGATGCCGTAAATGTGAAGGGCATGTGTCAGACAGCCCAGGACGAAGGGGGCGTTGTGGGCGATGAGGGTCTTGCCTTCGATGAGTTTTTCAAGACCGGCCTGCCAGTATTCGCCGAATTCATCGGCTTTGGACAAATCTTCCCAGCGATGTCGGCCTCCCGTGGCAGACAAGTTGTTTTCAGGCGGGCGGATGTAGAAGTACCGCGTGTCCTTTATCTCACCCTTATCAAATTCGGCCAGGGCCAGGAGACAGATGGAGTAAGGCTGCTCGTTGGCAAGCTCGATGGCGACACTCGTGAAGTGCTGAGGGAAGCGGCGGAGTTTTCCTTTTTCGACAAGGGGATACTTGTAGTAGCCCTTTTCCGGTTTGATGTCATATTGGTGAAGATTGTCGACTTTTACGTGGACCTTGGTCACCAGGTCTTTTTCATATTTTGCCTTGCGCCGTTTTTTTCTAAGGGCCGACGTCAGGGAGTAGAGGACGGCGCCGATGAAGATGATGGTTGCGACGGTGGTTACGATGTGAATGATGGGATCCATAACTATCAATCCTTTTCAGTGTATTATTCTTGGAAAAAATTCATGTTGTAACAGGCTCGGAAGGCCCGGTTAGCGGCATTGCCGTTGGCTGAGAGGCGGTCTGTCGTCTTGACTTCCGGGTTGGCCAGGGCCAGGGTGGACAGGATATTGCCGGCAGGATCGTAGCCGACGTCGCCGAGGGTCTGCGTTTTTACCGATTGGGATTTAAAATTGTAGAAAAAATTGTTATCATATCCTTGTAAGGTATTGTTGGCATAATCGTACGTCACGACGGTGGCCCGGATGATGTAATACGGCGGATCATAGCGAACGGACTGGATCGTATTCATGTCGATGTACGATTCCGTCGTATCGTCGTGGCCGACTTGGACGAAGCGGGGATTGTTGTCGAGAAAATTATTCGCCGACGCGAAAAGGGTCAACAAAAAGAAGAAGGAGACGGCAAGACTGGCCGTTTTTTTGAACATAAGGCATACTTCCTTTCTGGCCTTTTTAGAAAGGCCGTATTAGCTATAAATATATTATATAGGAATTGACAGACAATACAAGAATATATATTGTAGAAGTAGGAGTTTAGACAGATCAGGTCGAATACTATAAGTATAGAGGTGATAATAGTGGATGTGATATACATTGGACTGCCCTTTGTCTTTTGGCAGGAAGATGAATCGAAACACGGGCTGGATATTCACGTGACCGAAGGATTTCAAAAAATAGGGTTTCACGTCTATCCGCTCAACGCCGGCGATAATGCGGAAGAGATTTGTGCGGCTTACAACCTGCATACGTCTTTTGTTGAAGAAGAAGCCGATATCGCGCCGACGGAAGAGTTTATTTCGGAACACGTCTTATGGGAAGATTTTCCTTTGCTGTATATTTCGGAAGCGGCGGCGACGTCGGAAGATGAATATACGCAATTCGTCTTCCATACGGCGGAACTGGCTCGGGACAACGGTCTCATCGTAGCCGCTGAAGTTGCCGAATGCGACGAGGATGAAGACAATCCCTATCCTTGGCGGGCTATGGCGACCGTCCTTTGGGCTCATGGGGATATCTTGCCGGCGGGCAGTCCGAAGTGTGCCGTCCGCCTGGCAATCGGGACGGAAATTACCGTATCCGACGGCAAAGAAGAACGACACTACGACAAGCAAGTCGTCAGCGAAATATTTATTCCTTATTTTCTCCAGGGACTTTTAGAAGGACAAGACCCCTTTTCCATCGCAGCATCGTACGAGTCCTGAGTTAGGAGGGTTTTACTTTGAATCACAAAAAAACAGAAGAACACCCGTTGCGGGCAGCCATTCTTACTATCAGCAACAGTCGTACCTTTTCCGACGATACGAACGGATTGCTCATTCAGTCGCTGTTGGCGCAGCACGGCCACCAAGTCGTCGACTATCAGATCGTGAAGGACGACCGGGCCGAAATTGAACGCCATCTCCATGAATGGGTATGCAGTGTCGACCTGGTCATCACCAGCGGCGGTACGGGGATTGCCAAACGGGACGTGACCGTTGAGACCGTGGAAGCCCTCTTCGATAAAACGATTCCGGCCTTTGGTGAGATGATGACCTACTTTGCCTATCGGCGTGTCTGCGGCGTTCAGGCTATGGCCTATCGGGCGACGGCCGGCATCATCCACCAGTGCCAGGTCTACTGCCTGCCGGCCCTTCCCAGCCTGATTAAGATCGGCATGGAAAAAATCGTCCTGCCTGAAGTGTTCCATCTGTATTCGGAAATCAAGAAATGATGGGAAATTCGAAACTTGTATTGGTAACGGGCGGGGCCCGGAGCGGCAAGAGCGACTTTGCAGAGCGCTATGCTGCGGTCCTGCCCGGCCGTCATGCCTATGTGGCGACGGCTTTTGCTTCTGACGATGAAATGGCCCGGCGCATCGCCCTTCATCGGAAGCGGCGGCCGGCATCGTGGGCGACTTGGGAGGTTCCCCGTCACTTGCCTGACGTCGTCGACGACCTTTGTAAGCGTGCCGACGTCGTCCTCGTCGACTGCTTGACGATTTATTTTTCAAATTATCTGTGGGACCATGACGGAGAGAGTGACGATGTCCTCCTGGATGGGGCTCTGGCGGAGCTTAGGACCATCTTGAACGCCTTTCGAAGGGCCGGTGTCACGGCTGTTTTGGTTACCAATGAACTGGGCTGCGGCATCGTGCCTATGGAACGGGTGAGCCGCCTCTATCGGGACCTCATAGGCCGCATCAATCAGGAAGCGGCCCGCGAGGCCGATGAAGTCTACGTGTCGGTTTGCGGCATTACGACGGAATGGAAGCATCAAGCTGTGATCCTGCCGGAGGTGAACCCATGAAAGCTTTTCTTATCGCCCTGCAATTTTTATCGCGGATTCACCTGGCTTCACAGGACGTTTGGCGGGACGAAGACTTTGGCCGTTCGGTCCTGTTCTTTCCCCTCGTAGGCCTTATCATCGGCCTTTTATTGGCGGCGCTGTACGGTGCGCTGTCTTTTATTTTGAATCCTTTGGGCTGCGCCGTCTTGGTCGTGGCCTTTTGGTTCTACTTGACGGGGGGACTCCATGCCGACGGCTATATGGATACGGCTGACGGTCTCTTTTCCGGCCGCAGTCGGGAGCGGATGCTGGAAATCATGAAGGACAGCCGCGTCGGGTCCGGCGGTGTCATGGCCTTCGTCTTTTTGGTTCTTTTAAAAGTGACTTTTCTGAGCCAGCTTGAACCTAAAGCAGCCATGTTCAGTCTCATTGCCATTCCGGCGGCAGCTCGGTTCGGAACGCTGATCAGCATTTTCCAATTTCCCTATGCCCGTAAAGAAGGCCTGGGGAAGGCCTTTGTCACCTACGGGCCGCCCCATACGACGGCGAAAGCCTTGGTGCTGGCTCTGTTGCCCGTTTTTCTTTGCGGGCCTTTTTATTTGGCCCTCTTAGGGGCGGCCATGATCTTGTCCCTATGGGCGAACCTTAGCATCAGCCGAAAACTCGGCGGCGTCACAGGCGATACGTACGGTGCCGTCATCGAAGGCAGCGAAATGGTTTTGCTCCTTTTCGTCCTTATCGGTAGCAAGGCCGTTCATTTCTTGTTATAATATCTATGTCTCGCACTCGGGACGGCGCTTATTTTCCGGCGTCCGTCCATTTGACAAGTATGGGGCGACACAAAGAAGCGTTATTAGATGGATTTTCGATAATGGAGGATATTCATGATTACATTATATTTAGCGCGTCACGGTGAAACGGACGGAAATGTACAGCAGTGGTACCAAGGTTCTACCGATGTACCCATCAATGCCCACGGGCTGGAACAGGCTAAGCACCTCGGTGACTTTTTCAGCCATACCCACCTCGATGCCGTATACAGCAGTACCCTCCAGCGGGCCATGGCCACGGCGGAATGCGTAGCGGCACCGCACGGTTTGTCGGTCATCCCTGATGAATCGTTGAAGGAAGCCGACTTTGGCGAATGGGAAGGCCATACGTATGAAGAGATTACGACCAAATGGCCGGGAGAACTGGAAGCGGTCTACGCGTCGGACGGAACCTTGCCGGCCCGCGGCGGTGAATCGTTCTGCCAGGTCCGGGACCGCATTTTGAAAGGGACCCGCGATATCCTTTCGAAGCATAAAGACGGCGACAGCATTTTCATCGTCTCCCACGGAGCGGCCCTTCGCTGCCTCCTCTTCGGTCTCTTAGGACTCGATATGCGTCGTATTTGGTGCTTCCAGCAGTTCAATACGGCCTTCAATGTCGTCGAATATTACGGCGACCGCAACGTCTTGACCCTTCTCAACAGTACCCGCCATTTAGAAGGTACGGCCGGCTATCTGCCCCAGTGGGACAAGATGCCCTCCTTGTAAGGGGGTACCTATGGGAAAGGCGATGCGCCTCGATAAACTCCTGGGCCATACAGGCTGGGGGACGAGGAAGGAATTAAAAGACTTATGTAAGGGCGGGCAGGTAACGGTCAACGGCGACATCTGCCGCGACAGCGGCCGCAAGGTCGATCCGGAAGCGGACGTCGTCGCCGTCGGCGGAGAGATCGTATCTTATGAAGAATATATTTATCTCATGCTCTATAAGCCCGCCGGCGTCGTGTCGGCTACGGAGGACAACGTGTCGCAGACGGTCCTCGACCTCTTGCCGCGCCGGTACCGGGGGAGCCGCTTGTTTCCCGTCGGCCGGTTGGATAAAGATACGACGGGCCTTTTGTTTTTGACCAATGACGGGACCTGGGCTCACGGCATTACGTCGCCGAAAAAACATCAGCCAAAGCGTTATGAAGCCGTCGTCGAAGGCGCTATCCCCGCCGATATAGGGGAACGCTTCGCCGCCGGCATCGTCCTTGCGGACGGTCTCCACTGCCTGCCGGCAGAAGCGCGGCAGACCGGCAATCATACGATTGCCGTCGTCGTCGAAGAGGGGAAATTCCACCAGGTAAAACGCATGTGTGCTGCCGTAGGGCTTACGGTGACGGGACTCCATCGCCGGTCTATCGGTCCGGTCTTTCTCGATGAAGGGCTGAAGCCCGGCGAGTTTCGCCCTTTAACGGAGGACGAACGAAATAGCTTATCGTTATAACAAGGAATATATCCTTTTGATTTTTTCCTTTTCAGGCAAGATAAAATATGGTATTATAAAATATGATTGAATTAATATAAGGTGATAGTATGATAGAACAACGAATTGCCGATTTGCGTGCCTTCCTCGAAGCATACGATGCGGATGGCGCCATTATCGTTCAGCCCGAAAACCTGCGTTACTTCAGCGGTTTTACCGGCGGCGAGGGGGCTTTGGTCATCGGCCTCGATAAGGCCGTGCTGTGGACCGATTCCCGGTATACGGAACAGGCCGTACAGCAGTCGGGCTCGTGGTATGACATCGAAAATCATCAAGGGGCCTTGGCCCGCTCCATACGCCAATCCCTGACGGAGATGGAAATCGGTGTTGCGGCCTACGAAGAAAATTTTCTGACCCATTATTTATATGAAGCCATTGCCGACGGGGCTCTCTGCGGCTTCCTGCCCTGCGATCTGACCCATCTTCGGGCCGTCAAAGAATCGTATGAACTGGAAGCGACGCGCAAAGCCAGTCAGATTGCTGACCAGGCCTTTTCGGACCTCCTGCCTTACATCAAGCCGGGGGTTACGGAACAGGAAATGGCAGCCAGACTTGAAAGCAATATGCTCCTTCTCGGGTCTGAAGAAAAATCTTTTACGACGATTGTCGCTTCCGGCAAGCGCTCGGCCATGCCTCATGGTACAGCCAGCCCCAAGGTCATTGAAAAGGGCGATTTCGTTACCTTTGATTTCGGTGCCGTCTGGGATGGGTATCATTCCGACATTACCCGAACCGTCGTTGTCGGCAAGGCGACACAGGCCCAAAAGGATTTCTATAATCTCATCTTAGAAGGGCAGAAGATGGGCGTATCCCTGGTAAAAGCCGGAAGTTCATGCCGGGCCATCGATTATGCCGTGCGCAATTATTTTGCCCGCTATCACGTCAGTCAGTATTTTACGCATTCCCTGGGACATGGGACGGGGCTTGAAATTCATGAACAGCCGGTGCTGTCACCCCGTTCGACCGGTGTCTTACAAGAGAATATGATAGTCACGGTCGAACCGGGACTGTACATAGAAGGCAAGTTTGGCGTCCGCATTGAGGATTCCGTTGCCGTAACAGCCGACGGCTGTGAAATTTTAACCAAAACACCCAAAGAATTGATGGAGCTGTTATAGGAGGAGTTTAGACATGATTACAAGTAATGATTTCAGACCAGGCGTAACGATTGAAATCGACGGCCAGGTATGGCAGGTTGTTGAATTTCAGCATGTAAAACCGGGTAAGGGCGCTGCCTTCGTACGCGCTAAGATTAAAAACCTCGAAACCGGTGCCGTTATCGAACGCACATGGAATGCCGGCGAAAAGGTTCAGGACGGCCACGTCGACCGCCGCCAGATGCAGTACCTTTATGAAAATGAAGGCATGTACTGTTTCATGGATAACGAAACGTATGAACAGATTGAATTGAACAAAGACGCATTGGGTGATGCAGCCAACTTCCTCAAAGAAGAAATGAATGTATCGGTCATGATGTTCAAAGGCAAAGTCATCGGCATCGATCTGCCGGCTTCCGTTGAACTCAAAGTTATCGAAACCGACCCCGGCGTCCGTGGTGATACAGCTACCGGCGGCAGCAAACCGGCCACGCTTGAAACGGGTTATGTCGTCAAAGTACCGCTCTTTATCAATGAAGGCGAAGTTCTCCAAATCGATACGAGAACCGGCCAGTATATCGGCAGAGCTTAAGGTTAACGGATTACCGTGTTAGCCGCTAGCATAGGGTATTCAAGGGGCTTCGCGCGTGCGACAGCCCCTTTTTTTGGATGAAAGAGGTGATGTCCATGGAAACGACGGAAGTCAATGAATGGGGGAGTATTCACATTTCCCAACAAGTCATTGCCGCCATTGCTTCGCTGACGGCGGCCAAGGTTCCGTCAGTCGCTGCGTTGGGAACGAATATTGCCGATGCGGCGGCTGAAAAACTGGGCCGGACACGGCCTAATCACGGTGTCGATGTCTCCATTGACGGAAAGACGATTGAGCTGACGGTCCGGCTGCTCATCCGCTATGGCTGCCGCATCCCTGACGTTGCTTTGGAAGTCCAAAAGACGGTTAAAGACGCTGTTGAAAAAGCGACGGCCTGCCCCGTTGCGGCCGTTCACATCATCGTCCAGCAAGTGGTTTTTGAGGAGGCCGGTCAAGATGGATGAGAATCAGGATTTTGCTTATGCCGTCAGTGATAAGGCCTTGCGCAACATTGCTGAAACAGCGGCCAAGGATATCGAAGGTGTCGGGGCCGTTACAAAGTGCAGTGTTTCCGTAAAAGACGGCAGCGTCGCCCTTCGCTTGGGCATTCGTGCTGTCTATGGCGTTAACCTGCATGAGTTGGCCCTCACTATCCAAAAGCGTGCCGCCGGGGCTGTGCAGGATATGGCCGCCCCCAAGGGCCTTGATATTTCCGTTACTATAGAAGATTTGGTACTGCCGCCGGCAGATTAGTTACCAACAGGAGGTTTTTTGTGAGCAGACATAAAGCGCGCCAAGAGGCGCTCGAACTCTTATATTCCCGTGAATTTCACGAAGAAAACGACATTCAGTACCACGAACATGAAATCATGGAAAGCGATTTCATCACGACGGATATGCTGACTGAAGACGGTCCGGAACTCAGCGAATCGGAACGGCATACGTACAGCCAGTACCTCGTCGAAACGACGACGGCCCATCGCGCTGAATTGGACGACATCATCCGTCCCTTCGTCAAAGGCTGGGAAATTGAACGGATGAACCGCATCGACCGCAATATTTTGCGCCTGGCCCTGTGCGAACTGGTCTACCCGAAAGAACCGTTGGCACCGTCCATCGTACTCAATGAAGCCATTATCCTGGCCAAGGAATTCAGCGGCGATAAGTCGGCGAAATTCGTCAACGGCATCCTCGGCGCTTACGTAAGGTCGAAAGACTGATGGATACCTATCTCGGCATCGATACCAGCTGCTATACGACGTCCCTGTGCCTGGTCGACGAAACCTATGAGGTCGCCGCCGATGAACGGATCATCCTGACCGTTCCCAAAGGAGGCCGCGGCCTGTCCCAGTCGAACATGGTCTATCAGCATACGCGCAACCTGCCGGTTCTCTTTGAACGGGCGGCAGCGGTACTAAGGGCACGCCAAGTTCGGGCCATTGCCGTGACCGACCAGCCACGGCGCCGGGACGACTCGTATATGCCGGCTTTTTTGGCAGGCCTCGGCTATGCTCGGGCTCTCTCGGCCGTCTTACAGGTACCCTTATATCGCTTGAGTCATCAGGAAAATCATTTGCTGGCTGTCCTTCGCAGTTTGGGGAAAATCGAGAAAGAGCCTTTTTATGGCATTCATCTTTCCGGCGGCACGACGGAGCTCGTCCGGGCCGTTGCCGACGATAAGGGCCTTGACATCACCCGCATCGGCGGTACGAGTGACATCAGTGCCGGCCAGTTCATCGACCGCATGGGCGTCGCCATGAACCTGCCATTTCCGGCTGGTGTCCACGTCGATAAGATGGCACAGTCATTTTCGGGAACCCTCAAAGGAGCCTCGGTCTTTTTCAAAGACGGTGAAGTCAGTTTTTCCGGTCCCGAATCACAGGGCCAGCGGTTTTTAAAGGAAGGGGACGCCGATATACCTCGACTCTGCCGCTGGACGCTGGCTACGGTTTGGCGAGGTCTTCGTCGCCTCCTCGATTATGCCGTCTCTGACGGCATGACTCACCTCGTCGCGGCCGGCGGTGTCATGTCGAACACCTATCTGCGCCAAGAACTCGGTACATACTGCCAAACGAAGCACATCCGACTCGACCTTGCCGAGGACGGATTCAGTGCCGATAATGCTTCGGGAGCTGCTTTTTGGGCAGCCCTACAGGAAGGGAAGAAATGATGAAATACGCATCGGTTACGGACGTCGTTCGCCGTATTAAAGAGGATATACACAAGGATTACCGACTGCAGAGCATCGCCATGGAAGGCAACGTCATCGGTTTGAAGCAGGCCTCTAACGGCCATTATTATATGAATATCCGCGATGAAGAGTGCTCGCTCCGGGCTATCGTATTTCGCAGTCGGGTTACGGCTGCCGTAAGGGCCCTGCGCGAAGGCGATCACGTCGTCGTCATCGGCGCCGTCAACGTCTATGAAAAGGGCGGCGCCCTGTCTTTTATCATCGAACAGCTCTTTTCCCAGGGAACGGGATCCCTCCAGGCCCAGTACGAAAAAATCAAGAAAGAACTGGAAGCTAAAGGCTATTTCGACAGTTCCCATAAAAAAGAACTGCCTCGCTTTCCCTGGCGCATCGGTGTCCTGACTTCGGCGACGGGTGCTGTTCTCCATGATATCCGCCGCATAGCCGGAGAAAGAAATCCCTTTGCCGACATCGTCCTTCGGCCCATCCCCGTCCAAGGCGAAGGCGTCGATAAAACCATTGCCGCCGCCATCGATGAGATGGGCAAGCGAAAAGACTTAGACATTCTCATCGTCGGCCGCGGCGGCGGATCCATGGAAGACCTGTGGTGTTTCAATAGTCCCGAAGTCGTAAAGGCCATCTATGGGGCTACGGTTCCGGTTATTACGGCCATCGGTCATGAAACGGATACGACCTTGGCCGATTATGCCGCCGACGTACGGGCGGCGACACCGACTCATGCGGCAGAACTGGCTTTTTTCGATTTTGATGAAGCCCAGCTCGACTTAGCCGCCTTGGCAGAACGGGCCTATGAAATCCTCATTCGGCGTATCGATAGTGAGAAGCGCCGCGTCGATGCCGCAGCCGGTCGGCTTAACCTGCCACACTATGAACGCTTTTTAGAAATGAAAAAGGCTCAATTGGCCTTGCTCATGGAAGGTGCCGGTCATCAGTGGCAGCGGCAGCTCGAACAAGGACAGAGCCGGCTCTTGGCCTTAAAAGGCCGCCTTGACGGCCTGAATCCGGAAAACCTCGTGCGCCGCGGCTACGGCCAGCTCGTACAGGACGGAAACATCATTACCGGCATCGACAGCGTAGCCGCCGACAAACCCCTTGAAATACAGCTCGTCGACGGTACGATTGTGACAGACGTGAAAGAGGTGAAGCGATATGGCAAGAACGACGGATAAACTGAAAAATTTTGAAAGCAATTACGAGAAACTGGAACAGCTCGTCCGCGACCTCGAAGCGCCGGATTTGACGCTGAAACAGTCCCTCGATTTATATGAAAAGGCCGTTAAGTTGTCCAAGGACTGTGAAGACGCCCTGGATTATGCCCGCCAGAAAGCAGCGGCTATGGTCGATAAAGGCGACGAAACGACTGATGTGGCAGAAGGAGTGCTGGACTTATGATGTTTAAAGACTATTTGAACGATAAAAAGAATCATATCGAAACAGCCCTTAAACAGCTTCTTCAGACGAAGCAGCCCCAGTTTGGGACCTTGTATGAATCGATGAATTACAGCCTCATGGCCGGCGGCAAACGGATCCGTCCGGTTCTCATGTTGGCGACGATCGAAGCCTTGGGGCATGATGCGGCGCCTTATACGGAAATGGCCTGTGCCCTGGAATGTATCCATACCTATTCTTTGATTCACGACGATTTGCCCTGCATGGATAACGATGATTTGCGCCGGGGCAAACCGACGAATCACGTTATGTACGGGCCGGGCATTGCCACTCTCGCCGGTGACGGCCTCTTGACCTTTGCCTTTGAACTCCTGGCTCGTCAGAAGGATATTGATCCGGATAAGCTGAACCGCTGTATTGCCGTCATTGCCGAGGCAGCCGGTCCTTCCGGCATGGTCGGCGGTCAGGCCTTTGACCTGGCGTCGGATGGCAAGATGGAAATCGGCCGGGAAGGGATGGAACTCCTCCATCGTTCTAAGACGGGCGTCATCTTTAAAGCCGCCATCGATATGGCGGCCATCGTTTCCGAGGCCGAACCGGCCGTCCGAAAGGCCCTCGATGAATACGCGACCTATATGGGACTGACCTTCCAGATTACCGATGATATCCTCGATGTCGTCGGCGATGAAGCCCTGTTAGGCAAACCCGTCGGCAGCGACCTTAAAAACGATAAGGCGACGTATGTCACCATCTTTTCCCTCGAAGAAGCGCGGCAAATGGCGCGCGATGCGGCTGATAAAGCCGTTATGGCCCTTGAACCCTTAGGGGACAAGGCCTGGTTCCTGAAGGAACTCGTCGAACACCTGCTGACCCGGGTCCATTAATGATAGGAGAGGTAAGATCGTATGCAGCATAAAGAAAGACTGGACGTACTCCTCGTCAACCGCGGCTTGTCTGAAAGTCGGGAAAAAGCCAAGGCTACCATCATGGCCGGCCTGGTTTTCGTTGACAATCAGCGCGTCGATAAGGCCGGTACTAAACTGTCCGACGACGTAGAGATCACCGTCAAAGGCAATCCCATTCCCTACGTCGGCCGCGGCGGCCTGAAATTAGAAAAAGCGATGGAACTATTTCCCATCGACCTTACGGGAAAGACGATGATGGATATCGGCGCCTCGACAGGCGGTTTTACGGACTGCGCCCTTCAGCGCGGTGCCGTGAAAGTCTTTGCCGTCGACGTCGGCTACGGTCAGTTGGCTTGGAAATTGCGGACCGATGATCGCGTTATCAATATGGAACGGACCAATATCCGCAACGTCACCGTCTCCGATATCGGCGAGCCGGTGGACTTCATTTCCATCGACGTCTCCTTTATTTCCCTCCTCAAAATCATGCCGGCCGTCGTGCCCCTTTTGGCACCGGGCGGCGTCATGGTATCCCTTATAAAACCTCAGTTTGAAGCCGGGCGGGAACACGTCGGCAAGGGCGGTATCGTCCGTGATATCAACGTCCACCGTGACGTCATTCGCCGCGTCGTCGACGGCATCGCCGAAAACGGACTGTCGCCGCTGGGGCTCACGTTTTCCCCGATAAAAGGGGCTGACGGCAATATCGAATATCTGTTGTACAGCCGTAAAGACGAACCTTGTCACAACGATATCACCGATGATGTCGTCGAAGATATTGTCGGTAAATCTCATGAAATGTAGGTGATTTCTCATGCGTATCGGTATTTTTCCGAACCTTGTTAAACGCGAAAGCGCAGCGATCGTCAAAGAACTCATCCGGATTTGTGAAGCCCGGGGGCTCGAATACTACTTGCCGGCTTACGTCAGTGAGAGCTGTCAGCCGGCCTATCAGGAAATTGCAGCCGACCATTTCCGGCCGCGGATGACGATTTACGACACCATCGATATCGCCATGGTTCTCGGCGGTGATGGGACGATTCTTAAGATGGCCAATAAATTTGCCTCGGCAGACGTTCCCATCTGCGGTATCAACCTCGGTTCCTTGGGGTTCCTCTATGAAGTAGAAACGCGGAACCTTGAACAGCGCCTGGACGACATCCTGGCCGGAAAATATTTCCTCGAAGAACGGATGATGCTCCATGCCGATCTGTGCTATGAAGACGGTATGATCCAGTCTCTTCCTGATGCCTTAAATGATATCGTCATCGGTCACGGCAACGTCGGCAAATTGATCCGTGTCGACCTCAGCATCAACGGTCATTTTATTCAGCAGTATCCCGGTGACGGCCTCATTGTATCGACGGCGACGGGGAGCACGGGTTATACGTTTTCGAGCGGCGGCCCCATTGCAGCGCCGAGCGTGCCCTGCATCATGGTAACGCCAATCTGTCCGCATCTGCTCCTCAAAGTACCCTTGGTCCTGCGCGATGACGACCAGATTTCAGTCACGTCAGCCCACAGCCGCAACAGCGTCCGCGTCTCCGTCGACGGCGTGATGGATCAGGAATTGATGGGCAATATGACCCTTGAAATCCGAAAAGCCGACCATGTACTGAAACTGATTCGCTTTAATCAGAATTATTTTTACAGTAATTTATTTACCAAGATGATGGGAAATGATTAATATGTATCCATTCCGCAATGCCGTTACGGTATCGCACATGCTCCTCGATCCCTATGTCCGCCGGGCCGGAGTGATTGTCGATATGACCTGTGGGAACGGATATGATACGGTTTTTTTGGCAAAACTCATGCCGCCCGATGCCGTCCTTTATGCCTTTGATATACAGTCCTGTGCCATTGAACGGACGAAACAGCGGCTGATGGAAGAAAAGCTGACCGATCGCGATGTCCGCTGCCAGTGTGGTTCTCATGACGAACTCTTGGAAACGGTCGCTGACGGTATCGATGTCATGGTATTCAATTTGGGCTATTTGCCGTCCGGAGACCATCGTATCCATACGGATTATGAAATAACACTAAGGGCTCTAAAAATAGGCTTAAATAAAATTGCGATAAATGGGATAATTATAATAGCAGCTTATCCCGGTACTGAGGCCGGCGCTCAGGAAGAAAGAGCGCTGCAGTCATTTTTGAAGGACGTACCCCAAAGGGCCTTTCACGTCTCGTCGTGGAAACCCGTCAATGAGGTCCACTGTCCGCCCTTATTATATGTCGTACAGAAGAGAGGGAAAGGTCATTATGAAAAGATTTCGCTACACAAAGATTAAAGAGATTGTCCAGTCCAGACCGATTGAAACACAGGAGGAATTAGCCAAGGCGCTGCAAGAAGAAGGCATTGAAGTCACCCAGGCGACGGTGTCCCGTGATATCAAAGAACTGATGCTGATCAAGGTCCCGACCAGTGACGGCCATTATCGCTATGCTTTGTCGCCGGAACAGAACATGCTCATGTCCAAGAACCGCATGGCCCGTCTCTTCCAGGACTCCATCGTCCGCGTCGATTCGGCCTACAATCAGATTATCGTCCACACCTTGCCGGGGTCGGCCAACCACATTGCCGCTGCTATGGACCATGCCCGCTGGGAAAACGTCATCGGTACCTTAGCCGGCGACGACACGGTCCTGCTCATTGTGAAAGACACGGAAACAGTTCCTAAATTGATTAAATTGATCGTATCGTTGATGAAGGAATGAGGTTCTTATGCTGCAGTCCCTGCACATTCATAACTTTGCGCTGATTGAAGACCTGCATTTGGACTTAGAGGACGGCGTGACGATTTTTACCGGCGAAACAGGGGCCGGCAAATCGATCCTCCTCGACGCCATCGGTATGTTGGCCGGAAAACGGGCGTCGGCCTCCTTCGTCCGCCACGGCACCGAGGGCTTTCTCGTCGAAGGCTCGTTCTTTTTTGCCGATATGCCCGCGGAATTGGCAGCCCTTTTGGCAGATAATCACATCGAAGTTGACGAGGGACAGCTCATCATCTCCCGGCAGTTCCAGCGCAGCGGAAGGGGGACCATTCTGGTCAACGGCACCTTGGTTCCGACGGCCGTCCTGCGCCGCTTAGGTGATTATCTTCTCGATATTCACGGCCAGTTCGACAACAGCCTCATCTTTAATCCCGCCTATCACGTCGCCATTTTAGACAGTCTCGACGACGACGTCCGTAAGGGCAGAGACACGTATGACGAGCTCTATGGCAGGTGGCATAAAACGGAAGGGGCCATCAAAGCCCTGCGCCGCGATGAAGGTGAAAAGACCCGGATGCTCAGTATCTTGGCCTTTCAAATCAAAGAAATCGAAGGGGCTTCGTTAAAAGAAGGCGAAGACGACGAGCTCGAAGGGAAAATCAATAAGGCGTCCCATGCGGAACACCTGAAGGATAATCTGCGGGATGCCATCTTTGCGTTAGAAGGCGGCGAGCGTCAGACCGGGGCTATCGAACAGCTCGAAGCCATTCACCGCAGCCTTGAGAAGGCCTCGACCTACGACGATACCTTCAGCACCTTGTCAGGTAAGGTTGAAACCTTGTCCTATGAGATCGAAGATATCCATGACGCCCTTCTTCGCTATGCCGATTCCTTCGACTTCGACGAGCACGCTTTGGATGCCATGCAGTCCCGCATGGCGACTATCGAAAAATTAAAGCGTAAGTACGGTGTCACCGTGGCCGAAATTTTACAGTTTTTGGCTAAAGCTAAGGATGACTATGAACGCCTGGACCAGTCGGAAAGCCATTTGGCAAAGCTTGAAGAGCAGCTGGCGAAAGAAGCGGAGGCCGTACGGCATCAGGCAGCGATTTTACTGGACTTGCGCCATAAAGCCGATGCCCGGTTCAGCAAGGTCATGACCGAGACCTTAAACAAGCTCGGTATGCCCAATAGCCGCATCGCCTTCCACTTAGCGCCTATGAAGGAAATTTCACCGGACGGCGCTTCCGGCATTGAACTTTATTTTTCGGCCAATACGGGGGAAGCCATGCAGCCCTTGGCAAAAATTGCTTCCGGCGGTGAAGTCTCGCGTATTGCCTTGGCCTTGAAGACGACCGGGTCCGGCCAGGATGCCGATAAGACCATGATTTTCGATGAAATCGACGTCGGCATCAGCGGTCAAACGGGCCTTCAGGTCGCCGACCATATCCGGAAACTCGCCGGCCGAGGACAGATTTTCTGTATTACCCACTTGCCGCAGACGGCGGCCATTGCCGACCACCATTTCTTCATTTATAAGAAGGAAGCCGACGGTCGGACCGTCACCCAGGTACGCAGCCTTTCTGACGGCGAACACGTCCTTGAAATCGCCCGCATGTTTGCCGGCAACGATACGACGAAAGCCAGTATTGAAGCGGCCAGACAGATTGTACAACAGGTGAAGGGATCGTAAGGTGACCTTCGAAGTGACAGATACAGGTTGACGAATGTCCGCGATAGGTATATAGTTAAAGATAATTTTAAAATAAAAATACGCCATCAAATCATAAAACTACAGGGGGAATCAATATGCTTCGTGTATTAGTCAATGGGGCAGACGGCCGCATGGGAAGCCAGGTCGTCAAAGCCGTTTTTGAAGATCCGGAACTGACCGTCGCCGGCGGTGTTAGCATCGACCACGTCGGGGAAGACGTCGGCGAAGTTGCCGGTATCGGTCATTTAGGCCTTGCCATCGAAGGCGATTTTGCCAAATCCCTTGACGATATTAAACCGGACGTCGTCGTCGATTTTACGACGCCTGCCGTCATTTTTAAAAATGCTAAAACCTGCATAGCTCACGGCATCAACATGGTCGTCGGCACGACGGGCCTTACAGCGGAACAGCGCCATGAGCTCCATGCGTTAGCTTTGGAAAAAAAGACCAGTATCTTCATTGCACCGAACTTTTCCATCGGTGCCGTTTTGATGATGAAGTTGTCGACGGAAGTCGCGCCGTATTTGCCGGACGTTGAAATCATCGAACTCCACCACAACAATAAACTCGACGCTCCGTCGGGTACGGCTATCATGACCGCCGACAAGATCGATGAAGCGCGGAAGGCTGCCGGTGCCAAGCCGGCTCCGGACAAGACTCATGAAAGCCTGGACGGGGCCCGCGGGGCTTCCGTTGCCGGCATCCCCATTCACAGTGTCCGCCTGCCGGGCTACGTAGCCCATCAACAGGTCCTCTTCGGGGGATACGGCGAATTACTCACGATTCGTCACGATTCGATCGACCGTAAATCTTTCATGCCCGGCGTCATCTTAGCCGTCAAAAAGGTAAGCTCCCGTCCGGGACTTGTCTTCGGGCTTGAAAACTATTTATAAATAAAGAACCATGAGGAAAGGAAGTTTGTTATGACGAAAGAACCGGTAGTAGCGATTTTAGGTGCCACAGGTGCCGTAGGTCAAGAATTTATCCGCCTGATTGAAGAACGAAAATTCCCGTACAGCCAATTGAAGTTGTTGGCATCCCACCGTTCGGCCGGTAAGAAATTGACGGTCAATGGTAAGGAATATACTGTTGAAGAAGCCAAGCCGGAATCCTTCGATGGGGTAGATATCGGACTCTTTGCCGGCGGCTCGGTCAGCAAGGAATTGGGACCGGAAGCGGCGAAACGCGGCTGCGTCGTCATCGACAACTCCAGCACTTTCCGCATGGATCCCGACGTCCCCTTGGTCGTTCCCGAAGTAAATCCGGACGATATCGCCCTTCACAAGGGCATCATTGCCAATCCGAACTGTTCGACGATTATCATGCTCATGGCTTTGAAACCCATTCATGATCTGTCGCCCATCAAACGGATCATCGTCAGTACCTATCAGGCCGTTTCCGGTGCCGGTAAAGAAGGGCTCGACGAACTGCGTGAAGAAACGGAGGCTTTCTTAGCCGGTCGGGAGATGGAACCGAAAATCCTGCCCAGTAAGAGCCTGCCGAAGCACTATCCCATTGCCTTTAATCTCATTCCGCAAATCGATAAGTTTGTCGAAGACGATTATACCAAGGAAGAAATGAAGATGGTCAACGAAACGCACAAGATGCTTCATGACGACTCCATTGCCATTACGGCGACGACGGTCCGCGTGCCTGTTTTCCGCAGCCATGCCGAATCGATTTACGTAGAAACGGCTGATGAACTTACCGTCGATGCCGTTCGCAAAGCCATCGATGCCTTCCCGGGTGCTCAGGTTCAGGACGATCCGGCAGCGATGGAATATCCTATGCCCTTATTTACGTCGGAACAATACGACTGCTACGTCGGCCGTATCCGCAAAGATTTATACAATCCGAAGGCGGTCAACCTCTGGGTTTCCGGCGACCAGATTCGCAAGGGTGCAGCCCTCAATGCCCTGCAGATTGCTGAATACATGCTGGATCACGATATGATTCACTGAGATCACGATGGGAGATGAATCTTTATGTTAACCTTTCCGAACATCATTATTGCCATGATAACGCCTTTCAATCAGGACGGTTCCGTCAATTATGAAGCCGCTGTCGAACTGGCTAAGAAGTATGCCGACGAAGGTTCGGGCATCCTCCTTGGTGCTACGACCGGTGAAGGAGCCGTCATGACGGAAGAAGAAAAGCTCAAGCTTTTTAAAGTCGTTGCCGACGAATTGAAGGGCAAGACCCTTATCATGGGCAATGTCGGTACCAATAATACGGCTGAATCCATTGCCATCGCTAAAAAGGCCGAAGCCACCGGTGTCGATCTCTTGCTGTGTATCGTACCGTATTACAATAAACCGAACCAGGACGGCTGTTACGCCCATTTTGCAGCCATTGCCAAGGCGACGTCCCTGCCGTTTTTCATCTACAACGTACCGGGCCGTACCGGCGGCAGCATCGAACCGGAAACGGTCTGCCGACTGGCCCGTGACTATGACAACATCATCGGCCTCAAAGACGCCAGCGCCAGCCTCGACTTTGCCGGCTACGTCGCTGCCAATGCTCCGGAAGGCTTCCACCTTTACAGCGGCGAAGATAATTTGACCCTGCCCATCATCGCCGTCGGCGGCGAAGGCGTTATCACCGTTGCCGGCCACGTCATCGGTAAGGAAATGGACGCCATGATTCAGGCTTATAAAGACGGAGACGTTAAAAAGGCAGCGGCCCTTCATCAGAAATACCTGCCCTTCATGAAAGGCGTATTCTGTACGGTAAGCCCGGTTCCCATCAAGACCATGGTCAATATGCTCGGTTTTCCCGCCGGTCCCCTTCGCCTGCCTTTAGTCGAAGCCAATCCGGAAATTCGCGAAAAATGCCGGCAGTACCTGAAAGACATCGGAAAATTATAAGATTTGCTAATCCCTTCGCCTCATGCGAAGGGATTTTTTTTTGACTGTTTTTTTATAAAAGGGTATAAAAAAAGCTCACACAAAATGTGTGAGCTTTCTCTGTGGTGACCCGGTAGGGATTCGAACCCTAGACCTACTGATTCGTAGTCAGTCACTCTATCCAGCTGAGCTACCGAGTCATATCTTGTCGTTCCTGACGACTTATACATAATAACAAAAAAAGAGAAACTTGTCAATGTATTTTCGAAAAAAAGCTCCTCGTTTTTAAACTGAAACGATCCCGTTTACCGCAGCTGCCCCGTAAGGCGAGGACGCGCAGGGGTACAAAGCGGCGAAAACTTGTTTATGAAAAGGTATCTTTTATCAGGCGAGTAAATAATTCCATGGCCGGACTGATCCATTTCTTGCGGTTATAACCACAGGCGGCTGAAATGCGGGCGTCGGTCAGTTCCGTCTTGATTTCTGCCAGTTCGCCGCGCTTTAAATCTTCTTCGACGGCAAAGGTCGGCAGGTAGGATATGCCGACGCTGCTCTTTACCAAGTTTTTAATGGTCGGAATGCTCCACAATTCGATGGTATGGTCGAGGACGATGGATTTTCGCTGCAGGTACTGCTCGAAGATTTGACGAAAGACACAGGTCGGTTCATTGATGATAAAGGGCAGGGGAAGGGTTTGGCCGGGTGTTATAAAATCAGGGTATTCTCTTTTTATATCAGGCGAGGCGACGAGGGTCATGGGATAACTTCCAAAGGTCGAGACGGTCAGGTTGTTGCCGAAGCCGCCGACGTTTTCGTAAAATACGCCGAGGTCCAAGGTACCGTCTAAGAGTTCGTTGCGGATGTCATAGCAATTCATGGACTGCAAAAAAAGCCGGGTGTTGGGGGCCAGATCATGAAATCTTTTTAGGACCGGCGATAGTTTATAACAGAGCAGGGTTTCGCCGACGCCGATCCGTAAGATGCCCTTATATTCCGACAGATCAGTTTCAAAACAACTGAGCCTTTCGACGGACGTGAGGACATCGGTTACATAAGGGTATAACTGCTCGCCGGCCTTGGTCAGCTGCATCCGCCGTCCGACTCGTTCAAACAATTTGACGGACAACTCCTGTTCTAACTGCCCGACTTGGAAGGTAATGGTCGATTGGGTGTAGTTAAGCTTTTCCGCAGCCTTGGTAAAACCGCCTTCTTCGATGATGGTCTTGAAGGTCTGTAAATATTTTAAGTCCATAGGAACCTCTCTATAGTTCAAAATAAATGAAGTTTAAAATTAAAAACATCAATTTTATCTAAGAGTATATCGATGATATACTAACAGAGAAAAATCAAACTGTCAATGAGGGAGTCTTATGCGTATGTTAAAAATAATACCGACCTTACAGAAACCTGATTCACTGCTTCAGTGCGTCGTCCTGGTTATTGCCGCCTGTATCGTTCACGGCGTGATGCAGGGCGTACACGATAATTACGGCATCATGATGACCGGGCTCATTCCCTACACCGGTATCGACTACGTGACCATCAGCTTCGCCATCGGCGTAGGCGCTCTGGTCTATGGACTGGCCCAGCCCTTTCTCGGTATCCTGGCCTTGCGGAAATCTCCGGTCTTCGTCATCCTGATAGGCATCCTTTTTACCGTCGTCGGCTTGGCTGCCACCCCATTATGTACCACGCCTTGGGCGCTGGTCTTATTTTTTGGCCTCGTCCTGCCTTTTGGCACGACGGGACTCTGCTTTGGCATCATCATGGGGGCCATCACGCCCATTCTGGGAGAGAAACGGGCAGCCGTCGTTTCCGGCATCGTTCAGGCCAGTGCCGGCATCGGTGACGCCTTGATGTCCCCGGCCTTGAATCTGGCCATTTCAACCTTCGATATTGCCTTTGCCATGCGGGCTTTGACCGTTCCTTTCCTGCTGATGATTCCCATCGCCATATGGATGCATTCCATAGGCAAAAAGGATCCTAAGCGGGAAGAGGGAAGCCGCGAAGGGGAAGGGAACCCCAAAGTATCTCTGGTTCCCATGCTGAAATTTGCTTTAAAAGACCGGGACTATCGCTTAGTTCTCCTGGCCTTTGCGACCTGCGGTTTTAACATGTCCATCATTGAAAGCCATTTATTTTCACAGTATCTGTCCTATGGCATCGACGGCAATACGGCGTCACTGACCTTGACCGTATACGGCATCGCCACCATGATCGGCGCCACCGGAACGGGATTTCTCGGAGCCGCCTTCAAGATGAAAAATGTCCTGGCCGGCGTCTATGCCCTGCGGGTAATCGTTTCTCTGGCCTTCCTGTTTCTTCCGAAGTCCGTCGCCTTTGCCTTTGCTGCTACAGCTCTGTTGGGCCTGTCGGGAGATGCGACGGTACCGCCGACATCGGGCATCATCAGTAAAAAGTTCGGCGCCAAAAACATGGCCGTCTTATATGGATTTACCTTGATCGGCCATCAGATCGGTGCCTTTTTCAGCGCCTATCTCGGCGGACTCTTTGTGGATATCGGCTGGGGCTATTCGCCCCTTTGGCTGGTCAACCTCTGTTTGGCCGCCATGGCTGCGGCAGCCAGTTTCCGGATCCGCAATGAAGACGAAAGAAAAGAATATGTAGGGGATCTATAATGTATTTTTGACGGCAAGTCAAAATACAAAAGCCGGGGCCTTGTGAATCTGCTGTTCACAAGGCCCCGGCTTTATATAGAAGCTTTTTAGTTTTATTTTCTCAGGTTCGGTGTGCAGTCGATGATGATCGTGTCTGCTTGTTTCATGACCGTGAAATTACCCTTCGTCGAAGAGAAGGCTTTTTCCAGCGTATCGCTGTGCCATTTTTGAACGGTCATCGTCGTACCGCCGACATTTTTCGACGACGACGACTGTTTCTGGGCATCTTCCGGCAGGATATCGCTGATATTCAGGTCTTCGCCGTCTTTTAAGGCGATGGTGACCGTAACGGCCCGGCCGTTTTCAAAGACGACCTGGTAGCGGCCGTTATGGAAGACGCGGATCGTGTCGCCCTGGGAATAGGGGTGACCCCATTCATCTTCCCAAGCCTTTTGCGTATCGCCGATGGTCGGCAGTTTGGCCAGGGCCTTTTCTTTCGATTCGGCTTGGCTCTTCGTATCCTGATTCGATTTTGCATCCTTCGATTGCTGCTGCGTTTGGGTTTGCTCTTTTTGCTGGGAGTCCGTCGGCACGGCCGTCGCACATCCGGCAGTCAAAAGGGTGAATAACATGAGGACAATAGCAAGATAACGTTTCATAATAAACCTCCCGTTCATTAGCGGCGGCGGAGGTTGTCTCCGCCCTTATGGCGCTGTTTGTGGCGCTTATTTCGAGTCGTTTGATAGGTACTGGCCGGTAACTTGTCGCGATAAGTCTTCTGCCGCTTCGGCGGGGTGCTGCTGGCTTTTACTTTGACTTGTCCCGTCAGGGTGTATTTGGTGATCGTCGCTTGGATGTTGTGTTCAATCCGGCGAACCCAATCTACATCAGAACCGGTGGCGAACATGATGGACAGGCCGTCGCTGCCGGCCCGGCCCGTGCGGCCGATGCGGTGGATGTAGTAGTCGACGTCGTGAGGGACGTCGAAGTTAAAGACGTGGGTAATGCCCTCGATATCGATGCCGCGGGCGGCGATGTCGGTAGCGACCAGAATCTGGGTCTTGGCCTTGGCAAAGTCACGCAGGACCTGGTTGCGTCGGCCTTGGGACATATCGCCGTGGAGTTCGCCGATGTTGAAGCCCTTGGCAATCAGTTTGCCTGCTAAGAGGGATGTCCGCTCCTTGGTGTTGCAGAAGACGATGGCAAGGTAGGGATTCATCTCGGTCAGCATCTGGCATAATTTCGGCAGCTTCTGCTCTTCGGTCATCATGTAGATTCGCTGTTCGATGTTTTCAAGGGCAATGGTATCGCCTTCGAGAATCTTCAGGACCAAGGGGTTCTGCATGTGTTTTTTGGCCAGGCCCTTGATTTTATCGGGGACGGTTGCCGAGAAAAAGAGGAGCTGCCGGCGTTTCGGTGTCAGGCTGATGAGGGTATCAACGTCTTCGAGGAATCCTGACTGCAGCATCTGGTCGGCTTCGTCGACGACGACCCGGCGGACCCCGCTGAGGTCAAGGGAGTTGCGACGGCAGTGGTCGAGGAGCCGCCCCGGTGTACCGATGATGACCTGCGGATGGCGATGGAGTTTTTGAAGCTGATTTTCGATGGTCTTGCCGCCGATGAGGCTTAAGACGTCGACGTCAAGGGACGGGGCCAAGGTCGCGGCTACGTTGGCGATTTGGCGAGCCAATTCGCGCGTCGGTGCCAAGATGAGGACCTGTTCAGCGTGGACTTCGGTCCGAATCTGCTGCAGCGACGGCAAGAGGAAGGCCAGCGTCTTGCCCGTACCGGTTTGAGCCTGAGCCAGTATATCCCGGCCTTTGAACAGGGCCGGGATGGCTTGTGATTGAACGGCCGTCGGTTCGTCGATTCCCTGCTTGTGGAGAAGCTCGGAAAGGTCCGACGTCAGGCCGAGAGATTGAAAATTTTTTGTCATATCGTGCCCTTTCTCTATAGGTGCTAACAAAGTGCTTACTAACTATTATTATTACACAAAGCCCTTATTTGCGCAAACTTTTCTTTCTTTTGGGGATATGGTATACTAAAGTGATTTCGTTTGCATTGTTTTAGGAGGTCTTGCATAAATGAGTTGGTGGCGCGATATTTTGCGGCAGTCTGTTTTCATGTGTATTTTTATCGTCCTCATTCCCATTGGAGCCTATACGATTCACAGCGGTTCCAGTGCCATTGTGGCCGTCGTCAGTTATCTATTTCTGTCCCTCGTCGTTCCGACGGCCTACGTCGGAGCGCAAGATGCCGTCTTTGGCAGGGAAAAGGCCCGTATTCGCCGCTGGGGCGTCGTCCTGGTCTGGCTCATCATGCTGGCCCTTAAAGTGGCCGTCAAGGTCTATTTGGGCAGTTACTGGAAGGCGGCGCCCTTTTGGGAATGGCCGACCTTCGGTCGTGATCTCGTCTTTATTCTTGCCATGTATGCCGAAATGAGCTTCATCATGATCTTATCCTATGGCCTGTCTTCTTTGATGCCAGGCCGAAAGGCGGTGGGACGATGAGTATTGAATGGAAACAGAAGGGGTACGACTGGCTCAGGGCTGTCCTTTGGGCGGCCTGCGGCATCGTGCCGATTCCCTTCGGAGCCTTTGCGTCGGGAAAGCCTTATATTGCCGCCGCGTCGATCCTCGTCTTTTTTATCCTGTCCTTTGCCGTCCCCTTGTGGCTCGGCTATCGCCGCCGCAAGGCGGGACGATACGATGACTATGCCTCAGCCGGGGCGACTTTCTATGGCGGCGTCGTCGCGCTCATCGTCGCCGTGGGCCTCTTAAACGGTCTGATCGGATCGTCTCTTTGGCAATCCTATTGGGGAATGGTATTCTTGTTCACCTTGTGGATGCTTTTGACCATTGCGGCTCAGTACGGTGCTGCGAAAGGTGTTGATTTTTGGCATGCTCGGCTGCGGCGATACTGGTATTCCCAGTTCCTTGACCCCATCTTATTCAGCCTGCCCCTTCCTTGTGCCGTCCTGGGGATGTTCCTCTTTCCGGCCTTCAGCGATGAGTCGGCCTCGGTGAGCCTCTTCATCGGCATCATGGCCATCATGGGCTTTTGCTTCTTAGCTATCAGCATCTTCGTCATCGCCACCTTTGCCTTTTATTTCTTCCCCTATAAGCGTTACGGCTACAGCCGAAAAGAGAAAATCGTCCATCTCCTTTCCATCGTCATCATGGTCCTCCTGTGGGTCATGGTCCAAAATCTCTTGTTCAATAGTGATATTCAGGTCTTCGGATATATCTTCAAGGCCATGCCGATCCTGCAGAATAACCCCTTGGTCTTCGTGACGCCTTTCCTGTTGTCGTCCCTGGTCATCATCGGCTGTGTGGCTCTTCGCAATGTCGTCGTCGAAACCTTATCCTGAAACAACTCTATATAAGATATAAACCTCATGAACGAAGCTTTCTTCGCCTTCATGAGGTTTTTTTTTGGGGGAAAACTGGCGTACAAGCCTGGAAAAATCATGATATAATGAAGTACAAATCTTATTTAGGAGGTGCAGCCACGTGAAAACGATTCGACTATTGTACCCGGACTATGTGAGCGGCGGACTGGAGACCTATTATTTTGGCGCCAACCTGATGGCTCATATTTTGCCGGAAAATGAAAACCAGCCCCTGATACGCGTGGATATCCTTCCGCCGACAGGCGAAGAAAAGCCGGTCACAGACGGGATATATGGAAAGGCAGAGGTGGTAACGGGCATTTTAGATGCCATGGGCAAAATCGAAGGCGCACAGCCAGATAAAATCATCACCATCGGCGGAAACTGCATGGTATCTCAGGCTCCGTTTGACTATTTACACGGAAAGTACGGAAACCTCGGCCTTATCTGGATCGATGCCCATCCCGACGTATCCACGACAAAAGACGGCTACCCCAATGCCCATGCCATGGTGTTAGGCTCGTTATTAGGGCAGGGGGATGCAGCCTTGTCCTATTTGATGCAGTCGCCAAAGTTTGATCCCAAGGACATCCTCTATATCGGTCTTCAGGACTTACATGACTATCAGCGAAATTTTTTGGATGACATGGATGTACAGTATAAAATCCAGACTGAGGAATTTGTCACCGATCAAGACATTCGCGCCTTTGCCGGAAGATTCGATCATATCCTGGTTCATTTCGACATCGATGTGTTGGATGAACGGTTTTTCCATGATACCTATTTTGCCAATCCCGACCTCGTTGGAGATGGTTCCGGCGGTGGAAAAATGACCCTTGAAAAACTGTCAGAGATCCTCCAAACAATCCAGGACTGCTCAGATATTGTCGGTTTTACCATTGCCGAATACCTTCCCTTTGAGGCCTATCGGCTCCATAAGATGTTTTCCAACATAAAAATCCTTACAGTGTGACGACCCGGACGGGACATGAGCTGTCGCAGCGACCTTATAAAGATAACCCTCATGAGCAAACGTTCCTTTGATCATGAGGGGTTTTTTCGGTTCAAAAATCGATTACGATGCCTTGCGGATTCTTAGTGGGCTTGGTCTAAATCTTTTCGCATGAGATCGTCTGTCTGCACATCATCTCCCATGACAAAGTGGTGGGTGCTGATTTTATAAAATCCATTGGCTTTGTAGAATTGAAGGGCTTTTTCATTATGCTCCCAAACGCCGAGCCAGACGTATCTTTTCTTTTTCGCCACGGCCATGGCAATGGCTTGTTCCATCAAATAGTGTCCCAGGCCTTGTCCTTGAAATTCTCCGGATACATAGATCCTTTCGATCTCCAAGGACTCCGGGTCATGAATATCCGTCTGTGACGGGACTTCATTTATCTTCAGGTAAGCGGCTGCCTTTTCATGGCAGTGCAGGATGAAGAACTTTGAATGATTATTTTCCAATTCCCGGCGAAGTTTTTCCCGGTCAAAGGCCCGGTTCAAATATTCTTCCATATTTTTTTCGGTGTTCGTGGATGCAAATGTCTCGTAATACGTTTGAATCGATAATTTACGAAGTTCATCCAAGTCATCGACAGTACATAATGTTAACGTGATATCCATCGTAAATACTCCTATCTGATAGATGATAAGCCTTTCCATGATCGATCAGGGCACGGTCGTCGGTGTTTCAACTACGGTGCAATCTGTGGTCCCGTTTACGGTCGAGTTTTTGGAAAGGCTATAAAAAAAGGGAGGCCTCTTAAGGTCTCCCTTTTGATCTGTTCATTTAATTTCGACGATGGTCTGCTTCATGATCGTGAAGCGGATGACGTAGACGAGCCAGCCCAGGAAGGCGGCGAAGCTGCCGCTGAGGAAGGTCGTCGCATCGGTCGTTGTCAATGCGTATACGCAGTAGATAATTGATACGCCTGCTAAGAAAATCGAAGTATTTCGGTTGCAGACTTTATTGGGAATGTTTTCCTTGGTAAGGATCGTCGTCAAGGCCCCGGCGCAGAGAATGTAGGGGATGACGTTGGTGACGACGGCCAGGTTCGCCAAGAGTTCGAACTGGGCGGCCAAGGTCGGGCTGATCGTCATCAAAGCGAGGACGCTTTGCATGCCTAAGATGCAGAGCATGCCCTTGACGGGAACGTCAGCACTGGTAACTTTGGCAAAAATCTTGGGGAACAGGCCGCGTTGGGCGCTGGTCTTGAAGACGCGGGCTAAGGTGAACTGCCACGACAGAAGAGACCCTGCGCAGGAGAATACCATCAGACCCATGACTACTTTGCCGGCCGTATCGCCGAGCATGTAGGAGAAGGCCAGGCCGAAGGGGGCACTCGATGCCAAGATTTCGGCATTGGGAACGATTCCGGCGATGACATTCGTCGAAGCGACGTAGATGACAGCGACGCTGATGGTGCTGACGAAGGTCGCAATGGGAACGGATTTTTTCGGGTTTTCAACGGCGTCCATGTTGACGGCTGCCGATTCAAGGCCCAGGAAAGACCACAACGTAAGGGCAATCGAATTTCCGACGGCATCGCCGAGACCCAGGTCATTGGGATTCCACGATGCGAGCCAGGTTGCCGGGCTGAACCAGTGCCAGCCGATAATAGAAATACCGAGAACCGGAATGATAGCGCCCCAGATGGTAATGGCACTCAGCTTGCCCGAATACCGGGAACCGCTGAAGTTGAGGGCCGCTGCAATCCACAATAAAGCGATCGTATATAGACACGTCTGAATCGGCGTAAAGGTCGTTTCAAGGAAACCTGCGCCGTAACCGACTGCCGTGATGGCAATGGCGACGTTTGCAATTACGATGGAAACAGAGTAGGCGTAATTTGCCATAAAATGTCCTATTCGCCCGAAGGCGTATTCGGAGTAACCACCCATACCGCCCGGCTTCGTTGTAAACATGCCACATCGGGCAAAGGCCATGGCGAGGGCTAAAGAGCCAAAAGAGGTAATAATCCAAGAAATGATTGAAATAGTACCGACTTCGGCAAGCTTGGTCGGCAGCATGATGATACCGGCTCCAAGCATGTTGGCAGCAGTGACGAAGGTCAGCTGGACAACAGACATTTTACGACATGTAGTTTTCATTATCAGTCCTTCTTTCGTTTAGAATGCGTATACGGCTAGAAATTTTAGCAAGTTAATTCTATCATTTTTGCAGAGAAAATTAAATAGCTTTTTGAAAAATGCTATATGTATTTAGGGCCCTTTTGATGTCGATTATTCTAAATCTGTATAGAAAATTTTACATAAGGTGATAATAGCCGGGAAGCCCAGGTTTTATCAGCTTTCCCAAGGGGTTGAAAAAATGGATTTTCAAGAAAAATGAAGCTCTGTTGAGCCTTTGGGAGGTCCTTTGTAAAGGTCCTTTCGAGAGGGTTTTGGTCCTGACTTTTTTTCTTTTGAAGCGAAGGTTCTTTTTCAAAGAACAAAAATTCACTGAACTTGTCCAGCTTTAAAGACAGGACAAAATCTGTCATCCCCTTCAAAAAGGGAAGGCCTCCCTCCCATCGAAAGGGGAGGGGCATCTCCCTTGTGGGAATCGCTCGGCTCGTCTCGAAAGGGACGAAAAAAGAGGACTCATCTTTGAGCAAGCCTCAGAACCATAAGCCAGTAAAAATGAATCCTCTTTGCGACTGGATAAGTATATCAATATTAGGGTCAGGCGTCAATAAGAAATGGGTGTTTTGAGACAAAAAAATAATTTTTTTTACGACCGGAAAAAGCATGATAAAAAAGAGTCCCGCACCATCATGCATGCGAGACTCTTTGCAGTTTTTACAAGGGTGATTAGTCGATGTTTTCGACGATGCAGGCCGTACCCTGGCCGCCGCCGATGCACAGCGTAGCCAAGCCGTATTTACCGCCGACTTCTTTCAAGCCGTAGAGCAAGGTTACGAGGATACGAGCGCCCGATGCGCCAATCGGATGGCCGAGGGCGATAGCGCCGCCGTGGATGTTGACTTTATCCATATCGAAGCCGAGTTCGCGGCAGCAGTATACAGCCTGAGCTGCGAAAGCTTCGTTGGCTTCAACGAGATCCAGGTCTTTAACTTCAAGACCGGCTTTCGCCAAGGCTTTGCGGGACGAAGGAACCGGGCCGGTACCCATGATGGTCGGATCGACGCCGGCCGATGCATAGCTTACGATTTTAGCCATCGGTTTGAGGCCGAGTTCTTTGGCTTTGTCAGCCGACATGACGACGAAAGCAGCAGCGCCGTCGTTGATGCCGGAAGCGTTGCCGGCCGTTACCGTACCGCCCTTTTTGAAGGCCGGTTTCAATTTAGCCAGGCTTTCCATGGTCGTGCCTTCGCGCGGGAATTCGTCGGTGTCGATGACGACGTCTTTTTTACGCTGATGGACCGTAACCGGAACGATCTGAGATTTGAAAGCGCCGCTCTTAATAGCTTCGCAGGCTCTTACCTGAGAACGGACGCCCATTTCGTCCTGATCTTCACGGGTAACGCCGAATTTTTCAGCTACGTTTTCAGCCGTGATGCCCATGTGGTAGTCGTTGAATGCATCCCAGAGGCCGTCTTTGATCATCGTGTCGACGAGGACGCCGTTGCCCATACGGTAGCCGTAACGGCCCTTAGGAACGGCAAAGGGAGCCATGGACATGTTTTCCATACCGCCGGCTACGATGACGTCAGCGTCACCGGCTTTGATCATCTGAGCTGCCAAGGATACGCAGCGAAGACCGGAACCGCAGACTTTATTGACCGTAAGAGCCGGAACTTCGATGGGCATGCCGGCTTTGATCATAGCCTGGCGTGCCGGGTTCTGACCCTGAGCTGCCTGAAGAACGTTGCCCATGACGACTTCGTCGACGTCTTTGCCTTCGATGCCGGCACGTTTGAGGGCTTCAGCGATAACGACAGCGCCTAATTCAACAGCCGGGGTATCTTTGAAACCGCCGCCAAATTTGCCGATAGCTGTACGGCAAGCACTTACGATAACTACTTCTTTCATTGGAATCACTCCTTGAGATTTTTTTACGTATGAAATAGATGAGACGCATCGGTATGAGGCGAATGCGCCGCGAAAAGCATCATCATAATGATGATACCAGATAATGATATAATACACCCTCCAAAAGGAAATGTATAGACCACGTTCAGAAAATTACGTAGTCTATACATTTGATTGCTTACTATTTAGGGAATAGGGGGTAAAAACTTACAGGCGTTCTACGATGATAGCCGTGCCCTGGCCGCCGCCGATGCAGAGGGCAGCAAGACCATAGCGGCCGTTGATTTCCGGTTCAGCCATAGCATAGAGCAAGGTGACGATGATACGAGCGCCGGAGCAGCCAATCGGATGGCCGAGAGCGATAGCGCCGCCGTGGATGTTGACTTTGTCCATGTTGAGACCGAGTTCGCGGCAGCAGTATACGGACTGAGCTGCGAAAGCTTCGTTCAATTCGATGAGGTCCATCTGGTCGACGGTCATGCCTGTTTTCTTCATGACTTTGCGAACAGCCGGAACCGGGCCGATACCCATGATAGCCGGATCTACGCCAGCCGAAGCCCAATCGATGATGCGAGCCAGCGGTTTGATGCCGAGTTCTTTGGCTTTGTCAGCGGACATGATGACGACAGCAGCTGCGCCGTCGTTGATGCCGGAAGCGTTACCTGCCGTAACCGTGCCGTCTTTAATGAAGGCCGGGCGGAGTTTGGAGAGCATATCCATGGTGCAGTCCGGACGGATGAATTCGTCTTTGTCGATGATGACGTCGCCTTTTCTCTTATGAACCGTAACCGGTACGATCTGGCTGTCGAATTTGCCTTCCTGCTGAGCTTTGTAAGCGTACTGCTGCGAACGGAGAGCCAATTTATCCTGGTCTTCACGCGTTACGCCAAAGCGGCTGGATACGTTTTCAGCCGTTACGCCCATATGATAGTTGTTTTCCGTGCAGATCAAGCCGTCACGAAGAAGAAGGTCTTCGAGAACGCCGTTACCCATGCGATAGCCGCGGCGGCCTTTGGCGATGGAGTAAGGGGCGTTGGACATGGATTCCATACCGCCGGCAACGATGATGTCAGCGTCACCGAGTTTGATCTGCTGCGAAGCCAAGGAAATGGCGCGCATGCCGGAACCACAGAGTTTATTTAATGTGAAAGCTGGAACTTCCTGGGGAATTCCCGAGTGAAGGGCAACTTGACGGGCTGTGTTTTCACCGCAACCGGCTTGGAGTACATGACCCATGATGACTTCGTCGATCTGATCGACAGGGACACCTGCGCGTTTAATTGCTTCAGTAACCGCAGCAATACCGAGGTCTACAGCGGTAATATCTGCGAATTGGCCATTGAAGCTGCCGATGGCCGTACGGCAAGCACTTACGATAACAGCATCTCTCATTAGAAAAACCATCCTTTCTGACATGAAACAAAATATAGAATAATATAGTATATTAAGCCTTGATTGACGGAGCCGCCGCTTACGCAGCTCCTTGGGGGTTACGTTGAAATGAAGAATTTGAGTTCTAAATTTCACAATCTCCATGTCTATATAGTACATTTTTTCACAAGTAAATGCAAGAGGAAAATGGATTTTTGCTGTGCCGAATAATCATGATAAAGTAAGAGACAGCGAAAAGAAGAATGAACACCCCAAATAGTTCGCTATGCATATCATTTTAAAGAGAAAGCCTTCTTTCCGGCTGACGACATCATGGGCAGTCACTTTTTCCAAGAGAAAGATTTTTTGATAAATAATTAAGAGGGTTATGTATTATATATAATCCTTTAGATGCTTCGTGAAGGGGGCGTTAACGGCCCGTGCTTAGATTGATTCTTTTATATAAGGAAAGGGGCCTGTGAACCGGAACAGTCACAAGGCCCCAAGCGGAAGGATCGAATCGAAAATGGCAACTAAAAAAGCGACTCCACATACGTGAGGTCGCTTTTTCAGGCATTACAGTCGGACATATTAAAGAAGGTGTGCAATGAAGCTGTACGAAAGCAAAGCACCCATGGAAATAATGATTTTTGCATTTGCACTTAAGTTTATGATTCTCCCTCATTTCTTCTTTATAATATGCCAGCCTAATATTTTAAGTTGTTACTGGATAATGACCGGCTGGTGTTTGATCTCTTTATCTATAAATATAATAACGCGTGATTAAAATAAAATCAATAGCTGAAAAATGCAATTGTAGGGGGCCTATATAACTTGAACGCAAAAATAAGCGCATAAAATAGAGAATATCAAGCGAAAAGCGGGAAAATATTTTCGCGTATTAGGCAAAATAATCATTTCTCAAGAAAAAATAAATCAAGAAAAAAGTGAATAAAATGATTATTTATTCAAAACCGAAAAATGTTAAATTTTATGTTTAAATAAAGGTACGACTTAAAAAATAAAACAAGATAACGGTGAGATAAGTATTGGCAGGAACGTAAAGAATGTTCTATAATGAATATAATAAAGAGAAAGGCGGCAGTCCCCCATAGATACCGTTAAGACTGCCGCCCGTTCATGATGATATTAGGAGGAATACGATGGGATTTTTCGACGCGTTTTTTAAAGAGCAGCAGCGCACGAAGAGCGAAGAAATTTATGACCGTGCCCTGCAGATCTTTAATTCACCGGAGCTGCAAAATGAGGCCTTGTCAAAAGATCTCGCCCGGGAAGTGCTTGCCGGCGAAGACTGTGATCAGGTGAGCGGGGCTTACGGCCGATTTGGCCATGATGTGACCAATCCTATTCCCGTCAACGGGCCGAGTGGGGAATTCGTCTACTTATCGCGCCTGCGCCTGCGGCGGACGGGATCGATGGTCTTTTTCCATAACGTCGGACAGATCGGGCGCATCCATGTTTTTGAATTGACCAACGTCAGCGGTCACTTTGCCGACCGACTGTACGTCGACATGTATCATCCCCGCTGTTCTCGCCTCTATCCCGAAGGCTATACCCTCGAACGGGAAGCCGTCTTTCCCCGCGGCGTGACGACGACCGTTGCCGATTTTCCTAACGGCCTCTATAAGGCCATTAAGAAGGAATCGAAACTGCGTCTTGGCATCGATGTGGCCGAACAGGAAAGTGCTCGCATCGACGCGGCAGCAGCTCAGGAATCCCTGGCCGGTCTTCCTGTAAAAACCATGGCGGCGGTACCGGTCGAACCATTGAAATAAGGCAGATCTATGGTATAATTACTACCAGATTAAAGTGTTATCATATGAGGAGGGTCACTGATGAGAGAGTTACCGAAAGCGCATGAAACGTGGCGCCATTTTAAAAACAATACTTATGAAATCATTACGCTTGCCGAACACACGGAAACGGGTGAAAAGTTCGTTATCTACAAAGCCCTGCATGATACGATGAAAACCTATGCCCGCCCGTTGAAAGATTTCATGAGCGAAGTGGACAAAGAAAAATATCCTCGTTCGGAACAGGATTATCGCTTCGTTAAGATTAAATAGCCTTGACAGTTTGAAAAAGTACTGCTATAATATAGAACGTTGAAAATAAAGCAGAAGCTATCCGCTTCTCACCTTACAAGACGATGGTGTCACTAGGGTCTATGACGGAAACGTAGAGCGGATAGTCATGCTATCCGTTCTTTTTTTATTCGGAGGTGAAAGACAATTAGTAAGGAATTACGTATCAACGATCAAATCAGAGCCCGTGAAGTACGCGTGGTCAGTGATTCTAACGAACAGCTCGGTGTCATGTCTCTTCGTTCTGCCCGTCAGATTGCGGAAGAACGGCGTTTGGACTTAGTAGAAGTCGCACCGAATGGCAAGCCGCCTGTCTGCCGTATCATGAATTACGGAAAATACCGTTATGAACAGCAGAAGCGTGAAAAGGAAGCTAAGAAAAAACAGAAGGTCTTGACATTGAAAGAAGTAAAGCTTCGTCCCAATATCGAAGATCATGACTTCTACGTTAAAATGAAAGCTGCGCAGCGTTTCCTGGGTGAAGGCAGCAAAGTAAAGGTTACCATCATGTTCCGCGGCCGTGAAATGAGCCATCCGGAACTGGGCCGTGATTTGCTGGTTCGATTCGCTGATGAATTGAAAGACACCGCCCATGTAGAAAAAGAACCTAAAATTGAAGGCAGAAACATGACCATGGTCATTGCTGTCAACAAGAAGTAACAGGAGGACAATTATTATGCCGAAAATCAAAACCCGCCGTGCCGCGGCAAAACGTTTTAAATCAACTGCTACAGGTAAGATCAAACGCATGAAACCCTACAAGAGCCATATCTTGGAAAGCAAAACTGCAAAACGGAAACGCAACCTGAGAAAAGCTGCACTCGTATCGCAGTCCATGACCGGCGTCGTTCGCAAGATGTGCCCGTTCATCTAATTACAGACAGTAAATTTTTTGACATAGATTCGGAGGAATAGACTAATGGCAAGAATCAAAGTTGGCGTTACAGCACACGCTCGTCATAAAAAAATCTTAAAAATGGCTAAGGGCTATCGCGGTACCCGCAGCCGTCTCTTCAAAAAAGCTAACGAAAGCGTCATGAAAGCGCTCTACTACGCTCGTCGTGACCGTCGTGCCAAGAAACGCGAATTCCGTAAATTGTGGATCGCTCGTATCAACGCAGCTACCCGTGCAAACGGCCTCAGCTACAGCCGTTTCATCTATGGTCTGACCAAAGCCGGTGTCATCGTAAACCGTAAAATGTTGGCTGACCTCGCTGTCAATGATGCAGCTGCCTTCACGAAACTCGTAGAAGTTGCCAAAGCTCAGTAATATCGAAAAAAAGAGGATGACGACAAAGTGGTATCATTTTGTCGTCATCCTCTTTTTTTGCCCTTTTATAGGCGGTCCTGCCGCTGGAGGTAATTTCTGTCGTAAAGTCTGGCTATCTTGCGGGGAAACAGGTACAATATAGATGAATCTATAAGAAAGCGCAAGGAGGACGTATGATGGAAGATATAAGAACCCTGGCTGTGGCCTATCATCAGGCCGGCAATAACTGTGCAGAGACGGTGGTCAAGGTCTGTAATGACAGCCTGGCCCTGCATCTGCCCGATGAAACGCTGCGCATGGTGTCGGTCCTCGGTGGCGGCGTCGCCGGTTCCGGCTGTCTCTGCGGGGCCTTGAACGGAGCCTGTCTCGTCTTAGGCAGCCTCGTCGGTCGGACGGAGCCCGAGGAAAAGACGAAAGCGGAAATGAATCAGCCCGTTCGGGAATTTCAGAAAATTTGGAGTGAACGCTTCAAAGCGACGTGCTGTCGTGTGTTAAAGAGCCCGGCTAATGGCGGCCCCGTGTCCTGCGAAACCTTGATGGCCGACACGGCGGTCATGGTCGTCGATTTCATTCGCGAGAAGAAACTGGCCTAGGGCCTTTGATTCGTGTTGCCGTGGCGCCCGATTCGGATGGACGCCCCGATTTTCTTGACTTTTTTGTGGGATATGGTACAATAAACAAGTCGGGTCAACGGGGCGTAGCGCAGTTTGGTAGCGCGCTTGGTTCGGGACTAAGAGGTCGCAGGTTCAAATCCTGTCGCCCCGACCATATTTTACATATCCGTATCTATCCCGAAGATACAGCAAAGGATATGTAGACGCGGAGAGCTGTCCGAGCGGCTGAAGGAGCATGATTGGAAATCATGTATAGGGCGAACGCTCTATCGTGGGTTCAAATCCCACGCTCTCCGCCATACGACGCCGTAAGAGACTGTCACATGATTATTCATGAGGCAGTCTTTTTTTGTTGCCTAAAAATGGTAATGTGCCTGAAAACCCTGTTCACAGGCCGATTCTTTTATGATAAAATAATGAACCATAACAGAGGGAAAGAAGGCTTATGATGAGTAGAATCAAAAGGGAAGTGGCAGCCTTTATCGCTGACCACCAAAACAATCATTTTGTGATGACGCCAGTGACGATGCGGGAAGTATCGCTCAGGAAGGCGCAGGAACAGATGCTGCCGAAAGTGGAAATGGAAGATATCGTCGACGGCGTTCTTGATGGGTGCCCGGCCTATCCGGTGCCGGTCCGAGCTTACATTCCCCATACGAGTCGGCCTCTGCCGGTTTTGATCTATTACCATGGCGGCGGCTTTGTCATCGATACCGTCTCGGTCTATGATCCCGTCTGCCGCCGGATTGCCAAGGCGACGGACCATATCGTCATCTCTCCGGAATATCGCCTGGCCCCGGAAAATCCCTATCCTGCCGCCTATGACGATGCCTTGGCCGTGGCTCGGCAGTCCCTCTCCTTCTTGGAGGCTAAGGGCATTGCCCATGAAAAGGATGTGACCTTGTGCGGGGACAGTGCCGGCGGCTGTATGGCCGCCGTTGTCAGCCAAAAATTACAGCACGATACAGACTTTCCCTTGAGCCATCAGATTTTGATCTACCCCCTCCTTGATTTTACCGGTTCCTTTCCTTCGTGTCAGGAAAACTGCTGCGACGAAACGGGATTTTCTGCAGAGAAAATGAAGTGGTATTTCGACCAGTTTTTCCGTGGCCGTGACGAAAAAAGGGCTGCATCGCCCCTTTTTGGCGAGTTGACGCCGTCCATGCCGGCGACCTTTGTCATTACGACGTCTTTTTGTCCCTTTCATGACGAAGGCTTGGACTACATCGGCCGTCTCAGGGCTCTCGGAGTCCGGGCTGAGACCTATAATTACGACAATATGGTTCATTCGTACCTCAACTTTGAAAAGCTTTGTTTTGAAGAAATCGACGATACCTATAAGCGCATGGCAAAGTTTTTGCATGATTGAAAGGAATTGCTTATAATAGAAATAAAAAAGTCTGCTTGTGTATACGGAAAGGATGTGCCAGTATGAAAAAACGCCTTTGCCCTGAATGTGGTAAATGGGTTGAAGTGGATGGGCAATTTTGTCCGTTTTGTGGGGCAGAACTCCCTAAAATGGACGCTGATGAACCGATTATTGATGAAGAAACGGGGACCGAGACCTTTGATCACGAACGGACAGCCCCGGAAGAACCGATTATCGATGAAGAAACGGGAACGGAGACCTTTGATCAGGAACGGGTGGAATCCGTCGAACATCCGGGCGTGACGGATGACGAGGATCTGCCGCCTATGGTACCGCCTGCTCGACCGACACCGCCGCCGTTTCAGGAAAAGCCTTTTTATGTTCGCCACGGCAAAGCCCTTGTGGGCGTCATCATTGCCTTAGTAGTGGTCATAGCCGGGGCCATTGGTATGTACTTTTACGGGGCCCATCAAGATGACTATACGAAAGACGCCGTCGCCCTCTCACAGCAGCTGGCGACAGAAAATGAGTCGGTCACTGATGCGGCTAAACTCCTCAGCCAGCAGGGCCAGGGGAACGGGTCCGAGTCGCTGATTAAGACGCTGGAAACGAGCCGGTCCAATGTGGAAAAAATAGCCAAGAATTACAATCCTCAAAAGATTCCCGACCAATATGCCAGCGATGACCAGGCCATCCGCGAAGTCATGCGCAATCAGATGGCTCTCTACGATAAGGCCATTGCCATTGCCAAGGCGCCGACCGATGTCGCCGTTAGCGATAAACTGAATGATATGCTCACCCAGTCTCAGAATGCTAAGAAGATCGCTCGCACCATTCAAATCCCGGGGGCTGACTTTACGGCCGCCGTCGACGACGATGCTGCCGTTTCGTACCTCGAAAAATACGTGGCAAAAGTAAAGAAGGATGAGGAAGAAAAGAAGGCTAAGGAAAATCCGGACAAGCAGATTCTCTCATCCTACGCCAGCAGTAAGGATTTGTTCAATGGCGATATCAATAAACTCACCGATGATATTAACAACTATTTGAAGGATCACAAGGATTTTAAAGAGAGCCGGGAATTTAACAACCGGGCCAATACCTTGTATCTCCAGATTTCTAAGACCCGGAGTCAGTTGGAAAATGACTCGTCTATCGAAAATACGGCCATGAAGTACAAGCTCGATGCCTTGTTTAAGGCACAGCAGGACCGGCTTCGCGGTCTCTATGACGGTGTCAGCTCCAGTCAGAAAGGGGAAGACTACCGTCCGGGCTTCCAGCGCGGTCAAGCGGCAACCGATCGCTATGACAAATTGAACAGCGAGTGGAACAGCCTGTAAGACCTTTCTCTAGAACCAAAGAGGTTCAGCGTCACGATGATCGCTGAACCTCTTTTTTCGTTTCTTTTGTTATTGTTTTACTTTTTTCATCGACAGTCCGATGCGGCCGCGGTCGGCATCGACACTGATGATTTCGGCATTGACGATGTCGCCGGTGTGGACGATGTCCGTGGGATGACGGAAAGGATGGCTGCTGAGCTGTGAACGGTGGACCAGGCCCGGCGTCTTGATGCCGAAGTCGACGAAGGCGCCGAAATCGACGACGTTCTGGACCGTGCCGCGGACGACAGTTCCAACTTTGAGTTCCGAAAGGGACATGACGTGCTGTCGGGTAAGGGGTTTCGGGAATTCGCTGCGGACGTCGCGGCCGGGCTTACGGAGTTCTTCGAGGATATCCTTGATGGTCGGCTCGCCGGCGCCGAGGGAGGCCGCCAGCTTCGGGGCGGCGTTGCACTGAATCTTATCCCGCAGGCCGGCCATTTTTTCCGGTTCCTTCAAATCGTCGCGGGTCAGGCCGTACTGGCCGGCAATTTGAGCTGCCAGGTCATACGATTCGGGATGGACCGACGTATTGTCCAGCGGTTCTTCGCCGTCTTTGATGCGCAAGAAGCCGGCGCACTGCGTAAAGGTAGCCGGTCCCAGGCGGGGGACGTTCAAGAGTTCCTGACGGTTTTTAAAGGGACCCTTTTCGTTTCGATAGGTGACGATATTGCCGGCCGTCGAAGCCGTAAGTCCGGCAATATGTTGGAGGAGGGCGGCTGAGGCCGTATTGAGGTCGACGCCGACGTAGTTGACGACGGACGTGACCGTCTGATCGAGGGCTGTCGTCAAATCTTTTTGGTTGACGTCGTGCTGGTATTGGCCGACGCCGATCGAAGAGGGATCGATCTTAACCGATTCGGCCAAGGGATCCTGGATGCGGCGGGCGATGGAGACGGCGCCGCGGATGGTGACGTCCAGGTCGGGCAGTTCTTCTCGGGCCAGTTCTGACGCCGAGTAGACTGAAGCGCCGGCTTCATTGGTGATGACGTAGCGGCAGCTCAAGTTGTAATTTTCGATGAGCTGGGAGACGAATTGTTCCGTTTCATAAGAGGCCGTTCCGTTGCCAATCGAAATGAGGGTGACGCCGTGGCGGCGGATCATGTTGGCCAAATCCTTAGCGCTCTTTTTCTTCTGCGCCTCCGAATGGGTCAGGTAATACGTTCCGTAGTCGAGGACCCGACCGGTGGCACTGATGACCGCGGCCTTGCAGCCCGTGCGATAACCGGGATCGAGGCCCAAGATGATCTGTCCTTCAAAGGGCGGCTGCAAGAGGAGGTGGCGAAGATTTTCGGCAAAGACGTCGATGGCCTGTTTTTCGGCCTGAGCCGTCAGTTCATTGCGGATTTCCCGATCCATTTGCGGGAAAATCAACCGCTTATAACTGTCAGAAGCGGCGTTGCGGATGATGTCTTCGTACGGCGAATGGCGCTCAATGACCAATCGGCACAGCATATCGATGTGCCGGTCGGACGGTTCCTTGAGGGTGACCTTTAATTTCTTTTCATTTTCGCCGCGGTTGATGGCCAAGATGCGATAGCTCGGAAGACGGGTGATGCGTTCGCTGAAATCGGCATAGGTCAGCATGGGGCCGGCGTCTTTTTCTTCGACTTGGAGGCTGCAGGTTAAGCGGGCCTCCTGCCAGAGGCTGCGGCGCAGTTTTTGACGAAAGTCAGCTCGTTCGGAGAACCGTTCGGCTAAGATATTGGCCGCTCCTTGGAGGGCGTCTTCGATCGTGGCGACGTCTTCGTTGAGAAAGGACTTTGCCGCTTCTTCCGGTGACGGGCCCTTTGGATTTTGAGCGGCAAAGAGAAGAGCTAAAGGTTCAAGGCCGGCGTCACAAGCCATGGATGCCTTGGTACGCTTCTTCGGTTTATAGGGGAGATAGAGGTCTTCGACTTCTTGGAGCTGACGGGCTTTGTTAAGGGCCATTTCCAGTTCGGCATTCCAGCAGCCCTGGTCTTCAATCGATTGGCGGACCGTTTCTTTGCGGCTGGCCAGAGCCTGTTCATAAGCGTACTGTTCCTGGATACAGCGCAGTTGGACTTCATCCAATGTTCCCGTTGCTTCTTTGCGATACCGGGCGATGAAGGGAATCGTATTTCCTTCGTCGAGAAGGGAGAGCGCAGCCTGCACCTGCTGAGGACGAATGCCGAGGGTACGGGCAATTTTAATAATCATCGTTTCGTCAGTCATGAATTCATTCCCTCCATGAAGTATAGTTAAGATTGCTTATTTTGTAAGAGAAACTTTACATAAGTCATTGAATTTTCTCTTAATAACCGTTACAATATAATATAGGATATTTTATTTTTTTATTCATACAGATAAATGTAGAATAAGGATAGAATGTCTTATTATACCATACTTTTCAAAGAAAGGGGGATGAAAATGGAAATTGCTGAAGTTTTGCGAAAAAACGGTTATAAAGTCACACCGCAGCGGCTGGCTGTCTATGATGCGATCATTCACAACCCGATGCATCCCAATGCCGAAGCTATTTACAAAACCTTACAGCCGAACTACCCGTCTATGAGTATGGCCACGGTATATAAAACCATGGAAATTTTTGCTAAAATAGGTGTCGTACAAGTCTTGCAATGTGCAGAAGATGCCCATCGTTATGATTATAACACGAACCCTCACGCTCACATTCGCTGTGAGAAGTGCAACCGCGTCATGGATATCGACTTGGATCAGAAGCATCTGAGTCAGTTGGCTGCCGAACAGACTGGTTTTACGGTCAATGGTGTAAGTGTTTCGTTTGTCGGTGTGTGCCCGAAATGTCGGGAAAAATCGTAATATGTTGTAACGTCTGTTTTCGCTGCTGTCGCACGAGACCTGTCGGTTTTGTGCGGCAGTATTTTTATATAGCGCCCAAGGAGGAGAAAGAAAAGTTATGCTGCATATTGGTTGTCATCTGTCGGTGTCACAAGGATTTTTGCATATGGGTGACGAAGCTTTATCTATAGGAGCCGATACGTTCCAATTTTTTTCGCGCAATCCGCGGGGGAGCCGGGTACGGAAACTTGATATCGACGATATGGAAGCCTTGAATAAGCTCATGGCAGAACACGATTTTGCTCCCATATTGGCCCATGCGCCCTATACTTTAAACGGCTGCTCCCAAACCGAGAAGACTCGGGAATTTGCTCGTCAGGCCATGGCCGATGACCTGCGCCGCCTGGAATACCTCGATAACTGCCGTTATAATTTCCATCCCGGCAGCCATGTCGGACAAGGACCGGAAAAGGGCATCGATCTCATTGCCGACATGCTCAATACCTGCATGTTTCCGGAGCAGAAGACGACGGTTCTCTTAGAAACCATGGCCGGCAAGGGGACGGAAGTCGGGCGGACCTTTGAAGAATTGGCGTCCATCATCGATAAGGCCGTCATGAATGATAAAATCGGCGTCTGCCTCGATACGTGCCACGTCTTTGACGGCGGCTACGACATCGTCCATCAGCTCGATGACGTCCTCTTGACCTTCGATAAGGTCATCGGCCTCGATCGGCTGAAGGCCGTTCACATTAACGACAGTAAGAACGAACTGGCCAGCCATAAAGACCGCCACGAGAAAATCGGTGAGGGGCATATCGGTATTGCCGCCTTTGATGCCATCGTCAATCATCCGGCCCTGCGGTCCCTGCCGTTTTATTTAGAGACGCCCAATGAACTCGACGGTTATGCGCGGGAAATCGCACTGCTTCGCTCCTTACAACGATCGGAATAAACGTAGATAAAGGGGACTTTTTATGCGTATACTACATACTGCCGACTGGCATTTAGGAAAACTGTTTTATGGCTCGTATCTGACGGAGGAACAGGATTATGTGCTGAAACATCAGCTTTTGCCCCTCATTAAAGACGAAGGAATCGACGCCGTTGTCCTTTCCGGTGACGTCTATGACCGGAGCCTTCCCCCGACAGAGGCGGTCGCCCTATTCGATGAAATGGCGACGAAGATTACGGCCGAGCTGAAGGTGCCGTTTCTCGTCATCAGCGGCAATCATGACAGCGCAGCCCGCCTGTCCTTTGCCAGCCGTCTTCTGGCCTCCCAGGGCCTTTATATCGCCGGCGAATTAGACCGCCTGACGGACCCCGTGGTGTTAGACGATCAATACGGCCCCGTCGCCTTTTTATTGGCCCCTTATGCGGAACCGGCCGTCGTCCGCCATTTCTTGGGCGATGACGACCTTCGCAGCCATCAGGAGGCCCTTGGGGCCCTTCTTTCGTGGCAGCAGGAAAAGATTCCTCACGGAATGCGGACGGTCTGCGCAGCCCATGCTTTTGTAGCCGGCGGCCTTGCCGGCGACTCGGAGCGTCCCTTGTCCATTGGCGGCAGCGACCAGGTCGGAAGCGATTTGTTCACCTCCTTTTCCTATACGGCCCTGGGCCATCTTCACGGACCGCAGCAGATTACGGCACCGACGATCCGCTATGCCGGCAGCCTGCTGAAATATTCCTTTGGCGAAGCCCGGCAGAAAAAAGGCGCCGTCGTCGTCGACCTCGACGGATCCGGCAAGGCTGATCCCGTTTTCCATGAATTTACGCCCCGTCATGACGTACGCATCGTCAGCGGATCCTTTGAAGACGTCATGGCCGCTTCCGACGACCGGCCTGACGATTTTATCTTAGTACGCCTTTCGGATCAACAGCCGATTCTCGACGGCATGGCCAAATTGCGGCGTAAGTATCCCAACGCCATGGCCCTTGAAATGCCCAACCGTAATACGGAAGGCGGAGGACAGCGGGATTTTAATCTCAGACAATCGACGGGACAAGAACTCTTTGACAGCTTCTCCAAGGCCATGCGGCCCGACCAGCCTTTGACGGAAGCCGAAGAAGAATGCGTCCGCCAATTGTGGGAAGAGCTGGAAAAACGTGAACAGGGGGGCTTATCATGATTCCCATTTACTTAGAAATGAAGGCCTTTGGCCCTTATGCCGGGACGGAAATCGTTGACTTTCGCCGGTTGAAGGATCATAAACTGTTTCTCATCTACGGACCGACCGGGTCCGGTAAGACGACGATTCTCGACGCCATCTGCTATGCCCTCTACGGCAGCACCAGCGGCGACATCCGTACCGGCTCCTATATGCGAAGCGAATATGCCACGCCGGACGAGCCGACGTCCGTCTCGTTCCGCTTTGCCATCGGCCGCAAATACTACCGCGTCTACCGCAGTCCGGAACAGCAGATTGCTAAAAAAAGAGGCGACGGCTTGAAGAAGGCCTCGGCTAAGGCCGAATTATACGAAACCGATGCCGACGGAGGCGATGAAAAACTTATTGCGCCTAAAAATGTTACGGCTGCCGTCGAAGAGCTCTTGGGCTTTAAAGCCGATCAATTCCGCCAGGTCGTTCTCTTGCCTCAAGGCGATTTTCGAAAACTCCTCTTGGCCAACTCCGGCGAGCGTCAGCAGATTATGCAGACCTTATTTCATACCCAGTCCTATGCCAAACTTCAGGCCCTGGCCAAAGAACGCCATGACGAGCTGGAAAGCCGCCATGAACAGGTGGCCCGCGATCGGGAACAATGTTTGCTTAATCTCGGCATTGACGATGAAGAAAAGCTTCCGCAGCGAGAGCAGGAATTCCGGAATCAGGAAGCTTCCGTGTCCGAAAAGTGGCACAAAGCCGAAGGGGAGCGCAGTGCCCGGCAGAAAGAATTTCAGGCAGCCCAGGCCTTGGAAGCCCACTGGAAACTGTGGGAACAGAAGGGGAAGGAAGTGGCAGAACTTGAAGGGAAGGCAGAGCTGTTTGAGAACAAGCGGCAGCGAATCGATGTCCTTCGGAAGGCCGAGGTCTTAGCCGAACCCTGCCGCCACCTCAATGAATTGAAAGAAGAAGGAAAGGCCGCCGCAGCTGCTTCAAAACAGGCCCATGAAAAGGCCAAACAGGCCGCCGAAGACCTCAAGGCCGCCAAAGCACAGCTGGAGACCTTAGAAAAACAGGAAGGGGCCTATAAGGCCGCCGGAGAAGAACTGGTCAAACTGACAAATCTCAAGGGCAAAGCCGATTCTTACTACGACCAGTGCCAACAGGTCCGACAGCTTCGGGCAGCGGCGACGGCTGCTGAACAGGCGTGGACGAAAGCCAAAGGCGAAACCGAAAAGGGGAAAGCGGATTTAGAGAAAGCCCGCGCTGCCCTTTCGGCCCTGTCTGAAAAGGCTGTTTTGGCCGAACAGGTGAAGCAGCAGTGCCAGTCTCTACGGGAACGGGTAGAGCGGGAAAAAGAAGCGGCAACGCTGTCCCTTCAAAAGGAAGACCGTCAGAAACAGTGGCAGCACCTTCAGTCGGCCTTAGAAAAAGCCGCTCAAAAGGCACGGAACGATCGCGTCGACTATGACTGCGTCCGGGCTAAGTTCTTACAGGGGCAGGCGGCGGTCCTGGCCTCGGAACTTACGGACGGGACGCCGTGCCCGGTCTGCGGGGCCACGAACCATCCCATGCCGGCCATTCCGCCTGATGACTTGCCGACGCGGGACGACGTCGAACGGCGGCAAAAAGCGGCCGAAACGAGCGAACAAGGGCGGCAAAAGCTGGAAGTCGACACCAAGGCTGCCGAGACGGCCTATAAGGCTTTGGAAGGTCAATACGACCATCTCCGTCAGCAGTATCCGCAAGACGTCTCCTTGAAAGAACTGGAAGCCGAACTGAAAGCGGCGCAAAAGACCCGGGCCGACCTTGAAAAGGCCTTGTCCCAAGGGGACGATCTTCGCCGGGCCGTTTCTGATGGCGAGACGAAATTCAGCCAATGGGAAGGGGCAGAAGAAACGGCAAGAAAGGCCTTAGAAGACGCCAAAACGAAGGCCGTCAAGGCCGGCGAGACCCAGGCCCACTTAGAAGCGGAACTCCCTGAGGCCTATCGCGATCCCAAGGCTCTCGGCCGCCGCCTGGCGGAACTGGCGCAACACCTTAAGGACTACGAAGAAAATCTTCAGCGGAGCCGCGACCATCTGGTACGCTGTGAACGCCAAGGGGCTCAGCGACAGGAAGAAGCTAAGAATCTCAGCGACCAGCTCGATACCCTGCGCACTCGATTCGGGAAAGACCAAGAGACGCTGAGAAAAAGAGTCCTAGCGGCAGGCTTTGCCGAAATTGCAGACTGTCAAAAACTACAGCCCCAAGTAAAGGACATCCCCGTCCTGGAAGGTGAAGTCCGTCAATATGAGACCAAGCTGCAGCAGGTACGAGGCCAGCTCGAACAGGAAAAAGCTGCCATTGACGGCAAGTCTCGTCCCGATGTCCCGGCTCTGGAGAAAATTTTGACCGAAGCTGAAAAGACGAGCCGCGACCTTGCCGAAGAAAAGGGCCGCCTGTCGGCAACTTTTTCCCAATGGCAGCAGGAAAAGAAGAAGCTCTTAGCCCTCGGTAAGGACGAAGCCGATCTCGTCGAAGCCTATAAGACCGTCGGCGCCGTCTATGACCTCATTGCCGGCAAACAGACGGGCATCAACTTCGAACGCTACGTCTTAGGGGCCCTCCTCGATGATGTCTTAGCCGCCGCTAATGAACGGCTCCAAGCTATGAGCCGCCAGCGCTACACCCTGCAGCGTTCTCAAAGCTGGGACGATAAACGGGTCAAGCAGATCGGCCTCGACATCGAAGTCTACGACAACTATACGGGCTATGCCCGGCCGGCCAACACCCTGTCCGGCGGCGAAACCTTCTTGTCGTCCCTGTCCCTGGCCTTGGGGCTGGCTGACGTCGTCCAAGCCTATTCCGGCGGTATTCACCTCGATGCCATCTTTATCGACGAAGGCTTCGGCACCCTCGATAGCGAGACCTTGGACTATGCCTTAAAGACCTTGGCGTCGCTTAAGAGCGGCGGCCGCCTGGTCGGTATCATTTCCCATGTGCCGGAATTAAAAGAGCGCATCGACGCCCGCCTGGCCATTCATAAAACCGATCGAGGCAGTACGTCGTCCTTCGAATTTTCCTAAGACCGTCTCTATATTGTTGAATCGACAGAAAAAGTATATAATAAGTCATAATCGAGAGAGGAGGGACGGAATGTCCATTCAAAAAGTACGCGACTATTTTTCTCAGTGGGGAATGGAAGACAAGGTTATGGAATTGACCGAGTCCAGTGCCACCGTCGAAGAAGCGGCGGCAGCCCTTCATACGGAAGGCAGGCGCATTGCTAAGACCATGTCTTTTCTGGTCGGCGATCAGCCGATCCTCATCGTCTTTGCCGGCGATGCCCGCGTCGATAACCGTAAGTATAAAGAACGGTTCCATAAAAAAGCGTCCATGATCAAAGCGGATGACGTCGAAGGTCTCATTGGCCATCCCGTCGGCGGCGTTTGTCCCTTTGCCATCCATCCCGGCGTCGACGTGTATCTCGATGAATCACTCAAGCGTTTTCACACTGTCTTTCCGGCCTGCGGCACGGCCAACAGTGCCATCGAATTGACCCTGGACGAGCTGATGACGTATTCTAAGGCCATCGAATGGGTCGATGTGTCCAAGGGCTGGCAGGAAGAAAGCATTTAACAAAGGGGGTTACACCATGCAGTTTACGTTTAAACATACGAATTTTAATGTATTAGATCTCCAGCGCAGCATGGACTTTTATAAAGAAGCACTGGGCCTTACGGAAGTCCGCCGCATTGAAAATCCCGATTTCACCATCGTCTACCTCGGCGACGGCGTTACGGGCTTCCAGTTGGAATTGACCTGGCTCAAAGACCGCAAACAGCCGTACAACCTCGGCGACAACGAATTCCATACGGCCTTTGCTGTCAAGGATATGGACGCTGCCTTGGCCAAACATAAAGAAATGGGCTGCGTCGTCTACCAGAATCCGGCCATGGGCATCTACTTCATCGTCGATCCCGACGGCTACTGGTTGGAAATCATTCCGGAGCGTTCCTAATGAAGAAAGAATATACTCAGCGGACGGCACGCCTCATCGGCCAGGAAAAAGTCGATGAACTCAATACCAAGAAAGTCCTCGTCTTTGGCGTCGGCGGCGTCGGTTCGGCTGTCGTCGAAGCCTTAGGCCGGGCCGGAGTGGGCCATCTCATCTTAGTCGATGCCGACGTCTTCGATCCGTCGAACCTCAACCGCCAGTTAGGAGCGACCGTCGAAACCATCGGCCGGCCGAAAGTCGAAGTCATGAAGGAACGGCTCTTGACCATCAATCCCGATATCGACGTCGAAACCCATGCCACCTTCTACTTACCTGAAAGCCATGAAGGATTTATCGCTAAATCCGGTGCCGACTACGTCGTCGATGCCATCGACACGACCAGTGCCAAGATCGCCATCATCGACGAAGCCTATCACAGCGGAATTCCCGTCGTCTCCTCTATGGGAGCTGGCAACAAGCTCCATCCGGAGTACTTTCAGCTCGACTACATCGAAAAGACGACCGTCGATCCCTTAGCTAAAATCATGCGCCGCGAATTGAAGAAGCGCCGCATCCGCCGCATTAAGGTTGCCTATTCGACGGAAGTACCCCATACGCCCATCTCGGACAGCGAAGAAGTCCGTCCCAGTCCGGGCAGCATTTCCTTCGTGCCGGCTACAGCCGGTATGATTTTAGCGGGAGCCGTCATCCGCGACCTTCTCGATTTGGCATAAAAGAAAATTTTACCCATCTTATACACAAGGGCTGCGACCTCAAAATCGCAGCCTTTTTTACGGTATTTTCACGGAATTTCGGCGATTTTGATAAGTATCGGAGCATACTTGTCCACAACATGATAGAGTATTGATACGTTGACACGACCTACTATATATAGTATCATAAATCTTGTAAATATCGGCCCCGAAATCGTATATATTGTGGGATACACGGGACTTGTAGACATTTTCATACAATATACTGTGGAGGTAGACATATGCTGGAAGTAATCAAGAGAAACGGACAAAAAGTGCCTTTTGACAGGGACAAAATTACCATCGCCATTGAAAAGGCCATGAACAGCAGCAGCGGCGTATACGAAGAAGGCCAGGCTGCCAAGATTGCAGGTGAAATCGAAGCATATGCTGCATCCATTCATAAGGACATGACCATCTATGCCATTGAAGATCAGGTCTATTACCGCCTCTTGAAGTACAACAATCCGGCCACGGCCCGGGCTTATGAAAACTACAAAGCCATCCAGGCCTTTAAGCGCCAGACCAATACGACGGACAACGACGTTTTCGGCCTGTTGAACAACACCAACTTAGAAGTCTTGAACGAAAACTCCAATAAGAACGGCCACGTCGTTTCGACCCAGCGTGACCTCATTGCCGGTGAAGTTTCGAAAGACATTGCCCGCCGCAAATTGATTCCCGCCGACATCGTCCAGGCTCACGACAGCGGCGCCATCCATTTTCACGACATGGACTACATCATTCAGCCCATGTTCAACTGCTGTCTCATCAACCTCGAAGACATGCTGGCCAACGGTACGGTCATCAACGGCAAGAAAATCGATACGCCGAAATCCTTCCAGGTTGCCTGCACGGTTACGACGCAGATCATCGCCCAGGTCGCCAGCGGCCAGTACGGCGGCCAGTCCATCAACGGCATCGACCGTATCCTGGCACCGTACGTCCGCAAATCCTTCAAAAAATACATGAGCGCCGTCGTTGAAGAACAGCGTGAAGTCTACGGCATCGAACCGGACATGGAAAAGGCCGAAGAAATCGCCTGGAAACGGACGAAGAAAGAAATCAAAGACGGCATCCAGACGATTCAGTATCAAATCAACACCCTCATGACGACCAACGGCCAGGCTCCGTTCGTCACTTTGTTCATGTATTTCCGGCCCGATTATGAATACGCTAAGGAAGCGGCGCTTATCGACGAAGAACTCTTGCGTCAGCGCATTCAGGGCATTAAGAACGACGCCAATGTCTACGTCACACCGGCCTTCCCGAAACTGATCTACGTCCTCGATGAACACAACGTCAGCGAAGGAAGCCCTTACTTCTATCTGACCCAACTGGCAGCGGAATGCACGGCCAAACGGATGTATCCCGACTACATTTCGGCTAAGAAGATGCGCGAATCCTATGAAGGCAACGTCTTCAGTCCCATGGGCTGCCGTTCCTTCTTAAGCCCCTGGAAGGATGCTCAGGGCAACTATAAATTTGACGGCCGCTTCAACATGGGTGTCGTCTCTCTGAACCTGCCTCAGATCGGGATTCTCGCCGACGGCGACGAAGAAAAATTCTTCCAGATCCTCGACAAGCGCCTGGAACTGTGCAAAAAAGCCCTTCTCCTTCGCGTCGATCTGTTGAAAAAGGTAACCTCCGACGTTTCGCCGATCCACTGGCAGTACGGAGCCATTGCCCGCCTCCAGCCCGGGGAAACGATTGAAAAATTCATCTACGGCGGCTATGCGACCTTATCCTTAGGCTACATCGGCATGTACGAAGCGACGGTATTGACCAAACACTGCTCGCACACGACGCCGGAAGGCCGAAAGTTTGCCATGCGCATTATGGATGACCTCAACGCCCATATTCAGCAGTGGAAGAAGGAAACGAATATCGGCTTTGCCCTCTACGGCACGCCGGCTGAAAACCTGACCAACCGCTTCTGTAAGATCGATAAGGCCCGTTTCGGCTCCATCGCCAACGTTACCGACAAAGATTACTACACCAACAGCTATCACGTCGACGTCCGCGAACCGATCAACGTCTTCGATAAATTCTCCTTTGAAGCCGACTTTGAAGACAAATCGACGGGCGGCTGCATCAGCTACGCCGAAATCCCCAATATGGCCCATAATATCCCGGCGGTTCTGACCATGATCCAGTATATTTACGACCATATTGCCTACGGCGAATTCAATACCAAGCTCGACTACTGCCACGAATGCGGCTTTGACGGCGAAATCATCCTCAACGACGACAACCAGTGGGAATGCCCGCGCTGCCATAATCAGGACCGCAACAAACTGACGGTTATCCGCCGGACTTGCGGATATTTGGGCGAAAATTTCTGGAATGAAGGGCGGACACAGGAAATCAATAACCGCGTCCTCCACATATAAGAGGTGACTTTCTTTGCATTATGCACAGATGAGACAGTATGATATCGCTAACGGGCCCGGCATCCGCTCGACCCTCTTCGTGACGGGCTGCTCGCGAAACTGCTTCAATTGTTTCAACCCGGAATACCAAAACGCCCAGTTCGGCCAGGAGTGGACCGACAAAGAAACGAAACAGCTCCTGGCCTGGCTGCAGGCACCGACCAACAGCGGCTTGACTCTCCTCGGTGGGGAACCGATGGAAAATACAGAAGGTCTGACGCCTTTGATTAAGGAAATCAAATCGGTCTTGCCCGACAAATCGGTCTGGGTCTATTCCGGCTTCACCTATGATGAAATCCTAAAGGATCCCCAGAAAAAGGAACTCCTCGATCAGTGTGACGTCCTCGTTGACGGCCCCTTCGTCGACGCTTTGAAAGATCCGGGGCTCTACTTCAGAGGCTCGTCGAATCAGCGCATCATCGACCTTCAGAAGACGCGTGAGTCCGGTGAGATTACCCTCGTTTGGCCTGACGGACGATAATCCGCCTTTTCCGGATTTTTACCATAAAGAGTAATGATTATTGGCTAATATGATTTACACCATAAGCCTTTCTTGATATAATAAGTATAAATAGACGTTCTTATTTCCTTGCATTAGTAACGTCATACAGACGTTGAGGGGGGCTTATTATGGTAGTCGATTCCGTTAAAAAATTAAAAAATGTCGTCAGCGAAGTTATGAAAGGCTATACCAGCAATTCGACAGGCGGATGCTGCGGCGTGTCCCTTCCGCCGGAAGAACAGCGCGAGCTCAAACGGCTGAAAGAAGGCGCACAGGCAGATAAGGCTGAAAAGAAAGATTGACACGTACGATAAAAACGAGTACACTACAAGCATAGAAGGCAAACGCACGACGGGGGCACCACTCAAGGTGTCAGGCGTCGTGCGTTTTTATTTTGCTCACGAGAGGTGGATACGATGCAATTATTATTGAATGGGGCCCGAGTCGACGGCCCTTGGTCTTCGTTAGAAGAATTGAAACATGCCCATGGCAAGGGCCAGGAAATCACCATCGTCAACGGCTTTGCCACGACAGAAAATTTGCCCTTAAAAGACGGCGATGAAATCTATTTCATCCCCAAAGACCGTCTGCCGCCGAAAGAAGCCTTGGAGGCTATGATGTGTTCCCGCCATACGCCGAAGGTTCATGAAAAGGTCAGTGCCGGCCGCGTTGCCATCTGCGGTCTCGGCGGCCTCGGTTCCAATGCGGCCGTCTATTTGGCACGGACCGGCGTCGGTCACCTGCACCTCATCGACTTCGACACCGTCGATGCCAGCAACTTGAACCGCCAGTCTTACATGGTCCGCGACCTGGGCCAGCGTAAGACCGATTCCCTGGCCCGACAGATTGCCGATATCAATCCCTTTATCGACGTTCGCACGGACTTCGTGCGCATGACTGAAGACAATACGGCCGACCTCTTGCAGGATGACCAAATCGTCTGCGAAGCCTTCGACAACCCCGATGCCAAGACGATGTTGGTTCACACCGTGTTGGAACAGTGTCCCGACAAATATATCGTCTCCGCCTCGGGCATGGCCGGCTACGGCGACAGCAACGAGATTCAGACCAAGAAAATCATGGATCGTTTCTACGTCTGCGGCGATCAGACGAGAAATGCCAAACCCGGTCGGGGACTCATGGCTCCTCGCGTAGCTATTTGTGCCGCTCACGAAGCCAATTTGATCATCCAGTTATTGGTCGATGTGTTGTAATGGCCAGGGCATATTGAGCGAATTTTCGCACGGCAGGGGAAGCGGCATTGCCGGGAAGAAAAGCGATGCCGAGGGTAATCGCTGCCGGCGGATCGAGGGGTAAGAGGACTGCTGACGTGACTCTTTTTTTCGTAATGAGACGGTTCATGATACAGATGCCGAGCCCTTCTTCAACCATCGAAATTGCCGCGTTATTCTCCAGCGTCGTATAACCGATACGAGGCTGGAGATTATTTTTTTTTAGGAGATGCAAGACGTCGTCGTCCTTACCGAGGGCCGGCATGATGACCGTTTCTTCTTGGCAGCGGGAAAGGGGATAGGGGCCGTTGGAGGCCAGGTCATGATCGGGCGGGACGGCGGCTATCATTTCATCGTCAGAGAGGGGAATCCAGTCGTAAGGCATGGGTTCCTGATAACTGAGAAAACCGATGTCGGCCGTGCCGTCATCGAGCCAGGCCGTGACCTCCTGACGGATGCCTTCTCGCAAATGAATCTTGATTTGGGGATAATCCCTTTGAAAGCGGCCGATGACCTGAGGCAGCCAGTGCGTGGCTATACTGGAATAGGCGGCGATGTTGAGGCTCCCTGTCAAAAGACCGCGGATTTCAGACGAAACCTCGTCAATCCGTTTCTCTTCGGCGAGAAGCTGACGTGCCAAGGGGAGGATGCGTTCCCCGTTTGGCGACAAGGTGACGCCGTGGCGGCTGCGGAGCAGCAAGGGAAAACCGAGTTCTTTTTCGAGGGAGGCCACGAGCTGACTGACGCCGGACACGGTGTAGTCGAGCTGTTTGGCAGCCGCAGCAAAACTGCCTCCTTCGGCGGCGGTTAAAAAAGCTTTATAACGGGCAGTATCCATAGAATCTCCTTACCTTATTCATTAAGTAATGCTATATGAAATATGAAAGAATTATAGATTTACTTAAGTATAACAGCTGACTATAATAATGTACAGAAAAGGAGGTATCGTTATGAAGGTCAACGGAAATGGACAAGTCATGCTGGCCGGCATCCTATGGGGGACCATCGGCATCTTTATTTGGTATATGGAAAAGGCCGGGGCATCCGTCGAATGGATCAGTTTCTTACGGGTGTTTTTTTCATGGCTCATCTTAGTGGCCTTCGTCGGTTGGCGAAACGGCCCGGCTTCGATGAAGGTGACGCCTAAAATCATGGTCTACTGCGCCCTGTTAGGACTCATCTGTCACGGTATCTATAATATTTTTTACAGCCTGGCCGTCACGTCCATCGGCGTGTCCCTCAGTGCCGTCCTGCTCAATGTGGCCACCGTTTTTACAGCCGTCTTTTCAGCCCTCTTCTTTCAGGAACAGATTACACCTTTGAAAGGGCTGGCGCTGGCCATCAACATCGTCGGCTGCATCCTGGCCGTTACCGGCGGCACCTTTGACCTTTCGGTACTTTCCCTGTGGGGCCTTGGCTGCGGCATCATGGCCGGCCTCTGTTATGGCCTGACGGCTATCATCGGCAAGGTCGCAGGTCACGGCACCGACGCCTTCGTCATGAGCCTGTGGAGTTTCTTTTGGGCCGCCCTATGCCTCCTCGTTTGGATTCTATGGCAAGGAGGGCCCATGGTCATGACGCCGTCCGTGTTAGGAATGGGCTTTTTCTACGCCCTCATTCCGACTGTCTTGGGCTATATCCTGTATTACCTGGGCCTTCAGCAAATCGATGACCTGAGCAAAGTCCCCGTCCTGGCCTCCTTAGAAACAGCCGCCGCCGTCATCCTGGGCATGAGCCTTACCGGCGACATCCTGAACCTGATAAATTTCCTCGGCATCGCCCTCATCATCGCGTCCCAGTGGTTGATCGGGAAAAGCCGCCGATAATCGCTGCGTACTTAGTATAAAGGTGATTCTGTCTCGTCGTGACGATTGGGAAGCCTTCCCCAATTTAGCGAAAGCGATGAATCGACTTTCTAAGAAATTTCGGTTGTGCCGGGCATCTTTATTTGGAGCCCGATTTACGAAACGGATACCTCATCCGATATTAAAGTTTGTCATGACGATCATCCCCGGTATCGGAGCCGTAGTCCTATTTACGGGAGGATAAAACACCGCTCTCTAGAAGGCGTTTTTCCGGAAGGCCGGGTACATTTACAGGCTCTCCTTGAGGCAGGTCTGAGACATCATAATTTCTCAGGCTGCTTGAAGGGGAGTATTTTTTATGTGTGAAAATCGTGCAGCCATAAATGATTGCTGCAACATTCGGGCGTATTACCCCCCCTGATGGAAGGGAAGGCCGGCGAGGGGGTGGTATATAAAAAATATCATCGGCTATCGGCGGCGGAAATGATGTATGTTATATTTTCAAGTGTATACTTGACGGACAGCTGTTCACGATATCGTCATTCTTGTATTTTTTTCAGCATCCCAAAGCAGATGCGGCAAAGGGTTCCGTGATTTATTGAAAGTGAATATCTTATGCGTTTCGATGGTCGCCGTTTCCGTAAATTGCGGAAATAAAACCGTCTATGATGTAAATACGGAAACTGTTATAATAAAATGAACAATATTATGCATATATATCATAATATTACGGTATGCACGGCGTTGTGGTATATACGATATTGCCGTATATACGCTGTTGCGGTATATACCGATACCGAAATTTCCATACAAAAGGGGGAATTCGTTGTATGGACAAAAATTTACGAAAGAAAAGGATCATAGAGCTTCTCATTACCCGTCCGGAAGGCATGACCGGTGAGGATATTGCCACGCATATCGGCGTTTCTTCCCGTACTGTCCGATCGGATATAAAAAAGTTACAGGAATGGTTGCAGCCCTTTAAAAGCGAAATCATTGCTGCCCCCAATAAAGGATATCGATTGGAAGCGAAGGAACCGAGAGAAATGCTCCTTCAATTTTCTGATGAATCTACGTCTCAGGTAGGTATGGTACAGTCTGTATCACAGCAGAATTATATTGTCGGTCGGTTTATCGTAGCCTGCCTCGACGATGATTCGGTTACGCAGATGAATCTTTCAGAAGCCATGCATGTCGGTATTTCGACGATAAAAAAATACCTTGCCGAAACGCGGCAGAAATTAGCGGAATGGAACCTGACATTGGAGCAGTATAAAACAGAAGGCCTGCGAATCGCCGGTGAAGAAGGAAATATCCGCAGCTTTATCGTCGATTATCTTCAAGAGGTGGAGAATCCCCTCGTTAAAGAACGGATTTTCTCGCATACGTCGGATGTACAGTATCAAGATCTGCTGCTGAATATTTCCGATGTCCGCAATCTGCCTTTTACTGATACGGCACAGCATAACCTTATCGTACAGGTTGCCTTGTCGGTATTGCGGTCACAGCGGGGGCATACCCTGGCGATTACGTCCAGTCTGGCCCAAAAGCTGGAGGTATCCTTTGAGAACGAGACGGCAAAGAAAATCGCCAACAGCATTAACGAAAAGCTGTCCATCGATTTGCCCTTTAGCGAGGTATTTTACTTGACTCAGTGCCTCTTGACGGGGAAAAAGTTCCACGATGGTGAAACGGGATTGAACGATGATCACATCCGGCAATTGGTAGAAACCATACTGGACAGGGTCGATGAAAAGTTCGGTCTCGATTTTAGCGACGATTCGTACTTGAAAGAAGGGCTCATGCTGCATTTGCGCATTGCTATTGCCCGTGTCCAGTTCCACATGGCCATACGGAATGAACTTCTAGAAACGGTAAAGCATGACTATCCCGTTCCCTTCCAGATTTCCGTCTATGCCGCAAAGGTTGTGAGCGATATCGAAGGGGTCCAGTTTAATGAAAATGAGATCGGCTATATTGCCCTCCATTTTGGAGCTGCCATGAGCCGGAACAGCATGATGGATCTCGATGAAGTGAAACGGGTATATATCGTCTGCTCGGCAGGACTTGGGGTTTCGATGCTTTTAAAGGCCAAGGTTCGGGAACATTTCCGCAACAGCATACAAGTCGTCGACGTCCTGCCTGCATACAAGGTGACCCAGGATATCATCGATGATGCAGATTTTATCTTTTCTACGGTACCCTTACCGATGGAATCGCCGAAAATCTTAAGCGTCAACCACATGCTGCAAAAAGAAGATATCGAAAAAATCCAGCGCGTCGTCTTCCATCGTCAAGATGAAGTCGGCAGTGATGATTTGATGCGGGGCTTTTTCCATAGTAATTCCTTCTTCCTTGATAAGGATTTTAAAACGAGGGAAGAATGCTTGGAATTTCTCACGGATCAAGCCGTTCAAGGCGGCTATATGGATGAACAGAGCAAGCAATCCGTCTTTGAACGGGAACAACTCAGCTCGACGGCCGTCGGCAGCCTGGCTGCCTTGCCTCATGCCATGGATACGGAACATGTCAAATCCAATATTTCTGTGCTGACCTTGCAAAAGCCCATTCCTTGGGGCGACATGCAGGTACAGATCGTCTTTTTATTGACCATTGAACAAGAAAAATCGGCACTGTGGGAAAAGGTATTCTTGCGGCTGTACCATTTCATCAAAGACGGAAATGGTGCCGAGCAAATGCGGAAAATTCGGGATTTTGAACAATTTATGAACCTCTTTGCCGAGGTGATACCATAAGGATCAACGAAGCTCCTGCTACAGGGCTGCGTCCCATATAAATCATAATATTTGAAAACGTAAGGAGATGTTACTATGAATGCGAAAAAAACTGTTTTAATTGCCTGTGGTACCGGCATTGCCACGTCTACGGTTGTCAGCACGGTTGTACAGAAAATTGCCAATGAAAACGATTTGAACGTGGATATCATCCAGTGCAAAATGATGGAAGTTCCGGGCTATGCAGACCGGGCCGACCTCTTGATTACGACGACGGTCGTCGATAAGGATCAATATAAGTTCCCTGTCATCGGCGGTCGGCCTTTCCTTACGGGGATTGGAAAAGACAAGGTAATTGCGGAAATTGTTGAAGTACTCAAAGCATAATATTACAGGGAGACCCTTTTTGAAAAGAGCGGCGGTGTCAAAACTGCCGCTTTTTTTATTTTTTAGGACAGGATTCTTTGTAAGCATTTTCCGCAATTCGATTTAGGAAATAAATCGGCGAATCGACTACGAAAAATTTCCGCATGCGTGGAAGTAACTATAACTATGAGGGAAAGTTCTCACTTGGTATACTGTAGTCAGCTAAGGAGAAAGGCACACAACAGAACCATAAAAATTATCACATAAAGAAAAGAGGATGCATATGGATAGTACAATACAGCAGGAGCTCGTTCTCCTCAATGTAGAAGCCACAGACAAATTCGATTTATTAGAACAGTTAGCCTGTCATTTGCAAAAGCTGGGGTATGTCAAGGATAGCTATAAGGATGCTGTCATTGCCCGGGAAAAAGTCTTTGCTACGGGCCTGCCGACTGTCGCAGGGGGGGTAGCGATTCCCCATACGGATGCCGAACACGTAAATGAACCGGCCATCTGCTTCGCTCGTTTAACGAAGCCTGTCGACTTTGTCATCATGGGTGACGATGAAGAAACCGTTTCCGTCGATTTGGTGGTTATGTTAGCTATGAAAGAGCCGCACGCACAAATCGATCTCCTGCAGAACCTTATGGGAGTTTTCCAAGATGAGGATGCGCTTACCTATCTGAAAACGCAAAATGACAAACAGAACATCGTAAACTTCATAAAAGAACGTGTCTTTAACAACTCAGCAGAATAATAGTGTATAAGGAGGAACTTATCATGAATACGAAAAAAACAGTCTTAATTGCTTGTGGTACCGGTATTGCTACGTCTACGGTGGTCAACAGCGCCGTACAGAAAATTGCCAAGGAACATAACTTAGATATCAATATGATTCAGTGCAAAATGATGGAAGTACCCGGCTATGCCGATCGTGCCGATCTTTTGATCACGACGACCGTCGTCGATAAGGACCAGTATAAATTCCCCGTCATCGATGGCCGCCCCTTCCTTACGGGAATTGGAAAAGACAAAGCCATTGCAAAAATTATCGAAGAATTAAAAAGTTAATAGAGGTGTCTTATAAAGGAGGTTTCATAAAATGGAACAATTAACACCCATGGTACAAGCGTTCTTAGCACTTGGCCCTACCGTTATTTTACCCGTATTTATTTTCTTCATCGGCTTACTGTTCCGTGTTAAACCGGCAGAATCCTTCCGCTCCGGCCTGACTATCGGCGTTGGTTTTGTAGGAATCAACTTGGTTGTCGCCTTGTTAGTCGACAACTTGGGACCGGCAGCACAAGCCATGGTTGCTAACTTCGGCATCCAGTTGACGGCTATCGATGTCGGCTGGCCGGGCTCGGCAAGTATTGCCTGGGCATCGCCGATCGCAGCTGCGATTCTCCCAATCGGCTTGTTAGTAAACTTCGTCATGTTGGTCACCAAGACGACCAAGACGATGGACGTCGATATTTGGAACTACTGGCACTTCACGTTCTGCGGTGCCTGCGTTTATGCCTTGTCGAACAGCTTCATCATGGCTATCCTTGCCGCTGTTCTCTTCGAAATCGCCATCTTGAAAATCGCAGACTGGACGGCCCCTTATATGGAAACCTACTTCGGCCTCGAAGGGATTTCCGTACCGACCGGTTCGGCAGCTTCGTATGCAACTATTGGCGTTCCCCTTATCTGGCTTATCCAGAAGATTCCTTTCATTAAAGACCTCAAAGCAGACCCGGCTTCTATTCAGAAACGCTTCGGTATCTTCGGCGAACCGATTTTCATGGGCTTGTTCTTAGGTATCATCATCGGTGCGCTTGCCGGCTATAACCCCGGTAAAATCATCCAGGTCGGCATGGCCATGGCCGGCGTCATGGTTCTCATGCCGCGTATGGTTAAGCTTCTCATGGAAGGCTTGATTCCCATCTCGGAAGGGGCTCGTGAATTTTTACAGAAACGCTTTGGCGAAGATTCGGAAAATGCTAAGATTTACATCGGTCTCGACGCAGCGGTTACAACCGGTCATCCTGCTGTTATCGCAACGGCCCTGATTCTCGTCCCGCTTACCTTGTTAATGGCGGTTATCCTTCCCGGCAACATCGTGCTGCCCTTTGGCGACTTGGCGACCATTCCCTTCTTCGTCGCGATGATTGTAGCTGCCGCCCGCGGCAACATCATTCACTCCGTCATCGCCGGCGTCGTTGTAATCAGCATATCCTTACTCATTGCTTCGTTTATGGCTGAATTCCAGACGTCAATGGGCCTCATGGCACAGTTTAAGATGCCTGACGGTGCCGCTCTCATTTCTTCCATTGACCAGGCCGGCAACTTCGTCAACTTCATCATCTTCCAGATCTTTGCATTGTTTGCATAATTATATGCCCGTGCAGGGCGTAAAACCGCCCTGCATCTATTTTTTTGACCATTTTTACGATATTTATCACTAAACATAGAATTTTAATTCATAAAATTGAATTTTTATTTTCAACAGGAGGTAGTTAACATGAAAGCACTCGTTAAGATGCAAGAAGGCGCAGGCAATTGGGCTGTTATCGATAAACCGGAACCGAAACCCGGCGAAGGCCAGGTAAAAATTAAGGTAGAGTATATTGGCATTTGCGGCAGTGATATTCACACTTATGAAGGCCACTACAACGTCAATGCCAAAGGGCTGACCATCGGTCACGAATTTGCCGGCGTCGTTGCGGAAGTAGGCCCTGGCGTGACAAACGTCAAGGTAGGCGACCGCGTCACCAGTGAAACGACCTTTGAAGTATGCGGTACCTGCGAGTATTGCCAGGCTGGCGAATACAACCTTTGCCCTCATCGCAAAGGCCTTGGGACGCAGCAAGACGGCGCCATGGCACAGTATATCCTCGCCCGTGCCCAGAGCTGCCACATCTTACCGGAAAATGTAACCACCCGTCAGGCCTCGATTACGGAAGCTGCTTGCTGCGCTTACCACGGCGTATATAAAGCCGATGTAAAGCCGGGAGATATTGTCCTCGTCTTGGGTCCCGGACCGATTGGCCTTTTGACGGCTCAAGTCGTCATGGCTCGCGGCGGCCGTGTCATCATGACAGGCCTTACCTCTGATATGGGCCGTTTGCAGATTGCCAAGGAAAAATTTGGCGTAGAACACATCGTCGACGTACAGAAAGACGACGTCAAAGCGCTTGTAAATGAACTGACCAATGGCTATGGCGCAGATGTCTGCTATGACTGCACCGGTGCCGTTCCGTCCATGCAGTCCGGTATGGATTTGCTCCGCAAGAAGGGGCAGTACGTTCAGATCGGCTTATTTGCCAAAGATGAAGTAACGGTAGACTTCTCCAAAATTATTCAAAAAGAATTGTCCGTATACGGAAGCCGCAGCCAGAATACGCACGACTGGGAACCGACGCTGCAGCTCATGAGCGAAGGCAAAATCAATGCTGATAAGATGATTACCCATGAAGTAGGTATCGACGAATGGGATAAAGCCTATCAAATGCTGAAGAGCGGCGAAGCCACAAAAATCGTCATGCATCCGATTGGCTAATAGAAAAAAAGTAGTCGTAGACACGCCGGTCTGGGCCGGCGTGTTATGACGTAATATCCCATTCAGGAGGTTTTCGTATGAACATAGATTGCAGTACCGTGAAAATGGAAGCGGAAAAACGCGCTCGTCATTTGCGCCGCAACATCGTGCGCATGTTGACCGAGGCCGGATCCGGTCATCCCGGCGGATCCCTTTCCATCATCGATATTTTGAACGTCCTCTATTTTGAAACGATGCATATCGATCCGGAACAGCCGAAAATGGCGGACCGCGACCGCTTCGTCCTCTCCAAGGGCCATGCAGCACCGGCCTTGTATGCAGCGCTCCAGGCACGCGGCTATTTTGCCGAAGAAGAGCTCTGGAAGCTTCGTAAGACCGGCGCCATACTGCAGGGGCACCCGGATATGAAAAAGGTTCCTGGCGTCGACATGTCAACCGGATCGCTGGGGCAAGGCCTTTCCGCAGCTAACGGAATGGCATTGGCAGCAAAACTCGATAAGGCCCCATGGCAGGTCTATGTCATTGCCGGCGACGGTGAAATCCAGGAAGGTCAGATTTGGGAAGCTGCCATGAGCGCAGCCCACTATCATCTCGACAATATCATGCTTTTCGTCGACTGCAACGGACTTCAGATCGACGGTACCAACGACGAAGTCATGACCGTCAATCCTGTCAGTGATAAATTTAAGGCCTTTGGCTGGAATGTCATCGAAATTAACGGACATGATTACGAGGCGATCCGCGGTGCCATTGCTGCCGGCAAGAGCGTCAAGGATAAACCGACGGCTGTCATCAGCCACAGCGTCAAGGGCAAAGGCGTTTCGTTCATGGAAAATCAAGTGGGATGGCACGGCAAGGCTCCATCACCGGAACAGTGCGCCCAGGCTCTGGAAGAACTGGGAGAAGGAGGCGAAGCGTAATGGCTATGGCAACTCGGGCAGCCTATGGGAAGCTGCTGGAAACTGAATTATATAAAAATCCCCGCGTCGTCGTATTGGACGCGGACTTAGGGAATGCGACGAAATCCGCTTCTTTTAAGAAGGCAGCACCAGAACGCTATTTCAATATGGGAATTTCGGAAGCTGATATGATGGGGACGGCCGCAGGGCTGGCAACAGCCGGCAAGATTCCCATTGCCAGCACCTTTGCTATCTTTGCAGCGGGCCGTGCCTTTGAACAGATCCGCAATTCTATTTGCTATCCTAAGTTGAATGTCAAGATTGCTGCAACCCATGCCGGTCTTACCGTCGGTGAAGACGGTGGCAGCCATCAGGCTATTGAGGACCTCTCTCTCATGCGCAGCCTGCCCAATATGACCGTCATCAACCCGGCTGATGCTAAAGAAGCGCAGGAAGCGTTGAAAGCGGCTGTCGACTATGAAGGCCCTGTATACATCCGTCTCGGCCGTGCCGAAGTGCCTGATATCCACGATGATTCCTATCAATTCCGGTGGGGGAAAGGCGAAGTGCTGCGTGAAGGCAGTGACGTCGGCATCATTGCGACCGGCATCATGACAGCCAAGGCACTGGAAGCTGCAGACGCTTTGAAAGCCAAGGGCATCCGGGCCCGGGTCATCAACATCCATACGCTGAAACCCTTGGATGAAGAACTCATCATCGAAACGGCCAAGATGACAGGCCATATCGTTACCTGCGAAGAACACAGCGTCATCGGTGGTCTGGGATCGGCTGTCAGTGAAGTCTTAGTACGCCATTGCCCGGTCAAGCAGGACTTTATCGGCGTTAACGATTGCTTCGGTCAATCCGGTAAACCGGCAGAATTATTAGAAAAATATGGCCTTACAGCAGCGGCCATCGTAAAAGCGGCTGAAACGAAATAAGTTAGTACTACCTACGTGATTAGGGGGAATATAGCGATGAAACTCATCATTGGAAGTGACCATGGCGGTTTTGAATTAAAAAAATCAATCACAGCGTATTTAGATGAAGAAGGCATTGCCTATACCGATGCGGGTACCCACACGTCGGAACGGTGCGACTATCCTGTCATTGCAAAAAAAGTAGCCGAAGCCGTAGCGGCCGGCGAATACGACAGGGGCATCCTCCTTTGCGGAACGGGCATCGGCATCGGCATTGCCGCCAACAAGGTCCATGGAATCCGGGCGGCTCTTTGCCACGACATGTTTTCTGCGGAATACTGCCGGCGTCACAACGATGCCAACATTCTCACCATGGGCGGCCGCATCATCGGTCCGGGGCTGGCCATCGAAATCGTCCGTCTTTTCCTCACGACCGGCTTCGACGGCGGCCGTCATGCAGAACGACTCAATATGGTTAAGGAAATGGACGTATAAAGGATCTGACGACAGTGATTAATAAAATTGGAGTATTAACAAGCGGCGGCGATTCTCCCAGCATGAATGCTGCCATCCGCAGCGTGACTCGGTATGCCATCTATAAGGGCCTGACGGTAGAAGGCATACAGCGCGGTTACGAAGGCTTGATCCACGGCGAAAGCTTGGCTTTGAATCGTCGCTCTGTAGGCGGTATCATCCATCGCGGCGGCACGCATTTACGGACGTCTCGTTCTGAAGAATTCATGACCCAAGAAGGGCGGTTGAAAGGCTATAACTGGCTCGTGCAGAATCACATCGATGCCCTTGTCGTCATCGGCGGCAACGGCTCCATGAAAGGCGCTGAAAAGCTGAGTGAAATGGGACTGCCGACGGTTACGATTCCCGGCACTATCGATAACGATATGGCAGGAACGCAATATACCTTGGGCTACGATACGGCTGTCAACACCGTGTTAGAGGCAGTGAACCGAATTCGGGATACGGCTGTTTCTCATGACCGGGTGGCCATCATCGAAGTCATGGGACGTCATGCAGGCTTCATCGCCTTGGAATCGGGCCTTTCCTGTGGGGCTGAAATCGTCTTGATACCGGAAAAGAAGATGTCCATGGAAGAAGTATCCCACCATCTAGAAGCATCTCATAAGCAGTGGAAAAAGAACAGCATCATCATTACGGCAGAAGGCGCTGTGAGCGGAGCCGAGGTCCTTCAATATATGAAGGCACATCATCCGGAAATGAATCCCAGCCTGACCGTTTTGGGCTATCTCCAGCGCGGGGGTGCACCGAGTGCCCGCGATGCGAAGATGGCCAGCCTCTTTGGCCAGAAGGCCGTAGAATATCTGCTGTCTGGCGGTACAGGGGCCGTCGTCGGTCTTATCCATGACAACATCGTCGCCACACCTTATGAGGAAGCTGACCAATTTCAGTTCGGTATCGATGAAAACGAATATGAATTGGTCCATGCACTGGGAATGTAATCGGAAGGTTTACTAAGGAGGGGTCCTTCTTTTAAGGCAAACCTCTCAACGTAACGAACAAGAGGAGCCTTGTTGTACAGGTCTCCTCTTCTTTTTATGTACCCCTTGGAGGAGGTAATTTCGTATGATTACGTTAATGGGGAAAAGCGTCTTTCGCGGTATCGCTATTGGACCGCTGGCACTTTTTCATAGAAACACGATATCCACAGCTGTCCATGAAATCGAAAGTGTTGAAGACGAAGTAAAACGCTTTCAGGGCGCCAGAGAAACGGCTGTGGAACAGCTGAAACTGCTCTATGATAAGGCCGTCCAAAAGGTCGGTGAAGAACAGGCTGCCGTCTTTGAAGTCCATCAGATGATGCTCGAAGATGACGACTACATCGAATCCATTGAAGGACTGATCCGGAATGAACACATGAATGCTGAAGCGGCTGTGGAACAGACGGCGCAGCAGTTTGCCGAAATGTTTCGCTCTATGGAGGATGCCTACATGCAGGGCCGTGCTGCCGATGTCCTCGATATTTCCCGTCGCGTACAGATGGAATTGTGCGACGGTCAGGGCGTCGATTTCAGCAAGTATGATGACGTCATTATCGCAGCCGATGACCTCGTGCCGAGCGAAACGCTCCAGCTCGATACGGATAAGCTTATTGGCTTCATCACCTCCGGCGGCAGCACGAGCTCGCATACGGCAATCCTGGCCCGTACGCTTGGCATTGCTTCTGTCGTAGGTACGGGAACACAGCTTCATAATGACGTAGATGGCATGCTGGCCATCATCGACGGGACTACGGGCATGGTTTATATCGATCCCGATGACGACACACTGGCAAAGATGAAGGCCAAGAAAGCTGAAGAAGACGAATGGAATGCCAAATTAGAACAAGTGAGGGGCCTTGAATCGGTGACCCTTGATGGCCGAAAAATTAATGTCTTTGCCAACATCGGCAATACGGAAAACTTGCCGCAAGTGCTCCAAAATGATGCGGAAGGCATCGGACTGTTCCGCAGCGAATTCCTCTATCTCGGCCGCAAGGATTATCCGACGGAAGAAGAACAATTCGAAGCTTATAAAAAGACAGTCCAGACCTTAGCGGGCAAAACGGTTGTCATTCGTACTCTCGATATTGGTGCTGATAAAAAGGTGGATTATTTCAACTTGGCGCCGGAAGAAAATCCGGCCATGGGCATGCGGGCCATCCGCATCTGCCTGACCCGGCCTGACCTCTTTAAAACCCAGCTCCGAGCCCTTTGCCGAGCGTCCGCCTTCGGGAAAATTGCCATCATGTTCCCGATGATTATCTCGGTGGATGAAGTGAAGCGCTGTAAGGCCCTTTTACAAGACGTTCGGGCAGAACTGGATGAACAGGGACTAACCTATGATCCTCATATGGAAGTGGGCATCATGATTGAAACGCCGGCGGCAGCGGTCATGAGTGATGAGCTGGCAAAGGAAGTCGATTTCTTCAGCATCGGCTCCAATGACCTGACCCAGTACACACTGGCTATCGACCGTCAGCAGACGACCCTCGATTCCTTCTTTGATGCCCATCATCCGGCGGTACTGCGTCTCATTGAACAGACCATTCAAAACGGCCATAAGGCTGGCATCTGGGTTGGTATCTGCGGCGAATTGGGCGCAGATCTTACCTTGACAGAACAGTTCCTTCGCATGGGTGTCGATGAGCTTTCTGTAAGTCCGTCGGCTGTGCTGGGCCTGCGTGAAAAAATACGTTCCCTTGATTTGACAAAATAAATTGTCCATTGTACAGTAAGAAAGAGTCTGTACAACGTGGGATTACTCATTGTATACAGGCTCTTCGTAATTTCGATGCCCCAGGTATCGTGGCTGAGGAGGATATATGGATAGACGAAAGCTATTTGTGTTTGACCTGGATGGAACTATGTTCGATACGGAAATTATTTCCTATCAGTGTTGGCGGGACGTATCGGCCCGTTACGGCTTCCAAATGGGACGTGATGTATTTGATCTCATGTTGGGCCGTGACAACCTGCGCGTCCGCTCTACCTGTGAAAATGCCTTTGGGCCGACCTATCCCTATGACCGGGTGTGCAAGGAGAAGATAGAACTGCAGCTGGAGTACTACCGCACCCATGATATTCCTATGAAACCGGGATTGCTTCATATCTTGGAATACGCGAAAGAACAGGGCATCCTTTGCGCTGTTGCCTCGTCGTCACCGCGGAAACTCATTGAATATTTGCTGAAAAAGACAGCTATCGATTCCTTCTTCACCGTCGTCCAAAGCGGAGAAGAAGCAGCTCATGGAAAACCGGAACCCGATATCTTTCTCATGGCTTGTGACAAGGCGGGCATTGCACCGGAAGACGCCCTGGTCCTGGAAGATTCAGAAAGCGGAATCCTGGCAGCTCATGCCGCAGGAATCCCGTCCGTATGGATTCCGGACCTTGTGACGATTCCCGAAGAGGTGCAGCAGTTGGCCTGGCAATGTTGCCAACGTTTGGATGAAGTACCGGCCCTGCTGGAACGAAATTAGGGTAAGACACATATGAACGGCTAACCATGATGTGATCCCAAACGGTTAGACCTAACCACTGCAGCAAACCCGCTGCGGTGGTTTTTCTATGTAGCGGCATGGTGAAGTAAGCAGGCTGTCGGACTGCATCAGCCGAGGTTTTTCTGGTGTGCGTACGTATCGGTTCAGCTGTATAAAATTAAACCTTAAAAGCGTATTTTACCATAAAAATACCCCCTAAAGTTGGTATTCAACTTCAGGGGGACAGTCGGTTGCTTTGTTAGCTGTGCAGATTTTTCCAAGCCTTCGGTACTGGGATGAGGAAGGCGAAGATCGAGCCGATGATGGCGGCAATCCAGAGGATTTGAAGGGCTGTCGTAAGGCCCCACTGGTCGGCACCCCAGCCGACGAGAGGCGAGACGAGGCCCCCGATGGTCGTCGTCAGGCCTAAGGTGACGCCCGAGGCAAATCCGACGTTTTTCCCAAGGTAGGTCTGTCCTAAGACGACGATGGGGCTGTAGGCGGCAAAGAGGGCGAAGGCGACGGGCAGGAGCAGTAATGTCGCCGTGACGATGTTGGTGCTGTTGACCAAGAAGAACATGGACGGAATCATGAGCAGCATGGCCCCGCGCAGGACGCGGATGAAGCCGAAGCGGTCGGCCAGGATGCCGCCGAGGAAGGTGATGACGACGCCCATGGAGAAGAGTATCGATAAGGCAAGACTGCCCGTCGTCGGGGCGGCGTGGAGGACGTTGATCCAAAAGAGGGGGATGAAGGCGTTACAGACGGTAAAGCCGATGGAGCGGACGAAGATGATGATCGACAAGCGGCTGAAAGCACCCCATTCGTTTTCTTTGACTTCGCCGGGATGGGCTTTTTGTTCTGCTTTTTTGGATTCCTGTACGAGGGACAGGATGTGCGGCATGCGGTGGTAGATGATGAGGGCCAGGATGGTATTGACGACGCCGAAGATGGCCAGCCCCCGGATGTCAAAGGCATAGGCGCAGGCACCGGCGACGATCGGTCCTACGGCAAAACCGGCGTTGCCGCCGACGGAAAAGGCGCCCATGGCCTTGCCTTTTTGGCTGCCGGAGATGTTGTTGACCATGCGGGCTGCTTCAGGATGATAGACAGAAGAACCGAAACCGCTGAACATGGAAAAGAGAAAGATGAGCCAGTAATTCTGCGTAAAGCCCAGGAGGGTCAGGCAGATCCCGCAGAGGATGGGTCCTAAGGGAACGAACCAGGGTTTTGAAATCTTATCGGAGTAATAACCGAAGATCGGCTGCGACACCGAGGATAAGAGCATGTTGGCGAAAATGAGGGTCGCTCCGTCCTGGTAACTGAGGTTGCAGGTCGTAATGAAGTAGGGCAGAAGGGCCGGAATGGCGCCTTGTGCCCAGTCGACGGAAAAATGGCCCATGGCAAAGAGATAGACATAGGGGCTTAGTTTTTTCATGAAGGTCTTCCTTTCGTTTTTTTGTCTTCATTATTATAACACAAGATTGTTTTCTTTTTAGGGGCGATATATAATAGAATATATTTATTGTTAAAGGAGTTGTTAGTATGGCATCGAAAGAAATGTACGCCCTCGGTTCCCAGGCTTCGGTCATCCGCGACCTCTTTGCTTACGGTCAGGAACAGGCGGCTGTCGTCGGCAAGGAAAATGTCTTTGACTTCAGTATCGGCAACCCGACCGTCCCGGCACCGGCCTGTGTCCGCAAGGCCATTGAAGACATTCTGCATGAACGCGAATCGGCAGCTATTCACGGGTATACGGCGGCTGCCGGCGACGGTGCAGTCCGTCAGGGCTTGGCTGATTTTATGAATAAAACCTACGGCGCCGATGTACGGGCCGACAATTTCTATATGACCTGCGGGGCGGCAGCTTCTTTGGTCATCAGTCTCAAAGCCATCGTCGAAGACGCTTCTGATGAAGTCATCTTGGTGGCTCCTTTCTTCCCGGAATACACGGTTTTCGTGCAGAATGCCGGCGCAAAATCGGTCATCCTGCCGCCCGATACGGACCATTTCCAGATTTCTCTCGATGCCATGGAACAGGCGATTACGCCGAAGACGCGGGCCGTCATCGTCAATTCGCCCAACAATCCGTCAGGCGTCGTCTATTCGGCTGAAACGTTTGAAAAGTTGGCCGCTCTCCTGGAACGAAAATCGAAGGAAATCGGCCATCCGATTTACCTCATTTCCGATGAACCGTACCGTGAAATCATTTACGACGGCCTTCCTATTCTCTACGTGCCCAAGTTTTACCGCGACACGATCATCTGCTATTCGTACAGCAAATCCCTCAGCCTTCCCGGCGAACGCATTGGCTACATCCTCGTTCCCGACTGCGTCACCGCTTCTAAAGAGGTCTATACGGCTGTCTGCGGTGCCGGCCGCTTCATGGGCTTTGTCTGCGCACCCCATCTGTTCCAGGACGTCATCTTGAAATGCATGGGACAGACCAGCGATGTCGACGTCTATGACCAAAACCGGAAGTTATTATATAATGGTTTAAAAGAAATGGGCTATGACTGCGTCTATCCCAGTGGTGCCTTTTATCTCTTCGTCAAATCGCCGGAACCGGATGCCAAGGCTTTTTCGGACAAGGCTAAGAAACTCAACCTCCTCATCGTGCCGGCTGACAGCTTCGGCTGCCCGGGCTACGTCCGCATTTCCTACTGCGTCGATCCCGATATGATTCGGCGTTCCTTTGAGGCCTTTGAAAAGCTCATGGCCCAGTATCGCTGAAGACGGCCGGTTATCTAAAGGGGAAAGGGCGTTTTACGAAACTGTATAAATAAAATGTAAAGGATTTGGAATAATTTTCTTGACACGTTCTGTATCTGTGGTATACTAAATAAGTCGTTAGGAAATGGGCCTATAGCTCAGCTGGTTA
>DCJQ01000017.1:74065-111873 GCA_002319965.1 Megasphaera sp. UBA1696
TTCGAGTCCACCTAGGCCCACCACACAGACCATCGTTTGGAATTATTCCCGAACGATGGTTTTTTTGAATTATGGGAAGGAGGGACTTAATGACTGAATGTGAACGGCAGCTCCAGGAAATGGCCTTGTCCATTCAGGAGGCAAGGCGGGAAGTCGGCTGTGAGATAAAGAAAACCGTGCAGGAACCGTCAATGGATGCCATCCCCAATCTCGGCGGCGAAGCGAGGTCCGGCGACTGCCTGGTCAGTATGCTGGCCAGCGGCAGTAAGGGTAATGCGGCCTATATTCGCTGCGGAAAGACAAATATCCTCATCGATGCCGGTATCAGCTGCCGCCGTATTGAAAAAGGTCTCAAGCGTTACGGCTGCGCTCTCGGCGACCTCGATGCTGTTTTTATTACCCATGAACACTCAGACCACGTGGGAGGATTGGCGACGCTGTTAAAGCGGACTGATATGCCAATCTACACGACGGCCGAAACGTGGCAGGCTATGGGACGGAAGACAGACGGTTTTGACCATCGCTTCGTCCGCCTGACGAGGCGCGTGGCCTTGAAAGATATAGAGGTGACGCCTTTTGCCATCTCCCATGATGCGGCCCGTCCCGTCGGTTACAGCCTTCGTCATGGCGATGCCAAGATTACCTTGGCGACGGATTTGGGCTACGTCAGCCCCGATGTGGCAGCGGCTGCGGCTTATGCCGATATCCTGGTCTTAGAGTCCAATCACGATGAAGAGATGGTCCGAAACGGTCCTTATCCCTATGCCCTTCAGCAGCGGATACTCGGGCGCTGGGGCCACCTGTCCAACAAGACGGCGGCGGCCTTTTTGGCATCCCTTCCGACGAAAGGCCTCATGCGGGTCCTTCTGGCTCACCGCAGTGAGAAGAACAACACCCCATCCCTTGCTCTCCATACGATGCGGACAGTGCTCGCCCAGTCCGGACGCGTCGTGGGTCAAGATATTTTATTGCGGCTGGCCTGCCAAGATGGCAGCGTCCGCTTTCAGGAAAGGAGTAGTGACTAAGTATGCAGCACAAACGAATCCTTACGGCCATCGTTGCCGTAATCCTCATCGCCGGCGGCGTCTTTGGGGGCTTTAAGCTTCGCGATACCTTTTTTTCACCGAGCGGGAATTACCAGGGGACGACGAACCAGCTCCAAGAACCGGAAAAGTCGGAATCCATTTCGAGTGCCCGCAATACGGCTGTCGTTCAGGCGGCTAAGAAAGTAAGCCCGGCTGTCGTCGGCATTACGACCAAGGTCTATAACCGCGACATGTTCAACCGTAAAGTTCTCGTCGGCGAAGGCGTCGGTTCCGGCGTCATCTTCGATAAAGCCGGTTATATCGTTACCAATAACCACGTCGTCGGCACGGCTAAGACGGTCATCGTCTCCCTGGCTGACGGACAGAGCACGGAAGGCACCGTCGTCGGCCGCGATGCCAGAACGGACTTAGCCGTCGTAAAAATCAACATGGACAACCTGCCGGTCGCTGAATTTGGCGACAGCGATTCCCTTCAGGTCGGCGAACCGGCCATTGCCATCGGCAACCCCTTGGGCCTTGAATTCCAGGGAACGGTTACGGTCGGCGTCATCAGCTCTCTCAACCGTACCATCGGTGCCGAAGGCCAGAGCATGAAGCTCATCCAGACTGATGCGGCTATCAACCCCGGTAACTCCGGCGGTGCCTTAGTCGATGCTGACGGCAAGGTCATCGGCATCAATAGTGCCAAGATTTCTCAGGAAGGCGTCGAAGGTCTGGGCTTTGCGATCCCGATTAACGCAGCCCGTCCGATTTTACAGGACCTCATTACCAACGGCAAAGTCGTCCGCCCGTACCTCGGCCTGTACGGCCTTGACCAGCAGATGGCAGCCCGCTTCGGCATGCAGCTCAATGCCCAGGGCATCTACGTCTACCGCGTCGTTCCCGGTGGTCCTCTCGATCAGGCCGGACTCCAGCACGGTGACGTCATCGTTAAGTTGGACGGCACGGACGTGAAAGACTTTGCATCCCTCCAGAGCGTCATGGATAAGCATAAAGTCGGTGATTCCGTCACCGTCGACTACACGCGGAACGGCATGAACCGTGAAGCCACCATCGTCTTGCAGGAAAGCCCGCAGACCGATTCGGCTGACGACGATGTGAGCGGCAACTGATGAAGTACCATCTCATTACCATCGGCAAGATCAAGGAGAAGTACCTTACGGCCGGCATCGATGAATTCTTGAAGCGCCTCCGTCCTTACGGCGACGTCACCGTGACCGTCCTGCCTGAAGAAAAGATGCCCGACAATCCGTCGCCGGCCCAAAAGGCACAGGTCCTCGACAAAGAAGGGGAAAAGATGCTTCGCCACGTCCGCGAAGGATCGCATCTCATGGCCCTCGACGTAGGCGGCAAGCTCGTATCGTCAGAAGAACTGGCAGAATCCTTTTCGGAACTGGCCCTTTACGGCTGTAGTGAAATCTCCTTCATCATCGGCGGCCCCTTCGGCCTCAGCGACGTCGTCCGAAGAAAAGCCGACAAATGCATCTCCTTTGGACGTATCACCTTGACCCATCAGATGATACGCCTGATCTTAGTCGAACAAATTTATCGGGCTATTAAGATTTCCCGACACGAACCGTATCACCTATAAAAGATTGCCAAAGCAGACAGCCCTCGCTACCGTTTGAGTAGTGAGGGCTGTTTTTGCATTAAAAATCATTTTATCAGATATCCAACGGAAATAATATCCGCTAATTTGTAGTGTAAAACGCTTTTCTACTGCGTTTTCTAAGGCATAGCGTCATGATGAGTGGTTGTTGCGATTTCTGCAACAACCACTTTTTTTGAATATGGAAAAAGATAAAAAATAAGGGACATGTCGTAACATGTCCCATCCAAAACCGTATCGGATACGGTTTTCAAGTTAGCTATAGTGTAAGATAGAGTGAGCTAGTTGTCAATATGTGGGAAAAATATCGAACAAGTTTTAGCGTAAAGATATAAGCATGCTTGATATAATCATTTTTTGAAAAGTATTCGGGATGTTCTGCCATTCTCCGGTAAAATAGACCATATAATTTCCTGCACCGCTTTTTTTTGTAAACGCTGACAGCTAAAATGATTTCAATCATGTAAATTATAATTTTATAATTATTGCTATCTCATTCAGTTATAAAATAGTATTTTACAACTGAATCCATAAGTTCTACAGCGCGCCGTAGAAGCCCTGTAGAACTTATGATTCCGTGAAATAGAAAAAATCCCGTTAGGTCAGGTAACTGGCTTGGCAGGATTCTTTTATTATACATTTATTGTAATATAAGGAGATAATACTCGGGTTGTTTTGCGTGTTAAATGGCCATGCAGTAGAGATGATTTTTTATTCAGGGGGTCAAAAAGGGGTCAAAAGCACCTGAATTTTGGGGGTCAAACAAAAAATAGCCACCGCATAAATGCGATGGCTATCCGCTTTTTCTTATGGTGGACCATCAGGGGATCGAACCCTGGACACCCTGATTAAGAGTCAGGTGCTCTGCCAGCTGAGCTAATGGTCCATGTTTGTTGTTGATGTGCTGACCTCGTGAGCACATTTGTTATAATACACCAAATGTAAAATAATTGCAAGCTTTTTTTTCGTGAATTTTTCCAAAGAGGCCGGAATCCGTGATAAATACGTCGAGGCCTTCTACAATAGGGCCGTTATTAAAGATTTCTGAGAAGGACCTCGCAGTTGGCAGGATAATTCGATTTTACAGCGAAATATATAATTATCGATTGTAATGTAAGATAAAAAAATCGGATTCGTGTTCATAAATAAGTTTTGCCATCTGAATCGGCGTGAAACATGGGGATAAGGGCCATTGCCCGGTCTTCGTGTTCGACGGATGTCTGATATTATTATAGGTATATATGGTTAGGAAAGGATGAGCGTAATGGAAATTTCAGATAGAAATTTAAAGTTATATGAGGAGGCTACGGGAAAACTCTGTGCCGGAGATTTTGACGAGGCTTTGAAATTATATGCCTTGTCTATGCACGATGAGAATGTTTACGGATCTATGAAGGGCTACAATGCCATGGGAATCACCTTTTACTTGAAGGGCGATATTTCGATGGCTATCAAGTGTTATGCCGTCTGCAGCCGCTTTGCGGCTTTAAGTATCCCCGAGATTTTGCAGGATTATCAGGCCATGCGGAAAGGGGACACAGAGGCCAAAGACCGCTTATTGGTCCGGTGTTCCTATTTGGCAGCCGATTGGGGCTGGAGTGAGTCAAAGGCACAAATGGATGAAAAGAGTCAGTCCCAGAATGAAAAGAATGAGCAGCTGTATCGCGACCTTTTGATGGGAAAAAGGGAGGAAGACTCGCTGTCAAACAGCGAGAAGCTTTCATACAGCCAGTATCTGCTGGAGTGCCGGAAAATCGGCTATGACCTTATTTTTCATGATTTTCAAAAAATGCTGGATGATCGGGACGGCACGACGGCAGAAATGAAACAATGGATCAGCGATATTTTTGAGGTCGTTAAAAAGTTGGTCATGGCGGCTGATAAAGCTGAATAGGATCAGAAAAATTATATGGCATAGCTGATGGATTGTCTGTCTTGTATACCTGAACAGGGCGTGTGTTCGTAAAAATACGGTCGGTTGAACGAGGTTTTTCAGGCCCGTTTAACCGGGAAATGGAGCGGCATATGGTGAAGGGCTGGAGTAAGGGCAAGAAGATGGAAATGGCCGAGACGGCTGCGAAGACCGTGGCCGGCGTATCGGTAGGAGCGGCGCGAAGCGGAGTGGATTTATTCAAAAATACCCGCGGCGTCTTTTATCGCCAGAAAGATTTTGAAGCCTTGCTGACGGGCATTGAGCAGCAGGCCGCGGCTTATGCCAAGGTGCGGGAGGCGTTGGCGGCGGCTGAATTATCGGTTGAAACGCGAAAGATCCTATTCCTCGATTCGCTGGGCCTGGCCACGGGCAGTATCTTGAGCCGCCTCATGGGCCGGCATGTGCCTTCCGATGTGCAGCAGGCCTATGAAATGGCGTATCCGCAAAAGGCGGCGGCCATGGACTTTAAGGAGGCCGTGAACGATCTCGATGAAGAACAGCTGGACGGCTTTATCAGCGGCGTTAAGGGCAAGCTCTTTGAAATCAAGTACACGGATTACCTCAATGACGGGAGACTGCCGGCGGGTTACCATGCGGAAATGGCGCAGTCCGCGACTGAACCCGGCTGGGATATTGCCATTCGCGACGCCGACGGCAACGTCGATGAGGTGCTGCAGCTGAAGGCGACGGAGTCTGCCGAATACATCGGTCATGCGCTGGAGCGCTACCCTTACATCGATATCGTCTCGACGGAGGAGGTATACAGCGAAGTGACCATGGGCGACATGGCCGAACACGTCATTAACAGCGGTATATCCAATGAGGAATTGACCCGGTACGTTCAGGATACGGTCGTGGTCGGCGCCGATGTCAGTCATGAAAGTTTCCTGCCGTCCATCATACCCTATGCCATCATCGCGTATTCGGTGGCTAAACAGAAAGATTTGTCTGAGTACAAGAAGGGAAAAGAATTTGGCCGCCGCTCGCTCCTTTCTTACGTCTGTCACGTATTGGGCGTGACTGTCGGCGCTTTTACCCATACGTGGTGGCTTATTCCGGTGACGTCGGTCGGACTGCGCCTTGCTAACCGCCACGGTGCCAAAAAGTATGCCGCCTACCGGTCCTTAGCCCGCTATGCCAGAAATAATGAACGAGTTCTCCGTCGGTATGAAAAGAAGCCGCGGTGGCGCAGCATACTGGAAGGGAAGCTTCTGCCCCAGGAGTAATCCTTGAATCATCAGGGAAGCCTGAATTTAATAGGAAGAAAGATTTTAAGTACATTGCAGGAATCGGCGAAGCTATGATTCTTACCAGGCAATGTACTTATTTTTTTATTGTTTTTACGAATTCTTGATTTTGACGATATGGCGATTGTATAATAATAGTGGCAGTTATTCCCTGGATGAGTGGGAAAATATTCGTATCTGTTTAAAACCGCTTAATATAGCCGGTTATCTTACTTTTTGAATTTCTGTTAATGTTCGCAAACCATCACAAAAGATGAATTTTCTGCTCCCTTTTTGCTCCCTTAGAGAAAAGGGGGCTTTTTTGTGTGTGCTTTATCCCCTGGCTTTTTATCATAATACAGCGGCGTTTAATTTTTTTATTACTTCATCCTGCATAGTGTTTGTAACGTGGGTATATATGCTAAGCGTCGTATTTGGGTTATTATGCCCGACTCGCTGCATGATGGCTTTTACGGGGATTCCTATTTCTGCTAGTAGGCTTATGTGGGTGTGGCGGAATACGTGGCTAGAAACGTGTTTAGGGTAGTCTAATTTTGAAAGTATCCTGTCAATCGTGGCAATCGATAAAGGAAAACCTGTTCTAGCCGTGAAAATGTAGCCGCGTTCCTGGTAGCCGCCATTTTTCCACAAACGAAGTCTTGCATTATCCGCCTTGAACCATTTAAGAATCTTTAGCGCCCGATCATCGAGTTGGACATCTCGATAGCTGTAAGCATTTTTTGGTGTGCCGCGCTTTCCAGGCTCTCCTGTCTTAAGGGCGAGTACCCAGGTAGCATTAACGTTTATGCTTTTCTTTTCCGTGTCTACATCTTGCCAGCGCAGGGCCAATAATTCGCCACAACGTAAACCGGTATGGGCAATAAATTCCATCGCCATAGAAATGCGGGGTGAACTCTTATGAAGAAGGGCCAGGATGTCGCGTAATTCGTCACGACTTAAAAACTTATTATCCCTTTTGGCCAATTCTTCGGGGGTTGCCGGGCGGCGTTTTAAAGATATTTCTATGAAAGGGGCTGCCGTGTCGATGTAACCTTTCCGGGTGGCGTATTTCATGACTTGCTTAAAAAGAGACAGTTGAGCTGATACATACGAGAATGACGCTTTGTTTCCGTAATATTGCCCGGCAAAGTATCGGCTCATAAAGTCGGCCGTTAAGTCAGCAGCTAGAAAGCCCGAAGGCGTGGCTGCCTTGATTCTCTTTACTACTCTTGCCTGGGTATCGGCGGTACTTTCCTTTATGGTTTGGCGGTGCATGGTGAACCACTCATCACAAAGGGCATGAAATGTAATTTCCCTAGCCGCTTCCTTTGCCGCTTCTTCCAGGCGTCCATCTTTTTCATAAAACTTTTCACGCAAGGCGTCGGCTGCCGCTTTCCGCGTGTGGGCATTGTTTTTACTGAACGTTACGCTTACCGTGATCGCCTTGCCATTGGATGCGGTGAACCGTTCGCGGTACTTGTAGCGAGTACCTTTAGAATTAACTATTTTTTCAATCCACATATAGATGACCTCTTTTCCCAAAATGCGTTGTCGTCACCGTCGAAAATGCTCTGTAAACTCATTTTTTGAAAAGATTATGTCCATGTGGGTATGATTGCCGGGGAAGCGTCCTATTCGCCGTCGTAGGCTTTTCCAGGTAAGCGACAAAATGCTGCAAACATATCAATGTTATTATGAATCTTATTTTTTTCGATTTCTTGAAGCAAGGCGGCTTTTTCTTCTTCGTTTATGAGCTTGTTTTGAAACATCCTTTCTATAGCCGCGATTGTTTCATCTTTAGGCCATTCTCTATGGTTGAAATAATTGGTTAATTCGCTTGCTATTGTTTCATGAAATAAATCGGCTTTTCGTTGCCTGTAGTATTTGTTTTCAGTCGCTTTATCTATAATCTTGATAAGATCGCCGGGGCTAAATACAGAAATCGTGTTGTTATATTTGGAATCCGTAACTTGAAATACAACTTCCTTGGTTACGCCGCTATAGTCTTTCACGTCTTTTTGAACGGTGAAGCCGTATTGTTGAAACGTGTCTATAGCGTTTTTCAAATCGTGGGGCGTGTTGAGGGTGTAGCCTATTAGCTCATCAATGGAGACATGAAGCGCGGCGGCTATTTTCATGAGCGTATCGAATTTTGGTTCCCGGCCGCGGTTCTCATATCCCATATAAGTTTGATAGGGAACACCTATTTTTTCTGCAAAATCCTTGGCTTGCGTGTAACCTGCAATTTCACGATATTTTTTTAAATTGTCTTGAAATGACATTTTTTCACCTACTTTCATAACTCTATTTTACACTAATGGTAGCTTTTTTGTAAATTAAAAATTCTAAAAAGATATTGACTGGGCTAGTACGTGTATGCTAATATCTAAATTAAGGTTCGATATGAATATTTGATTTTCTAAAAAGAAATTTAAGAAGAAGGTGAAATTATGAAAGATGCCGTAAATGTTGACATGGAAAAAATCGAAACTATGTTGTATAAGCGTTTATGGACATGGGCCGAACTGGCCCGACGTTCCAATGTAACGACGCCAACACTTTTTGCACTCAAAGCCGGGCGTCGTCGTGCCAGTATGAGGACTCTTTATAAGATTGCTCACGCCTTTGACGTACAGCCGGGGATGCTTATCAGAAAGGACGCCTAATTTATGAAACCGAACCACGGAATTAGTCCCCGTCTGGACTAATGAAAAAAAGAGAAATAAAAAAACTGTCGAAAATGCTCTGTAAGCTCATTTTTCAAATTTTGAAAGGGGGTGAAAGCATGTCAAAGAAAAATCCGAAACTAAAGATATATGAAGACGATACAGGCGTCGTGTGGGTACGAAACCCAGAATTGCAGCGGCGGTTTTCATTGTGTCGGACAACAGTCTACATACTATTGGAAGAAATGCGAAATATGCCGAAATACTGCCAGTCCTTTCTTGACTTGTCTTATACTTTGCGACTCGTGAAATTGGTCGACTTTGAAAAATTTCTGAAAGAACGAAGTGAAAAAAAAGCATGGTTACGTTGAATTGGTTGCTGGGAATTACTAAAAGACAAATAAAAAGGCCGTCCAGGATGTGCAGATCCCAAACGGCCGTAGGACGGAAAAGACGGCGATAATGTTTTTTTAGTCCTTATTCTGTATTTTATCAGAAGGAAAGCGGCGACGCAATAAAAAAGCGTTTCCGCTTCCGGATTTCCACAAGGAAGAGGGGGCGATTATACCTTGAATATAAATTATGACGCGATTCCTCACGAGATGAAGGAATGTAAAAATTGGGTATGTTGGCGTTATATAAATACGAAAGTACCTTTTTACCGTGATGATGATGGGATAGAGCATAGCGCTGCGGTAAATGCCCCGGAAACATGGAAGGGGATTGACGATACGGCAGCTAGTAAAACCAAATATGGCTATGATGGTATTGGGTATGTATTTAGTAAAGATACCCATTTTGCGGGCGTCGATATTGACCATTGTGTAATTGATGGACAAGCCAATGCAGAAGCACAATTTATTATTGATAGCCTGGACAGCTATACAGAGCTTTCCCCTAGTGGCAGCGGCATCCATATCATCGTAAGGAAACATGAGGGGCAGGCTTTCCAACACGGGGTTAATCAACACGGCATTACTATCAAATTTAAAGGGCGTGTTTTAAACTTTGAAGGGATTGAAGCTTATACGCATGACCGTTTTTTTACCGTGACGGGTAACGTGTACCAGGGGCGGGGAAAAATCGACGACAGGGGCGATGAAATTCAAGAACTATGGGACAGCTTGGATGAAGCATCAAACCGAAAAAGAAAAGGATATGCAACTGTAGCCGTCAATAAAACGAAAGACTTGCCTAGTTGTCCTTTGCCGGACTTGGAGCTTGTGGATATTATTGCTCGTATCAGAAAAAGCGAACAAGCGCCAATGTTTGAGAAATTTTGGAGTGGGAAATGGGAATCCCTGCCTGGGTATGAAGGTAAAAGTCAAAGTGAAGCAGACCAGGGCTTTATGAATATGCTCTGTTTTTGGGTAAAAGGAAACAGGGAAGCCATGCGTCAATTGTTTTCCATGTCAGCACTCGGGCAGAGGGATAAGTGGATAAATCGGCCGGATTACCAAGAAAGGACAATTAAAACGGCGCTTGATTCCTGGAACGGGGAATCATATGACCCGGATGCGTACAAGCGTAAACATGGGGCTGTTATTGATTCACCGGATAAGTACCCGGATATAAGAATCATGAAAAATGGGGATAAAAGGCCTGTTGTAGAAACGTTGGAAAATACAGCTTACTGCCTTAATGCTTTAGGCATTACCATAAGGCTAAACCTGCTTACAAAAGCGGTTGAAATCAATGGCTATGGACTTGAAAAGTTGTCTTTTGACAGCGCTCTCACAAAGGTACGCGGTATGTGTTGTCGGAACTATCTACCTATAAAAAAATCTGATTTATTCGACAACATCAGCACTATAGCAGAGGAAAATAAGTATAGTCCAGTTTGTGAGTATCTCAGACAGTGCATGACGAAGTGGGACGGGAAAGACCATATAGAAATGCTTTTTTCCCGACTCATGCTTTCTGATCGCCAAACCGATATTGCATTTTGTAAAAAGCTTTTCCACAAGTGGCTGCTATCATGCGTTGTATTAGCTTTCAATGAAGGAACGGAATCAGCAGATGGCATATTTGTCCTTGTGGGGGCGCAAGGAATAGGGAAAACCCGTTTCCTGCATACGCTTGTACCTAGTGACGAATGGTGTCTTGATGGGATGACACTAGACCCGGCGTCAAAGGATGACAAAATGACAGTCAACCGTTATTGGATAGTGGAGCTAGGGGAAGTAGATGACACGATACAGCGGGAAAAAGTGGCCAAATTGAAAAGCTATATTACTGCCAGTAAAGATTCATACCGTGAGCCATATAAGCGGGCATCTCAGACGTTTCCACGGACTACCGTTTTCATGGCCACAACCAATGATGACCAGTTTTTAAAAGACGCTACCGGGGATCGTCGTTACTGGACGTTGGAAGTCATTTCCATAGATAATGATTCCCCGCTTGATATAGAACAGGTATGGGGCCAGGCGATGTATTTAGTTTTTGAAAAACATGAATCTCATCACTTGGCCGAAAAAGACATCAAAGAATTGTACAAGCATAATCTAAGATTTACCAGTATTCCGCCGACGATGCGATTATTACTTGATGGGTTCGATTGGACAAAAGATGTTAAGGAATGGAAGAAATATACAGCTAGTGAAGTTTGCAAGCATTTTAGATTGCCTGCTACACATAATCGCCGTATTGCGAAAGCAATCCGACAGTTAGCGAAAAGCGACAAACGGATTAAGATTCCCACAAGCAACCATAGCAAGCTCTATCTTTTGCCGCCATGCGATTTCGAACATGGGTATTATTAGAGACTTGTGAGGCCTGTTTGGGACGTTGCGGGGACGTTAAAGAATGGCATAGCCATAAGGCTGGGGACATTGGGACGTTAAAACACCATAAAAATTATAAATAAAGAGTTAGTACTTATATATGTATTATATAAGTATAGGCCATTTCTAACGTCCCAACGTCCCCATGAAGCACCACTAGGAGAAAAAATAACGTCCCCGAATATAGTTTTCATCGTTCCCTGTAATGTCCCCTCTGCTTGTGGGTATGGTTGTCGGGGAATTTGAAAGGAGTATACAGATATGGATACAGTAAAACATTTTTTAGTAACACCAAAAGAAGCAGAAGAGGCGGCGGGCTTTCGCCCGTTCCAGAGTGATATGAGCTTGATAATGGGTGTAGTACGGTATGCAGGCGTTCAAGCAGCCAACAGGATTTTAGACGGGATTGACATGGACGACCTTAATTGGGTGAAGGCTTGTGAACTGCATGCTGTATTTACGGCGGGATATATACAGGGGAAGCGTGAAGAACGGGAACGCAAGGCCCGCGTCTGTTTGTGTATGGCAGAGCAGGAATAGTAGTAAAGGAGTGAGCGGCTTATGGGATCGAAATCGAAAAGCGTGATGAGAAATAATCCGAAACAATACGTTACACGGGATACGGCAACTATTATGCCGGGGATGCCTAGCGGACAACGGGATTATGTAGTTGGTTTGATTGCACCCCGGAATCGGGCTGAACGGCGTCAGGCGTTGCGTTTAGGAAAGCGACGCTGATGGAGTACGGGGAAGGCCAATAAACGGCCGTCCCCGTTTTTTCATGTCAAAATTTTTTACGGGTCCTTCCACGGTCAAAAATTTGCCGCGGCGCTTTCGCACCCCGAAAGAACACTAGTTTTGTAGATTTTTATAAGTGGTTCCTTCTCTATTGACCGGGAACGCCTCGGAATGATGATAACTTGTTTTCTCCGTATGAAAATTACATGAAACAGTCGTAAATTCACCGTTTTGAGGTCCTTTTGAATTGCTCTGTAAATCATATGTAGAAACGGATAAAAACGCGATATAGGGGAAATGGGGAGAGGTTCCGCATACTTACTGAACAGCGGGTGCCATGCTTCAGTCGCCAGGCAGCAAAACAGCCGGGCTTTTTAGGCTTCTTCGTGTGGGTACAGAACATTTTCGACGATGACGACATATTTTAATATGTTGCTCCCTTACTGTTCCCTTTCCTAAATGAATAGATTTTAATTGGCTGTTTTAAGCGATTGTTGTATAATAGTCATAAACTAAAACATATTGTTAATGACACAATGACAAACCTCTTATATAAGGAATGTCATTGTGTCAAAAAAGTGTTCATATGTAGGATACCAACAGTAAGTATATAAGGGAATTAAAATTCCCCTTATATACTTACTGTCAGTATCGCTTTACACATGAACTTTGTTTTGTCTTTATGGGGTTATTGAAGGGGGGATTTGTGGTGCGTTGCACCTGTTTTTTGTGAAATACGAAACAAATAACTAGATAGACTAGAACGCTAACAATGATGAAATAACGGGCGCCGCTTCCTGGCAAAAAGCCGGATGTGGATATAAGAAAAATATGTAGATGCTGCCAGGCGGAAAACCTACGAAAACCTACGGATGATATCCCTAAAAATCCCCAAAATGAAATGAAAGATTCATCTATGGATCACATGGAAATTATATGAATTGCCGGTCAACGGCTCGTTCTAGCTCATCTAATATTTTCTATGGCAATGACATGGGCGATAAATAAAAGAGCGTTAAAACGGCATTTACAGCGATTTTATGATAAAGTAAAGATATTAGAATTGATGTGTTCCGGGTAAAGAGCAGCTGCCGGAATGCGATTGAATGATGACGTTAAGCGTTCATGGACGTATCTGTTTTTCGTAGCGTTATTCTATGGAATTATGAATACATGGAGAGCCTGGGCTATGAGCAATCAAACGTTAAAAAGAATAAAGTGGCTTTCATTGTTGGTGGCGGCTATGCAGACGGAAATAGACGACATAGACGCGAGTCTTTCGGCCCTGGAAAAGGCGGGGGTGGGGTGCAGGTTGCACACTGTTATAGAGTACCGACAAATGGTTTTGGAAGATCAGAAGGCAGTAATAGAAAAGAGAAATGCCATTATAAAAAGGATATCCCGTGTAGATGATGAACTATATCGGAAGATACTAGTGGGGCGATATGTTGACGGAATGAGTTGCGAAGAACTAGCCGAAGAACTACATTATTCAAATGGTTATGTTATCTGGCTTAGTAAAAGAGCACATGCGGCCTTTGAAGCTATCCACTAATGGATATAATGGCCGGGCCTGGATGCGGTGCAATGATGGCGGCCGCTTTTCCATATTGGCCAGGCGTGGTATAATAATTTACTACACACAAAAATAGCCCGGATAAAATCCAGGCTATAGGTACGGAGCACTTTCGACGATGACGACATATTAACTATGTTGCTCCCTTATTGCTCCCTTTCCTAAGTAAATAGATTGTAATTGGCTATTTCATGCGATTATTGTATAATAGTGGCAAATAATATCATTATGATTAATTCTTTAATATATGGTGACTTAGAGTAGTGTGAAAGTGAGCGATGTGCATGATTACTTATAATGGCAAAGGCGGCCTGGATACGCTGGCAGTCGGCCTCGACAAGAGGCTTTTGACCCTGCGTCAGCTGCCGCAGGATGACGTCGTCCTGATCCGGGCCTATATAGAGCAACACCCGGAACTTTTACAGTATACGTCTCTCCACGTATTTCACTGCCTGTCGGACGGGAAAGCTAAGACGTATTTCCTCATCGGCCTCGAAGGAAAGCCTGTCCGTTATTCGACGTATGAAGATTTTCGCATGGCTCAGCGACTGATGGCGGCGGCCATGAAAGAGGGGGTCCGCGAGCTGGCCATCATGGCCGATACGCTGGAAATGGATATGGCGTCTCTCCTCGACGGGCTGTTGTACCGCAATTATGAGTTTACCCATTATAAAAGCGATAAACACAGCCGTACCGTCGGCAGTATCAACATCCTGTCGCGCAGCATGAGAGCCCAGGAGTTTAATTCCATGTGCTATCGCTACACGTCCATGTATGAAGGCGTCTATGAAGCTCGCGACTTGATCAATATGCCGTCCAACGATTTGACACCGAGGAAGTTTGCCGATATCGTGGCCGACACGCTGAAGGGCGACCATATCCTCATTGAATCGCTCAATAAGTGGGCCTTGGAAAAACGCCATATGGGCGGCATCGTCGCCGTCGGCAAGGGCAGTATGAACCCGCCTCAGCTGGTGTCTATTGCCTATCAGGGCGACCCCAACAGCCGGGAAGTCCTGGGCATCGTCGGAAAGGGCGTTACCTATGACAGCGGCGGTTTGTCTTTAAAGAGCCACAAGGGGCTGGAATTCATGAAGGACGATATGGCCGGGGCGGCAGCTGCCGTCGGCGTCATTCGGGCCCTCATGCTCCTGCGTTATCCGGTCAATGTACTGGCCGTTTTGCCCCTCGTTGAAAATATTCCCTCCGGCATGGCTTATCACGTCGACGACATTTTGACCATGTACAATGGAAAGACCGTCGAAGTCAAGAATACCGATGCCGAAGGGAGGCTCATTTTGGCCGATGCCTTGACTTATGCTCAGGAAAAAGGGGCGACGCGCCTCATCGACCTGGCGACCCTGACCGGGGCCTGCGTGACGGCTTTGGGCTCGGTGCGGACGGGCATGGTCGGCAATGATCAGGAGTGGATGAACCGATTCTTTAAAGTGGCGACAGAAGCCCATGAAAAGATTTGGCAGCTGCCGGCCGATGAAGAATATGAAAGCCTTTTGAAAAGCAGCGTAGCCGACATGAAAAACGTCGGCGGCCCGGAAGCCGGTGCGATTACGGCCGGTCTCTTCCTGAAGCAGTTCGTAAAGGACGGGACGCCGTGGATTCACCTCGACATCGCCGGCCCTGCTTTCCGGGAAAAGGCCGATGAAACGGGATTTATCGGCGCCACCGGCGTCGGCATTAAATCGATTCTGCACTTACTGCAGGGAGGTGTACAGTGATCGTCGATCTCCATATGCATACAACCTGTTCAGACGGCGTCTATACGCCGGAGCAGTTAACCAAGATGGCCGTCGATGCAGGACTTGACGTCATCGCTATTTCGGACCACGATACGGTGGCGGCTTACGACGGCAGTCATGAGCTGAATCCGGGCGTCCGCATCATTCGGGCCATTGAAATAAGCTCGGAATGCGACGGCGAAGATGTCCATATTTTAGGCTACGGGATCAATCCCGATGATGAAGCCATGCAGGAATACTGCCGCGAATTTAAGCAGCGGCGTTTTGACCGGGCCATGGAAATCGTCGACCGCTGCCTGAAAAACGGCTATGAAATCGACCGCAAGATCGTCGAAGACATGGTTCATAAGGGCGGCACCGTCGGCCGGCCGCACATCGCCCGCATGCTCGTCGAAAAGGGCTATTTCCCCGATGTAAAGACCGTCTTCGACAAGGTCCTCTATCACGGCGGCCCCCTCTACGTGCCGTATACGCGGCGGACCATTGATGAATGTGTGGCCCTCATCCGAAAGGTCGGGGGACTGGCCGTCTTAGCCCATCCGGGCCTCTTGAAGCGGACCTTGGATGAAGTCCTGACTCACGATTTCGACGGCGTCGAAGTGTACCATCCGAAGAACCGCGGCCGTTTCGACGAGTTTTTGGAATTAGCCAAAAAACGCAATTGGTATATCAGCGGCGGCTCCGATTTTCACGGAACCGTCGGCCGTTTTCCGGAAAGCCTGGGAATCTTTACGGTCCATGCTGAAAAGGTACAGGCTTTGTTGTCTCACGTACCCTAATAAAGGCAGGTGACACTGATGGAAGTTTTCGGTTTTATTGGTGCCAGCGGGACCGGCAAGAGCCATCACGCTCTGGTCGTTGCCTACGATCATGACATTCAGACCATCATCGATGACGGACTCCTCATCGATCACAACCGCATTGTCGCCGGCCGGTCGGCCAAGGATGAAACGAATCGCCTCAAGGCCGTGCGCCGTGCCGTCTTCAATAACCCGGACGATGCCGCGGTTATGAAGGCGGCCTTAGCCAAGGCGGCGCCTGAAAAGCTGCTCATCTTGGGAACGTCGCGGCACATGATCCATCGCATCTGCGAAGCCCTCGAGCTTCCGGAACCGGTGCGGTTTATCCGCATCGAAGACGTATCGTGCTCGGAGGAAATTGAAAAGGCCCAACAGATTCGTATCAAAGAGGGAACGCATATCATCCCCGTGCCGACGATGGAGCTGAAACCCCATTTTCGCGGATATCTGTTGGATTCGATCCGTTCTTTCTTTTACGACAACAACGGCAGAAAATTGTCGCCCTTTGAGCGTTCCGTCGTTCGTCCCATCTTCAGTTATTATGGGAAGCTGACGTTTTCCAATGACGTCCTCGAAAGCCTGGTCCGTCATGCTTTGCGTCAAAGTGAAGGCGTGACCAAGGTCAATCGACTGAAAGTGGCCATCAACTATAATTCGACGAGAAATGGCCTGGCCATCATCCTGTCGCTGACCATTGCCTACGGAGAAAATATAAAGAAACTCATGAGCCGAATCCGCCGCGATATCCAGCATGAAGTAGAGTATACGACGGGTATGTCCGTCGAAATCCTAAAGATTACCGTGCGCGATATTTCTCCGAAGCCGCAGGCGGAAGGGTGAGCTTTGCAAGGCCAATCTGAATACTGTGTTACCAACCTCATGGGGCTGCCGGCGGCAGCTCCCTTTTTCTTGACAGCCTGAATCGGCGGACGGTATAATAAGGTGAAGCATGTGACTGACGGAAGTGGAGTTACCACGGGGAGCATGATTCATGACAGCCGACCGTCTGGGCGAAACGTTCCAGAAGTGTCGGTATTTTTTTATTTTGGGTCTATCAGGAGGAATCACGATGAACGAACTGAAATTAAAATACGGCTGCAATCCGAACCAGTCGTCGTCCCGGGTGTATATGAAGGATGGCAGTGCCCTTCCTTTTACGGTCCTTTGCGGCCGTCCCGGCTATATTAATTTACTCGACGCCTTTAACAGCTATCAGTTGGTCAAGGAATTGAAAGAAGCGACGGGCCTTCCGGCAGCGGCTTCCTTCAAGCACGTCAGCCCGGCCGGCGCCGCCGTTGCCACGGAGATGAGTGATACCCTGAAGAAAATATATTGGGTCGACGATCTTCCCTTGTCGCCCTTGGCTTCGGCCTATGCCTGCGCCCGCGGTGCCGACCGCATGAGTTCTTACGGCGATTTCGTCGCCCTCTCCGATGTCTGCGACGTCGAAACGGCCAACCTCTTAAAGCGCGAAGTATCGGACGGCGTCATTGCTCCCGGCTACAGCGACGAAGCCCTGGCCATTTTAAAGACCAAGAAGAAGGGCAATTACTGCGTCCTTCAGATGGATGCCGACTATAAGCCGAACCTCGTCGAATCGAAAGAAGTCTACGGCGTCACCTTTGAACAGGACCGAAACGAAGCTAAGATCACGGCCGATTTGCTGCAGAACATTCCGACGCAGAACAAGGCCATTCCGGAAGCGGCTCAGCGCGACCTCATCATCGCCCTCATTACCCTGAAATATACCCAGTCCAACTCCGTCTGCTACGTAAAAGACGGCATGACCATCGGTGTCGGCGCCGGGCAGCAGTCCCGCGTCCACTGCACTCGTCTGGCCGGCAATAAGGCCGATGTCTGGTGGCTCCGTCAGAACCCGAAAGTCTTGAACCTGCCCTTCCGCGACGACGTCCGCCGTCCGAACCGCGATAACGCCATTGACGTCTACATCTCCGACGATTACGAAGACGTCTTGGCCGACGGCATCTGGCAGGATCTCTTTACGGAAAAACCGCAGCCCCTTACACGGGAAGAAAAGAAGGCCTGGATTGCTCAGCTCCACGGCGTAGCCCTCGGCAGCGACGCTTTCTTCCCCTTTGGCGACAACATCGAACGAGCTCATCGCAGCGGCGTCGATTACATCGCCCAGGCCGGCGGTTCGATCCGCGACGACAATGTCATCGAAACGTGCGATAAGTATGGGATTGCTATGGCCATGACCGGCCTGCGCCTCTTCCATCATTAAAAAAGAATAAACCTGTCGGTCGTCCTGAAAGGGGAGGCCGCCGGCATTACGGGTCCCTTGGCAGCAGCTGCGGCTGTATGGCTGAGGGACCTTTTTGTCGTATCGGGCAGGCGAAGCTTCGGATAATTTTGCCAAGGCCCCTCGGTGGCGATATAATGAACATATATTATCATAGATAAATAAGGAGGGAATTCTATGACACAATATACGTCGGTCTGTCCCTATGACTGCCCCGATGCCTGCGGCCTCGTCGTCACTGTCGATGACGGGCGCGTCGTCTCGGTAAAGGGCGACGAGAACCATCCTTTTACGCGGGGGACCATGTGCCCTAAGATGGCTCACTATGAACGGACGGTCTATTCGCCGCGGCGGCTGAAGACGCCATTAAAGCGGACGGGACCGAAGGGGAGCGGTGAATTTGCGCCCATCTCCTGGGATCAGGCCTTAGCGGAAATCGCAGCTTCGTGGAAAAAAATTATCGCCGAAAAGGGACCGGAAGCCATTCTGCCTTATTCCTATGCCGGCACCATGGGCATCGTTCAGCACGACGCCTTGCATGGCTTGTTTTATCGGCTAGGTGCGTCGGAACTTGACAGGACCATCTGCGCTCCGGCCAAAGGGCAGGGTTTTAAGGACGTCATGGGCGGGACGATGCCGACGGCGCCGCAGGAAGCACAAAACAGTGACTGTATCTTCTTGTGGAGCATTCACATGATGGCCACCAATATTCACTTCAAACACGACGTCGACGCGGCCCGGGAAAAGGGAGCCGCTGTTTGGTGCATCGATACGTACCGCACCAAGACGGCTGACCTTGCCGATCACTTCGTCGCCATCCGTCCCGGTACGGACGGGGCACTGGCTCTCGGCATGATGAACGTCTTGGTCCGCGACGGCTTGACCGACGAAGCCTTTCTGTCTGAAAGAGTGCTGGGCTGGGATGAACTGAAAGAAAAAGTCATTCCTCGCTATACACCGGAAGAAACGGAAAAAATTACCGGCGTCCCGGCAGCTGTCGTCGAAGCATTGGCTCAGGCCTACGGCAAGGCGCGGGCACCCTTCATTCGTCTGGGAAGCGGCCAGTCCCGCTACCGCAACGGCGCCATGACGACGCGCCTCATCACCTGCCTGCCGGCCGTCGTCGGCGCCTGGGGAAAACGAGGCGGCGGCATCTTGACCTCGGCTAGTGCCTCTTCGGCCTATGATAAAAGTATCGTCACGCGTCCCGACTGGAAGAAGCCCGGCCGGCGGCTGGTCAACATGTGCTGCATCGGCCAGGTCCTTACGGAAGACGACAGCATCCAGAGCCTTTTCGTCTATTCATCGAACCCGGCCTGTACGGCGCCGGATCAAAATAAGGTCCTCGCCGGCCTTTCTCGGGACGACCTGTTCACCGTCGTCCACGAACGCTTCATGACCGATACGGCACGCTACGCCGATATCGTCCTGCCGGCGACGACGTCTCTGGAGCACGACGATGCCTATTATTCGTACGGAAACTACACGATCCAGTGCGGCTATGCCGTCATCGACCCCCTCGGCGAAAGTCGTTCCAACTGGCGCCTCGCCTGTGACTTGGCGAAAGCATTCGGCATGACCGATCCTTTTTACGACCAGTCCGAACGAGACCTCGTCAATCAGCTCATAGCCTCGACGGTAAAATGGCCCCTTCCCGTCGACCGGGAACTGCTGGCATCGGGCCGGCCGACGCCCCTTCCCATGCCGGAAGATTATCAGACGACCTTTGCGACGCCGTCCGGTAAGATTGAAATCCGAAACGACGCCTTGACGCCGGCATTGCCCGATTATATGCCCCTCGATCCCGATGAGGGGAAACTGGCCTTCATCAACGGCGCCGACATGCGCATCCTCGACTCGTCCTTTAATGAACGGGATGAATTGACGGCCAGCCATACGATGGACCTCTTCGTCCACCCTGAAGACGCTGACCGCTACGGTATCGCTGACGGTGAGTCCGTGACCCTCAAAAATAAGCGGGGGCAGGCTGATTTTACCGTCTGCATCAGTGACCGCACCGTACCGGGCCAGGTCGTCAGTGAAGGCGTATGGTGGCGCGAACGGGTCAAAGACGGCGGCGCGTCGGTCAACGTCCTCACCAGTCAGCGCCTGACCGATGAAGGCCGGGGCAGTACCTTTTACGACGTCCGCGTCGACCTGACAAGTAAAAATACTTGACAGGGCATCCCTTTTCGGGTATACTGTCACAGTACGCTGTTTGAAAGGCGGTGAAGCCATGCTTGAAGACGTAGTCCGCAAGGGGCGGCTCCTCGATCTGTACGGGCCGTTATTGACGGAAAAGCAGCGGCACTGTATGGAAATGTATTTCGATATGGACCTGTCCTTGAGTGAAATCGGGGAAGAACTGCAGATTTCCCGTCAAGGTGCTTACGACATGCTCAAGCGCGCTTCCCAGTCGCTGGAAAGCTATGAACAGCGGCTTCAGTTGCTGGCCCGCTTCGATGCGGTCCGGGAACAGATCGATGAAGTCCAGGGCTTGCTTGAAAGTCAGGGGCTCAGCGATATTGAAAGAGCTAAACAACTTTTACACGAAATAGATTTATAAAAGGAGGCCCCTCATGCCATTTGAAAGTCTGTCCGAACGATTCCAGGCGGCCTTTAAAAAGCTTCGCGGCAAAGGGAAGCTTTCTGAAGAGGATGTCAGTGAAGCCCTGAAAGAGATGCGCCGCGCCTTACTCGAAGCGGACGTCAACTTTGCCGTTACCAAGGACTTCATTAAGAAGGTCAAGGAAAAAGCCGTCGGTGAAGAAGTCTTCGGCAGCTTGAATGCGTCGCAGACGGTCATCAAAATCGTCCGCGATGAATTGACGGAACTCCTCGGCGGGACCCAGAGCCGGATTACCATTGCGCCGAAGCCGCCGACGATCATCATGCTCGTCGGTCTCCAAGGTGCCGGTAAAACGACGACGGCAGCGAAACTCGCCAAAAAATTGAAGTCCCAAGGCAAGAGCCCGCTCATGGTAGCCGCCGACGTCTATCGCCCGGCAGCTATCACTCAGCTGCAAGTCCTCGGTCAGGAACTGGATATGCCCGTTTATACCGAAGACGGCAGCAAGGACCCCGTTGCCATTGCCCAGCACGCCATTCCCTATGCGACCAGCCATCTGCGCGATGTCGTCATCATCGATACGGCCGGGCGGCTTCATATCAACGAAACCTTGATGGATGAATTGATTCATATTAAAGAAAATGTTCATCCTCATGAAATCCTCTTAGTCGTCGACGCCATGACCGGTCAGGATGCCGTCACGGCGGCATCGGCCTTCGATAAAGCCCTCGGCATCGACGGCATGATCATGACCAAGCTCGACGGCGATGCCCGCGGCGGGGCCGCCTTGTCCATCAAGGCCGTCACGGGCAAACCCATCAAATTCATCGGTGTCAGCGAAAAGCTCGACGGCATCGAAGAATTTCATCCTAACCGTTACGCGTCGCGTATCCTCGACTTAGGCGACGTCGAAACGATCATCGAAAAAGCCCAGGCTGCTTTTGACGAAGAGTCCATGGAAAACATGAAGAAGACCATGAAGAGCGGGTCTTTTACCTTCGATGATTTCCTCTCCCAGCTTCAAATGATTAAGAAGATGGGCAACATGGGCAGCATCTTGAGCCTCATTCCCGGCATCGGGAAGTACAAGAAAGAACTCGACAAGGTCGACATGGACGGCAAGGAATTCAAGCGAATCGAAGCCATCATCACATCTATGACGGCTCAGGAACGGTCGAGTGCCAACCCTAAAATGCTGATCAAGGACAGCCGCAAACGCCGTATTGCTAAAGGCAGCGGTACCCGCGTCCAAGACGTCAACCGCCTCATCAAGCAGTTCACAGAAATGCAGAAGATGATGAAGCAGGCTAAGAAAGCACAAAAGAGTAAACGACGGGGTTTTATGCCGCGTCTGCCTTTTTAAATGGATTTCCCGACTTATCGTGGAAATAGGATATTCTGACAAGGAGGTGATTTTCAATGATTAAAATTCGTTTGGCCCGTTTAGGTGCTAAAAAGAAACCGATCTACCGCGTCGTCGTTGCTGATTCCCGCAATGCTCGTAACAACGGTCGTCCCGTTGCAACCCTCGGCATGTACGATCCGTCCAAAGACATGGATACTCGTCTGACCGTCGATGCAGAAGCTGCAGTAGCTTGGCTCGGTAAAGGCGCACAGCCGACAGATACGATCCGTTCTATCTTCAAGAAAGCTGGCATCATGGCCCAGTTTGAAGCATCCAAAAAGTAAGTGAGGCTGGATACTATGGAAGAATTGATTGCGTGTATCGCCCGGTCTCTGGTAAAGAATCCGGAAGCGGTTACAGTTACCAAGATTCAAAAAAAAGGCCTCGAAGTCTATCAGCTTCATGTCGCACCCGAAGATATGGGCAAAGTCATTGGCAAGCAAGGTAAAATTGCGAAAGCATTGCGCCTTGTTGTCAAGGCTGCGGCAGTGAAGGCGAATAAGAAAGTATCAGTGGATATCGTATAGGAGGTACCATGGATCAGATTACATTGCGCATTCCCGTTGCCGTTAAGGCAAAAGTCACACAGTCTCTTAAGGACCGTATCCTCAAGAATGCCGATCAGGCCCTGAGTGATATCGATCGGGAAATGCAGAACCTGGAATTCCAGGCTAAACGCATGATGACCGAACAGGCCAAAATCGATGCCCAGGGACTTATTTCCCTGCGTGCGCAAGTAGAAGAACAGAAACAGCGTCTCGTCTCGGCTCGAGCTAAAGCTCAGCACGACCGCGAAGAAGCAGAACACCTTACAATCGATTCCGAAATCAGACAAGGTACACTCGAACAGACTGTCGTTGTCAATGTCGGCGATGATTTGGAAAAATTGATGGGAACTGAAATCTTGCTTGAAGACGGCAAGATCATTTCTATCCGCCAATAGAATACGATGGCTGACTTAGATTTTTTTACAATCGGTCAAATCGTTGCCCCGCACGGCGTGCGGGGTGATGTTCGTATTTATCCCGATACGGACTTTCCGAACCGATTCCTCAAGATGAAATACGGCTATATCGACGGCAAAAAGTATGAAGTCCAATCCGCTCGTCTTCATAAGCGGGTCGTCCTCATGAAATTTGTCGGCGTCGATGACCGCAATGCCGCTGAAAAACTCCTCAAAAAAGAGATTCAGGTACCGCGGGAAGATTTGGTACCCCTTAAGAAAGGGCAGCATTACATCTACGACATCATCGGCTCCGTCGTATACGATCTCGAAGAACATGAACTGGGAAAACTTACAGACGTCCTGCGCACGGGCAGCAACGATGTCTACGTCGTCACTGCTGATGACGGCAGGGAAACCCTTTTTGCGGCTATCCCCGACGTCGTCAAATCCGTTGATGCTGAAGCAAAACGCATCGTCGTCGATCCGCCGGAGTGGGTGGACGAATGAGAATCGACATTATCTCACTCTTTCCGGAGCTGATCGAAGCTTTCTTTCAGCACAGCATCATCGGCAGGGCCCGAGCAGCCGGTCTGTTGGAACTGGATGTGACCAATCCTCGCAACTTCACGTATGACCGCCATCACATGGTAGACGATACTATTTACGGCGGCGGCTGCGGCATGCTCATGAAGGCGGCTCCGCTCTATGCGGCCGTTGAAGCCGTGCGGCGGCAAGTTCCGCGGCGGCGCGTCATATTCATGGGCCCGGCGGGAAAGCCTTTTAATCAGGCGAAAGCACGCGAGCTGGCGACATACGACCAGCTTATTTTGCTATGTGGCCACTATGAAGGCGTCGACTACCGCGTCGAAGAAGACTTGGCCGATGAAACCATTTCCGTCGGTGACTATATCCTGACCGGCGGCGAACTGCCGGCCATGACTGTCACCGATGCCGTAGCCCGCATGATACCGGGCGTCCTCGGGGCAGCGTCGGGAGCAGCTGACGATTCCTTTTACTCGTCCCTTCTCGAATGCCCGCAGTATACGAAGCCGGCCGTCTTTCGCGGCATGGCCGTGCCGGAAGTCCTGCGAAACGGCGATCACGCCAAAATTGACATGTGGCGCCGAAAGGCGTCCCTGTCAAGGACGTTGAACCTTCGGCCGGACCTTCTCGAACACTGCGAGCTGTCACCGAAAGATGTGGAAATACTGGACAAATTAAAGGGAGAAAAGCGATGAAAAAATCCCCTTTATATGTAGGATTGGTTCATTATCCCATATACGATAAGAACTTTAACGTCATTACGACGGCCATTACCAACTACGACCTGCATGATATTTCGCGGTCGGCAAAGACCTATGGCATAAAAAAATATTTCATCATCCATGATGTGCCGGGGCAGTTGGATATGGTCCGCAAAATCATGGGCTTTTGGGAAAGCGATACCGGCCGCAATTATAACGGCTATCGCACGCAGGCCTTTGACATCGTCGATATCCGCCCTTCCATCGGAGCGGCTGTCGCGGCCGTAACCGAGGCGGAAGGCAAGAAGCCTTACGTCGTTACGACCGATGCGCGGACCTATTCCAACACCATTTCCTATAAGGCACTGCGACAAAAACGGGAAGAAGAGGACACGCCGATTCTCCTGCTCTTTGGCACGGGTTATGGCATGACGAAAGAAACGATGGAAAAATTCGATTTTATCCTGGAACCAATTTACGGCGCTGGGGAATATAATCACTTATCCGTCCGTTCGGCAGCGGCGATCATCTTAGACCGCCTGGCCGGCGAGGATTGGTGGACATAAAGGGAGGCATTTGAATGTCTGGACATTCTAAATGGGCAAATATTAAACGTAAAAAAGGGAAAAACGACGCCATCCGCGGCAAGATTACGACTAAGATCGGCCGTGAAATCACGATTGCTGTCCGCATGGGCGGTCCCGATCCGGTCGGCAATATGCGTCTGAAATTGGCCCTCCAAAAAGCAAAAGAAAACAACATCCCGAAAGATAACATCAAGCGAGCTATCCAAAAAGGTGCCGGTGCTACGGAAGGCCAGAACTACGAAGAAATCGTATATGAAGGCTACGGTCCGGCAGGCGTTGCTGTTACGGTCAATGTCCTTACGGATAACCGCAACCGCGCCGCTGCCGACGTTCGCCACGAATTCTCCAAATCCGGCGGCAACCTCGGTGCTACGGGCTGCGTCAGCTGGATGTTCCACAACACGGGCCTCTTCGTCGTCGCCCGCGACAAGGCTGATGAAGACCAAATCATGGAAGTCGCTATCGAAGCCGGTGCCGATGACGTAAAAGTCTCCGAAGAAGACTACGAAATCATCACCACGCCGGAAGCCTTCGATGCCGTTGAAAAAGCCTTGTCTGACAACAACATCGAAACGGAACACGCATCGATCACCATGATCCCGGAAAACACGATCAAATTGACCGGTGAAGATGCCGAAAAAATGGAACGCTTCATCGACGCCCTCGACGAAATCGACGACGTCCAGGACGTGTACCATAACGCAGAACTTCCGGAAGACGAAGAATAAGAATATACAAACAGCGCCTGTCCCATTCATAGAAATGAGACCGGCGCTGTTTTTGCGTGTGGAATTTTTGTAATGGCCGATACAATTAAGACCATTCGCCTATGGGCGGCTACATTCGTTATTTTGCCAGGTACAGCAGAATATGAATCGTCAAATAGTAAAAACTTCGTTTTTTATAATTTCAATTTTGCGAGATTATAAAAATGGCCATTTTTACTATTTCATTTTTCTGAGATTACAAAAAATGTATCATTTACAATTTTGCTATAATACAAAAAGGTCTTGTGAACCGATGGTTGCAAGACTCTTTTTATATAAAGTCTGAAAAAATTTAAGCAGCCTGCATCGATTCATAAATGTCAATTTGCCTTTGGCAGGATTTTGCGGCCGGCTGTCGAAATTGTGATGTATATGGAATTAGGGAGATCGGCTTATTTTTTGCGAAAGAGGTGGATGATGGTGGTTCGGAAAATGGTCTTGTTGTTGGTGATGTTGGCCTTCTATGGAATGAGTGTTTTCGCCGGAAATATGGTTGAGGTAGACCGTGCCGTGCTGAAGATTCCCAAGACGGCGAATCTATCGACGTACGTCGATTTTTATGAAGGAAAGCAGATGGTGCGCTTTGCCGGCGGTCGCGTCTATGGCGATAAGTCCGTTCATTTCATGTGTATCAATAAGGGCGGCTCCAAAAAGGGCGATGTCGTCTGGTGGTCCATGGATACACCCCTGGAATCTCCCGATGCCTACAGGGCCTTTACCATCGTTCAGTACCAGGATGAAGAGACGGGACGGTATTTCTATGGAATCTTATGCTGGAACTCGATGGATACCCGCTATCGAAGCTACCTATTGGGCCTTAACAAAGACCGGACCAAGATGAATGAATATATCAACAGCGATAATTTTAGGGAGCACCGCGAGTTGCAATTGCAATCCGGCCTTTTTGAAAAGGGCGGGTCACTCTATGTGTGGTTCATCGATTGGGCTGTAAGATCGCAGGTGCCGCCGGTCTATTATAAATTGAAGTGGTCGGAAGCCAATCAATGGATCGGCTATGACTACATCGGAACGGAGCGGCCGTGAGATGTCCGGCTGCCAGACGCCGTTAGCGGACGAGGGAGTTTTCAGGCCTCGTCAGCTTTTTGAAAGGGAGGGAACATCCTATGATAAAAAATATATTCCGGGCCTGTGCCTTTTCGGCGGCCTTACTAATAGGCGGTATGGCCTCGGCCTATCATGCCGACCTGACGTCGGCCGTCAATCTCGGCATGGTGAAATCCTACAGCCGTTCAGCTATTAATGTTATCGATGACGACGGCGCTGTCTATACCTTTATCTATGACAATCGTCCCGATTCGGACTGGGGCTTTTGGAAGCAGGAGGACGACGATCATTGGCATCAATGGGCTTTCGGCGTGCAGCAGCCGTCTCATATGGAAGTGTTGGCCAGCTGCGGTTTTTATGCTTTGAAGGATTTGGGGAAATTGTAATCCCTTTGCAAGGCGCTGAAAAACAGGAAGGAAATGATACGTAATGAATCAGATGGAATGGGAGCGCATGATGGCTCAAAAATTGTATAATCCTTTTGCCGTAGGGGACGGGAGTTTCGAGCGCGTCCATGCGGCCCAGCGCCGGTTTAATGCCTCCGATGACTTGAATGACCGCGAAGCTTTCGAAAATCTGAAAAAGTGTTTTGCCGAGGCTCCCGATGACATGGTCTTGTTGGCGCCGGTCTACTTCGACCACGGCGACCGAATCCGCTTTGGCCGCCACTTCTTTGCCAATACGGGTCTCACCATTTTAGATGAGCATTATGTCACCTTTGGCGACAACGTCTTTTTAGCGCCTCATGTCAGTATTTATACGGCAGGCCATCCCATCGATGCCGAAGTGCGCAATACCAACCTCGAATATGCCAAGCCCGTCACCATCGGCTCTGACGTCTGGATCGGCGGCAACGTCGTCATCAACCCTGGCGTCACTATCGGCGACGACGTCGTCATCGGCTCAGGCTCTGTCGTGACCCATGACATCCCAAGTCACGTCATCGCTGCCGGAAACCCTTGCCGCGTCATCCGGCCCATTACGGAAAAAGATCATGACGATTGGCATCGCCAGTGGGACGAATATAAAAAAGCAGCGGCGACATATCTTTCGCGATAACCCCGTAAAGACTTGGAAGGATTGAAAAGGTATTTTTAACGTCATCTGATGACCATACAAATATCTCTTGATGCGTGAAACGTGGACGGCTGCAATGCATCCGGTCTGTCTGCAGCAAGGCTTTACGCAATCATGTTTTGGATAAAGGTATGAATTTTGAGCCCATCCGGTTCGTGTTGCTGTACAAGAAGTGCTGCATCAAGATACATATTTACTAAAAAGGTTGTGATACTATGAATTTGAAGCGGTTATTCCGCACCTTCCTGATGGCGGTCCTGATCTTGTCGGCCGGCGTTGCCGGCGCCAATGGCAAGGCGTCACTGCACCAGACAGAAGGGACTACAGTATTTCCGGCTGAACTTCGGAAAGAACTGGTGCCGGCCGTATCGAATGCCCCTATCGAGGACGTCATCGGCCGCGAACTGGAGATACCTGCCAGTCAGCAAAAACAGACTTCCTATTACTACCGGTACATAGATCTCAATGACGACGGTGTCACCGATGCCTTAGTCCTCGCCGTAGGGCCCTACACTTCAGGAAGCGGCGGCAGCACCATGTTTTGGCTCTCGCCGGACAAAAAAGGAAAGTGGCAGATTCATCAGAAATGGACCCTCATTCAGACCCCGGTCCTGATGACCGAAAATAACGTAAATGGCTATAGAGGCCTCGTCGTCCATCGCTCCGGCGGCGGTGCAGCTCCTGCCTGGATTCTCCTTACCTATCAAAACGGTCAATATATCACCGTCAATGACGGTATCATCCTGCCCTTTGCCACGAAATAATAAGGAGGGAAGTTTCCCCTATGGGATACATGTTCCATGTTTTTCTAGGGCATCGTAATGCTTTGGATATGGCCAAAGGGGATTGAAAGATCATCCTTTGTCTATCCCATAGAAAGAGAAATAAAATCAATGTACTATATTTTGTGACGATATAGTGTATAAAAATATAAAAAGTGGTATAATAAAAATAGCTGTCTGAGGGGCTTTACATGCGATTCCGCCCCGCAATAGATATGATGCCATATTTCACGGTTTATAGAAGCAATTATCAATATAAAACGCCAAAAAATGGCAAAAATAAAATCCGCCCCGCAAACTCTATTTTCGATGGCGTAACTAAGCCATCGGTAAGGGGACGTTAAGAACCATAATCCCCGCAAGGGGACGGAAACTTTTACCAGAACTAATTCTTGCTTCCGCTAAGCATCCGTTAAGAACCATAATCCCCGGATTTAATTAGACTCCTTTTTTAGAAAAAAGGAGGAATTTCATGGGGGACGGAAACTTCTAGGTCTTTCCAAATTTTTGCCACTTCTTCTTTCGTTAAGAACCTTAATCCCCGCAAGGGGCCTGTTTTGGGACGCAAAAAAGCCATGGATGTTTATGAATCCATGGCTTTTTTTCTTTCTATTTAGTTTTCGATTGCCTTGCTGTTGCGTATTACTTATAAGCCGGTTCCCATTTATAGGCTTTGATGCAGGCTTCGGGATCGGAGACGTCGTTTCTATTTAAGCCTTCTTTTCCGGCTTCTTTGGCTACGGCAATGGCGACGGTTTCTGAAAATTGGTCGAGTTTGGTTACCGGCGGCAGGACGGCGGCGCCCGGTTTGCTTGCATCTACGATGCCGCCGATGGCGTGGGCGGCGACGGAAATCATTTTATCGGTCAGGAGTTTTGCTCCTGAGGCGATGACGCCAAGACCGAGGCCCGGATAGATGAGAGCATTGTTGGCTTGGCCGATGTCGTAGGTGACGCCGTTATAGGTGACGGGATCGGTCGGGATGCCCGTTGCGACTAAGGCCCGGCCGTCGGTCCAGCGGATGAGGTCTTCGGCCTTGGCTTCAGCAAGTTCTGTCGGGTTGCTGAGGGGGAAGATCATGGGCCGAGCGGCTTTCGAGGCCATTTCTTTTACGATGGCTTCGGTAAAGGCACCGCTCTTGGTCGACGTGCCGACGAGGATGGTCGGATGAACGGCCTTGACGGCAGCCTCTAAGGTCGTAAGGGAGGCAGCGTCGGCAAATTCTGAACGCTTTCTGGCGAAGGGTTTTTGTTCCGGCGTCAAATCACTCATGTCATCGAATAAGAGGCCCTCTTTGTCGACGAGGTAAAAACGGCTCTTGGCGTCGTCTTCTGACAGGCCTTGATCGATCATTTCCTGATAAATCCGCTTGGCAATGCCGCAGCCTGCTGTGCCGGCGCCGAAGCACATGTAGCGCTGGTCGGCCAGTTTTTCTCCGGTAATAGCCAAGGCACCGAGGACGCCGGCCAAGGTGATGATGCCCGTTCCTTCGATGTCGTCGTTAAAGACAGGATAGGTATCGACGTATTTTTTTAAGAGAACCGCTGCATGGCCGCGGCCGAAGTCTTCAAAGTGCAGGTAGAGGCGGGGGAACATCGATTCAACTTGTTTTACGAAGGTATCGACGAAGGCGTAGTACGTGTCGTCGTCGACGCGTTTATGACGCAGGCCGAAATAGAGGGGATCATCGAGGAGACTCTGACGGTTGGTACCGGCGTCGATGACAACCGGCAGGACCTTGGCCGGATCGATGCCGGCAGCTCCCGTATAGACCATGAGTTTCCCCGTCGAGATGCCGACGCCATTGGTGCCCCAGTCGCCGATTCCCAAGATGGCTTCAGCATCGGTGACGACGATGAGCTCGATGTCGCGGCCCATGGTAGTATTTTTCAGGGACTCTTCGATTTGTTCCGGATGTTCCACGGAAAGGTAGGCTGCATTTTGCGGGGTTATGAAGAACTGGCTGTATTCCCGGATGCTTTCGGCAATGCCCGGGTCGTAGATGATCGGCATGAATTCAGCGATGTGCTGTTTGAAGACGTAGTAAAACAGCGTCCGGTTGCGGCTGAAAATATTCATGAGGTAATGGCGTTTTTCACTGACGTTGGGCTTCGTCTGAAAATTGCCGTATACCTGCTGTGCCTGGACTTCGATCGTCTGCTCCGTCGGCGGCAGGAGGCCGATAAGGCCGAGTTCCGCTCTTTCTTCCATGGAAAAAGCCGTACCCTTATTGAGGAAGGGATCATTTAATAATTCATAGCCTTTTTTCATATGCCTACTCCTTTCAGAAACGAGAATTTTTTGGATTTTTTTCATTGTATCATAGCTGATAAAAATTGGACAGTATCATATCTCTTTGTTATAGCATTTTTTTAGGGGAATGCAGGAAATGCCCATCTTTGCTATAATTTAGGAGTAGGGAAAGGAGTGTTTCTATCATGGATTTGACCAAGACCAGCCGCTTTATCAGCCTTGTGTTGCGGCACAAACCCTGGGCGGCAGGGATCAGCCTCGACGAGCACGGCTGGGCCGATGTGGAAGAGCTCATACAGGGCGTCGGGAAACGATATCCCTTCGATCGGCAGATGTTGGAAGACATCGTGCGGACCGACAACAAACAGCGGTATTCTTTCAACGAAGATAAGACCAAGATACGGGCCAATCAGGGCCATTCCATCGATGTCGACGTCGAGCTTCCCGTCGTGACGCCGCCGGACATCCTCTATCACGGAACGGGTGAAAAATACGCCGAGGCTATCGAGCGAGAAGGCTTGGTGCCGAAGTCACGGCTCTACGTCCATCTTTCGGGCGACGTGAAGACGGCAGAAACCGTCGGCCGCCGCCATGGAAAGCCGGTCATCTTTTGTGTGAACAGCGGCGAGATGCATCGGGCGGGCTATGTGTTTTACCGCTCGGTAAACGGCGTTTGGCTGACGAAGCGGGTAGAGCCGCAGTTTTTGACGCGGTATTAACGCTCCTTAAAAAAGTTGCCCGAAATATCCCATGGGAAGGGCCGAACCCGTGAAGGAAACGTTTCGAGGCGTCGCTCTTTCAGAATCTGCATTATCTCCTCGGTTTCATTTAAAATTGCAAAATCGTCAACGAGTCTGTTGGTCAAATCATTTGACTAATGGGCTCCTTTTGTTTTATAGTTAAATAGTAAAAAGTTTTGACTAATTATGTCCTGATGTTGGACTCATCCACTCAGATTTAAAATCCGGGTGATGAAAGGCGTCGGGATAGTTTGGAACATAAGGGGGGATGGGATGAAAGCGGTCGTCATCTATGAAGCCGGCGGCGTCGACAAGCTCATCTATCAGGACGTCGAGACGCCGACGGTAAAGCCGGGCTGGTCCCTGGTCAAGGTAAAGGGCTTCGGCATCAACCGCTCGGAAATATTTACCCGGCAGGGCTATTCGGAATCGGTGCATTTTCCGCGGATTTTAGGCATTGAATGTGTCGGCATCGTCGTGGGCAGTACGGAACCGGAAAGGATTCCCGAAGGAACGAAAGTCGTGTCTATTATGGGTGAAATGGGGCGGGCCTTTGATGGCTCTTATGCCGAATACGTCCTCCTTCCCAATGAGCAGATTTACAAGGTAGAGACCGATCTGGACTGGCCGACCATGGCTGCCGTTCCGGAAACGTACCACACGGCTTTTGGGACTTTGAAAAATTTGAAAATCGAAAACGCTGATACTGTCCTCGTCCGCGGTGCTGCCAGTGGTGTGGGCGTGGCCTTTGCCAAACTCCTGAAAGGGAAATATCCAAAGGTACGATTGTACGGCTCGACGCGAAATACCCGTAAGGCCGATCGTTTGAAGGCGGCCGGCTTTGATGACGTCGTCGTTGAAAATGAGGGACGCCTCGACACGGCCCTGGCCTTCGATAAAATTGCCGACCTAGTTGGTCCGTCCGCCATGGCCGACAGTTTGGCCCATCTGAAAGACGGTGGGATTCTCTGCAACACCGGCCTCTTAGGCGGAACATGGACCCTCGACGATTTCGATATCATCACCGAATTGGGGAGCGGCAAGTACATTACGGGCTTCTACTCCGGATTGGTCGATGAAGGCACTTTGCAGGCCCTGTTCGACTTGATCGCAGCATACCATATCGATGCCGGGCCGGAGAAAATCTTCTCCTTACGGGACATTCGCGAGGCCCAGGCTTATTTGGACAGTGCCAACAGCTTCGGTAAGGTGGTGGTTGTCAATGACTGACATTTATCAACAGACGAAGGCTTATTCGCGAATCCGGGACCGTCAGCTGTCGATCTTTGAGAATTACGCCAGAAAACGGGGCCTTCAGAGTAAATCCATGCTGATCTTGATGTGGATTTACTACAACCCCGAAGGGATTCCCCAAAATGAAATCGCCCAAAAGACGTATTCGACGAAGCAAGTCGTCAATGCGACGATAAAGTCTTTTAAGGAAAAGGGCTACCTCCGGTTTGAAGAAAATCCCAGCGACAAGCGCATTAAACGCATCAAACTGACTGAAGCAGGGCGGGCCTACGCAGCGTCGGTTCTGGACTGGCTGGAAGAAGCGGAAATGCTGGCCATGAGCGAATTGACGGCAGACGAGCAGGACCTGTTATTACGCATTAGCCGTAAGTTTACAGACGCACTGGCAAGGACTACAGGTGACTACCATGATTGAATTTAAAAACGTAAGCAAGATTTATGACAAGAAACCGGCCTTACAGCACATGAGCCTAACCATCAAGAGCGGCGAATTCTTCGTCATCGTCGGGACCAGCGGCAGCGGCAAGACGACGACCCTCAAGATGATCAACCGTCTCTTGACGCCGACGGAAGGGACGGTCCTCATCGACGGGAGCGACATCAGCCAGCTCGAGCCGAGAAAGCTGCGCATGAACATCGGCTACGTCCTCCAGACCGGCGCCCTCTTTCCCAATTTGACGGTCTATGAAAACATCGAGATCATCCCGGAAATGAAGGGCTGGCCCAAGGCCGAACGGCAGAAGACGATTCGCGCTTATCTGTCTTTAGTAGGCCTCGACGCCGATCAGTATATGAACCGCTATCCCCGCGACCTTTCCGGCGGCGAACAACAGCGAGTCGGCATTCTGCGGGCCATCGTGGCCAAACCGGACATCCTCCTCATGGATGAACCTTTCAGCGCCCTCGATCCCATCAGCCGCAATCAATTGCAGGAGCTCATCAAGCACCTTCACGAAAGCTTTAAAATGACCATCGTCTTTGTCACCCACGACATGGCCGAAGCCGTAAAACTCGGTGAACGCATCTGCGTCATGAGCAGCGGTGAAGTCGTACAGCTCGACACGCCGCAGGCGGTCAAGGAGCATCCGGCCCATGAAGTTGTCAAACGTTTTTTCTACGAGGGGTAAAATATGGAAAACTTAATGAGTACATTTAGTGAGCGACAGGGCGAATTGGTACAATTATTGCTGGAACACGTGCAGATTTCGATGATTGCCCTCTTTGTGGCCATTTTACTGGCCGTGCCCTTTGCTATCTTCGTCGTAAAGTATAAGAAAGCTTCGGAACTGACCCTGCAGCTGGCCGGGATTTTACAGACCATTCCGTCTCTGGCCCTGTTGGGGCTCTTCATTCCTTTTCTGGGAATCGGCAAGGTGCCGGCCATCGTGGCCCTGGTCATCTACGGCCTGTTTCCCATTTTGCAGAACACCATTACGGGCCTGCAGGGCATCGACCCTCTCCTTCAGGAAGCGGCCGAAGCCTTCGGCATGAGCCGTATGGAAAAATTGAAAAAATTTGAACTCGTCCTGGCCATGCCGTCCATCATCGGCGGCATCCGCACGTCGTCGGTCATGCTCATCGGGACGGCGACCCTCGGGGCCTTGATCGGGGCCGGGGGATTGGGGACCTTCATCCTCTTGGGCATCGATCGAAATAATTCGGCTCTCATCCTCATCGGGGCCATTACGGCGGCCTTATTGGCTGTCGTCGTCAGCGCCCTCATCAAGTTCTTAGAAAAACGCTCGCTAAAAGTCATCGGCCTGTCCTTCGTGACGGCCTTGGCCCTCCTGGTATTATCGACAGTCAACATCGGCGGCCTGTCCGGGAATACCCTCATCGCTGCCGGAAAATTAAGCTCGGAGCCGGAAATTTTAATCAATATGTATAAAGACCTGATTGAAGACGAAACGGATATCAAAGTGACGGTAAAGCCCAGTTTCGGTAAGACCAGTTTCTTATATGAAGCCCTGAAAAACGGCTCCATCGATATGTATCCCGAATTTACGGGAACGGTCACGTCGTCCTTGATTAAGCCGCCCATGACGGGCTTGTCGAACAATCCGGAAACCGTCTATGAAGCGGCCAAAGCGGGCATCTTGAAACAGGATGACCTGGTTTTCTTGGAGCCCATGGCCTACCAAAACACCTACGCCATTGCCGTGAAGCGCTCCTATGCCGAGCAGTACGGCCTCAAGACGATTTCCGATTTGAAAAAGGTAGAAAATACGGCCAGGGCCGGCTTCTCCTTGGAATTTAACGACCGCGAAGACGGCAACAAGGGTCTGAAATCCCTGTACGGCCTGAATCTTCCCGTCGTCACCATGGAACCGAGCCTTCGTTACGAAGCCATCGACAAGGACAATGTCGACGTCATCGACGTCTTCTCGACGGACCCGGAAATCATCACCCACGACTTAGTCATGCTGGAAGACGACAAGGGCCTGTTCCCGCCTTATCAGGGGGCACCCCTCCTTCGGGCCGACACGATCAAAAAGTATCCCCAGTTGGTGCCGGTCCTGAATAAGCTGGCTCACATGATTACGACGGAAGAAATGCTCAAGATGAATTACGAAGTCGATATCGAAGGCAAGCCGGCGGCTGACGTAGCGCGGGCCTACTTAGTGTCGAAAGGGCTGCTCAAAGAGTAGATTCATAATATGTCATAAATATTCCTTCTGCAAATCTCTGGGAATATGCTTACTATAGAAACAAATAAAAGGCCGACGGGACTGGTAAATACCAGTTTCGTCGGCCTTACTTTATGAGAATACTATTTTTTATAAATCAATTTGGAATAGGAAGCACCTTAATCTTCGCGTTCATTATCCATCGGTTCGCCTGTTTTCGTTACTTCTACGGCTTTTGCATAGCTTTCTAACAGCAGCCGGTAGTTGGTAAAAATACGGCCCCAAATCTGAGCCCAGGCGTCGGCTTTTGGCGTATGCCAGGTGCGCTGTAATTCGGCTAATACGGCACCGGCGTCCGTTATAACGACACCCGCTTGGGTAAGGCGCATCATGGTAGCGATAGCTGCTTCTTGTGAATACGTACCGGAAGCGTCGGGCACTGCAAATACACGGTATCCTTCGTTTACCGCGGACAGAGCCGGTAAGGCCATGCAAACGCTGGTTACCGTACCGGCAATGATTAAGGTCTTTTTGCCGGTTGCTTTTACGGCGTCTACGAATTCTTTGCAATCCCAAGAATTAACTTCTCCGCGGCGAGCTACATATACCGCATGAGGAGCGGCTTCATGGAGTTCCGGAATCAACGGACCGTTTGGTCCTTGGGGGACGGAGGCGGTGGTAATAACGGGCATATTTACTAACGTCGCCGCTTCAGCCAGCGCAATGGCTCTGTCACGAATGCGCAGGAAATCAATATCGCCGATACATTGGAATAAACCGCTTTGGTGGTCAATGAGCAGCATTGCAGCGTCATTCACGTCAATCATTGGGGCTTTTCCGTCAAAATTTTTGTAAAGTTCCATGTTAATCTCCTTTCATTAGAAAACGATACATTAATAAATATTCCTTACACCCCTTATTATAGTGAGAGGCATATTCAGAAACAATATACAGAAGTTGGAATATGTCTATAGTTGGACGGAGCAGTACCGAAAGAATATACAGAAATTGAAATGTGTCTATAGTTAGGTGAGATTGCTACAGAAAGCCGATTCTCCGTGATAAAATAAAAGATAATCATTCATCTATGATTTCAACAGTAAGGAGATTTACATTGACTCAAAGCCGAAACAAAAAGACAGAAACGAAACGACCCTTATCTGTCGATACTCGAAATCACATAAAAGAAACGCTGCTGCTCATGCTGAAAAAACGACCTTTTCGGGAAATTCGGATTACCGTCCTGTGTCGAGAAGCACATATTGCCAGAGGCACCTTTTATTTGTACTACAATACCATTGATGACTTGTTGGAAGAGATCATTAATGATAGTCTGCATCTTATCGATTCTATGACGCCAAAGGAAAAGCAAGGGTCCCTTAAAAAATTGCAATGCATGTTAAGCCAAACGAATGATGACGAATTACCGAAGGACAGGTCGCTTTTTCCTCCATGCCATAAATATTTGGAACTTGAAGATTATCGCTTCCTTGTAAAGGATTTGGATGTATCCCCGATTATCGTTCAAAAAATATATCAGCATGAATGTCCTAAAATCGTACCCGTACTCATGAAAGAGCTCCATCTGAACCAAGACGAAGCAGAACTCCTTTTTAAATTTATCGTTACTGGAAGCAGTGCCGTCAACCGCGATTTATTGGCATTAAAAGAAAAGGAGTGGTATCGCCTGCAAAAAAGGATCTTGCAATTTATTCTACGAGGACTGAACTGTGATAAATGGAGCTAAATCGCGATATTACGGGGGAATCCTATGCAGCGTCGATGGCGACGCTTCGTTTGTTGATGAGACCGGCGTCAGGGAAGCCCCGTTAAATTTTCGGATACGCCGATTTAGGCCGTGTTAAATTTTTAGTATGACTTAAGATAAATAGCATGAAGTAACGACAGAATCGTCACTGGAAACGGTGATGGTTCTGTCGTTATTTTTTTGAGAAATTTGGGAAAAGTGAAAGTATTTAGATAATAACCGTGATGACGAGTAAAACGACTCAAAAATAATATAAAAATGACAAAATAATAACAAACTTTACTATTATTTATAATTTATATATACTTATATAGAGTGAAAATA
>DCJQ01000034.1 GCA_002319965.1 Megasphaera sp. UBA1696
CGAAAAATATTTGACAGTACCAAATTCGTAAGCGCCGGATACCGGATGATACCGGATGCGGCAAAAAAGGAAAACCCGACCGCCCTGCGGCAGCCGGGTCTATGACGAAATGACGTTCAGTTAGTTCGTTACCGTCAGTGTGGCGTCGAAGGACTTACCGATGACGGGGTATGGGTGACGGTCCGTTTCGGTACGGCGGTATTCGAGGATGAACGGATGCTGGTCGTCGACCGGGCCTGTTTTTTTGCGGCAGCAATGCCGTACGGAATGGCCAGGAAGACGACGGCGCCGACGAGATTGCCTGAGGTGACCCACAGGAGATTGTAGCCGAAGCCGGAGAAGCTTACGGCCATGCCGGCCGGATTGAGGAGCCCCAAGGTCAGGACGGTCATGTTGGCCACGCTGTGTTCAAAGCCGCAGGTGAAGAAGGCGTAGAGACACCAGAAGGTCATGATCAATTTTCCGCTGTCGGACTTGCAGCGGAAACCGCACCAGACGGCCAGACATACCAGGACGTTGCACAAGATGCCCCGCAGGAAGAGGACCAGCGGCGGCAGACTCATTTTGGTCGCAGCGGCTCCGGCCAAGGCCTGTCCGACACTGCCGGCCGTCCCGGCTGCCCCGTAGAAGAGAAACGATAAGATGACGGCACCGACGAGGTTTCCAACGTAACAGACGACCCACAGGTGAACGACGTCGAGCAAAGAAACGGTCTTTCCGCGCCAGCCGCTGAAGAGGACGAAGGCGTTGCCCGTAAACAATTCTGCCCCGGCGATGATGACCAGGCTGAGGGCGACGCCAAAGGACAGGCCCATGGCAATCTTATTCATCGGAATCGGCCCCAGGGTGCCGCTGACCGTAAAGGCCAGGAGGACGCCGAAGCCGATATAAGCACCGGCCAGCGCCGACAGGAGAAAATATCCCAAAGGGTTATTTTTTAACAAACGTACCTTGGCAGCCGCACCGGTAGCGGTTGCTTCATATTCTTCATCATACATAATACCTCGCCTCCTACTTCAAACCTGAATAGCGGATGCCGTCCCAATACAACGGCTTATAGACCTCAGCTTTAGGCGGTAAGCTGACGTCCTTCATGATCCGGCGCAGAACCTCCTCCGATCCCGTCCGATGGACGATACAGCCGAGGTGTTCTTTGCCGCCCGGCGCTTCCGGATCCATATATGTTGGGCGTAGGGTAGACATGGCTGATGATGTTGATGACGCTGTCGGCGTCAGCCCATTTCATAAAATCGATGCCCATGCGGATTTTTTTGCCGCTACGGCCGAGGAAGGTCATGCGGAAATACCGGGGCTTACTGTGCGTCCGGAGCAGTTCGTATCCATTCGCAGGGCTTCGACAGAAAGCTGTTTGTACTTTTCAATGCAGGCACTGCAGTCCCGTCGGATTAAACCGAAGCTCGGTCATGCCGATAATTAAATCGTGCATGCGGACCTTGCCGCAGTCGTTGAGTCAGCCCGTGAGAGCGACTTTGACGTGAAGTCATTAGGGAAAATGGCCTTTTCAATGCGTTCAATGATTTTTTTACACATTGTAATAACAAACCGCTTTTTATTTTATTCTTATAATACCACAAATGAGCGATTCAAACTATTGTCACAGCGGCATATATTGAAAAAACAGCATTTTTTATATATAAATAAATCATGATTGTTTGTTCTTTGTTCCGAAAAGACAAAAAGCGGCTTCCATTGCGGAAGCCGCTTTTTTAGGATCTTTGTTAAATATGGAGGTAACCCTGACATCATCCGCCACGACCGGATGTATTTCTTTATTATCACAGAAAATTCGGGTGAGATGAATGCCTTCGACTATTCAGCGATCTTTTTAGCCGCCACCCCATAGGGAATGGCCAGGAAAAGAATGGCGCCGACGAGGTTCCCCAAGGTGACCCACAACAGGTTGTGCCCGTAGCCTGTGAGGCTTACAGCCATGCCGGCCGGATTGAGGAGGCCCAAGGTCAGGACGGTCATATTGGCCACGCTGTGCTCAAAGCCGCAGGTAAAGAAGGCGTAGAGACACCAGAAAGTCATAATCAATTTTCCGCTGTCGGACTTGCAGCGGAAACCGCACCAGACGGCGAGGCAGACCAGGACGTTGCACAAGATGCCCCGCAGGAAGAGGACCAGCGGCGGCAGGCTCATCTTGGTCGCCGCAGCTCCTGCCAGGGCCTGTCCGACACCGCCGGCCGTTCCGGCAGCGCCGTAGAAGATAAACGATAAGATGACGGCGCCGACGAGGTTGCCGAGGTAGCAGACGACCCACAGGCCGATGACGTCGGTTAGGGTAACGGTCTTTTGCCGCCAGCCATTGTAGAGAACCATGGCATTGCCTGTAAAGAGTTCGGCTCCGGCGATGATGACCAGACTGAGGGCGATGCCGAAGGACAGGCCCATGGCGATTTTATTCATCGGAATCGGGCCCAGGGTCCCTCCTACGGTAAAGGACAGGAGGATGCCGAAGCCGATATAGGCACCGGCCAGGGCCGACATAAGAAAGTATCCTAAGGGATTCTTTTTCAATAAGCGGACTTTGGCAGCCGCACCGGCCCCCGTCGCCGCATATTCGTCTTGATACATTGCGTCTGCCCCCTACTTCAAGCCCGAGTACCGGATGCCGTCCCAGTACAGGGGTTTGTAGATTTCAGCCTTCGGCGGCAGATTGACGTCTTTCATGATCCAGCGCAGGAATTCTTCCGTTCCCGTCCGGTCGACGATGTAGCCGATGTGTTCTTTACCGCCCGGCGCTTCGGGATCGATGTATTTCTGGGCGTAGGCGTAGACGTTGCTGATGATCTTGACGACGCTGTCGGCGTCAGCCCATTTGATGAAGTCGATGCCCATGCGGGGATTCTTCTTGCCGCTGCGCCCGAGGAGGGTCATGCGGAAGTACTGAGTCTTACTCCGCGTCCAAGCACGAGTCGGGCAGGCGTGGGCGCAGACACCGCAGCCGATGCATTTTTCAACATTCCGTACGGGCCGATTCTTATCCATTTTCAGGGCTTCGACGGAGAGCTGTTTGCACTTCTTGACGCAGGCGCCGCAGCTGATGCAGCGCGTCGGGTCGAACTGGGGCTCAGTCATGCCGATGATGCCGAAGTCATGCATGCGAACCTTGCCGCAGTCGTTGGGGCAGCCCGTGAGAGCGACTTTGACGTGGAGGTCATTGGGGAAAATGGCCTTTTCGATCCGTTCGGCCAGGGCCGTCGTATCGTAGTTGGCAAAGGGACAGATGCGGTTGCCGACGCAGGCCATGATGTTACGCGTACCGGACGAATCGTAGCCGCGGCCCTTTTCCGACTGGTTGATGCCCAATTCTTCGATGATAGGCTGCAGAGCCTTATTGACTTCGTCGACTTTTTCAAAGGGAATGCCTAAGATTTCAAAGCCCTGACGGATGGTCAGATGGACTTCCCCGCTGCCGTAGGTTTCGGCGATTTCCTGAACTTTCCCGAGGACGTCAGCCCGGAGATGGCCGCCGGGAACGCGGACGCGGGCCGACGTGACACCGCGGTTCTTGGTGACGCGGAAGGCGTTTTTCTTTAACTTGCCACAATTCATATCAATCATCGTTCTTACCTCCTAGTCGATAAATGAGCGAACGGTCGTGTATTTGAATACCGGGCCGTCTTGGCAGACGTAGAGCTCACCGATGCGGCAGTGACCGCATTTACCGAGGCCGCAGCACATCTTGCGTGATTCGGACAGCCAGATTTTTTCTTCGTCGAAGCCGATTTTCAAGAGTTCCTGAATGGAGAATTTGATCATCATCGGCGGACCGACGACGACGGCGATGGCGTTGTCGAAATCTTTGAGTGGCAGCTGTGGGATGTACTGCGTAACCAGACCGACATTGCCTTCGTACCCTTCGGGGGCGGCGTCAACGGTGTAGATGAAGTTCATGCCGTCGGCGATCCAGCGTTTCAAATCGTCGCGGAACAAGATGTCGTCCGGCGATTTGAAGCCGGAAATGATGTTCAGGCTCTTGCATTCGTCCATGTGGTCGGCGAAGTAATCGATGACGCCGTGGACCGGAGACAGGCCGGAACCGCCGGTGATGAGGACGATTTCCTTGCCTTTAAAGATATTGACGTCGAAGCCGTTGCCGTAAGGGCCGCGCATGAAGAAGTGGCCGCCGACGTAGTTTTCAAAGATTTCTTCCGTAAGGGAACCGACGCGGCGGATGGTGAAATCCAGGGAATGGTCGGTAATGCCGCTGACGGAAATGGGCGCTTCACCGTATTTAGGGATGGAGATCTCAAAGAACTGGCCCGGCTTGACGGGATGCGTGTCGCCGCGGTCGTAGGACATGCGGAAGGTATATTCCACATCGGCGTGTTTGATGACCTCTAAGATTTCTGAGCGAAAAGGCATATATGAATTATTCATGGCCGCTGACCTCCTTCATACCGGCTTCTAATTTTTCGACACAATGGGTAAAGGAAATGTATTCGGGACAGATGGCATCACACCGGCCGCAGCCGACGCACATCTGGAAGCCCGAGCGCTTCTTGAAATCGAGAACCTTGTGGAGGACCTTGAAGCGCATCCGTTCTCCGGCTTTCTTGCGGAAACAGAGGCCTCCGGCCACTTCCGTATAGCCGTCGATCATGCACGATGCCTGGACGCGGCGCCGTTCGCCGGCCTGGCCGTTTTCGGTGTAAAACAGATCCTGCATGGACCAGCAGGTGCAGGTCGGACAGGCGACGGTGCAGCGTCCGCACTTGATGCAGCGCTTGTCGTATTCGTCCCAAATGGAGCTCTTGGCAACGGCCGACGTCAGGTTTTCCGGAACCTTGACGGTCAGGCTGTTTTCCATAACGGCATCGGGCGTGACGTCGGCTTCGGCAGCGCCCATGTCAAGGAAGGCCTGAGCCAGTTCCGGATCTTTGCAGTCGATTTCAAAGCCGCCGCTGCGGACGTTTACGGCCGCGTCATAGTCAGTGCTGACATTGGTCCCCATGGAGACGCAGAAACAGCCGTCAAAGTCGTGGTCGCAGCCCATGAGGACGAATTTCAGTCCGTCGCGGACGCGCTTGTAATAGGAATCTTCCGGGCCGTTTTCGAGGAACATATAATCGAGGCGTTTTACGGCGTGCAGGTCGCAGCTGCGGAGGAAGACGATGGTCCCCCGCGTCGGCCCTTCCGATTCGGTCATACCATGTTCCGTAAAGTACAATAAGGTCTGGCTCAATGGCAGGAGAATATCCTTAAAAGAGTATTCCGACCGATCGTTCCAATCGATGTCGGCCAAATCCGTGACTTTCCCGTAACGAACGACGTCTGTTTCAGAAAAACGTCCCGTTCCTTCAAAGACTTTCGGAGCGTACACATCATATTTTTTTCTCCAGCTATCGAAGACAGTTTGAAATTTTTCAAGTGATACCGCGTATCCCATAGCAGTCCCCTCTTTCAATAAATACTTTTTTTCACATAGATTGTGACAGCAATCTTATTTCTAGCTTGCCCTTATCATAGCAGGAAGGCGTCGTTCAAACTGTTGCCGTGGCAACGGTTATTGAAAATTCCCGCAATTAATCATGCTTAAAAGTCATCCATACCTCCATCCCCAAAAGACAAAAAAAGTGCCGCCCCCGCCGTGGGAACAGCACTTTTTTGGTGATGAAGTTATTCAAAATCGTTATGGAATTTAATCGTGCGGTACGTTTCAAAAGTCAGCCATTTATCGAAGACCTTGGCATCAGGATTGTCGCCGGCAGCGGCATAATCGGCCTTAAAGGCGGCAAATTCTTGAGCCGTATGGACGTTGATGGCAAAGCCCCTGCCGTTGACCAATGGTTTTTCTGTATAGGCATACCCGTCGAGGGACAGGATGTTGGCTACCTTGGCCTTACGGATTTCGACGGCCAGATTATCGCGGAGGATGAGGATGTCGAAGTCGTCGGGGTAAGCGTAAGTTTCACCTTTGGTCGGAATGGCATCGCCAATGTGATACTGGCGGTAAGCCGGTTTGGCCTTGGTGATGTTCAGGCTCTGCATGCCGTAGAAGAAGTCTTCAAAGACGTCGCCGCGGCCTTTCAAGCTGCCGTTGACGAAGGTGTGGTCCCTGTCGGTATCGTTGCCGTCGATGACGACGCCGCAGGCCGAGGTCATGTTGGTGACCCGGTCGATGAGGATCAGTTCGCCAAGCCCCTTGTGATGACTGAAGGTATCGACGACGATCGGTTCCTGGAGGAACAAGGTGCAGACGGCGATTTCGTTCTTAGATACGGCCGTGGCCCGCTTTTTCTCGCCCGTATTGACGTCGATGGTGTAGTCGACGTCGGTCAGGACGCCGACGATTTCTTTCGTTCCCAATTTGACGACGTATTCTTTGCCGACGACTAAGGGCTGATCATCCATCCAGAGCATGGTCGCCGTAATGCGCTGGCCGAGGCCGATGGCCGTGTCTTTCGTAAAGACGCAGCCCCGGGAGACGTCGACTTCCCGGTCGAGCTGGACGTTGACCGGCTGACCTTTTGAGGCCGACGGGACGGAGTTGAAGCCGACCAAGAGGTCTTTAACCTTAGCTTCCTGCTTGCTGGGCAGGATATGAACCGTGTCGCCGATGGCCAGGCTGCCGCTTTCGATCTGACCCTGGAAGCCGCGGAAGGTATGGTTCGGCCGGCAGACGCGCTGAATGGGAAGGTAAAAGCCTTCTTCGTCATTTTCTTCGACGTCGACTGTTTCCAAGTATTCGAGGATGGTCGGGCCGTCGTACCAGGCCATGGGCACGGACTTTTTGGTGACGTTGTCCCCTTCCGTCGCCGAGACGGGAATAAAGACGGCATTTTCCAATTCCAAGTCGTCCCGAAGGGCTTCGATATCCTGTTTGATGGCTTCAAAGCGCTTCTGATCGTAGTCGACGAGGTCCATCTTGTTGATGGCAAAGATGAAGTAGCGGATGCCCATGAGGGCGCAGATCCGGGCGTGGCGCCGGGTCTGGACCAAGACGCCCTGGGTGGCGTCGATGAGGATGATGGCCAAGTCGGCAAAGGAGGCGCCGACGGCCATGTTGCGCGTGTATTCTTCGTGGCCCGGCGTATCGGCGACGATGAAGCTGCGATTATCCGTATTGAAGTAGCGGTAGGCGACGTCGATGGTGATGCCCTGTTCCCGTTCGGCCATGAGCCCGTCGAGGAGGAGCGAATAGTCGATGGCGCCGCCGCGGCTGCCGACCTTACTTTCAAGCTCCAAGGCCCGTTTCTGGTCGGCATAGAGCAGTTTGGCATCGTACAGCAAGTGGCCGATCAAGGTCGATTTGCCGTCGTCGACACTGCCGCAGGTGATGAATTTTAATAAACCGTTTTCATTTCTATCCATTAGAAGTACCCCTCTCTCTTTCTGCGTTCCATGCTGCCGGCCGCTTCGTTATCGATGACCCGGCTCGTCCGTTCTGACGATACGGCACTCAAGGTTTCGTCGATGATGGCGTCCAGCGTGTCGGCATCCGATTCGATGCCCCCCGTCAGCGGATAGCAGCCAAGGGTCCGGAAGCGAATCTTTTTATGCATGACTTCTTCACCGGGTTTGAGGCGCATGCGGTCGTCGTCGACCATGATAATGTTGCCGTCGCGGTATACGCAAGGCCGTTCCGCGGCAAAATACAAGGAAACGATATCGATGTTTTCCCGCTTGATGTACTGCCAGATATCCTTTTCCGTCCAGTTGGAAATGGGGAATACACGCATACTTTCCCCCTTATGAATATGCGTATTGTACAGCTTCCACATTTCCGGACGCTGGTTCTTCGGATCCCAAGCCTGGGCTTCGTTGCGGAAGGAAAAGATACGTTCCTTGGCGCGGGACTTTTCTTCGTCGCGCCGACCGCCGCCGAAGGCTGCCGTGAAGCCGTATTGGTTCAGGGCCTGCTTTAAGGCCTGGGTCTTCATGATATCCGTGTAGGACGCGCCGTAATCGAAGGGATTGACCCCCTGTTTTACCCCTTCCTGATTGATGTGTTCAATGAGCTGGAGGCCGTATTTTTTCATCGTTTCATCGCGGAAGCGAATCATTTCCTTAAACTTCCAGGTCGTGTTGACGTGGAGGAAAGGAAAAGGCGGCTTTTCCGGATAAAAGGCTTTCAAGGCCAAATGGAGCATGACCGAGCTGTCTTTGCCGATGGAATAGAGCATGACGGGCTTTTCACACTCTGCAGCCACTTCGCGGATGATGTAAATCGCTTCGGCTTCCAAGTTGTCAAGATGCGATAATGCAGACATAATAATCCCCCTCTAAACAGATAGATAGTAAGGCCGGTTAATACGAATTGGCCTGTTTACGGTCGATGGTAATCGTCTCTTCACTGCCGTCAGGCCGACGGATGTGCCATTTGATGTACTGGCCTTCAGTGGTGACGTTCATCGTGCTGCCCCGGCCGCCCATATCGGCGCCGAGGTAAAAGTCAATGGCCTGAACGGGACACTCTTTGACGCAGGATACACAGCCCCAACAGTCTTTAGGGTAATGCATCCGGGCCTTTCCCGTCTCGTTGATATCGATGAGGCTGCCCGGGCAGACGGACACACAGCGTTTGCAGCCGATGCAGCGGTCTTGATTAATGCGAATGCTCATAAAGGCTCCCTCCCGGTACTAAATCGCGGTATACCATGTGAATCTGTCCGTCTTCATCCATGCGGGAATTGACGTATTTCAGCCATTCGTCCTTCTGCTCCGGATAGTCGAGGTTTTCGGCAAAGGAATGCCACCGTGTTTCCTTGCGGGCCCGGAGGTGGGCAATGAGGACCTTGCAGACCGTCAATCGTTCTTTGAGTTCATAGACGAAGAGCAGTTCATGGTAGTCACCGGCACCGACGCTGTCGGCTAAATCCATGAGCTGATCGATTTTTTCATCGGCCAGTGCCAGCTGGCGTTCATTGTACTGATAATGACTGCCGATGCCGCCGGCGTAGGCATCCATGACTTTCTGCATGGCTTCTTCCAGTTCTTCAACCGTAAAGAAAGGTCGTTCTTCGCCGAGGAAGGCGTTGTATTCAGCCACCTTGTCAGCTAAGATTCGCCCTTCTTCGTCAGCCGTCAGGGCAAGGCCGTCGGACAGGGCCGTTTCAACGATGTGCTTAGCGGCGATTTCCCCTTCGACGAGGGCGCCGGTTACGTACTTCTGCGGGCAGCCGCCGGCGACGTCACCGGCAGCATAGAGGCCGTGAATCGTCGTCTGCCGATGGGTATCGACCCAGTAGCCGCTGGCCGTATGGCCGCCGACGACGTAGGGTTCGGTCCCTTCGATTTCGACGTTCTGCTGACTCGGCCGTTTCCCCGATTCGATCCATTTCAAGGTCTGACTCGGAGCCATGTTGAGGTAGGCTTTTAAGAGAGCTTCATCTTCGTCAGCCGTCAAGCCTTCCGTCTTGAGGTAACAAGGACCGTTACCATCAAGGCTTTCCCGGACCGTGCCGTAGAGTCGCTGGGACGTCGTCAGGCCGTATTTATCTTCATAGACTTCGCCCTTGGCGTTGATCTGCTTGGCACCGACGCCTTGGGCGATAGTCCCCGTCGGGGCAATCGTATCCTTGCAGCGCAGGGCGATGAAACGCATTTCAAAGGTCGTCATTTCCGCCCCGGCCCGAATGCCCATGGCGTAGCCGGCTCCCGTATTGAAGGGGCTGTACCACATCTTATGGCGGGAAAAGCCAGGGTTGTTGGGCCGGTAGAGGCCGGAAGCACCGCCGGTCGCACAGAGGACGGCTTTGGCCCGGATTTCATAGGCCGTACCGGTCAGGATATCGAAGCCTAAGGCGCCGGCAATGCGATTGTCACGGACGATGTAGTCGGTGATATTCAAGTGATTGATGACTTCCACGTCGTCCAATTTCTGTACGGCATCGGCTAAGATGGTCTTGATGTTTTCGCCGTTGATCTTGATGTTGCGCGGGCCGCGGGTAACGTATTCCCCCTGTTCGTCCTTCAAGATGACCAGGCCCAGTTCTTCGAGCTTCTTCGTGACTTCACTGAGGCCTTCCGACATGGTTAAGAGCAGGTCTTCGCGGACGATGCCGGCGGCGTCTTTCTTGGCGTAATCCACATAAAACTGCGGCGTATGGCCCTTGGTAATATAGGCATTCAAGGCGTTGACGCCGGCTGCCAGACAACCGCTGCGGCGTATGTCGGCCTTTTCGGCGATGACCACCGAGGCCTCTGACAGGCTCCGGAGGGTCAAGGCGGCGTAACAGCCTGCCGTTCCCCCGCCGATGATGAGGACATCGGTGTGGATGATTTTCTCCTTCTGAATCTGCATGGCAATACTCCTTCGTTTAAATATAGAATACATCAGAGCCCATCATGGCGCTGTTTTCTCGTAAATAGGTCTTATCCCCGTCGAGGACGTGAAGGCGGTAAATGAGGACCTTCACCGCCTCGCCGACAGAAAGGGGCGGTGCGTCAAAGGCATATTCCCCGTGAATGAGACAGTCTTTAACGCGCAGGGTCACATCGAGGCGGCTGCCGCGGAAGACGACGGCTTCGACGATCCCGTCTTCGGCCGCACTGGCGTAGCGCTTCATCGTCCCCTGTTTATAGATTTTGAGGAATTCCGGTCGGATAATGGCCCTTTTCGGACCGTCGATGTCGGCAAAACCCGTGAGGACACTGCAATTTTCGATGACGACGGGCGTCCCAATGAATTCGGCCACAAAGGGCGTCTTGGGCTTGCTGTATATGTCAAGGGGCGTTCCGACCTGTTCGATGCGGCCGTGGTTGGTGATGATGATTTCATCGGCGACTTCCACGGCTTCATCTTGGTCGTGGGTGACGAAGATGCTGGTAATACCGACGCGGTGAATCGTCTCTTTCAGCCAATTTCGCAGCTCTTGGCGCACCTTGGCATCGATGGCCGCAAAGGGTTCATCGAGGAGCAGGACCTGGGGATGAGGCGCCAGGGCCCGGGCAAAGGCGACGCGTTGGCGCTGGCCGCCGGAAAGCTGATTGGGATAGCGGCCTTCCATGCCGGACAAGCCGACGAGGTCGATCATCTCCAGGACCCGCTCGCGAATATCTGCCTTTTTCATCCCCTGGATGGTAAGGCCGAAGGCGACGTTGTCAAAGACCGTCATATAGCGGAACAAGGCGTAGTTTTGGAACACGAAGCCGATGCCCCGCTTGGCAGCCGGAATGTCATTGACCCGTTTGCCGTCGATGACGATGTCGCCGCTGTTGGGATTTTCAAGGCCGGCCAGCATGCGCAGAATCGTCGTCTTGCCGCTGCCGCTAGGCCCCAGGAGGGCGACCAGTTTGCCCTTGTCGACGCCAAAGGAAACGTCCCGCGAGGCGTGGAAAGAGCCGTAGTTTTTTTCGATATGCTTCATCTCGACGTACATGACATCACCTCCTAAGATGGCTTGTGGAGCTTAGCTTCAAAAAATACCCGCAGCAAGAGGACACCGACCGCTAAGAGTACGAGCAGGGACGACACGGCAAAGGCTGCCGTAATGGCATCGGTCGACCCCGATTGGTAGAGGGCGTCGATTTCAAGGGGCAAGGTAAAGGTTTCACCCCGCAGTTTCGACATGGCGCTGACGGCACCGAATTCGCCGAGGGCCCGGGCTGTACAGAGGACGATACCGTATAATAAGGCCCATTTGATCTGCGGCAGGGTAATGCGGAAAAATATCGTCCTGCCCTTGGCCCCCATGAGGGCGGCCGCTTCTTCTTCATCGCGGCCCTGGGTATGGAGGACCGGGATGACCTCCCGGAAGACGAAGGGAAAGGTGACGAAAATCGTCGCCAAGATGACGCCGGGAACGGCGAAGACGATTTGAATATCCGTCCCCAAGTAATCGTTCAGGACTTCGATCCACTGACCGATCCAGCCCATGCGGCCGAAGGTCATGATGAAGGCCAGGCCGGCAATGACCGGCGAAACGGAAAAGGGAATATCGATGAGGGTCGTCAACAAGTGTTTGCCCCGGAAATCGAATTTTGAAATGGCCCAAGCGGCACAGAGTCCGAAGACGGTGTTGACGGCGACGGCGATGACCGTGGCGATCAAGGTCAGGCGCAGGGCTGACAAAACGTAAGGTGTCGTCAACGCTTTGACGTAAAAGTCCCATCCTTCAGCCAGCGAATTGATTAGGACCGAAATGAGGGGCACGATGAGCATGACGACGACGAAGACGACGCTGATGCTCACTAAGAGTATTTTTGTCTTGCTGTGCTTCATGATCCCCCTCCTCTATTGAACGCGCCGGGCCTGCCAGAGCTGAATCATATTGATGGAAAACAGCATGACAAAGGCGATGATGAGCATGACTAAGGCGATGGCCGTAGCGCTGGCATAGTCGACGTAATTGAGCTTCTGCATGATGACGTAAGAGACGACCTGGGTATGGTTCTTAGCACTGTTGCCGGAAATATAGATGACACTGCCGTATTCGCCAAGGCCCCGGGCAAAGGCCAGGCCGAAACCGGTCAAGAGAGCCGGCCGCAGCTCGGGAAAGATGATGCGCCGGAAGATGGTAAACTTCGATGCGCCGAGCATACTCCCCGCCTCTTCATACGTCGGATCTAAGTTTTCCAGAACCGGCTGAATGGAGCGGACGACGAAGGGAATGCCGACGAAGACCAAGGCGATGATAAGGCCGATATGGGTGTAGGCAATGGGAATGCCGTAGCCGGCAAAGAAGCTGCCGAAGAAGCCCGTATCGGAATAGAGCTTAGAAAGGGTAATGCCGGCCACGGCCGTCGGCAAGGCAAAAGGCAGTTCGATGACGCCGTTCAAGAGGGTCTTGCCGCGAAAGTCATAGCGAACGAGGACCCAGGCCAGGATAAAACCGAAGACCGAATTAATCAGGGCCGCTAAGAAAGAACTTCCAAGGGTCGTAATAAACGCGTTGCGAATGGCACTGTTGGTGATGAGCTTGGCGTAGTCATTGGCCGTCAGCTGAAAAGCGTGGCCTAAAATCGACAGCAGCGGAATGAGGATCAATAAGGACAGCATGGCCAGGGTCACCCCCAAGGTCAGACCGAAGCCGGGAATAATTCGGTTTCGCCCGCCCGCCGGGTTTGAAAATGGATTCATCTGCATCCCTCCTTATTGACTGCCGTCGACATCGGCCATGATTTTATCAAACAAGGCGTCGTCATCGAAGAATTTGACATAGGCTGCATCCCAGCCGCCAAAGTCGCTGATGCGCGTCAGCTTGACATTAAGGTCAAATCGGTCCGCGTAGCGCCGGAGAATGTCCGGATTGGACGGCCGGAAATCATTTTTGGCGGCCAATTCCTGGCCTTCGTCAGAGTACAAATAGCGCAGGTACTCCTCAGCCGCCTGTTCATGGCCTTTGCGGCGGGCCAGGCGGTCGACGACAGCCACACTGGGCTGAGCCAAGATGCTGACACTGGGTACGACGACTTCATAGCGGCCGGGATATTCGCGCATCGTATAGAGCGCTTCGTTCTCCCAGGCGACGAGGACGTCCCCCTGCCCGTTTTCGACGAAGGTCGTCGTCGAGCCCCGGGCACCGGCGTCCATAACAGTGACATGGCGGTAGAGGTCGGTCATGAAGGCCCGGGTCTTGATTTCATTCCCCCCGAAATGATCAAGGCCCCAGCTCCAAGCGGCCAAAAAGTTCCAACAAGCACCGCCGCTGCTCTTGGGATCCGGCGTAATGACACTGACGCCCGATTTTGTCAAATCGTTCCAGTCGCGTATCCCTTTGGGATTCCCCTTGCGAACCAGAAAGACGATGGTCGACGTGTACGGTGCCGAGTCATCGGGCAGTTCCTGTTCCCAACCGGCGTCGATGAGGCCGGCTCGTTCCAGGCGCTCGACATCGTAGGACAAGGCCAAAGTCACGACGTCAGCCCGACTGCCTTCGATGACCGACCGGGCCTGGCTGCCTGAACCGCCGTGAGACTGGACGATGCGGATATCCTTCCCGGTCTGCCCTTTATAATGCTTCTGAAAGGCTTCATTATATTCTTTATATAACTCACGCGTTGGATCATACGAGACGTTTGTTAAGGTAAGCGTGTCCTCATCAGTCCCACGACCGCAGCCGGCCAAGAGACCGGCCGCCGTGAGGACTGCCGTGACAGTCAGTACCGCTATGATTTTTTTGTGCTTCATATCTTTTCCCCCTCGATACCGACTGCTGGGCCTTACAGGCCTTCTTCAAATAAAGACGTGGATAAATAGCGTTCGCCGCCGTCCGGCAAGAGGACGACGAGGGTCTTGCCCTCGTTTTCCGGCCGCTTGGCGACGGTTAGGGCCGCCTGTAAGGATGCCCCTGACGAGATGCCGACTAAAAGGCCGTCGGTCTTGGCCACTTCCCGAGCCCGTTCATAGGCAGCTTCGTTCGATACGTCGATCACATCATCTACGAGTGACATATCGAGGACGCTGGGAATGAAGCCGGCGCCAATCCCCTGAATGGCGTGGGGCCCGGGCTTTCCGCCGCGAAGGACGGCCGAGTCTTTCGGCTCGACGGCGACGATCTGCACGTCCCGGTTATGGCTTTTTAACCCCTCAGCCGTACCGGTAATGGTGCCGCCCGTCCCGACGGACGAAATGAAGATGTCGACTACGCCGTCCGTATCGCGCCAGATTTCTTCGGCCGTCGTCGTCCGGTGGATGGCCGGATTGGCCGGATTGTCGAACTGCTGCGGAATGAAGGCGTTGCCGTAAGACTTTCGCAGTTCTTCGGCCTTGCCGATGCTGCCGCGCATCCCCTCGATGCCCGGTGTCAGCACGACTTCAGCCCCCAATGCCTTGACAATTTTCTGCCTTTCCAGGCTCATCGTGTCCGGCATGGTCAAAATGAGGTGCAGCCCTTTTACGGCGGCGGCCATGGCTAGGCCGATGCCGGTATTGCCGCTCGTCGGCTCGATGATGACCGTATCCTTATCGATCTTGCCGTCTTGTATCCCGGCTTCGATCATGGCCACAGCCACTCGATCCTTGACGCTGCCCAAGGGATTGAAGTATTCAAGCTTGGCCAGGACCCGGCCTTTGATGCCGTGCACCGCCTGCCAGTGAGTCAGCTCCAAGAGCGGCGTATGGCCGACGAGGTCGGTCACGTGTTTTGCGATATGCTCCATAAGATCCCTCCATGTTGACAAAAGAAAAGCGCCACCTGTACTAAGCAGATGGCGCAAGAAATAAACGTATGCCCATGACTTCATCTGCCAGGTAAAATCCTGCTGGAATTGGCACCTTACATGCGTAGGTTGCCGCAGCGTCGTCGGGCCAGTCCCTCGGCTGCTCTGGATGAATAGGTTCGTATTGTATTGTCCTATGATAGATGGCTGTACAATACGATTATATCGTACAACACATGATGGTCAAATTTTTTAAGTACCCCATAATGACATACCTCATTCTTATACAATGTATACAACAACGATTCGCTTGAAACGTTACTGGAATTGTACACTTTGTAAGGCTTCTTGTCAAGGTATTTTATGAAAAAAATGAAGAAAAAAATTAAAATTACGTATAAAAAGGGCCTCATCAGCCTTCATTAAAAAGTAAGGCGCATTTGATACCAAACGGCTCCGCCATGTTCTGACGTACTGAGGCCTTCATTTTCAAAGCCAAATTTAGCATAATAATGCAAGAGTTTTTCCTTACAAGTCAGGACCAGTCCCTGGCGGCCTTCTTTGCGGGCGTCATCGATGGCTTTCGTGAGGAGTAATCCGGCATATCCGCGCTTCCGATAACTCGAAAGTGTATTGACGCCGAATATCATCTGCCAGGCGCCCTTTTCATCGTGGAACGACGCATCGCCATAGAGATCATCCGTCAAATCGCGTGTATCCGTAACCATACCGTCGACGAAAGAAATAAGGGTCCCGTCGTCGCCAAAGAGCAGCCAAAAATGACGACCAAAGTAGGAAATGCGGTCACGCAGCCGTTCTTCCGATGCGGCCTCGGCCGCCGGAAAACAAGCGGCTTCTACGGCAGCAACCGCCTTAAGATCGTCGAGAGTTGCCGTTCTGATATTCATACCATCGCTCCTTCCGTCACGGCCCGCCTGCCTCCTGCAGTCGGACACGATGAAACGTATATTTTAACTATTATATCGTAAACGCCGGAAAAAAGCTACTAAGAAACCTCCCGGAGAAAGACTATAAAAGGGAACTTTCAACGAAGATAGGGCTTCATGGCTCTGTTTTTCAACGGCAGTAAAACAAAAATTACGACTGTCGCAAAAAAAACCGGGGGACTTACCCCCGGTTTCAGCTACTTTCTATTTAGTATTGTTTTGGTACCTTAGAGACAAACATGGATTTTATTATATCGGTTTAACCTGATTAAATCAAAGCCAGTGCTTGATCGAGATCGGCAATCAAATCTTCTATATCTTCAATACCGATAGAAAGTCGAACCTGCCCATCAAAAATTTTAGCAGCATGGCGTTCTTCTGAGGTCATGTCAAAGTGACTCATGGTAGGGCTGTGTTGGATGAGAGAATCTACGTTACCGAGACTCGTTGCCAGACTGAATACTTTAACGTTGTTCATAACCGTCCGCACGGCATCCTCACCGCCTTTAATATCAACACTCATCATACCGCCGAATCCATTGTGCATCTGTTTTTTGGCAATTTCATGAGTCGTATGGCTGGGCAGACCCGGATAGTAAACATGTTCAATCTTAGGGTGTTTTTCCAGCCACTGAGCAACTTTCATCGCGTTAGAGCAATGGCGTTCCATGCGAATTCCCAAGGTCTTCATTCCCTGCATGAGAAGCCAGGCTGCAAAAGGATCAAGAACGGCACCAAAGCACTGTAAGTACGGCATGCGGCATTTATCGATGCGTTCCTTCGGACCAGCAATAACACCAGCTGTTACAGTTCCATGCCCATTTAAATATTTCGTCGCACTGTGTACGACCATATCGGCACCAAGATCAATGGGATTTTGTAAGTATGGCGAAGCAAAAGTACCATCGACAATAAGGGTAATTCCCTTATGAGCATGGACACAATCCGCAATGGCACGGATGTCACTGATTTTTAAAGTCGGATTCGCCGGCGTTTCGACATAGACCAAGGTCGTATTCGGACGGATAGCTTTTTCCACTTCTTCAACCTTCGTCGTATCCACTCGCGTATATTCAACGCCCATATGCGTGAGGATGTGCGTAAAAAGTGTATAGGTGCAGCCATATATGACATCACCAAAGACGATGTGATCTCCTGCTTTTATGACGCTCATAACCGCCGTAGATATAGCGCCTAAACCACTGGCCAGAGCCAGACCAGCTTCGGTATGTTCCAAGCTGGCAATCTTTTTTTCCAATTCATCACAGTTTGGACTGCCAAAACGGGAGTACACAAAGCCCTTATCAACATGCTGATTAAGATATACGGCCGAATCGAAATCGTCGAGAATATACGTACTCGTCTGGTAAATTGGACTGACATGTGCGCGGGCAACCGGTTTATAATCACCGGAAAGAGCAGCGTGCATTTGATGTTTGTGCAGTAAATCTGTATTAATTCCCATAATAAATTCCTCCTATTTATAAAAAACTGAATAATTAATTTATATTATGATTTTATGTTAATAAGTAATCCCCCCCCTTTCTGAATCCTTGTATATGGCCTAAACAAAAGCCACGAAAGGCGATGCAATAAGCAGTAACCCAAATAAAGCGATAGGGATAAGCTTCCAGTCACGATATTTTTTAAAACTTGGCACGCGCAGGACGAGCAGAATCGGTAAAATGCAGCCAATAAAGCCGAGAAGCGGACTCAGGATAAAGGAAATGTTAATGACCTGGACATTGAGCAAAACAAATCCCCAGCAGAGAACAATGCAGAAAATGCTGATGCCGTAGGTAATGAGACGTCGGTTAATATTTTCTTCCCTCATGAAATGGCTAAGAATATTGACGGTAATGCCGAGACAGGAGTCACGGAATCCGAGGAAGAGTGAGAAGAAGGCCGTCATAATGGCGATAATATTTAAGAGAACACTGAAAAGCTTGACAAGAACCCCATCAAAACTTTTGGCAGCAATGGCTAGGGCTGAAACATTCTCCTTGTACGCCTGCACAGCACTATCGTGACCCACAGCGAGGTTAAAAGAAATAGTGTAGAAAATGATAACTACGGCGAGGACTGAAAAAGCATAGCGCATAGCACGCAGTGCTCGATATTGGGCAATAATGGGATTTTTTTTCGTTTTGGCGATAGTAGATAGTCATCGGGCTGAGACTACCGATAAAGATGATGGCTAACACAACCAGCGGTAACGTCAAGATACCTTTATGAATAAGATATCCGACCGACGGCAAATTACCGATATTAGCCAAGTCCCAGTGTTGAATCATGACTAGTCCCAAAATGGCGATGACACAAAGTTTAGTAAGAACCATTCCCGTCGACACTTTAAAGAGGAGTCGTTCGCTCTGCGAGGCAATAGCCACGAGGATGCATAGTACGACAAGACCGTAAAAGACGTTATCCGAAAAAAGCGAATCCGTCACGCCAAAAGAATATAGGAAGGACGCACTGTCATTAGTCATGGCCGTAGCATAGAGAAAAATATTAATAGCCATCATGAGAAAATAGAGAATCCCCAATAAAAAGCCCCAGTTTTTTCCTAAATACCCGGAAATTACACCGGCAAAATCCTGACAATCCGGTGCTTCCGCCAAAACGTTGACATACAGCTTTTGGAACTGGTACAAAATCGGGTAACCAATAAGGATGGTAAAAAAATACACCCATAACCCTACCAAGCCCACCTGAACAGGAAGAAAGACAATGCCTGCACCAATAGCTAAGCCGATATTCATGATAACCCAGCCCGCATCACCTGCATTAAATTTCACGACTTCCCTCCAAGTCTCCTCACTCATACCCGCCTTTTGAGCCCACGATTTATGGTTTGCACGGATGAAATTCTCATTCCGTTCAGATACCTGTGTATATTCCGTCATAAGAGATCCCTCCCTACTGGCTCAGATAATTCAAAACCGTCTTGACGTGCATTTCAACGCCAATGGGCAGGGAATCTTCGTCGATGTTAAAATGACAGTTATGATGTTCCACATCCGTATGTTTCTGGGAATTTCCCGTACCGAGGAAAAAGTACGCGCCAGGTATACGTCTGGAAAATTCAGCAAAGTCGTCACCGAGCATAACGGCTACATCCTTCGTCTTCACGTTATGAGACCCTACAACATCAGCTGCTGTCCGGACGACTAACTCAGTCATGGATTCATCGTTGTTGAGAAGTGTATTGCCGCAAATGTATTCGATATCACAGGTACAGCGGTAAGCCTTGCAAATGCCTTCGACGATTTCTGAAAAACGTTGGCGCACAAATTCATCATTTTCATGAAGACAACGGATAGAACCCTCCATCGTCAGATCATCAGGAATAATGATTTCCTTGACGCCAGCATGAATTTTACAGACTGAAATAACACTCGGCTTGAGTGAATTGAGTTCTGATGTGTGCAAAGAATCAATAGCATTTAAAATATGACCGGCTGTAACGATGGGATTGATAGCTGTGTGCGGTGCCCCGCCATGTCCACCCTTTCCATGTACCGTAATTTTAAAGTAATAGCTCGAGGCCATAATAGGTCCGGAAATGATACCAATTTTTCCTACCTCAACAGGTGACCAGATATGCAGACCAAAGACAGCATCCGGTTTCGGATTTTCCAAAGCCCCCTGTTTCACCATGTCTTCGGCACCGGCACCTTCTTCATTAGGTTGAAACAGAAATACGACATTTCCCTTAATTTCATCTTTGTGCTGTGCCAAAATCTTGGCGGCAATCAAAAGCATCGCCGTATGACCGTCATGACCGCAGGCATGCATGACACCGTCATTCTCCGAAATAAAATCCAACTTCGTTTCTTCGGTCACAGGCAAGGCATCGATATCGCAGCGCAGCATAACCGTTTTACCAGACTGGTTTCCTTTAAGTACGCCGATGATTCCTGTCGGGGTGCAGCGGCGTACATCGAGGCCGAGATTTCTCAAATAGTCTTCGACAATTTTCGATGTGCGCACTTCGTGTAATCCCAATTCGGGATGACGGTGAAAATCACGACGCAGAGACACCAATTCATCTTGTAACTTACTAATTTCTCGTTTCACATCCATAGGATAATCCCTCCCTATTTATTATTTTATAAACTTTCGCAACTCTTTCTGATGGCCTTATTATACTAAAACAACTCCGAAACAGGGATGTACAACTTGTAGTAAACTACTTTTTATTTTTCATACATTTTACAAATAAACCACATTTTGATTACGATATCTAATCATCTTTACTACCTGTATATTTACATTTTAAAATAGTATAATAAAGTTATTCAGCACGAAAGGAGGTGCCTACCATTGCACTGCACCTTACAAGATATCTTACGAGACCAGTATATCCCGCATATCCGCCTGCTCACACGCCCCCTTGATTTCAGCCGCCGCTCGGTGACGGGGATTTCTGTGCAGGAAATGCCGCTAGATAACTTTATTCAAGAAAGCGAAATCATTCTCTCGACGGCTGTAGGTTATCAAGAAGACCCATCTCTTTTTCAATGTCTCTTTCAGCATGCTGCCAGTGCCCGGGCCTCAGCCATTATTCTCACGTTTAAAGATGAAAAGTATCTCCTTCCTCCAGAAAGCCTGGACTATGCCAATCGCATGGATTTGCCGGTTTTTACGATTCCCTGGAACGTCCACTTTGCAGCCGTGCAAAAAGCAGTACTTACCATTATCCATGAAAAGGAGATGTTTCAATATAAGGATCTGCAAAGCCGTCTCTTTAACCTTTTCTTTGAAAATAAGCGCCTGCAAGACGCCGCTATTCTCCTGGCACGAATGATGCATTGCAACGTAGAAATCAGCGAAATAAACGGAAAAAAACTCGCCTGTCAAAAGTTCCTCTACAATAATCAAGAAACGTTTGAAGTGTTAGAAAAAAATATCTGCATCAGCGGCACAGCATTCGGACAGCTCACGCTCTACATTCCACCTCCTAACCATAAGATGCCCTTTCATAGTTTGCCCGCCGACTGGGAACGCTATGTACTCTTTCCCCTCTCTCTCTGGTTCAACCGCAAGAGAATTGAAGACAATATGACCATGCAGGTAAAAAATAATTTTGTACGAAATCTGGCCCGAGGTGCCTATGAATCATGGGCAGAAATGGCACAGCAAGGTCTCTATCTCTCGTTTGATTTGCAGCGGCCTTATGCCTGCCTTCTCCTTGCCATCCGTTTGCCGGAAAAAGACGACGATCAGCCTTCCCATGAAGTCACGGATTTTGTGCACATCGTAACAAATATTGAACGGATACTCCTTGCAGAAGGACGCCGATACGGACAAAAAACCATGGTCGGCAGTGATAATTTAAAGTTCATTATTTACTTGGAAAATAAGACTCCTTCTATACAAGAAATAAAAAAATATATCGATAACGCCGAAGAAAAGATTCAAACCCTTATCCCCCGCTTGTCCCTCTACTGGGGAATCAGTAACATTACGATGGAGCAGCCTTGTCCTTTCCGTACGTGCTATCAAAATGCAGAACTAGCCTTAAAATACTGCTTAGAAAACAAAGATTCCCGCCATCACTTTACCTATAAGGACACAAAAAAGGCACTTATCATTTCATCTCTAACCCAAGATGAAACTATCCGCGGCCAGGCTCGGGAAACATTACAACCGCTCTTTGATTATGACGAGAACTCGGGCATAGAACTCTTTCAAACGCTGACGACATATATCAAGGCCAATTACAATGTCAGCCAGACAGCCCGCCTATTAATGATTCATCGACAAACGCTACTCTATCGTCTAGAAAAAATTCAATCATTGACTGGTATGAATTTAAATGACCATAATGACCTCTTTGTGTTGGAATCCTTTGCTCGTCTATACCGAAATTTCTAAAATACAGCAAAAAATAACGAAGAGACAGCTCTTTTTCTCCGTACCTTGATAATGCTCTGTGAATACGCTGCCACCGATTTTCGGTGGCAGTTTTTAATTTCCCTGACAGCGAATTGCCATCCTATTTTCCATCACAGTTGATACTTCTCTAATCTAATCCGGGACACCGATGCAACCAATCGTTGGCAGTGTCATCTCTGGACACGTTTCAATGAACATCCGATTTTCCCCAGTTCAATCGTTTTGAAGACTTATCTTTATTTTATGCATAAGAATGCCCCCTTCAAGGAGCATGAGATGTTATGATTCTCATATCTACCTAAAGGGGGCATATCCAAAAAACGCACACTAATTTATCAACGTTTATTCATTTTTACGCCTCAGTGTTCGTTTACACTGACACGGTCTTCTTCCCTGGCAGCGTGGTCGGCTGCCATGCGGCGGAGCCGTTTATTTCGCCGTACTTCGGCTTTCCGGTTGTTTTCCTTTATGTTGGCCACGACAGTCCGGGCCAACCAACCCATGAGACAGCCTGTCAAGAGGATTTTAACAGCCGGTAAATCCCAAGGCGTGGACAAAAGCAGTGCCAAGACGACGAAGAAAGCCGTAACGAGCGTTTTAGTCATGAATCGATGCATCTCCCTGTAAACGTACATAAATAGCCTCAAATTGAATCTAATTATACACGCTTTTCGGGAATAAAACAAGCCGTAATCGCAGGGACCAACCTCTTGCGTAAAGGTTAAATTTGGGCAAAGAGTTTTTCTTTAGTCCGTTCGGCTTCAGCTTTGATCTTTTCGATGTCGAGTTTGGTAAACTCTTTATTCCGCAGAAGGACTTCGCCGTTGACCAAGACCGTGTCGACGTCCATGCTGTTGGCACTGTAAGCCATAAGGCTGAGAGCGTCGTGTTTGGGGTACCAATGAAGGCCTTCGCGGTCGACTAAGGTGATGTCGGCCTTATAGCCTACTTCGAGTTTGCCGATATCGGTGTAGCCCAGGCATTTGGCGCCGCCTTCAGTCAGCATGTTGATGGCCGTTTCAGCCGGGATGACCGTCGGATCGAGGGTGTTGGCCTTATGGACTAAGGCAGCTAAATGCATTTCTTCGACGATGTCGAGGTTATTGTTGCTCGAGGCGCCGTCCGTACCGAGGCCGACGGTGATGCCCTTTTTCAACATCTTGGCAATGGGTGCAAAGCCGCTGGCCAGTTTCAGGTTGCTGCCCGGGTTGTGCGCAACGCGGACGTGTTTTTTCAGCATAATATCCATATCGTCGTCATCGACCCAGACGCAGTGGGCGGCCAGGCAACCCGTATCGAAGAGGCCGAGTTCATTGAACCAAGCAATGGGTGATTTGCCGTACTGCTTCTTAATGTTTTCGACTTCGCCCTTCGTTTCCGACAGGTGGGTATGGATTTCAGCCCCTAATTCATGGGCCAAGTCGACGACGCGGGAGAGGTATTCCGGCGTATTGGTGTAGGGCGCATGGGGTCCGAGCATGACCGTAATGCGGCCGTCCCCTTTTTTATGCCAGTCTAAAAAGAGCTGTTTATTTTCTTTGAGGGCCGTTTCGGCGCTGGGCGTAATGCCCGTCATGCCCCGGCTCAGGCAGGCCCGAATACCCGACGCGTCGACGGCGCGGGCAACGTCGTCCATGAAGAAGTACATATCGGCAAAGGACGTCGTGCCGCAGCGAATCATTTCGGCGATGCCGAGCATAGTCTGAGCATAGACGACGTCGCCGTCGAGTTTATCTTCAGCCGGCCAGATTTTCTTCTGGAGCCAGTCCATGAGCTGCATGTCATCGGCATAACTGCGGAAGACGGTCATGGCGATGTGGTTGTGGGTGTTGACGAAACCCGGCAGGGCCAGCATCTGCTTGCCGTCAATGACTTCATCGTAATCGGAAAGGACGGGATTTTCGGGAAAGCCCGTGATTTTCGTGCCGTCGATGGCAATATTTTGATTTTCCGTAACGCCATGGTCCCGATAGAGGCCGACGTGCTGAATCAGTTTTTTCATCCGTATCCCTCTCCCCTTAGTCGAGATTCAAGTATTTGCGCTGTTCTTCGCTGAGCGTATCGATGGCATATCCCATGGAAGCCAGTTTAATCTTGGCGATATCGTCGTCGATTTCATGAGGCAGGACGTAGACGTGGTTTTCCAGTTCCGTATGGTGGTCGAGGATGTATTTGGCAGCCAGGGCCTGAACGGCAAAGGACAGATCCATGATTTCAGCCGGATGACCGTCACCGGCAGCCAGGTTGACCAAGCGGCCTTCTGCCAAGAGGTTGATGACGTGGCCGTTGGGGAGTTCATAGCCTTCGATATTGTGGCGGGCTTCAAAATGACGAACCGACAGAGCTTCCAGTTCCGGACGGTTGATTTCAACGTCAAAGTGACCGGCATTAGCCAGGACGACGCCGTCTTTCATGTTCTTCATGTGTTCACCGCGGATGACGTCTTTGTCGCCGGTCAAGGTGACGAAGATATCGCCGACTTTGGCAGCTTCAGCCATGGGCATGACTTCAAAACCGTCAAATACGGCTTCGATGGCTTTGATCGGGTCGACTTCGGTGACGATGACGTGAGCGCCGAGGCCTTTGGCACGCATGGCGCAGCCTTTACCGCACCAGCCGTAGCCGGCGACGACGACTTTCTTACCGACGACGGTCAGGTTAGTCGTACGCATGATGCCGTCCCACGTCGACTGGCCTGTGCCGTAGCGGTTGTCGAAGAGATATTTGCAGTACGAATCGTTGGCAGCAATCATGGGGAACTTCAACTGGCCGGCTTTATCGAGACCGTGAAGGCGATTGACGCCGGTCGTCGTTTCTTCCGTGCCGCCGAGGAGGTTTTCCATAGCATCGCTCCGCGTCGTATGCAGGAGGTGGACCTGATCGCCGCCGTCATCGATGATGATATCCGGCTTATGGTCGAGGGATTTATTCAGAAAATCGAAGTATTCTTCATCGGTCGCGCCGTACCAGGCATAGACCGTGAGCCCGTCTTCGACGAGGGCCGCTGCGACGTCATCCTGAGTCGACAAGGGGTTGCTGCCGGTAACGATGACCTTAGCGCCGGCCCGGTGAAGGACTTCGGCCAGGTATGCCGTCTTGGCTTCGAGGTGGACGCTGACGCAGATGGTCTTGCCCTTAAAAGTCTGTTCGGCTTTCAATTTGTCGCCAATGGCATTGAGGGCCGGCATGTGCCGGTCGACCCAGTTGATTTTTTCATGGCCGCTCTTAGCTAATTTGATGTCGCGAATAATTGATTCCATACAGTTCATACCTCTTTCTATAATGAATGCTTGTCAAAAAATGTCTGTACAGCCTCCGTATCGGGGTGGCTGATGATGCCCTTTTCGGTGATGATGGCCCGGATGTTTTCATGAGGCGTCACATCAAAGGCCGGGTTGAATACCGGCGTATCCGAAAGGGCTGTGGCAGCGCCTCTAAAGGAACGGACTTCGTCGTGATTCCGCTCTTCAATAGGGATCTGACTGCCGCCGGAAATCGACCGGTCAAAGGTCGACAGGGGCGCTGCAATGTACAGGGGAATATCGAGGGCCTTGGCCATCAGGGACAGGCCGTAGGTCCCGATTTTATTGGCCGTATCGCCGTTGGCGGCAATGCGGTCGGCCCCGACGATGATGGCGTCGACGCCTTTTTCTTTCATCGTCCAGGCGGCCATGTTATCCGTAATAAGCGTAACCGGAACACCGCCTGCCATGAGCTCAAAGGCCGTCAGCCGTGCTCCCTGCAGGAGAGGCCGCGTTTCATCGGCATAGACCATCTGGACCTGTCCCCGGCGATGGAGTTCAGAAATGACGCCGAGGGCCGTACCGACGCCGGCCGTTGCCAGGGCTCCGGCATTGCAGTGCGTCAGGAGGGTCAAGGGGCGGTCCCCTTTTCCGATTTCATCGGCACCCCAGCCGGCCATGGCCGTATTGATGGCCACATCGTCGGCATGGATGGCTTTGGCCTTTTCTTCTAAGAAACGGACGATATCCGACGGGCTTTCGCCGCCATGATGTTTGGCGCAGGCCATCATTTGCTCCAAGGCCCAGTGAAGGTTGACTGCCGTCGGGCGAGCTCCGTCGAGGGCCGTGCAAATATCCTGAAGAGCCGTTACAAAGGGTTGGTCACCCGGCTTTTCAAGGATAGAGCGAGCGCCTAAGACGACGCCGTAAGCTGCGGCGACGCCGATAGCCGGGGCTCCGCGGACGGCCAGGACGGAGATGGCCTTATGGACGTCCTGCCAGGTCGTGCAGGTCCGGTACGTTTCCGTAAAGGGAAGGACGGTCTGATCGAGGAGATAGAGGGTCCCCTTTTCCCAGCGCAAAGTTTCCATTATACCGTAAACCCTCCGTAGGCCTGGAGCGTATGGTGGCAGGCACAGTCTTCATCGTCAGGATAATTCTCGATGCTCTTTAAGATGAGCTGGCGCAGGCGCAGGGAGTTTTTGGCCATGGCATCGACGACCTCTTCATGGGTCAGGGGCTTATCAGAAATGCCGGCAGCAAAGTTGGTGACCATGGACACCGTGGCGTAGCAGATTTCCGCTTCCCGGGCCAGGCAGACTTCGGGAACGTTGGTCATGCCGACGATGTCGCCGCCGAGTTTTTGGAACATCCGGATTTCCGCCGGCGTTTCAAAGCGCGGCCCTTCGGTGCAGACATAGGTACCCTTAGCATGGAGACGGCAGTCTCCCGCATCAGCCGCTGCCTGAACAACGTGGCGGCGCAGGGTCGGGCAGTAAGGTTCCGTCATGTCGACGTGAACGACGCCGTTGGCACCGCCGTCAAAAAAGGACGTGTGCCGGCTTTTTGTGAAGTCGATGAACTGGTCGGGCAGGACGAAATCACCGGGCTTGTACTCCGGATTCATGGAGCCTACGGCGGTCGTCGCCAAGATGGCCGTGACGCCGAGGCGCTTCAATCCGAGAATGTTCGCCCGATAGTTGATGAGGTGCGGCGGAATGGAATGCATCCGGCCGTGGCGGGCTAAAAAGATGAGGTCCCGGTTCTGATACGTCCCCTTCCAGTAACGAATAGAACCGTAATACGTATCCATGTACCCTTCGCGGACATTGGACAAAATTTTCGGATCACAGACTCCGGTACCACCGATGATGGCAATAAGTCCCATGATAAAACCTCCCTTATGAAATGAAGATCAATGCTTGTCTGCCCCGGCCTTTTCGTATAAGGCCGCTACTTCGTCGTGGGACAGGGTATACTTGGCGCCGCAGTAATGGCAGGTCATTTCAACCTGGGGATCCTTCAAGAGGGATTCTTTGTCTTCCGGGCGCAGGGATAGCAAGGCACTTTCAAAGCGCTGACGCGAGCAGGTGCAGCGCCAGTAGAGATGCTGACGGTACAATTCTTTATAATGCATGCCGCCGAGGATGATGTCAATCAGGCCTTCTCCCTTGGGATGGTCCTTGAGGTACGTCGTCAAGGCGCCGACCTGGGTGATGTTGGCTTCGACACGGGCCAGGTCTTCGTCTTTGGCACCGGGCAGGGCCTGGACGAGGAAGCCGCCGGCAGCGGCAATGGTGTAATCCCGATCGACGAGGACGCCTAAGTTGATCGTCGACGGCACCTGTTCCGACGTATAGAGGTAATAGGCGATATCTTCGGCAATTTCACCGGATACGAGGTCGGCCTGGCTGGTATAGGTCGTCGTCTTGGGCGTAAAGCGGGTCACGGTCAGCTGGCCGTTTCGGCCGACAGCCGCCGAGACGTCGAGTTTGCCGTTCGGTTTTAAAGGCAGATCAATCGTCGGATTATCGACGTAGCCGCGAAGCTTGTTGGTATCGAAGCAGTCGGCATGGACGGCGCCCAAAGGGCCGTCGCCGGCAATTTTAAGGGATACGCCTTCATGGTTCTTATAGTCTCCGGCGAGAAGGGCCGCACCGGTCATGGTCCGGCCGAGAGCGGCGCAGGCCACGGGCGATAAGTTGTGACTCTGGCGGGCTTTTTCCACGATGCCTGCCGTAAAGGCGATGGACACGCGGATGGCCTCATCTGATGTATAGTGAATAATTTGATTGTCTCTGATCATAATCGATTCTATCCTTTCTCTACAAATCCAATCCTTATTATACAACATCTGTCCACCCCTAGCCAGTCCTGCCCCCAAAAGCGCCTTCCTTGCCGTTTGCTCAATCATTCTATTCAAAATAGATAAAGTTTGTCCGCATTTTAAGCAGGAATTTGCCGCCTTCATCTCGAATAGTATTAGGAAGCAGCCAAGAAGGAGTGATATCCATGAATACAGAAAAGAAAACCATCCCCGTACGGGAAGAAGCATATACCGATGAAGTCAAGGAAATGGCCCTCTGTCCGCCGGCTCCGGCTCCGGAAACGGAGGACCCGGAAGCGCCCTATATGGCCTCCGATATGTATCAGCGCATCGTCGCTTTGATCAACAACTTTGAATCGGACCTTCCCGATACGATGCAGGCCGGCGGCCGACTGGTCTCAGCCGGCGACATTACCTTCAGCATTCAGGATATCGGCTACTGGGACCCGAATATGATCGTCTTTTACGGCGAACTCTCGGACGGTTCGACCGTCGAACTGGTCCAGCACCTGTCCCAGCTCAACCTGCTCTTGGTGGCTGTCCCCCGACAGGATGACATCCAAAAACCGCGCCGGGTCATCGGCTTTACCCAAAAAGCAGAGCCCGACATCATACACGATGCTCAAGATTAAGTATTATTACGAAAGGATATGCCTTTAATGAAACATGAACTCCCTTATTTTTATATCGGTTCGGCCTACGGCGGCAATCAGGACTGGCTGACGGACCGCATGATGAACCTCGGCGGCTGCGCTGCCGTGACGGCCTGCGATTCTTCTATTTATTTTACGCGCTATAAAGACGCCCAAGGCCTCTATCCCTACGAGACCGACGACGTTGCCAAGAAGGACTACATCGCCTTTACCAATGTCATGAAGCCCTATCTCCATCCGCGCTGGGGCGGCATCGACCGCCTCGACACGTATATCGACGGCATGGGCCAATTTCTGACCGACCACGGCGACGACGACATCACCATGGATCCCTGGTCCGGCGATAAGACGGCGGAGGAAACGAAAGACGTCATCAAGGCCCAAATCGACGCCGGCTGGCCCATCCCCCACCTGGTCCTGCATCACAACAATCCCAATTTTAAATTCTATGACTGGCACTGGTTCTTACTGACGGGCTACACCGAATTCGACGGCGACTTCATGGTCAAGGCCGTTACCTACGGCTCCTGGCGCTGGCTCGACTTCGACGGGCTGTGGAATACGGGGCACCGCAAAAAAGGCGGCCTCATCCTCTATCATCGTCATTCCTGAGACCGGTATCCCTGTCTATGTACGAAAAGCTCTCCGGCTGCATCGCCAAGCGGTGTAACCGGAGAGTTTTTTTATTTCATGAAATTCGCAGTCTTAAGCCACTGGCGAACGGCATCAGACGTTTCGCCCATCTCGTCATGACGGAGGATGAAGCCTTCATAGACATCCGCATCGGGCTCGAGTTCGGCAATGTCTTCGACGGTATCGACAAAATCGCTGTCGCCGGACGAGGCTACGGCGTACAAGGCCTTACCGGATAAATCGTTTTCCGTCAAAAAGGACGTGACCGGTGCCGGCAGGGCATCCCACCAAATGGGATAGACCAAAACGACCGTATCGTACCGGCTCAGATCGCCGACGTGGCTTTTCAGCTCCCGTTGCTCATCACGGGCAGCCGCTGCCTTTTCATCGCGAATCATGGCATCGTAGTCGGCGGAATAGGGCTTTTCAGCTAAGATGGAAAAGACATCGCCGCCGGTCTCCCTGGCGATTTCGTTGGCAATCATGGCGTCGTTTCCGATGATTTCGCCGTCTTTTACATTGAGGCTGGCCGAGGTCATGACGTCGTATTCCTTGGAATGAATGGCTTGGGCGTCCGTATTATCGGGATAGGTAAAATAAGCAATGAGGACGCGGCGGGGATTTCCCTGGCCGTTATGAACGACAGCCGTCGAGACCGGCTTCTTTTCATTCTGGGCAAGGGTTTCCCGATGGGTATCGTTGTCAGTCCGTGCCGGACCTCTGGCACAGGCGGACAGAAGGAGTGTTAAAACAAGAGTCCCCACGAGGACAGAAGCACGTTTTATCATAGAGAAATCCCCCATCAGTTAATTTCTTATCTATACTTTATATTATACGATAGTAAGATTCCCTTGTAAAATAACAGTCTGTGCCATGCCGGATTCTCCGATGCCAAAAAGGCCTGCATCGAGACGATGCAGGCCTAAATAGAAACTATGATTTTTTTACCTTGAACCAGGCAGCGTACATCGTCGGCAGGACCAAGAGGGTCAGGACGGTAGCCACCAAGAGACCGCTGGCAATGGCCACGGCCATGGGGCCCCAAAAGACACTGGTCATTAAGGGAACCATGCCTAAGATAGCCGCCGCTGCCGTCAGCATGATGGGCCGAAAGCGCAGGACGGCCGAGTCGATGATCGCGTGCCACAGGTCCTCGCCAGAGGCCATGTGTTTTTCAATCTGGTCGAGGAGGATGATCGAATTGCGGATGATGATGCCCCCTAAGGCCAAGGTGCCGAGGTAGGCTACAAAGCCCAGGGATTCTCTAAAGAGAAGCATCCCCAGGGAGACCCCGATGAGTCCCATAGGCGCCGTAACCAGGGTCAGCCCCATGAGGGGCAGGCTCCGGAGCTGGAACATGAGCAAGGTCATGATGATGATGACCATGATGGGCACGGGACCCAAGAGATATTTCAAGGATTTTTGGCTGTTTTCCAGAGAACCGTCCACTTCCACAGTGTAGCCGAAAGGCATATTGTCACGGATGTCGGCGATGGAATCGTAAGCCTTTTGCGTCGCATCGTCGGCCGTTCCCGACTTGATGCCGCCGTTAATCGTAACGGTGGGCTTCAGGTTGCGGCGCCAGATGAGGCCGTCTTCCCCTTGGTAGGAAATGCGGGCGATCTGTTCCAAGGGAACGTAGCCGGCCTGGCCGACGTAGACCGGCAGGCTCTTGATGGCCGAGAGATCATTGCGGTCCTTATCGTCGAGGCGAAGCTGAATGTCGACGGTCTTATCCGGTGCATAGTACTGCGCCACCGTCGCCCCGGACAGCTCCGTATACAGGGTCTGGGCAATATCCTGACCGGAAATCCCCATGGCCCGCAGTTTATCCTGGTCGAGCTCGACGTGCATAACCTTATCTTTCTGATCCCAGTTGAGGAAGACATTTTCCGTATTGGGGTCTTTGGCAATGCGGGCGGCAATCTCTTCGGCATAGGCCTTGACCTTATCCTTGTCGTAGCCCGATACGCGCATCATGATGGGATAATCCGACGGCGGCCCCAAAGAGATGTGCTTAATATTGCTGCGGACGTTGGGGAATTTATCGGCAAGCTCCGTCTTCAAAGAAGCTGCCAGGGCTTCCCGCGATTCCGTATCCTTGGCGACGACGACGAACTGGGCGTAATTATCGGCCGGCAGGACAGGCTCGACAGTCAGGACGAACCGCGGTGCCCCTTGGCCGACGTGGTACGAGTAATTCTTCAATTTATCCTGCTGGCCGTCAAGGTACCGGGCCAGGCGGGATGCCTCTTTCTGCGTCGCTTCCATAGAGGAGCCCTCGGGCAGGGTCATTTCAACAATCAGTTCCGGCCGCAGGGACGGCGGGAAAAATTCTTTCGGAATGAAATAGGTCAGTCCGGCCGAAATGACGAAGGCCGCTGCCGTCCCGCTGATGACCACCTTTCGGTGTGTCAGGCACCAAGTCAGGACCTTCCGGAAAAAGACATAAAACCGGCTGGTGTACAGCGTTTCAGGTTCTGCCCCCTCTTTTATTTTAGGTTTGATGAGGTAGTAGCCGAAGAGGGGCGCCACCATGACCGACACGATCCACGACAGGACCAATGCCGCCGTGATGACCGGAAACAGGGCTTTACAAAATTCAGCGGCCGCCCCGTCGGAAAAGGCGACGGGAATGAAGCCGGCGCAGGTAATGAGGGTCCCGGTCAGCATCGGTTTCGCCGTCGCCCGGAAAGCGTAGCAGGCGGCGTCAATACGGCTTCGCCCTTTTTCGAGCTGAACGGTCATCATTTCGACGGCGATGATGGCGTCGTCGACGAGGAGGCCCAAGGCGATGATCAGGGCCCCTAAGGAAACCTTATGAAGGTCGATGCCGGTGATTTCCATGACGCAGAAGACACCCGTCAGGACCAAGGGAATGCAGAAGGCGACGACCAGGCCCGTCCGCAGGCCCAAGGTGATGAAACTGACGCCGAGGACGATGGCGATGGCTTCCCACAGGGTTTCCGTAAAGTCACTGATGGACTCTTTGACGATCTGCGGCTGGTCGGATACCTGGTTCATTTCCATGCCGGCCGGAAGGTCGGCCTTGACGCTTTCTTGAAGTTTCTTCAGATTTTCTCCGAGCTTCAAATTGTTGCCGCCGCTCTTCATGGACAGGGCGATGCCGACGGCAGGCTTGCCGTTATAGAACATCTTGGGATCTGCAGGTTCCGTATAGCGTCTTTCTACGGTGGCAATGTCGCCTAAGCGGAAGACGCGGCCGTTGGCGTTGATGGGCAGATTGCGGATGCCTTCGACGTCCTTAAAGACGCCGGACAGGCGCAGGTAGACGTTGTCCGACTCGGTGTTCACCATGCCGGCCGGCGTCATTTCATTTTGCCCCTTGACAGCATTGGCGATGACCGTCGGCGGAATGCCCAATTCAGCCAATTTGGCGTTGGCTACTTCGATATAAATTTTTTCCGACTGTTCGCCGACCAATTCGACTTTGCTGACGTCGTCGACGTTCATCATCATGCGGCGAATCTTTTCGGCTTTTTGCCGCAGCTCTTCATAGGAATAGCCGTCGCCGGTGAGGGCATAGATGGAACCGAAGACGTCGTCGAAGCGGTCGTCATAATAAGGGCCGTAGACGCCATCGGGCAATTCACGCTTGACGTCTTCCGTCAAGTTTCTGACTTCGTGCCACGTATCGCGGATGCTGCTCTGCGGCGCCTTATCGTCCAAATTGACGTAAATGACCGACTGGCCCGGCCGGGAATAACTCTTGAGGTAATCGAGGTGCGGCGTGTCCTGAAGTTTCTTTTCAATCTTGTCGGTCACCTGTTCTTCCATCTGTTCTGCCGTGGCTCCCGGCCAGGCGACGGTAACGATCATGGTCCGCACGGTATACGTCGGGTCTTCCATGCGGCCGAGCTTGACGTAGGAAAAGACGCCGGCAATGGCCACGAGGATGATGAAATACCAGACTAAGGCCCGGTTACGGAGGGATACTTCTGATAAGTTTCTCATACACCTTCCCCCTCGATGCGGACTTTTTCGCCGGCCCGGAGTTTATGGACGCCGGCCGTGACTACGATGTCCCCTTTTTGAAGGCCGGTGACCTTGACGCTGTTGTCGCCAAAGGTTTCAACGGACACATTTTTCAGGGACAAGGTCTTGTCTTTACCGACGACCCAGACCTGAGGCGCATTGCCCGTCTGATAGATGGCCGATAAGGGCAGGACGACCGTATCGGCAGCGGACTGTTCTTCCCCCGTATTGGCCACAGAGGCCGTCATGCCCAATTGCAGGCCCTGAGGCGGGTTTTGCAGGGTTATATTGACTTCATAGGTCCGCGATACGGCATCGGCCATGGGGGCAACTTCGCGGACGACGCCGGACACGGTCTGGTTCTGAAGGGCCCAGAAGGAGACGGTCACGGCTTTTCCGACGGGAAAGTCGGCCAACTTATTTTCCGGTACGTTAATGGTGACTTCTAAGTCGCCGTCATGGACTAAGGTGACGACGGGCTGGCCGGCCGGGACGACCTGCCCCACTTCGGCACTGACGGCGGCGATGACGCCGTCGGCATCGGCTGTCAGCCGGGTATAAGACAATTGATTGTCCTGCGCCTGCTGACCGGCCTGAGCCTGATTATACTGGGCTGCCGCCCGGTCATAGGCCGTTTGGAACTGATCGAGGTCGGCGGCACTGACGGCATCAGCGCTGTAGAGTTCCTGGTAGCGCTTTAAATTAGCCGCTGCCAATTGGAGCTGAGCCGCTGCCGCGTCGACCTGAGCTTGAGACTGGTTGACGGCCTGCATGATGTCCTTGGGATCGACGGTCATCAAGATATCGCCGGCCTTGACCCGCGTGCCGAGCTGGACGTTGCGCGTCGTAATCCGGCCGCCGGCCTGGAAAGAGAGCTTACTTTCATAGCGCCCTTTTACCGTCCCCGAATAGGTACCGGCCGTACTGTCATTCGTTTTTCCGACTTCCATGGTCTTTACCAATTGATCCGGTTCGGCCGTGGTCTGATCACTACCGCAGCCGGCTACACTCACGGCAGCCGCTATGGCAGCCGCGACGAGGATGTACTTTATGGAACCCCTTTTCATCGTGTCATCTCCCCCTTTTTCTTCACAGCGCGTATATCAGCTTCATCAGCCCGCTCGGCAATAGCGTGCAGCATGGTAAACATCTCATCGCGCTTCGTTTCATCAAAACCTTCTACGAGATAGGTAATCCACGCTTCTAAAAATCCCGCCAACTCCCCTTGAATGTCCCTGGCTTTAGGTGTCAGATAGATAAACTTAAAGCGTCGGTCGCCATCCTTTTGGCGACGGCAGACATAGCCCTTCTCTTCCAAGGTTTTCAAGCTGCGAGCGACGAGGGCCTTATCGGCCTTCATTTCGTTACAGAGCTCGCTTTGGCTGGAGCCGTCGAAATCATAGAGGGTCATGAGGGTCACGTATTCTGAATAAGACAGGTTCCAAGGCTGACAGGCTTCGGTAATATAGGCCTGGGACCGCATATTGATAACGCCAAAATCGTGACCGACACATAAGTAATTCATCTTATTGTCCCCTTTATTAGTTGATTGAATCAACCATTTTCTTATAGTATAGCAAAGGGATTTGCCAAAAGCAAGAAAAAAAAGAGGATGCCCTTACGAAGGCAATCCTCTTACATCTGTATTACTTTCCTAGTTTTTCAGCCATGGCGGCAAGTTTCGACCCGATGACGGGCAGTTTGGCAAGGTCCGTTACGGCAACGGCCCGGAAGGCAAAGATGCCGATGAGATAGACGATGGCAGCGGCCGTCATGGCCATGATGGTGGCCAACGTATTCCCTACCAGGTTGAGCAGGCTGTGGTGGATGATCCAGGCCGTACCGGCCATGGCAGCCCCCGACAGGAACAAGCGGCCGACGTACCCCCACTGGACGCCGTAGCCGACGAAGCGGCGGGCAAAATAGAGGTTCAAGGCCGTAGCCACGGCCAAATCGGCATTGGTCGCCCAAGCGGCCCCGACTTCACCGAGCCAGGGAATGGCCGTCAGATGCCAGCTCAAGAAAATCTTGACGACAGCCGCAGCCGCCATATTATAGAGCGGCACCGCCGTCCGCCCCATGCCCTGCAGCAAGCCGCTGGTAATCTGCTGGAGGCCGACGAGGAATACCGACATGGACAGGACGCCGATAGCCGGCCCTGCAGCCGGCGTGGCATATAAGAGACGTGAAATAGGCACAGCCAAAACGGCCAGACCCAGGCAGGCCGGAACGGTAATGACGTTGGCAATGCGCATAGCCGTATGGGTCCGGGACAGGACGACGTCCCTTCTCCCCTGGGAAAAAGCCGCCGAGACGGCCGGCACTAAGCTGGTCGCCAAGGAAATCGTCAAGATAGCCGGCAATTGCACAAGGCCATTGGCCATGCCCGTCAGATAGCCATAGAGGGCCGTCGCCTGGTGGGTGCTGTAACCGGCCGCTTCCAGCCGCAGTGGCACGATAAAGAGGTCGATACTGGCTACGGCCGGAAGGAGCATGTTGGCTGCCGCTACGGGAACGGCTAAGACGACGAGACGGCGGATGATGTGCCGCGCCGACTGGATGACGAAGACGCCGTCGTCATCGGGCAAGGGATTCCGTTGATGACGGTAGTATAAAAAGGCGATGAGGATGAGCCCTGCCGCTGCCCCGGGAACGGCGCCGAAAGACGCACCGGCCGCTGCCCATTCCAGGCCTCTGGGCAGGAAAATCCAAGCTAAGGCGAGCATCGTGCAGACGCGGACGAATTGATCGGCCATCTGGGACAAGGCCGTCGGCGTCATGAGCTGCAGGCCTTGAAAATAGCCGCGGAAGCAGCAGACGATGACCGATAAGCTTAAGGCCGGCCCTAACACGGCCAGTGCCGGCAGGGCCCGACTGTCGCGGACGATGCCAAGCTCGATCATCGCCTGGGCTCCAAAAGGCAGGGCCAGGCCGCAGAGGACGGCGACAACGGTCATAAAGGCCAAGGTCACGTGAAAGATGCGGCGAACGCCGCTGTAATGGCCTCGGGCCGCTTGTTCGGCAATCATGATCGACACGGCGATGGGAATGCCGGCGCCGACGATGCTGAGGAGCAGGATGTAGACCGGATAGGCCATCTGATAGAGGCCGATTCCCTCGCCGCCTAAGAGCCGCGATAAGAAAATACGGTTCAACCCGCCTAAGATTTTGACGACGATGCCGGCTACGGTCAGGACCATAGCGCCGCGTAAAAAGTTAGTCACGGGAATCCTCCTTTCGAAGGGAGGAAAAGGCCGTCAGCAAGATCCGGATAAAGTCGAGGATATCGGCGATGCCGGAAAGGGACACGCGGACCATGACCGGTATACTGGGAACGAGGCGGAAGCGGCTGCGCAGGGGCTTTTCGAGTTTCGTCAAATCGGGCATGTCGGAGACGCGCCGCCACTTGATTTCGAGGACGTCCTTCTTCTGCGCGATGAGGACCATCCCCTGGGCCTTGGCCTCGAGACGGGTTTCCGTCACCTGCAGGAGCTTTTCGACATACGAACTGGGACGGCCGTAGCGGTCTTCCAATTCACGGCGCAGTTCGTCCAATTCCTCTTTCGACGAGACGACGGCCAAGCGCTGGTACATTTCGATTTTCTGACCGCCGTTTTGGATATATTCGTTGTCGATAAAGGCGTCGACGTGGATTTCCATAACCGTTTCCGGCGGCGGCGGTTCCACTTCTTTCCCGGTCTGGGCCTTGGCAATGGCTTCTTCCAGCATATGGCAGTACATGGCAAAGCCGACGCTGGCGATGTTGCCGTGCTGCTCCCGGCCGAGGAGGTTGCCGGCACCGCGGATTTCAAGGTCGCGCATGGCGATTTTAAAACCGGAACCGAGTTCGGTAAATTCTTTGATGGCTTGGAGTCGTTTTTCAGCGACTTCGGACAAAACCTTGTCCCTGCGGTACAAGAAGTATGCATAGGCCATGCGGTGGCTCCGGCCGACGCGGCCCCGCATCTGATAGAGCTGAGACAGGCCGAAGTGGTCGGCGTCGTAAATGATGATCGTATTGGCATTGGCTACGTCAAGGCCGTTTTCGACGAGGCTCGAGCAGAGGAGGACGTCGTACTTTCCTTCATAGAAATCGAACATCATCGACTCGAGCATGCTGCCGGCCATCTGACCGTGGGCGATACCGATGGTTACGTCGGGCAGGAGAGCCTGCAGTTCGTCTTTCATCCGTTCGATGGAAGCGACGCGGTTGTAGACGAAAAAGACCTGGCCGCCCCGCCGCTTTTCGCGCATGATGGCGTCACTGACGATACGGGCATCGTATTCGGCGACGTAGGTCTGGACCGGGAAGCGGTCCGTCGGCGGCGATTCGATGACCGACATTTCCCGCAGGTTGACCAGCGACATGTGGAGAGTCCGCGGAATCGGCGTAGCACTGAGGGACAAGACGTCGATATGGGCTGCCCAGGCCTTCCATTTTTCTTTTTGGGCGACGCCGAAACGCTGTTCTTCGTCGACGACGAGAAGGCCCAGAGACTTGAATTTAACATTCTTGTTGAGCAGGCTGTGGGTCCCGATGAGGATATCGATGTCGCCGGTCAAGGTCCGGGCCAGGATGGATTTCTTTTCTTTATAGGAACGGAAACGGTTGAGGACTTCGACGTGGACACCAAAGGGACCGAATCGTTCCATAAAGGTCTGGAAGTGCTGCTGAGATAAGACCGTCGTCGGTACCAAGACGGCAACCTGCTTACCGGCTGTGACGGCCTTAAAAATGGCCCGCATGGCCACTTCCGTCTTGCCAAAGCCGACATCGCCGCAGACCAAGCGGTCCATGGGCGTCGGTTTTTCCATGCTGTCCTTGATTTCTCGGACGGCTTTTAACTGATCTTCCGTTTCCTCATAGGGAAAGGCTTCTTCAAATTCTTTCTGAAAGGGCGTATCCGGCGGGAAGGCATAACCGGAGACGACCTCCCTTTTTGCGTAGAGGGCGACGAGTTTTTCCGCCAAATCGGTAATCGACTTCTGAGCCTTAGAGCGTATCTTCTGCCAGTCCGAGCCGCCCATCTTCTGTAATTTTGGCGTATCTCCTTCGTTGCCGATGTAGCGTTGGAGCAGGGATAACTGGTCCGTCGGCACGTAGAGAATGTCCTTTCCCGCATAGTGGATTTCGAGATAATCTTTATGGACGCCATCCATTTCAATGGTCTTAATACCCATGTAGCGGCCGATGCCGTGGACTTCATGGACGACGTAGTCGCCGGCCTTCAGACTGGTAAAGACGCTGATTTCCTGGCCTTTGGCCACGCGGTGGCGCAGGCGTCGTTTCTGGGTGCCGAAGACATCCCGTTCGGCGACGACGACGACCTTGGCATAAGGCAGTTCAAAACCGTCGTGGACTTCCCCTTCGACGATATACATGCCGCCGGCGGCGCTTTTTTCATCGTCATAATCGGCAATCGAAAGGTCATGCTGCTTCATCCAGGCTTTGAGGGAGGCAATGCGCTCTCTGCTGTTGATGACGAAGACGATGGTATTGCCTAAGCTTCGCCAATGACCGACTTCTTCTTCGAGGAGGTTGAACTGCTTTTGGAAGCTGGCCATCATCTTGGCGGCAAAGCTGAAGGACTCGTCGATGAGCATATCGGGCACGGATTGGGCCATGAGGGACAAGACGATCTGCGGAACCTTTCGTTCCGGCGAGACCATATTTTTCCACGACGCCAAGACGCCCTTGTAATCGTCCGATTCTTTGAGAATCTTTTTAAGGCCGTCCCGGACCCGATTCGGTTCATCCCAGATGATGGTCCCTTCTTCGACGTAATCGAGGAGGGTATATTTCTCATCGTCCGCCGTCGTCAGGGACACGGGCAAAATCCGCGCCCGTTCGGCATCATACAGCGACTTTTGGCTGTCGACGTCGAAGGCGCGGATGCTTTCCAGTTCATCGCCAAAAAAGGCCAGGCGCAGGGGCTGCGGTTCATTGACGGCAAAGACGTCGACGATGTCGCCGCGGACGGAAAAATGGCCTCGCCGTTCGACCATGTCGACCCGTTCATAACCGGCGTCTACGAGGTGCTGCAACAAGTCATCGCGGTCATATTCTCCTTGGATTTCGACGTCAATGGCCGCATCGTCGATGCGCTGGGGAGCCATGACGTACTGTGCCGCTTCTTCCGGCGCAGCCAAGACGAGGACCGGGTCCCCCTGGCGCAGACGGCCCAGGGCTTCCATCTGACGAGCCATCCGGTCGAGACTTTTAGCCGTCGTCGTAAAGACAGCCTTATCGACGACGGGAAAGTCGAGAACCTTTACGTCAGGCGCCAAAAAAGCCAGGTCTGCCTGCCAGGCCGTCGCTTGTTCCCGCGACGGGACGACGAGGACGACCTGACGGGGTCCTTCGTGCAGCACCTTAGCTACCAGAGCGCTCTTAACGGAGCCGCTGAGGCCGTAGATACTGTGACAGCCGGGCTTTAAAAAAGCCTCCCCGGCGGACCGGATATTTTCATCTTGATTCATCCATTGAAAGAATTGCTTCATGCTTTTTTTACCTCATGACAAAGGGGGCTTTAGTTGCCCAAAGCCCTCGATAATTATCATCATACTTGCGTGTTTTTTATTATATCATAGTTCATTCGTCCCGACTAGGCACATTATCGTCCCACCGCGCCCTGCATGATAAAGGCTTCCCGTTCCTTACGGCTCATCTTGAGGAGGCTCTTTTCTTTCAGGCTATCTTCGTAAGACGGAGTGGCATCGCCTAAGGTTTCCATCCGCTTTTCCACATCGCGGCGGATCTGAGGCAGCATATCGTAAAGGTGCTGACCTGGGCAGTCTGTACTGTTGACGTCACGGTGCCCGACGATGGTCGCGGCACTCGGCGTGATTTCATAAATCTTGCACAGCCAGGCAACGAGGCCTTCCAGGGAATGGAGCTGAGCCGGCGTGGGGATTTCTTTGTCGAAGTTTCCCGTGACGTTGATGCCGACGGTGTGATAGTTCTGCCCTTGGGCATGGGCTCCGACCGTCGCTAAGGGGCGTCCCCGTTCGATGGTCCCGTCTTTGCGGATGACGTAATGGTAGCCGATGCCGGCCCAGCCGTTGGCCAAATGGGCCCGATGGATGGCTGCCGCCGACGTATCGCCGTCAGGGATGCCGACGTGGTGGATGACGATCATGTCCGTCTTGGGCCGCAGCAATAAGGGTTCATTGAAGCGGAAATTCGTTTCCTTAATGGCCATCGGTTCGGCCGGGGCTGCATCCGTTGCCGGATGATAAGTACGCAGAACGCCGCGGGCTCCGGCAGGCTTCGCATCCCGCGGTACACTGCTCACGGCGACGGGCTGAAGTTCTGAGGATTCGCCATCTGTCGAAGATTTGGCAGGCGTATCCCCTTTCGTTCCCCTCTGTTCGGACGACGATTTTTTATCGACGCCCTTTTTCTTTGCAATCGCCTTTCCTTTTTCAGCGGCCTCCTTCGTTACGGACCGATTCGAATCGGAAACGGCACCGATCGTATAGGCCGCTTCGATGTCCGACGGCGATGCCGCCAGTGACAGGCTTGAAAAACCAAAAGCCAGCCACAGCGCAACGGCCAGGGCTGACAGGGTCTTGCTTTGTTTCATGATTTAGTACACTTCCCCATGATGATTTTGAATGTGTGCGACCAGGCGGTCCCACAAAGGCTGCGGCTCGGGATGACCGTACGTGCCGAGGGCAATATGCGGCTTAGCCCGGCCGTGGTAGTCGCTGCCGATGGTCGCCATCAATTCGTGTTCATCGGCAATCTGACGGTAAAAGACAGCCGTAGCGTCATCGTGGTAGCTGCAATAAGCTTCGATGCCGTCGAGGCCGAGGGCGATGAGGGTTTCCGTCAAGGGACGGTTCTGCTTCATATTGGCTCCGGGATGGGCCAATACGGCGGCGCCGCCCTGATCGTGAATGATATCGACGGCCTTTGAAAAGTCCATGAAGGTCATGGGGATAAAGGCCGGTCCCCCTTGGCCGCAGATATCCCAGCCGAAGTTGACATAGGGCGCAGCACTGCGGCTGCCGCCCGGTCGATAGGGTGCCAGGATGGGGCAGTCGGCATTGCGCGGGTCCGAAAGGGCAACGCGGGCGATGTGGACCGAAGCGACGACACCGCTGGTACAAAGTTTCCAAATGGCGTCGCGGTCGAGGACGATGCCTAATGCTTCGACGGCGTCAAGAACCTTGTCGGACACGACTTTTCGCTGGCCGTACACATCCTTTTCAATCTCCTCAAATACGGCGGCATCGGGATGAATTCCGTAACCTAAGAGGTGAAAGTTCTTCCCCTCATGCTGACAACTGATTTCAATGCCCGGTACGAGGCGCAGCCCCAGACGGGACGCTTCTTCCCGCGCTTCGGGAATGGCCCGGGTGGAATCGTGGTCGGTGACGGCCACGGCCTGTACCTTGGCGTCAGCGCACTGACGCATCAAGTCGGCCGGTTCAAACTGACCGTCCATGCTGTATTTTGTATGCATGTGCAAATCAAGCCATGTTTCCATACTCTACACTCCCTCTCATTTAAATGTCGCCCTTATTATACTACGCATGACGGCGCCGTGCCAGTAAGAAGTAAGTAAGATATGGCCCTCAGCGGGTCAGCTTATAAATGAGGGCGTTGCAGATAGCGGCGGCAATGGTGCTGCCCCCTTTTCGACCTTTAGCGACGATATAGGGAACGCCGGCTTCCATGATGACGTCTTTAGCGTATTCGACGTTGACGAAGCCGACGGGAACGCCGATGATGAGGGCCGGGGAGATTTTCCCTTGGTCTATGAGTTCTTTCAGGCGCAGGAGGGCTGTCGGGGCATTGCCGACGGCGATGATGAGCGGTCCCGTAAGACCGGCAGCCTTATCCATCGAGGCCTGAGCCCGCGTCGTTCCCTGTTCACGGGCCGCAGCGGCTACGTCGTCATCGGCCATGAAGCAGACCTTTTGGCAGCCCAGTTTCGTAAGGCCGGGCTTACTGATGCCCATGCAGGCCATATTGGTATCGGTCACGATGGTGCAGCCGGCCTTCAAGGCTTCCAGGGCCTTACGGACGGCCCCTTCACTAAAGCGCAGGTTGCGGACGTAATCGAAGTCGGCACTGGTGTGGACGACGCGCTTGATAATGTCCTTTTCATCGGGCGGAAGCTCGATCGGCCCCAATTCGCTTTCAATAATTTCCATGCTGCGGCGTTCGATGTCGGCCGGTAAAATATGTTCTATCTTCATGAAATCAGTCCTTTCGGGATTTGTCGATATTCACTCTCCGGGAATACGTACCGCAGGCCCTTACGAAATGTTTGGCCCAAGCCGGATTCCCGAGAAAATGGAGGTGGAGATAACTGGCGGCTAAGGTTTCACCGGCCACGCCGCCGGACCAGGAACGCCGGCTCCCGGCCTTATAGGCCGTAAAGGCCTCCCCTTCTGACGTACTGTGGGAATAATGGAATTCATGGGCCGGTATGGTGTCACCGGCCTTACAGAGGAGGTTGTCTTCTGCCGCCTCTAAGGTCACGTAGCCGAAATGCCGAAGGGACGTCGTCATAAAGGTCTCACCGGGAACGGCACCGATCCAGGCGTATCGCGTCCCGTCGTCGCCGCGAAAATACTGATGGAGATACATGAAACCGCCGCATTCGGCAAAGCAAGGCAGCCCGCCTTTCAAGGCCTGTCTGATCTGGCCGCGCAGGCTTTCATTAGCTTCAAGTTCTCGAGCGTAAAGTTCGGGATAGCCGCCGCCCAAGTAGAGGCCGTCGCAAGGCGGCAGATGGCTGTCGTGAAGGGGGCTGAAAAAGATTAATTCGGCTCCGAAGCGGCGGAGGACGTCAAGGCTGTCTTCGTAGTAAAAGCAAAAAGCCTCGTCACGGGCCACGGCGATGACAGCCTGTCGTTCCGGCTCCCCTTCTTTCTCCTCTTCGGAAACGTCGCTTTCGGCAAGGGGCGAGGCTGCCCGAGCCAGGGTTAACAGGCCGTCGAGGTCGATATGCGTTTCAGCCGCGTCCGACAGGCGCTCCATAATCTCCTGAAGGTTCTGTATTTCTCCGGCCGTCACTAAGCCTAAGTGGCGACTGGAAAAGGCGCAGTCCGGAAGATCCGGAAGAGCGCCTAACGCCTTAAGGCCCGACGCCTTTTCCCAAGCGTCCTTAAAATGAGTGTATACCATGGGTTTGACGCGGTTTACGATAAAGCCGACAATATGGCTGTCCGTATAAAAATCGGCCAAGCCCTTTAAGACGGCCCCTAAGGAGAACCCTGCCCCACGGCCGTCTACGACGAGGACGACGGGCGTATCGGCAGCAGCGGCGACGTCATAGGCACTGGCTTCGTGCCCCGTTCCGACACCGTCGTAATAGCCCATGGCCCCTTCGATGAGAACCAAGTCGGACTTTTCTCCATGACGGCAAAGAAGCTGCCGGGCCGCTTCGGCCCCCTTTTCTCCGCCGCCGAAGAGGAAGAGATCGAGGTTATATGACGGCGTATGAAGGACGCGGCGGTGGAACATGGGATCGATATAATCGGGACCGGACTTAAAGGCCGTCAGGGACAGTCCCCGTTTTTTAAAAGCTTCCAGCAGGGCGCAGACGACGGTCGTCTTGCCGCTGCCGCTTTTAGGGGCCGCCACGAGAATCCTGGGAACATTCGGCATACAGGTCAACCTCCTTTACAAGTCCGGTCATCGCGTTTCGTCCTTACGGACAATGGTAACGATATAAATAGGATTTTGGGCCATCATGAGATGGCTGGCGCCGACTTTTTGACTGCGGGCCGTGCTGACCTGGGTGATATCGAGATCATAGTCCCGACGGGATCCGTAGTAGGCCGTAAGAGCCGCTAACGTTTCAATGGTAATGGCCGTGACGACGATGGCACAGGCTTCATTTTTGCCGTACAATTCGTCGAGGATGGCCGCCAGTCGTCCCTTGGTCCCGCCGATAAAAGCGTAATCAGGCGGCGTCTCGATATCTTTTAGGCGTTCACCGGCATCGCCGGCAACGACAGTGACATTGGACAGGTCAAAGTGGGCAATATTTTGCTTCAAGACCCGCAGGGCATCGGCGTTCATTTCAAAGGCATAGACCCTTCCAAAGGGCGCCTGCAGGGAGAGTTCCACCGTACAGGACCCGGTGCCGGCACCGATATCGTAGACGACGGCATCGGCAGCCAGTGCCAGTTTCGACAAGGCCACGCTGCGGATTTCCTGTTTGGTCATCGGTGCCTTGCCCCGCAAAAAAGCCTCGTCGGGCAGACCGTGAACGGGGCGCTGCCACAGACGGGCGTCGTCGTTTTCAATCATCATGACAGCTAAGGCGTCGTCCCCTCTTTCCGTAAAATCAGCAGCCGTACCGCGAAGGATGACTTCGTCGTCATAAGACAGATTGCAGCCGATGGCAACCCGCACAGCTCCGAGACCGGCGTCACAGAGGCTGCGGCACAGGGCAGCCGGCGATTCGCTGCCGCCGGTGAGGACGAAGACCTTAGCATGCTGGCGAACGGCGGGAATGAGCGGTTCCTTTCGGCCGTGACGGCTGACGATGAATACGTCGTTCCAAGACGTTTCCAAGGCGGCGGCAAAATAGACCAGGCTGCTGATGCCGGCCAGGCGGGTCACGGTGCAACCGGGAATGTCCTTTAATAAGGCAGCCAGACTGAAAAAGCCAACATCCCCCGATACCAAAACGGCCATGGGACCGTCGGTCTCGGTCCGGGAGGAAGCTAACTGGCAGATTTCATCGCGCCGATAGGTCCGAATCAATTCTTTCCCCGTCCCCTCAAAGGGTTCCAGCATCCGCTTGTCGCCGACAAGGAGGGTCGATGCTTCAATAGCTCGTTTCGCGTCTACGGTCAGTAAGGCCGGATTGCCCGGCCCGGTGCCGATAACATAGATATGCATATACAGTCCTTTCCCTGACGAAATAATCTCCCTGTCAGCGTTCGATGATGATGACCGTCGCCCCCGTTCGTTCGGCCGCCTCCAATTTCTCCGGGAAGCCGCCGGTGTGGCCTGAATTTTTGGTCACGACGTAGCGGGCCCCGGTCTCTTTGAACATGGCCTCATTGAGGTCCGTCGAAAAAGGTCCCTGCATGCAGATCAGGCGCGCCGGCGGATAGCCCAGATCCAAGGCTCGTTCGAGGGAGGCCTTGACCGGTAAAATGCGGGCATAGACCCGATTTTCATAGTCCGGAATCTTGGCAAAGGCATCGAGGTTCTTACTGCCCGTCGTCAAAAATACGGGCCCTTCCGTATGGCTCAGGACTTCGACGGCTTCGTCGACGGTGCGGACAGCGATGGTGCGGCCATCCGTCCGATACGTTCCGGCCCGCCGGTTGATGCGGCGATAAGGGACGCCGGCCTTTTGACAGGCAGCCTTGATGTTGTCGGTAACGACCGTCGCATAGGGGTGGGTGGCGTCGACGGCAAGGCGTATCCCTTTATCTCTAAGGAATACTTCCATGTCCCCTTCATCCATCCGCCCTTCCAGGACGGTCACATAGGGACTGACGGGCAGCAGGGACGCTCCGTATGCCGTGGCCACCGAGACGTAGGCCCTTACCCGAAAACGGGCGGCGTAGCCGGCCAGTTTCCGCCCTTCCGTCGTGCCTCCGGCAATCCACACCGGGCCAATCATAACCGATAGCCTCGGGGCGTAACCAACTTGCCGTTCAGGACCTTAGTCTGGCTATTGCCGATAAAGACCGTGCAGAACATGTCGAGGTGCTGGCTTCGCAATTCTCCTAAGGTAAGAATTTTGACGGCTTGACCGTCGCGGCCGATGTTGCGGACGATGCCCGCCGGCGTATGGGCCGACTGATGTCGCAGGATGATGTCGCAGGCCTTTTCGAGGTAGTCAGACCGCTTCTTACTGGCCGGGTTATAGAGGCAGATGACGAAGTCGCCGGCAGCGGCGCAGTCGAGGCGGTTTTCGATCTTATCCCACGGCGTCAAAAGGTCGCTCAGGGAAATGAGGCAGGCGTCGGCAATGAGGGGCGCGCCCAAAAGAGCGGCACCGGCACTGGCGGCGGTGACGCCGGGAATGACTTCGATATCGACGTCGGGCGTATCGGCGGCCACTTCGTGCATGATGCCGGCCATGCCGTAGATACCGGCATCGCCGCTGGAGACGATAGCCACCTTCTGCCCCTCAAGAGCCCGTTCCAAGACCAAGCGGCAGCGAGCCACTTCCTGGGTCATGCCGGTGACGACGAATTCCTTGTCAGGGAAATAGTCCCGAATCAAATCGATATATGTATGGTAGCCGACGATGCAGTCACAGCCTTCAAGGACAGCCTTGGCCTCTAGGGTCATGCCCTGCTGGGAGCCGGGGCCGATGCCGACGACGTAAATATGTGGTTTCATGAAATCACGTCCTTTTAAACAGTTAAAAATCGGAGTATATACGATTCACAGGCAACGGCCACGGTGATACCCTGACCGGCCTTTTTGGAAACGACGAGCTTGCCTCCGCCACTTGCCTTGACGGCCGATCGCTCACAGACGTTATCCGTCCCGACGGTCTGTCGGACAAAGTCCGAAGCGGTAAACGTGCCCGGCACCGCATTGAGCTCGGCGGCCGTAAAGAAGCGGATAGGCCATGACCGTTCCTTGGCAAAAGCCAAGAGCCCCGTTTCATCCCTTTTGACGTCGAGGCTGCTGACGTCCGCCACGGCCTCTTTCGAGAGATTGGCCTCTTTAAGGGCTGATGAGACGGCCTTTTCAATAGCCGAGGATAAGGTTCCACGGCGGCAGCCGATGCCGATATGGAGGATAGCCGGCCGAACCGTGACAGCTGAGGGAAAAACCGATACAGCCGCTTTAGTCGTTACGATTAATCCCGTTTCACAATCCGTCGTCACGACCAAGCCCGGCGGCAAAGGCCCTTCGACGGGAAAGTCGCTGTATAAGCCGGCCCTTCCCCTTTCCAGGAGGCCCGAAGCAAAGGCCTTGGCCTCCGTCAGAGAAGACAGGTGCAGGCCAAACCTTGCAGCCCATTCATCGACAGCAAATAAAGCATTGACGTCGGTCGCCGTCGTAATGACCGCCTGTCCCTTTATGGCCGCTGCCAATTGTCGGCCCCATTCGTTAGCCCGACCGATATGGCCGGACAGGATGGGAATGACGAACTGCCCTTTTTCGTCGATGACGATAACCGCCGGGTCTTCGTCCTTCTTGCGGATAAAGGGGGCAATAGAGCGAACGGCGATGGCCGCTGCCCCGACGAAAAGGAGGAGCCGTGCCGATTGAAAAGCCCGGGCCGTTTCTTCCCGCAGGGACGGGTCAAAGGAGACGGCCGGCGGAACGGCAAACTTCGCGAGCGTCGCTTGGCGAACCTGCCAGCCATTTTGCTGAAGGAAGGCTGCTGCCCTGCCGCCAAGAGCCGTCCCGGCTTTGGTAAAGGAAAAAACAACTGCGTTCACGACCGGTCTCCTCTCTGAAAAAGTGCATCATCATGCCTTTTTCTGATGCAGCCTCTGTCTTGGGATCGAACAAAGGCCTGTTTTTAGTGCCAAAAGCTCCAAAACAGAAAAACGGAAGGCCCTGTTGCCCCAAGAAAGGGGCTGACAGGTACCATCCTTCATAAACTAGAAACATTATACCATAAATACGGCGATATCGCTGTATGCCAATTTCCCTACCAAAGCGGCCGCCGGCAGCCGCTTGGCAAAAAAAATCCGAGCAGCCCGTCGAGGTTGCTCGGAACAAAAAATCTCTTTTTGTATTTTCTTTTCCGTAAGGAACAGGTTTATTCCTGCCGGATTTTTCTTACTGCTGCTGCAGCCAGTTCAGGACATCATTGTCACTGGCACCGCCGCTGAAGCGGACGCCGGTCTGCCAATCGCCGGTCCCGGCAGCCTTGGCCAGATTCTGACCGCTGTCACCGAGAGAACTTGCAGCTGACGTGCAGAAAGGAATGACCTTTTTGCCGCTGAAGTTATGACCTTCCACGAAGGTATAGACGACGTGCGGTGCCTGCTGCCACCACAGGGGGTAGCCGATGTAGACCGTATCATAGGAATCCCAGTCGGCGACGTCGCCTTCATAGGTCGGCCGCAGCTGAGGCTGGGCGTGTTCCTGCACGACGCGGCTGTTGTCATCACGGTAGTTGAGGTCGCTGTCCGAATAAGGCTGTGTCGGCTTGATTTCAAAGATCGTCGCATTTTCATGGTTAGCAATCGTTTCCGCCACGCGCTTCGTATTGCCCGTCGCCGAGAAATAGACGACCAGGACCTTTCCCTGAGACGCGGCTGCCTTGGCCCCGTCTGAAGATGGCTGCGCTGCCGTCGAGCCCGTACTACCGCAGGCCGTGAGCATCACTAAGGCGACGGCCATCAATAACCCGCTCATAATTTTTTTCCACATAGAGTTTCCCCCTTATCACGAAAATACCGCTACTTATCCAGCCCCTGTTTATGGAGCCAGGCTTCGATGAGATCGGCTACGTCCCGGTTATTGAGGTCCTCCATCATGAAGTGAGTATTGCCTTTGAGGCCGACGTCGGGGAGGCTCACGACTTCCACATGGCCGCCGTACTGATTGACCAGGGCTTCCCATTTTTTGGCCAGATTCCAGCGGATGCGCCAAGTGTCTTCGCCCCAATTGGCAACCGGGGTATCACCCTTCGGAATGTTGTCGCCATAGTAGACGACGATGGGGATCTTGGTCAGCTTCATGAAATCATCCATGGAAACGGCCGTACCCTTAGCCGGGAAGGGACTGGTCGTTTCTTCCACAGGCGGAACCATCCCTTCCGGGAAGGGGAAGGTTCCCGGTTCCAAGGCGATGACGCCTTTGACGTGAGACGAGGCTATCGCCGTTTCCCAACCGGGACCGCCGCCGGCCGAATGGGTCATTAAGACGCCGTCGCCGACTTTATCGAAGACAGCCGTCATGGCTTTGGCGACGACACCGCTGTCAAAGGCCCCCGTGTCAGGCGTCATAGCCCGGAAAAACTGGTCCTGTGAGGCCGCATCCTTAGGGAAGACGACGTTATCGTTATAATTAGGCCACTGGCCGATGCGGAAGTTGTTGAACCACAATTGGTCATCCGGCCGGGCACTGATGGAGGCTGCCACCGTGGAACGGCCGGCCCGTCCCCGCCGCGGTTCATCGACGAGGTAGGTCTTGTACCGTTTTTCAAGGAAGATATTCTGGAAGCCGTCACGACCGTCGGGCGTCGTTTCCCAGGTTTTGGCCGACTGACCGTGGCCGTGAAGGAAGACGAGGGCCGTACGGCGGGCATTCTTCGGCGTCTGATAAAAGACGTAGGCATGGTCGCCGTGGAGCGTTTCACCGGCGTTGTTCGTCGGTTCCGTCGTGCCCACATAGTCCCCCGGTGCCGTAACCACGGTCCCGCCGGCCAGAAAACTTCCCTGGTCGACGAGAGTCACGGGCTTCATGGCGAAAGCCGAACCGGTAATCAGTGTCGCAGCCAAGATGGCCGCTGCCGTCTTTTTAAAAGTCATGATGAACCTCCTTTTAGTGAATAAAATTCGTGAAAATCGGTTCTTCCCGTTCCGGAAGGGCTACGCCGGCCTGGCGGGCCGCTTCCTGACAGCGCAGCATATAAGCCATATTGCGGCCGAGAACGCGCATCGTGTACAGGCCTTCCTTGTCTTCTAAGACTTCTTCCGGTGCCGCGCCATGGACTTCATTCCAATAGCGCGACGAGACGACGGGCATTTCCTGCAGCGTAAAGTATTTATTCATCTGGTCAAAGGACACGGTCGTCCCGGCCCGGCGTGCCGAAATGACGGCTGCTGCGGGCTTTAAGTAAAAAGCCTTATTCCCGTTGCCGTTGGCTTCGGCGTAAAAGACGCGGTCCATGAAGGACGTCATATTGCCGGCCAAGGCCGCGTAATGGACGGGCGAACCGAAGACGAAGCCGTCGGCCGTCAGGGCCTTTTCCCGAAAATCATTGACGATATCGGGAATGACGCAGCGCCCGATGTCCCGACACTTATGACAGGCCATGCAGCCGCCGATGGGCTTGGCACCGATCCAAAAGAATTCTGTTTCAATGCCGAGGGTTTCCAAGGTCCGTGCCACTTCCTGAAGGGCTGTATAGGTACAGCCTTCTTTGTGAGGCGAGCCGTTTACCAGTAATACTTTCATCGAATCATCCTCTCATGACGGCCCCTGTCCCGGAATCTCACCGAATACTTTCACTATATCACTTGGAACCGAGTCCAAGTCAAGGGGGTCATCTGTCTTTTTTATTATGAATTGAAAACTTCGCCGGCTTCATTGAACCGTCGGACGGCGATCAACCGCGCACAACCGAACCGCCAAAGACGGACGACATCTGGATTTTATCCAAGGCTTCATCGATTTTCCGCACTTCGTCTGCCGTGAGTTCAATATCGGCAGCGCCGCCGTTTTCCAGGAGGCGTCCCGGATTAGTCGTTCCCGGAATGGGTACGATCCAGGGCTTTTTAGAGAGCATCCAGGCCAACGAAAGCTGGGCCGGCGTCGCCTGTTTCGAAGCAGCCAAGTCCTGAATCCACTGCAGGAGAGCCTTGTTTTCTTCCATGGCATCGGCCTGGAACTGAGGCATGTTCCGGCGGTAGTCCGTATCCGGATCAAACTGGGAGTTCGCGTCGTAACGAGCCGTCAGGAAGCCGTTGGCCATCGGCGAAAAAGCGACTAAGCCGACCTGCAGTTCTTCCAGGACGGGGAACATTTTTTCATACCAGCGGGCCATCATGGAATAGCGATTCTGGACGGCCGTGACCGGGCAGACGGCATGGGCCCGGCGCAGGGTATCGGCGTCGACTTCAGACAGGCCCCAGTGAAGGATCTTCCCTTCCTGCATGAGGTCGGCCATGACGGCGGCTACGTCTTCGACGGGAACCTTCGGGTCCTGACGATGCTGGTAGTAGATATCGATGTGGTCGGTTTGCAGACGCCGGAGCGATGCTTCCACGGACTTGCGGATAAGGTCCGGACGAGCATCGGGGACGATGGGCTTATTCGGCTCGGGCGACGTCATGTCGAAATGGATGCCGAACTTGGTGCCGATCTGGATGCGGTCCCGGAAGGGCTTTAAAGCCTGGCCCAACAAGGTTTCGTTGGCGTGGGGATCGTCAGCCGTCCCGTAAACTTCGGCCGTATCAAAAAAAGTATAGCCGGCATCGACGGCTTTCGCCAATAATTCCGTCATCTCCCGGACGTCTTTCGGCTGGCCGTAGCCGTGGCTCATGCCCATGCAGCC
>DCJQ01000025.1 GCA_002319965.1 Megasphaera sp. UBA1696
AAAAGGACATTTTTATAGTCTCTTTTGCGCGTATCGATGGGGATATTTCCCCACTGATACAGTTCGTTCTTACTAAAATAGGGATTTGATTAAAATTTTTCTATCATAATCGAGGTTTTAGTCGGCTAATACGATGTTCACTATATCTTCGCACTGTCAATCTATGCCTTTCCTCCGGTTTTGCTGCACAACTTCCGTCATAGGGTTATATGTGACATCATATTAGCCGACTAGGGTCAAAATCCTCGTTTTCTCTCCAGCATCCCTTACTGGATTTTTTCGCCTTCCTGATAGACTTCAATGTTGAGGCCTTCGATATTCTTCAAAGCGCTGTCATCGATGACGTAGTCGTCAAAGGTATGGGGGGCCGTAACGCCTTCTTTCAAGTTAGCCGTGATACTATGATGGACGCGAGCTGATGAGGCATTGCCCGTTTTATTGTCATGGCGTACCCAATAGAATTTCGTCATTTCAATACTGCCTTCCGGCCGAGCTGAGGAAGCATCATTTTCAAATAAGGTGACCAAGGCTTCTTTTACCTTTTCCCCATCTTCTTCGCTAAAGCCCGTTTTTTCAGCCAACTGGACGTTGATGCTGCCGACGACTTTATAGACGCCGAAGTCGACGCGATGCTTCATCCCCATCGTATCGGAGCCTTTTTTATCTCCCGGTTCGGTATTAACGCTCTTAGTAATCTGCATACTGGTAATGATTACCGGATTCAGGCTGACTGCCGTATGAATCGACACAGGCCCGCGCACACCAATAGAAACAGCATCGACCCCCGTCGCCTTTTTAAGAGCAAATACCTGACCGAAAGCCCGCACATCAGTCCAAATTTTGCAGGCTTCGTCAGCAAATAATTTTGCTCGTCCGGCATCTTTTTCTTTCATCGCCAAAGGCTTTTTCATAGATTCTTCGCTCTCTACTCTCGACCGGATACTGTCACAACCGTCGTCGCAGCGTTCGTTGGACTGAACCAAAATCCGTTCGCCCATGTCCTGCAGGCGATTGCGAATCTTGCGCTTAATGCAGACGTCAGAAATTTCGCCGTAGCCGTCGTAATCGCTGCGCGGTTGGTTGCCGTTTAAAGGATCCCCGTTGGGATTGGCATGGTCGACGGTAATGAAGCCGATAAAATCAATTTTGTTTGCTAATGTTGTCATGATAATTCCTCCCTATTCGTTTTCATCGGACTGACTCGTTGAATTATTATCTGCGCCTTCACTTTCTCTCAACGCTTTCTCTTTCTTTTGCTTTTCAATGAGCTGCTGAATAGCAAATTGCTGACTGTAAAATCCAAGCAGGAAGCGACTTCCTAAGGGATCGTCGGAGACAAAATCTTCTTCGTTAAAGAGGCTGATGATTTGAGCCAACAGCTTCCGTTCTTTTCCGCCGTATTTTTCCTGTTTCTGCATATATGGACGCAGGCGATTGTGAATGGTCATCCACGTCTTCGCCGGCCGCATGGAAAAGACCTCCATATACTTCATGGCGTTCGTAGTCCGTGAACCTCGTTCATCAAGCTTAAAAGTAGCCCGTTCCAACTGGTCGGCTACGGCCAAGATTCTCCCAAACAGATAATCCCGATTTCGATTCGTTTCATCAAGTGCCACAGTATATACCTCCTCCGGATGGGTTTCATTCCATCGATTACAAATTATGGTACAAGCAGATTCTAAAATTTCCTGCCGCCACTGATAATATTTATCGCCGGCCGATTGGCTCGCCCGGGTGACGACACGTTGGACGACACACCGTTCGATATCAAGCGGCAAAGGCCGCCCCTGTACAATGCAATAGAAGATGCGTTCAAGTTCCATCTTCATTTTCGTATCACTGACGTTTTCGCCGTAACAGGCCTTGATGAGCCTGCGCGGTGCCGGCACGCCAAAATAGCGAAGGGATGAATTCTTTTCGTTATCATATTTATGCTGAGCCCAACGGCCAGATTCATGCCACTTTTCCACGCGTTTTATAAAATCAGTTCCTGAAAACTCATCATAGTAACAAATCGACAGCCGCCCTGGTGTCGCCGCATCGAGGACCATGATATTGACCTGGGCTGTCGGGTCCTTTTCAAAATCATGATAGTAACCTGTGATAGCCTTAGTAAAACTGTCGGCCCATTCTTTAAAGGTCTCCGGCCGAGTAAGTTCCGAAGTCCCGCCACCGCGGCGGCGATGCATCAGATGATCCGTATCCGAAAAAACACCGGGAATCGGTTTCGAGCTCCAGGCCAAAAAGGTACGGCCGTCACAGGAATAGCCTTGATTACGAACGAGCCACATCAAGGCATTCATGGCCTTTTGTGACGTCTCATAGCCGATAGACACGCATTCATTGCCGCTTTCAAAGCGGCCGCGGAAGGTAAACCATTGGTTATCATTGGAAGAAATGAGCTTAGCCCCATCACCGGCAAATCGAATTCCCTTGGCGTGTTTATCGACAGGCCTCATCATCTTGCCCGTGGCGTAACACAGGTCCGGCGCTTGAGGAAATTCATGCTCAAAAAACTTTATATATTGCTGCTGCACCTGCTGGTCTTTCCACAAGTCGACGGGCTTATCCCCGCCAAGGGAAACGCGAAAACGAACCAATGCCTTTAAAAGATCACCGGTCACTACGGTGAAAATCGCCGGTTTCTCCCGATTTTTGTCTTTATACGGCCATTTTTGCATAATTTTGCCGTTATCATCGCGATAGAGGACGGGTGGATTGGCCTTGCAAAGGTCATCGATAACGTCATGTCGGGTGACGTATTTATAGACTGCTTCTACCTTAGGATTGCTGTATGGTGACTGAACCCACTTGCCTAAGAGTTCTACATACAGGGTATAAGGATGCTTTTCCTCCTTCCCTCCCTTTTTGGCTTTTTTCTCGCTATATAAGTCATAGTCACGGGCAATGTAATTCAGCCGGTCATGCAGTGGATGCGGTGACGGACTCGACGTCCGCGATGCCGAATCGGGTGTACTGGGCATAAGGGTCGGCTGTTGGTCCTTAGAAATTGGACTGGCCTGAACGAAGTTTCCCTCACCATCGACGGTGATTTCGATTTGAGCATTTTGGATGATATGCCCAATAGGCGGCAAAACCGCCTTGCTCCCTTCTACACCGGGCTTACCGGCTAAGGACGCATTTACGTCGTAGGTCTTCACTAACTGCGCAATCCAGCTCATAAGCGTTCTCCTTCCAACCCGGCGTATTCCCTTTCAACGGGGCAGATATCATCCGGGGTAAAGACTTTGGCCTTCCCTTTGCGGATATCCCGCACAAGAGTGCAGGCTTCCGGCCGAATGAAGCGGATGACGCCGTGCTCCATGACCGGCTGCCAGAACCGGACCTGCAACATGTCGCGCCCCGTTTCATCGGGATAATTAAAACCGTGGAACATCGTCCCCAAGGGAATGGCCGGGGTATCATCGTAAAATCCCGGGGCCTCGCCATAGGCGACAGGCTCGATATAGCCCTGACATTCCCGCGTGCCCAAGAAAATATCGCGGCGCCCGCCTCGTTCGACCATCCGTTTGGCAATGTTGTGGTGTTTATTTTCATTGCGGTCAGAGGCCAAGTCCGGTCGATGAAGATTGAACTCAAAGTGAGCCTTTACTTCATAGCACACGTCACTCAAGTACTTATAAATCGAGAGTTCATTGCCGCCGCCATAAACGAGAGGCTTTACGCCCCGGGACTGAGTGCGTATTTCCTTCATGACCCGCATCTCATCGATGACCCAAAAAATCGTAGGCTTCCAATAATTGCTTTCAACGATACCCTTCAAGGCCTGATAGGTCGGCACGGCGTAGGAGGCTTTTTCACCGCCCATGCGGGTAATGGGATCGGTGAATAAGGCCATCCTTCCGTACACTTTAAAGGTTATTTCATTTCTCAAAATATCCCCTCCTTACAAAATATTCAGCTCATTAGCCTGTTCTTCTAAGTTGAGACCAATGGCCGAACTATAATACTTTTCATTCAAAGCCAGTGGTCCCTGCAGGGTCTGGAAAATGGCCCCCATCCGCTGAAGCTGTTCCACTTCATAGGAAAAAGCATTGACTGTATACTGTTGAGCCTTCTTCAATAAGGCCACGAGTTTCTTAGGATCCTCAACCTTGCCATTCAGGGCGGTAATTAAATCAGCGCCCTTTCCATAAGGCACGACGATTCCGATTGTAGCCGAGTCGATGACATAAAAAGCTTTGCCGGCATCGCCGAAGGCCTGGGTATCACACAGCCAATTGAGCTCCTCAGACTTTCCTCGGTCAACACAAGCCTTGCAGCCCACCTCATTCAGGGACAATAAATCCACCAGTGTATTGCGGCTCGGCAGTTCATAGGATTTATTGAGATCGTCCTGATCATCATAATACCATTCAAAGTAGCGAGCCATATTCGTCGGCTGGAGAATGTCTTGAATATCCATGATGTGAAGCAAGTCCGCAGCCACTTTGACGCCGGTTTGGATATCGGGCAGCTTATCGAGTTTCTCCCCTTCCAAATGGAAAACCTTGACCAGTCCGTATTCCATTTCACCGTGGCGGTTGCAGCGGCCTGCTGCCTGGGCGATGGAAGCAAAACCGGCCATGGCCCGGTAGACCGTCGTGAAGGACACGTCGACACCGGCTTCGATCAGCTGTGTCGAGATACAGATGAGTCTGCGCTTCGATGTTCCACCGTGAAGGGCCGCCAAAGCCTCCCTCATGCCGTCGATTTCATACATTCGGTGGGCCGGACACATCTTAGTACTCAAGTGAATCACTTCGACGTCGTCGCCGCTCTCACCGACCAGATTTTTTACAGCCTTATAGATGTTTCGAGCTTGGCGAGTCAGATTGACGATACAGAGAACACTGCCCCGCTCCCTCGCATCGTACAGCAACCGGGGAGCTAACGTTTCCGCCGTATACAGTTCATCTTTCAAATACTCGAAACGCACCCGCTGAAAAGCCTCAAAGGTGTCGTCCAAATTATCGATCATTTCACTGTCGACATGAATGGGAACATCCATATGGTCTAATTGGGGCTGAGTAGCCGTACAAAGGACGGCCGTGACGCCAGCAAAATCCTTTAAGAAATTCATCGCCATATTAAAGATATAGGTGCATTTTACCGGCAGTGTCTGAATTTCATCGAAGATGATGATGCTGTCGGCCAAGGCCTGAAGCCGGCGGACAGATTGACAGCTGCCGTCGAACAAGGTATTGAGGAACTGAACCTGGGTCGTAAAAATAACCGGCGTGTCCCAGCGTTCGGTCAATAACTTTCTCCAATCCCGTTCTTCCTCACTCATATCTTCCTTCGGCAATACGTTGGAATGGTGCTCTAACACGGCCTCATCAAACTGGAATACGTCGCGAATCTCCTTGGCATTCTGATCGATAATCGACGTATAAGGAATGACGACAAGAATCCGCTTTTTATGGTACTTTTTGGCCTGAGCCAGAGCAAAGCGCATGCTGGCCAATGTTTTCCCGCTCCCCGTCGGCACCGACAAGGAGTAGATGCCCGGTTTCTCCGTTCCAAAACGTTGGCAGGCATCACTGATTTTTTGCCGCTCCAAGGCAATGGTCCTGGCCTTACCGTCAGCCGGAAGGGCAAAGGAGTGAAGCCGGTCTTCCAATTTTCCGGAAAAGAGATTCCACAGCTTATCGTAGTCCCAATCCTGGGTCAAAGAGGAACCGCCCATGAACTCCGCCGTGTCCAAGCGATCAGCGTCTACGAGCCAACTAAAGAGCAGCCTTTCGACCATCCCCCAGTAAAACCAATAAATTTGATTTTGTCTTCTTTCCTCATCACAGCCAAATTCGCAAGCCGCATCGATACGATGATCGAGTTTCTCTACCTCAGCAACGGCTAATATGAACAAATCATCCAATTCCGCCGGTGACAGGACGGACTCAAAAAAATAGGCCTCTTCCTCTGCCGTTTCAACGCCTTCTTTTTGAATACGCCGTACATAATCCGACTCGCCGCGCTCACTCAAAAAGTTCGTCAAGCCCCCGTGATGAGACATAACAGAAAGACCGGCCAAATTGATAGTCTTTCTGATGTTTTCCCCTTCACGATCGTTGTAACGTTTCCACAAAAACTGAGCCCCACCGGTCGAATGGTCGATTTTGCCGCGATAGTGAGCTGCCTTTTTAGGATCATCAAGGGCTAAGCGAATATACTTTTGAAAAGGCATACCGTCCCCGCTTGACTTACTCTGACTCTTAGAAAAATCATGCAAGAGACCGGTCAATTTCGCCAAGGCTCCCAGGCCCCAAGGTGTCGCCGCCGCTTCCATCTTTTCGGCTACATTCACCAAGTGATCCCGAAGGGGCTGCACCACAATCCGACCGTTCTCATCTTCTCGAAAATGCGCAATAATTTCCATATAATCTCCTATCGATACGCCGTCAGGCCAATCCATGACGGTAAGCTGCAAGCCATGGACCGGTTCACGATACTACTCCTGACAAGAAACGATTGACATATATGTATCATTTAAACTCATTATACTACTATGTAATAATTATCACAAAGTTTATTCATTAGAATTAGATAAAAATCCCTTCCCGGGTACCGCCTCCTTTTCTAAAGCAGTTGCAATTGATGATACAAAAGCCAACATCCGGTTCACGACGTGACTTTCAGCAAGAATAAATCGACATGTCATGTATCCTTTAGGCTCATTATAGCATAGTTTTATTTTAACTACAACTTATATGAACTTATTTTTTAAAAAAAAGATTTAATGACGCTTCTACCGGCCGTATCCCTATAAAAGGGATAACTCAACTTACAGCCACGCACCCTTATTTCGGAAGGCTCCGCATCACAGGACGCTGACGTTCTAATCGTGTGAGTCAGTCGATTCCTGTCGACGGCACGATCGATTTTGATTCACTCTTTATTATTTGTCAAAGGGTCCCGGCTCAAATCATAAAATAGTATCAAGGGCCGTCTCGTGAAACAACGCATACACAAAAACGCCGCCAGTCTTCAAAACTCACGGCGTTTCCTGCTTTCAATAGACTTCGTTATCTTTTCGTTTGGTCACCGTCGGATGGCTGTCAATGATGATCTGGCGGCGCGGGCAAGTGGCATCGTGGTCGTTGATGATGCCGCAGGCCTGAAGATGGGAGTAGAGGGTCACGGGGCCGACGTACTTAAAGCCCCGCTTCTTCAGATCTTTGCTGATCCGTTCCGACAGGCCGTTGCTGACCGGAATCTGTCCTTTGGCATGGCCCTGGTAGAGGATGGTCTTGCCGCCGGTGAAGATCCAAAAGTAGTCGCAAAGGCTTCCGAATTCGTCGCGCAGTTTCTGACAGCAGCAGGCATTGTTGATGACGGCCTGTATCTTCCGAGGCGAACGGATCATGCCCTCGGTATTTAGGATGCGTTCCACATCGGCGTCGCCGTAAGCAGCCACCTTATCGTAATCAAAGTTATCGAAACACTGCCGGAAAATGTCCCGCTTGCGCAAAACGATCAGCCAGCTGAGGCCGCACTGCAGGTTTTCCAAGGTCAAATGCTCGAACATCTGCCGATCGTCGTGAACGGGGACTCCCCATTCGTTGTCATGATACGTAGTATTGAGCGGATCCGTATAGGCCCATTCACAATATCCCATCTTTTTCTCCCCTTTCATGGCCCGAAAGGCTGCCCTCCCGTCGCAGTCCCCATCGAATCAGCGGCTTAGAGCCATGATAGTCCTTGTAACAGGGGCGGCAGGCCTGACGAGGCTCATTGGCAAACACATGTTTCCGTATCTTGATTATACCATCGGAGGAAGTTCCTCGCTACCGATAAGGAATGCCCTCGAGAGAAAATTTCCCATTGATTCTTTCCCAAAGTTTTGCTATAATCAGTTCAACTTCATAGGTAATGGTACTGACTGCTGCCGAGTAGTCAGAGTGCGCCGTGTTCCTCATCGTCAGGTCTTAGCAGATGAGGACGCGGCGCCTTTTTTCATGTTAGGAGGAAAAACGATGGATACATTCTTTTACAAAGAACCTTACGAAGAAAATGGAAAAACGATCTTAGAGGTCAATCTCTTCCCGAACAAATACTGCAATTTTAACTGTATCTTTTGCCCGGTCAGCCGAAAGTTAACCCACGTGCAAACAGAGAGCCCCGTCCCGTCAGACAACATGGCCTCGGCTATCGATGACTTACAGCGTCGTCTCGGAAACATAAAACCCGACTTGGTATTTATTAACTCCCTGGGAGAAGCCCTGCTCTTACCGGAACTCGAATCGATCATCGATACCATTCACGAAGCCGGCATTCCCGTACGCCTCCTCTCCAACGGGTACCTCTATGGAAAGCCGGAATACGCCAGACTGGCCGATCGCTGTGAAGAAGTCATTGGCGAACTGAAAATGGCTCACGAAGCAGCCTTCCAAAAGGCACAGCGCCCCCTTCCGGGCTACACACTTCATCAGCACATAAACAACATGGTCCGATTCCGAAAAAACTACAGCGGCCGCTTCCACTTGGAAATTACCATCGTAAAAGGCTACAGTGACGACCCGGACTCCCTCGAGATTTTCCACAAGGCCGTCCAATCCATAAAGCCCGACGTCCTTCACGTCGTCACCTTGGAGCCTCCCTTCGATAAAGTCTTGGCCATCGCTCCGGAAAGACTCGAAGAAATTACGCGTTTTCTGCAAGAACCTTTGAAAGTCTAATGCCAGCGAGTCTCAGACGTCGTTAGCGAACCGCCCTGCAAGGTTCGTCCCCCCAAAAGAAAAGCCGCGAGTCCTCCGACCCACGGCTTTCACGCCCTATTTAAAATAATTGTTTCAATCGCTTTTTCCGGCAACGAATCCGACAATAGCAGCTTAATAATAATACGTCCCGTTGATACGATAGGACCAACCCAACCGATTCATACCGTATTCAAAGATCTTATTGGGAGCCATGAGCACTGTCGTGTGATTCCCCGCCATGGCATTGGTCCGATACCGCCACATATCCGTCTTGTACTGAGCAAAGCGCCAAGTCATCACTTGATCTAATCTCCCATTTTGAACCCTTTTTACAGAGACTGAAAACCATTTCCCGGTCGCACTCGTCCCATAGGTTAAGGTATCATCCATGACATAGACGTCTGCATTCTCCGCTGCCATATGGTTGACCCAAACGTCGGCAGCCCTTGAAGGACCGGTGCCGGCGAAGAAACACATACATCCTACACAACAAATCAACAAAGCCTTCCACAACATTTTCACAACACTCAGCTCCCTTGCAAACATAAAGTCCTGTGAACTGCAGCGTCAGCAGCTCCTTAATAGTAATGCATGCCGTCACTCGAATAGGACCATCCCAACTGCTTCATCCCATATTCAAAGATTTTGTTAGGCACCAAGACGCCGGTACGACGGCTGCCGGCCATGGTGCTCGTGTAGTATTGCCATACCGTATCGTCCTTAAAGAACCGCCAGGTCACTACCTTGTCCAACTTGCCATTTTGAACCCGTTTTACCGCCACGGCAAACCACGGTCCGTGAGAGTCGGTTCCGGAGGCTAAGATATCATCCATGACATACAAATCCACATTTTCAGATGCCCAATGATCGACCCATACGTCGGCCGCTTTAGAAGGACCGGCGCAGCCAAACAGAATCAGATATATCAACAAAAAGACCGCCAATGCCTTCCCTAACTTTTTCACACGCTTCATCTCCTTACGAATTAAAAGGTCCTCGTCCGTACATTCAGCCGCTTCTTAATAGTCACGCATGCCGTTATTAGATCAGGACCCTCCCAATCGATTCATGCCATATTCAAAAATCTTGTCGGGCACAAGGACGCCGGCACGACGGCCACTTGCCATGATACTCGCAGAATATTGCCACGCCGTATCGGCCTTAAACAGGTCCTTATACCGCCTTATCCGTGCGTTAAATAATGCCTTTTCCGCACTCTTTTAGTTCTATTATAGCATAGATATGCCGACAAGGCCTCTCGAAACGATAATTTCGCCGCTCTCCTTATCTCAACAAAATACCCTACACCTACAAAAAGCCGGTACAGACATCACGACAGACGCCTGTATCGGCTTTTCTCATGCAACTTTCATTTTATGCCTAAGCAACATACCGCCCCCTTGCGGGGATTATGGTTCTTCACTCCTCTTTCAGAGCCGTAAAGGTGGCCATATTACGTTTCCGTCCCCTTACGGGGACTATGGTTCTTCACGGGATGAAGGCGGACTCTACGACACACGTTATTGACGTTTCCGTCCCCTTACGGGGATTATGGTTCTTCACCAAGTTTGCCAATATTTAAATATACTAGGAAGCTCACCATGTTTCCGTCCCCTTACGGGGATTATGGTTCTTCACTTCGTCAGCAACTTCACTCATAAATTCGTCTTCTCTTGTCCTTTCCGTCCCCTTACGGGGATTATGGTTCTTCACAGCACCCTTTACAAATGGCTTAACTACGCCGTCGAAAATAGCGTTTGCGGGGCGGATTTTATTTTTCGGCTTTTTTCTGATTTTTCGCTGAAAATTTCTTTCAAAAATCCTCAAAGGCCTCCGTTTCATCACATCGGGGCGGAATGGTATAAAACTTATGAAATATGTTTATATTATACCATACTTTTGAAGTTCTTTGTCGAATATCGAAAATACTTTTTGACACCGCCAGTGAAAGGATTGGCTATGATGCGGTCATACGCCGGATTGAATACGATTAGAGATTTGCACCACCTTTTCCCCCATAAAAAAAGACATAGCGACAGGCCTGGATCGAAATCACAGAGCCATGTCGCTATGTTTCATTTTTTATTATCGAAAAATACGTTTATGGAAATACGCTGCTTTCTTCAGCCATCGCCGAGGAAGCGGCCGGAAGTGAGGCGTATTCTCCATCGGGGAAATCGTACCAGGTCACGTCATGGTTATCGTGTGGGCTGATGGCGATATGGGCAAAGGTGCTGTTTGGGGCCGCTCCATGCCAATGGACGACGCCCACCGGAAACGGCATCTTGTGCGGTTCAGCTGCATCGACGGTCGTAACCGGCAGCAAAGACAACATCATCATAAAAAGCAAAATCCATCTTACCATACGTCTCACCTCTTTTTAAAAAATAATCTCACTCATCCCGATTTCTTAGGCAAAAGTATCCGCCGTGCTCCCCTTCGCGCTTATAAGGAAGCAGCCAAGGCCCCCGCTTCTTTAGCGTTTTTAGCCATGCCCATATAGGTCAGGCCGTATAAGGCGGCAAAGCGTTTCATGGTAAACTCGCCGGCGTCCAGCATCCACGCTTCCGGTGCAGCTCCCTGGAAGATGAAAAAGAGTTTTTTCCCGGATAAGCTTCCTTGGGAAACCTTCCCGTAAAACCGGTCCAGTACATTTCGTACAGAGCCGCAGATATTGTGCCAGTACACCGGCGAACCGATGACGAGGACATCGGCCTTTTCAATCTTTTCAAGAACGGCGTCCAACTGGTCGCCGGGCAGGTCCTGTCCATAGGCATTGATGCGGTAATCGACGAGATTCAGTGTTTCATAGGTCTGATTTTTAAGGAGTTCCGCGGCGACTTTTGCCGTATTTCCCTTTTCATTAGGACTTCCGTTTATAAATAAAATGTTCATTGTATCTTCCTTTCCGGCCAGCATGAGCTGTGCCATTTAACGTTCATCATAAATATCTGTTTCAATCTTTCATCTGCCGCTGCCAAAAGCGGACGGCTCGCTCGAGCCACCCTTCGGCAACAGTCCCTTCGCCCAAGCCAAATCCATGGGGCAGCCCGGGGAAAATCTCGATGTCGGCATCGGTTCCATTGGCCCGGATGCCTTCGATTCGCCGCTTCATGGTGCCATACCAGGCAATGCCGTCGGTCGTCCCTACGCAGTTATACGTAGGCGGTTCCTTTCCGGTGACGTCGGACAATCCGGTGTACTCCATGATGACCGCTGCCGGCTGAGGATATGGCCTTTCGCCAAAGGCCCCCGTCCCATAGGTGCCGACCCAGGCTGCCATCCGAGCGCCTGCAGAGCCGCCCCAGAGGGAATAATCGCGGATATCGACGTCAAGTTCCCTTGCAGGGTCATGAATAAAGGCGATAGCCCGGGACAAATCTTCACAGGCTTCGCGGGCGCCGACGCGATAAATGAGGGCAAAGGCGTTGTAACCTCGCTTGGCAAGCTCCTGGGCATGAGGAAAACTGTCGTGCATGGCACCGACATAGACAAAACCGCCGCCGGCACTGAGAATGGCCGTCTTGCCCTGAGGCTTGCCGCGGAAGAAAAATAACCCCGTGTCCTTCTTTCTCGGATCGGCGGCCTTTTCTGCCGGACTGTAGATATCATAAAAGACCCTCTCGCCGGCAAGGGCTCTCGATTTAAGCTCATTGACGAGGCTCACCGTCCGCTCCGGTCTTATATAGCTGTACCAAAGAAGGGCTTTTCCCAAATCCTTCAACGTCATCTGAGGCGATAACGCCAGATCGACGGGAAACAGCAGTCGGCCGAAGCCGGAAAAGGCCTCGTCCCGGATCACATCACTGATTTTTGAATTCAACGAAAACGTTTCTTCCTTCATCTTTCCATCACCTCCTTCTTCCATCATTTACCAAACAATCTGCGGCCCCATCCATCGGACAAACAGGGTGACCCCATTCCCGTACGGCATCCCGGTCAGAACGCCGACGGACAAAGGCGTTCCGTCGCCATAATAGAAGGGCAGGGAAAAGCCCTGAGCCGATACCGGCCGGGCTTTCCGTACCTATTTGAAATGGTTCAACTTCAGGGTCTTACTCTTACAGACGCTTCCCATAGAATTCAGCCAGTTTGTTCACGGCTTCATCAACATATTCCGGCACCCAATAGGTCCGAATGTGGCTGGCGCCTTTGATGAGGAACAATTCCTTATCGGTCGTACCGCTGGCTTTGGCAAAGGCATCTTCCGTCATATAGAGGGTGTCCGCCTTGTCGCCGGCCATCATCAACAGGGGCTGATCGATGAGATCCATCCGATCTTCGACGTCAAAGGCCATGAGTTTCATGAGCGATTCCGTCGTGTAGCTGCCCGTCGCATTGGGATGGCGATGGGTCAGGCCATAGTATTCGATGCCGTCACGATAGAGGGTGTTTTCCGGGAGTTCTGCCATCTTGGCCCGAAGATCGTCGTCGGTAGCATTGGGCGGCAGGAAGCCTTCATAGACGATATCGCCGGAAAGTTCTTTTTCCCGGGCATCAGCCGCTTTTTGAAGGCGAGCCGGAATGCCTGCGATATCGGCATCATGGAAGCCATTACGGCGCACCCGGCCGGAGTTAAACATCGACAGGACGGCTACGGCCTTGATGCGCTTATCCGTCTGGGCCGCTGCCAGCGTATAACCACCGCCGCCGCAGATACCGAGGGCGGCAATGCGAGCTCGATCGACTTTATTCAGCGTAGAAAGATAATCGACCATGCCGCTCACATCTTCAATTCGGTTCGACGGATAATCGCGAAGGCGCGGTGTCCCGCCGCTGGCCCCCTGATAACGAGCATCAGCAGCCACGGTAATATAGCCCAGTTCTGCCAGACGCTGGGCGTACAGGCCGGCTACCTGTTCCTTACTGCCGCCGTTGGGATGAGCCACAGTGATGGCCGCATACGTCTTATCGCTCTTTTCATCATAATCGGCCGGCAAATAGAGGTTAGCCGCCACTTTGATACCATCCACTTCATATTCTACAGGGCGAATATTCACCTTGCCCGGTTCATTCTTTTCAATGGCATTGCCGTAAACGAGGCCGAAGGGATTCCCATTCGGCGAAGCGGCAGCTGCCGTATTTCCATTCATTCCCATCATCATCAATCCTCCCATCAAGGCGATCATGAACATCTTTTTCTTTATACCTATTTTCATACAATCTCCTCTCATTCAGAAGAGTTCAGAAGAACTTACCGCTCTTCATGAACCAAGGATATCAACCGGTAGTAACTACCTGTCAAGCCTTTTGGGGAGAATTTTTTTCATTTCGACAGAAATGGTTTCCTTCCGAAATCATCCGCTATCGCTTAGGCTATCTGGGAACCGGGGAAATTCCTTCCATTTTTAGACCGCAAATATGGTGGACACAGTCGATGTATCGAGGCGGAAAGTCAGTCAGAATCAGAAAAAGTGCCGACTTCCATGATTCGATCAGAGAAGACCTTTGCCGGCGTCGCTGACATGCCGGAGTCCCGATTTCCGTTCACCGTCTCGATGAAGATGGGGTTTGTATTCCGGTTCTCCCCGCAGCACGCCATCAATATAGGCCTCAAAGTTGGGATAGCCATTATACTTATCTTCTTTTCGTTTGCCGCGCATGGGTCGTCCGTTGCTGTTCTTTAGAATAGCGGCAATGTAGTTGATATTATTGACCTTGTTTTCGTGAGCCATTTCAATGGCCGTACAAGTAGGTTCGCTGCCCCACAGGTTTTCCAAGGTGATCAATCGATGGGCAAAATCGCCCTGCATGGGCCCAAAGATATTCTGATACGTTTGGACCGAGGCGTAGCCTGTCACGGCCTTGAGCGTCGTCACAGCTTCGCCTGTAAGGGCTTTTGGTTCTCTTTGAGGCTCTTCCCTTTCATCAGTATCAGGGATCTCTTCCTGCGGCATGTCATCTGCCTTTTCGGCTATGACAGCTTCTTCGACGAGCTCATCGATGGGCAGGACCAAAGCTTTCTCTTGACAAGACTCGATGGAATCTTGGCCGAAAGCCTCGATGAGCGTTGCACCGGAAGTTTCGATGATGGGACTGTCTTTCGGAAGGCCTTCTGGTTGAGTTTCTTCCTCTTGAACCAGGCGCTGCCGCTCCCGATAGCGGCGAACCCGTTCATTAGTCTGCTCCCTTCGCCTCTCGTCGCGGTGAAAGCTTTGCAGCTCATCCCAGATAAGGATGCGGATCATACCCGTTTCGTCGCGTTCGATGAGGTCGACCTGCTCGAGGGCACGTAATCCGTTTTCAATAAACGGCTGGCGGCGGTGCAGGCTCTTAGCAATGAGCTGCGTCGTAAGGGGCTCGGTCTCCGACACGTAAATCTTACCGTCGTCGTTGACCATGCCGGCCATATCCTTTAAGAAGAACCATAAGACGATGTACGAATCACCGTTAGGAAGATTCATCAAATAAAGGATACGGGGATCTAAAAAGAGTCCCACTTTCGTTTTCAGCCATTGTAATTTTTTCATTGCCAGCACCTCTTTTTTCATTTTGGGGAGTGTCTTTTGAAATTACCCCTCTATATACATAAGAGAAAAATAAATCGAAATGCGGCACATTTTTTTACCGAAATGGCGTTTTTCGTTTTATCTTTTCTTGAAAAAGCAGCGTATTTCAAGGATAAAGTTTGTTTTATCACGACTTTATTCTTGACTATCAAGTGTTATCCACAAAATACCTAAAGTTTTCTGAACTTTTAAAAATTTTCAAATTAATACATTCGTCCATTTCACACATACAATTTCAGCAAAAAATCAGACAACGTCTTCCCCCGTTCCAAACCTGCCTTTTCTGCCATCAGGCCCTTTCATTTCCGGCAGCTCTATTTCATCTTAGAAGGGCTCTTTAGAAATTCCCCCTCTATTATAGTAAGACAAAAAAAAGGCAAATCGTCTAAAGTTTTTTTCAAACTTTTTCCAAAAAGTCACCATTTTCTCATTTTCATTTTTCGTATTTTTACTTATTTCAGTTGATTATATCCATTTCTGACTCAATGCATTCTGAATGATAAGGCTAGCATTCAAATACTTAACGTTTTCTGAACTTTCAAAAAATCGTAAATTAATACATTTGTTCACTCTAAATATACGTTTTGGCCAAAAATAAACCACCCTCATCGATTCGGACAAGAGAAATTCCTATCCCCATTTCCCCTCTTTCTTACATCAAAATCAGGGGTGCAAAAATTTATAAAATTAAAAAAATATAATGTTTCCCTTATGCCGCTCTCATCATCTCTTCATCTTGTCTTGTCTTTTCTTATTCTTGTCTTGTATCTTGTCTATTCTTATCTCCCTTCTTTTCTTATCTCTTCTTATCTTCTCTTTCTGTAACGCGTTACACCTCGTCGAAAAAGATCATTCCAAAAGCCATATAAACCGCATTACAAAGCCATTTTACAGAATTTCACTCGATTGGCAAATCGCCTTATTACGCCCTTATTCTTTCCATATAAAGAACGGAAAGACTTGAGTAAGTTCATCTTTATAGATCTGAATACAACAAAAAGCCGATACAACACATCCCAAACAGATGCCTGTACCGGCTTTTCTCATACACGCTCTTTGTTCAATCTTTCGATAAATCTTCTAACCACGTCTAAAAAAACTTTCTACGGCTTTTCCGACAGCCTGATACAGTTGTTGGACCATAGATTTTTCGCACGGCCAGCGTTAACATAAAGATTCAATGCCCTTCGTTTCCTTACTGCGGATAAAGAAAATCAGCCGTCATCATCAAATAGGTATCGCCCTGGTAATCCGGGAAGGTTTTCTTCACCGCTGCGATAAAATCTGCCTTTGTCTTATTTTCAGCAATAAGGCCTTTCATCGTCTGCAAGTAGACCAATTTTTCGGCTACACCATCCTGTCCTTCCGGTACATGATGGCCGGTAAGTATCAGTCTGTACCCTTTTTCTTGATAAGCTTTCATTGCGGAAATTTCGGCATCCAGGTGGGCTCCTCCGGTCAGGATATTATGGGTATCGGATCCCATCATATGACGATAAATGACGTGAATTTGCGGAATTTCAACACTGTAGGCCGCATCACCGGCAGGCAGGATGTGGAAAAGGATACCGCCAAGAGTGATAGATTGTCCGTCTTGCAGTATCGTTGCCTTGGTCGGCAAGATTCCGGCCACGGCATCTTTGCCAAAGGCATTCTTGAAATTTGCTGTCAAATCATAGATGCTGCCGTCTTTTTGCCAGTTTTTCAACGCCGTTTCCGTCGCATAGATGCGGGTCCCGTACGCAGCTGCCCCATTGGGATGATAGGCCATCAAGGCCCCTGCGACAGGCTTCTTTAAGGATTTGATATAATCGGCCCATTCTTGATTATTGGCGTTAAAGGCCGTAGATTCTAACAAAACCAGATGTTTGTCGTTTTCAAGGACATACGTTTCATCACCGAGGGCATCTTTACTCTGATAGGCATGGATTTTCACCGTACCGAAATCATAGACTGCTACCGACCCCAGTTTCAAATTTTCGACAACCGGTCGAGGTACCGCTGCGGCCGCCGCAACAGTCGGCTGAGGCACCGTATCGTAGGCTGCCGATATCATTGGCATCGAGATAAGGCCTAAAGAGGCAGCCGAAACTCCTAAGGTCAGGAATAGCTTTGCAAAATTAGAATTCTTCATGATAAGTCTCTTCCTTTCAGGTTAACTCGTTATATACTTTGTGTCAGATAATCTGCACTTTTCAGTTATGCTGTCATCATAACATGAAAAAAATTCTGGGTGAAATAAATATATGGTATAATTAATAAATAAATCGCATTAATCAAAGGAGAATTTTCCATGCACACCACCCAGCTTGAATGCTTTACCACCTTGGCCAATACGCTCAATTATATGAGAGCTGCTGAAGAGCTGAATATGACTCAACCAGCTGTATCTCGGCAAATACAATCTTTAGAAAAAGAACTGGGAACGCAGCTCTTTCACCGAACCACTCGAACCGTATCGCTGACCCAGGTTGGAGCCCGCTTTTTGCCGGAAGCACAGTCCATGCTGCAGGCCTACTATCACAGCCTGAAATGGATTTCCCATTTCCAAACGGAGGCTCACCAAGTCTTGCGCATCGGTTACATGGATACCCAGGCGATGCCTCTTTTGAGCACCTTCTTACGCCCCGTTTTAGAGCGGAATGAAAAATTAACGGCAGCCTTCACACTGGATCAGACCGATGCCAATATACAGCGATTGGCATCGGGGAATTTGGATTTAATATTTACGATCAAAGATGCCAAATTCAATCACGAAAGTATTGTCTTTACACCGCTGCACACCGAACAGTTCTACTGCATCTGCCGTAAAGACCATCCCCTGGCCCTGAATAATAAAAAGAAAGGCCGAAACCACGTCTCTTCGGAAGAACTCTTATCGTATCGGCAAATATTTGACATCCCTCCCTATTTATTAAAACACGTCTTTTCCCGGGGCCACCGCCTCCTACCGGTCAATGAAGAACTGGACAATATCATCTGTGCCAATGCCAGTGAAGCCTGTACGCTGGCCTTATGCGGTGCCGGTTATGTTCTCCTGCCGGAATATCTGCTGCCGGTACACAAAGAACTGGCCGTGTTTTCCTGGCCTGAATCACCGGTGGCTCAGTTAGGCCTCTACAGCCTAAAAAAGGCGCTGACGGATAAGGAATCTGCGGTCTATCAGGTAATCCGGGCAGCCCGGACCTATTATAGCCGATAACCATTAATACATGATTCGTATCGATAATTTAATAAAATCATTTTACAAATTCCTGTTGCCTGTTATCATACCGGTACAGGCTTTTAAGGCGTCTGCATACCATCACCTAAGAATCGTCTAAAGTTTTTTTCAAACTTTTCATTTTCCCATCTTGTATCTTATCTTTTCTATATCTTATCTCCCTCTTTTCTTATCTCTTCTTATCTTCTCTTTCTGTAACGCGTTACACCTCGTCGAAAAGGATAATTTCAAAATCCTCGTCCATCGCAGTACAAAGCCATTTAAGAGCATTACACTCGATTGGCAAATCACCTTATTACGCCCTTATTCTTTCCATATAAAGAACNNGAAAGACTTGAGTAAGTTCATCTTTATAGATCTGAATACAACAAAAAGCCGATACAACACATCCCAAACAGATGCCTGTACCGGCTTTTCTCATACAATCTCTTTGTTCAATATTTCAACAAATCTTCCAACCGCGTCTTTAGAAAATCTTCAACGGCGTCTGAAAAATCGATGCCGCTTCTTTCTGAGAGGACCGCCAGCCACTAGACGCATTCTCCGATTTTTGCCGGCAGGACGGCTTGATTGTCACTGGGCCAGCGCCCTTCTTTGGCCATGATGTGACGCCCGACGAGGCCGGCATCGGTCAAAAAGGCCAGGGCGTCTTCTTCCGTCGTCCATTCGTTCCCGTGAGGCTGCCGTTCTAAAGCATGATATTTCTTACAATAGTCAACACTTCTTGTTCCTTCTCGATTTCGGGAAGGTCCAAAATTCCCGGTAGCGGCTGTGACTCATCGTACCGCTGCGATTCACGTTGTCCTCTCTTGCCATTCGGGCCTCGTATCCTAAAAGCGGCAGATTATCGCGGCCCTCTCCCGAATCCTCTATAAATTTCAAGGAAAAAGGGCCCACCGTCGTTATGACGATGAGCCCTTTCTCATAGATTCATGTATGTCTCATTTTTGAAGAGAGTATGAGATAAAATTCCTCCTGGGAATTCGTCTCTTTATTTGTCCTTCTTATCTCCCGTGTATTCGATGACGATGATGGCGCCCTTATTTTCCATTTCGGTAATGGGCTTGCCGTCTTTACCCATAGCATTGCCGCCGTTATCTGTAGCCACGTAGATTTTTGTCGTATCCGGGCTTACGAGGACATTGCGGTAACGGTTATTGGTCTTGAACATTTTTTCTACATCGCCCTGGACCTGTTCGCTCTTGCCGTCGAGTTTCACACGATAGATGGCGCCACTCTTAAGGGTCGTAATGAGCAGGGAATTCCGCCACTCTTTAATTTTCCCGTTTGCCGGATAGTAGGCAACGCTGGAAGGCGCGATGGTCGGCCAGCCGATGTAGTAAAGGGGTGCATAGGTTTCATCGGCAAAGTTATAGCCATTACGGACAACATTAAAGGATTTGAGCGGATCTTTAAGATTCGGGGAATCAAAGTCGGTTTCCTTCTGAGTCGGAACGCCTGCCGGAATGTTGTTTGAATCGAATTTTTCCTGTAATTCTTTGGGCGCCTTGGAATAGTTGGCATACACATAGGATTCGTTGTCTCTATAGCCTGCAACATAGGGCCATCCATAGTTGCCGCCTTTTTCAATGAGGTTCAGCTCATCATCCGTAGACGGGCCATGCTCTGTCGCAAAGAGCTTATCCCCTACAAAGGCCAGGCCCTGGGTATTGCGGAATCCATAGGCATATACATGGCTGCGGACACCATTTAATACGGGGTTGTCAGCGGGAATGGAGCCGTCTTTATTGAGACGCAAAATTTTCCCCGGATAGAGGCTGTAATCGTTAGCAGCAACCTGCGCTGCCGTCGGCAGCATCTGCGCCTGGATTTCCTTGGCTACGCGAGATCCCTGATTATTCCCTTGGTCACCGATGGTATAGTAAAGTTTGCCGTCAGGGCCAAAACGCAGGCGACCGGAGTTATGGTCGACGCTTGCCGGCAGATTATCGAGGATAGCCGTTTCATCACGGAGCGTCTCGGTCTTCGGATCATAGGTCATGCGGACAATACGGGCATGCTTTTCACCATTGACTTCATAAGTATAGGCCGTGTAGACATAGTTATTCCCTTTAAGGAACTGCGGATCCAGAGCGAGGCCCAGAACCCCTTGATGAGGCGGTGCTGCCACGGCATTTTTGAAGGTATACAATACCGTATGCTTACCCGTTTTGGGGTCGACCTTAGAAATCGATTTCGACTGCCGTTCCGTTACCCACAACGAATTGTCCGGTCCCCAAAGGACTTCCCAGGGAGAACCAAGACCATCGACAAGGACCGTAGCCTTGAAGGGCTCTGCAATATTTACCTTGTCTCCGTGAGCTGCCTCAGCCACCATACCGAGACCGGCTGTTGCTGTAATGGCAAGGCCGCAAAGTACTGCTGCTGCTAATTTCTTCATAACGAATCTCCTTTCAAATGAAATTTTTTATACTCAGATATCTCGAATCGGCCATATCCGACTAGAGGTATCCACATACCAAACAGCACCCGAATGTCACATCTTCGGGTACATTATATGCTACTGAATGGTCATTATTTTCCAATTCAGCATTATAATCAATTCGTTATCATACTACTGATTATACTAAAAAACTATCTACAGAGCAATTATCCGGCTTAATTACTTATGTAAAGCCGCCGTCCGGCCTTCATCCCCCACCTTAGAGGGGGAAGACTTTTCGCGGAGAGGTTAAAATTTCCCCACAACCATGTTACATTAACCCTTGCAGCATTTCTTAAAATTTTGCATATAAAAAGGCTCTCAATCATCTATTTCACAATAGTGACTGAGAGCCTCGTTTCGTGATATTAAACGGGGATGTACTCACAAATCCATTTCCATCTTTACTTCTTCGACGGGCGTGCCTTTGGTGCTCCACTCGTTGTTTTCAACGAATTCCACCGTATGAAAGCCCATTTTTTCTGATGCTCTCCCCTTTTCAAATTCCGAAGGATGCTAAATCACTCGCTCCTTACTTTTCCCTTGTAATAAGGGCCACAGCTTCTACGTGGTGGGTCCTGGGGAACATATCGACGGGCTGTACTTTCTTTGCATGGTAGCCGTGGTCGTTTAGGTAAGCCAGGTCGCGGGCTAAGGTTGCCGGGTTACACGAAACGTAGACGACGCGTTTTGGTTTGCTGTTGGCGATGGCTTTTAAGACCGGTTCGCCGCAGCCGGCACGGGGCGGATCTAAGACGATGACGTCGGGCCGGACGCCGTTGCGGATGAGTTCGGGCAGTTTATAGATGGCGTCGCCCAGGATGAATTGGGCGTTGCCGATTTTATTGTCCTTGGCATTGCGGACAGCGTCGCGGATGGCCGAGTCGACGATTTCGATGCCGTACACTTGTTTTGCCTTCTGGGCCAAAAAGAGGGTGATCGTTCCCGTGCCGCAGTAGACGTCGGCGACGATTTCCCCGCCTTTCAAATCGGCAAAGTCGAGGGCCGTTTCGTAGAGGCGCTGGGCCTGTTCGCTATTGACCTGGAAGAAGGACTGGGCCGAGATATGGAAGGTCAGGGAGCCGATGGAATCGTGAATGGTGCCGCTGCCGTAGATGGTCTTGGTCTTATTGCCTAAGATGACGTTGGTATGGCGTTTATTGACGTTCTGAACGACGCTTTTGAGGCCCGGCACGTCGCGGCGCAGGTACTGGACCAGATCTTTCATATGGGGAACCATGTCCGACGCCGTAACCAGGCAGACCATGACTTCGCCCGTATGGACGCCGACGCGGCCCATGATATGGCGGACGATGCCCGTCCGGGCGTCTTCGTCGTAGGCCGGAATCTTGAAATCCTTCATCCACTGGCGGACGGTGGCGGCAATGACGTTATTGCCTTCTTTTTGAATGGCACAGTTTTCGACGTCAATGACTTCGTGCGTGGCAGCCGCAAAACAGCCGATGGCGACGTTTCGCTTGCCCGCCGCAGCGACGGGAAACTGCATCTTATTGCGGTAGTTCCACGGCGTTTTGGCGCCGAGGACGGGCAGGACGTCGACGCCTTGCAAGTGACCGATGCGTTCGATGGCGTCTTTTACCTGCTGGCGTTTTTCCTTCAGTTCGCCGTCATAACTGAGGTGCTGGAGCTGACAGCCGCCGCAGCGTTCGTAGACGGGACAGGGCGGCTTTTCCCGATCCGGTGACGGGGTCAGGATCTCTTCTAAGACCGCCGTCGCATAGGTCTTCTTGACCAGCGTAACCCGGGCCCGCACCGTTTCACCGGGAATGGCCAAGGGCACGAAGACCGTAAAGCCTTCATAGCGGCCAATGCCTTCGCCGCTCGTTCCCAGTCTGGCAATAGACAGCTCATAGGTTTTCCCCTTCTGCACAGGGATTTGCCGTGTTTCTTTCATAAGCTTCCTTTCTTGGCAAAGGCTCCCCCTGCCCCTCTCCGAAAAGAGGCAGCAACGGGTGTCTGCCTTGCTGTTTATAAGATGATGTCACTGACGACAGGTTCCTGAACGGCAGCCTGTTCGTCGGTTACGATGATATGGTCGGCGACGCGCTGAGCAAGAATCATCATATCGGCGTCTTTTTTTCCATATAAGGTGAATAAGGCTTCGCCGGGCCGCACCGGATCGTAGAGTTCTTTAAAGAGGCGGATGCCGACCATGGGCTCGATGGCGTCTTCTTTCCGGGCCCGACCGGCGCCCATTTCCATAGCGATTTCACCGAGGGCTCGGCCGTCGATGCGGGTGATATAGCCGCCGTCGGTGCAGACCGCCGTAAAGACCTGGTCGGCCTTGGTTAAGGGGCGCTTACCGATCCACGACGTGCTTCCTCCTTGGGCCTTGATGAATTCTTTAAACTTGGAAAGGCCCTTGCCGGAAGCGATCAGTTCTCGGATCATAGCCCGTCCCTGTCCTTCATCGGCTGCCTTTTGGCCGACGATGAGCATCTGGGCCCCTAAGGCTTCGACGACTTCCATGAGGCGCCGGCCGCCTTTCCCGGACAAGGCTTCGACGGCTTCGTCGACTTCAAGAGAATTGCCGATAGCCGTCCCCAAGGGAGCCGACATGGACGTAATGACGGCCCGTGTCGGACGGCCGGCCAGGCGGCCGATGCTGACCATGATTTCAGCCAGTTCACGAGCCTTTTCTTGGGTCTTCATGAAGGCTCCGTCGCCGTATTTGACGTCGAGGACGATGGCATCGGCGCCGGAGGCGATCTTCTTGCTCATGATGGAACTGGCAATGAGGGGGATACTTTCGACGGTCGCCGTCGCATCGCGCAGGGCATAGAGCAATTTGTCAGCCGCTGCGATTTCGCCGGACTGGGTAATGAGGGACAGACCGACGCGGCGCACTTGTTCTAGGAACTTTTCTTCCGGCAGGACAATCTGAAAACCGGGAATCGATTCCAGCTTATCGGCCGTACCGCCCGTAAAGCCCAGTCCCCGGCCGCTCATCTTGGCGACGGGCACGCCGGCGGCAGCGACGAGGGGCGCGACGATGAGGGTCGTCGTGTCGGCAATGCCGCCCGTACTGTGTTTATCGACTTTGATGCCCGGAATGGACGACAGATCGACGATGTCGCCCGATTTTGCCATAGCCAGGGTCAATTCCGTCGTCTCTTCGTCGGTCATGCCTTGAAGATAAATGGCCATGAGCCAGGCCGCCGCCTGGTAGTCGGCAATGCGGCCGGCCGTGTAGTCGGCGATGAAGCGGCGAATTTCGTCAGCCGTTAAAACCTTACCGTCCCGTTTATGAGCGATGCAGTCCATAGGCCACATAGGATCACCTCAGTTCTGTTAAAAAGCTGGTTCCGAATTGAAGGCCCGTCAGGCCGAAATTATCCATGATGGTCATGCCCAAATCGGCATAGGTCTTGCGGATGCCGAGGTCGACAGCGTCGTTAAGGGACGGGCTGTAGGCCAGAACCGGGACCCGTTCGCGGGTGTGGTCCGTGCCGTGCCACGTCGGATCGTTGCCGTGGTCGGCCGTAATGATCAAAAGTTCGTCGTCCTGAATTTCTGCCATAAGTGGCCCCAATTCCGAATCGAAGCTTTCCAAGCATTCGGCGTATCCTTTGACGTCGCGGCGGTGGCCGTACATGCTGTCGAAGTCGACAAAGTTGGCCATGAGCAGGCCTTTATCGCCGCGATGGGCAGCTAATTGTTCCCGCAGAGCCACCATGTCTTCATGGTTGTTGGCCGTGTGATACGATTCCGTAAGGCCGATATGGGCGTAGATGTCGCCGATTTTACCGACACCGACGACGGCGAAGCCTGCTTCCGACAAGTAGGAAAAGACCATTTTCCGCTTCGGCAGACGGCTGTAGTCGCGGCGGTCACCGGTGCGGACAAAGTTTCCCTGTTCCCCGACGAAGGGACGGGCAATGATCCGGCCGACTTCATAAGGGCCGACGCAGACTTCGCGGCGCGTAATGTCGCAGATGCGGTACAATTCTTCTAAAGGAATGACGTCATTGTGAGCGGCGATTTGAAAGACGCTGTCCGCCGACGTATAGACGATGGGCTTCCCCGTCTTGAAGTGTTCGGCGCCGAGGCGGGCGATGATTTCCGTACCCGAAGCGATTTCATTGCCGATGTAGCCGTATCCCGTCTTTTCCGTAAAGGCGTCGAGGAGATCCTGCGGGAAGGCGTTATCGAAGGTCGGGAAGGGATTTTCGACGGGGTTACCCATAAATTCCCAGTGGCCGCTGGTCGTATCCTTGCCCATGGAAATTTCTTCCATGAGGCCGTAAGAACCGACGACGTCCGTATCTTCATGATGGATGTTGGCGACCTTCCCGAGACCCATACGGCGCAGATTGGGCAGGCTCAAAGGAACGTTAGCGTCGATATGGCCGTACGTATCGGCTCCTTTATCGCCGAAGCGTTCGGCATCGGGGGCTCCGCCGGCACCGACGCTGTCAGTAACGATGACGATGATGCGATTGAATTTCATGTGCTCCCCCTTCCTATAATCCCGGCAGATATTTGCGGGCCTTGGCAAAAGCGGCGATGGTCTTGGCATCGGTAATTTCATTCTTATCGATGAGGGCTTCCACTTCCTGGGGCGTATAGTATTCGACGTTCATGAATTCATCATCGTCGAGATGCTGTTTGCCCTTTTCAAGGCCTCTGGCCAAATAGAGGTAAATCCGTTCGTTGCAGAAACCGGGCGACGTATAGACGTAGCCCATGGGCAGGATTTCTTTGGCCGTCACGCCCGCTTCTTCTTCCAGTTCCCGAGCGGCGCAGTAGTCCGGCGATTCGCCGTCGTGTTCGATCTTCCCGGCCGGCACTTCCAGCATGGCAACCGCTGCGGCATAGCGATACTGGCGGACGAGAATGATCTTGCCGTCATCCGTAAGGGGCAAAATAGCGCAGGCCCCGAAATGCCAGACTGCTTCACGGGTGGCCGTCTTCTTTTCCCCGCCCTGACCGTCGTCAATGGACACGGTGTCCACCGTTACGTGGAGCACCCGTCCTTTCATAATTTCTTTACGGGAAACGAGGGTTTCCTTACTAATACTCATAGTATCATCCTTTCAAAAAAAAGCTTCCCGAACTCCGCTGCTGCGAACCCGAGAAGCTTTCTATTCCAACGCCGACAGCAAGCCGCAGGCTGTATTCTTATATGCAAAGCGGCTCGGCGTCTCCGGACGGTCCGGAGGCTGCCGCTGTCTGAGTGTGGTTATCTTATAAACTTAGAAAGCGAACAGATCGTTCAAGCTTTCTGACATCGTCGGATGGGTATAGATGAAGTCGCGCAGGACCTGGTATTTCAAGTTGTTGTCCATAGCGAGTTTAACCAGGTTGATCATTTCATGGGATTCAGCGCAGAAGAGCTGAACGCCGAGAATCTGATCGTCCGCACCGACGAGGGCCTTGAGGACGCCTTCCGGTTTGCGCAGGACTTTGGCCTTGGGAATGGCCGCAGCCGGCAGGTTCATGACCCGGTATTCGATGTTCTTAGCCTTGGCTTCGCTTTCGCTGAGGCCGACCCGCGAGAAGGGCGGATAGATGAAGACCGAGTACGAGAAAGCACCGCGGTTCTGCGTCGTCCGGTCGCCCTTGCCGCTCATGTCAGACATGATGATACGGCTGTCGTCGAGGGAAATGTAGGTGAACTGGAGATTGCCGCAGACGTCGCCGGCAGCCCAGATGTTCGAAACATTGGTGCGCAGGTGTTCGTCGGTAACGACAGCGCCTCTGTCGGAGAGGGCAATACCGGCTTTTTCAGCTTCGAGACCATCCGTATTGGGACGGCGGCCCGTTGCCATCAAGATGGCGTCGCCTTCTAAGACCGTATCCGTATCGCCGACGGTGTAGTACAGGGTTGCGCCGTCGATTTTCGTCGTCTTGGCGCCGGTTACGATTTCAATGCCCTTAGCTTCGAGGACGGAACGGATGTTGTCGGCAATGTCCTTGTCTTCGCGAGGCAGGAAGGCGTCGATATCCTGTACGACTGTGACCTTGCTGCCGAAGTTGGCGTACATGGCGGCAAATTCCAAGCCGATGTAGCCGCCGCCGACGATGGTCAGTTTTGCCGGGAGTTCATCCAAGTCCATCATCGATTCCGACGTGTAGACTTTATTGCTGTCCTTGACGCCGGGGATGCCCGGGATGACCGACGTGGCGCCGGTGTTGATGACGAACTGCTTGCCTTCGAGCTGGAGAACGCCGTCTTTGGTCTGAACCTGTACGTGCGTTGCGTCGACGAAGGATGCCATGCCGTCGATGACTTCGACGCCGGCCTGGATCAGTTTATTGTAGTTCGCTTTGTTCAAGGCTCCCGTCAATTCGCGTTTGCCTTCGATGGCTTTTTTATAATAAGCCGCTTTAGAAGCGAAATCAGACGTCGGAGCCGTTGCCGCTTCGGTAATGAGGCGTTTGGACGGAATGCAGCCGACGTTGATGCAAGTACCGCCGTACATGCCGTTGTCTTTTTCAATCAAGGCTACTTTCTTGCCCTGTTTTCCTAATTGTCCGGCTAAGGTTTTACCGGCTTTCCCAAAACCAATTACGATGACATCATACATTTTCATAATTAAGCCTCCTTAATTAAAAATATATAATCGTTGGTATCCATTTATGACAGCAGTCCGGCAAGGTCTCCCCTGCCGCCTGTTGTTCCCATGAGAAGAGCTAGACGCCGGTGCTTCCGATGCCGCCCGTGCGCAGACCGCCGGCAGCATCATCGTTGACGGTCAGGTACTTCATGAAGATGCCCTGGCCGATGCGGTCGCCTTTTTCAATCGTATAGGCCACATCATTCGTATTGTAGTAGGCGATCATAATATGGCCTTCGTTGTCTTCATTATTGTAATAGTCGCTGTCGACGATGCCCGTGCTGTTGGCCAGCATGAGTCCTTTTTTAAAGGCCAGGCTGGAGCGGATGAAAATGGACAAGTATTCATCGCCTTCCATAAAAGCCTTGAGGCCCGTCGGGACAACGGTCACGGCATGAGGCGCCAGTACCGTCGTTTCAGCGGCTTCCAAATCGTAGCCGGCACTCTTGGCCGTCTTGCGAATAGGAAGGTGGATGTCACGGTCTTTATAGGCCGTGACGATTTCAAAACCTCTGCCCGTCATCGCGCCCTACCGTTTCTGGCGGTCGCGATTGCCGCTGTGACCGCCGCGAGGACCGCGACTCCGGTGGGACGGAGCTTCATCACCGCCGCCGAGGAGGGCTTTACGGGACAGGTTGACCCGGCCCTGGCTGTCGATTTCGACGCACTTGACCATGATTTCATCGCCGACGTTGACCACGTCTTCGACTTTTTCAACGCGTTCCATAGCCAGCTGGGAAATGTGGACCAATCCTTCTTTCCCGGGCAGGACTTCGACGAAGGCGCCGAAGTTCATGAGGCGTGTGACTTTGCCGACGTAAGTCTTGCCGACTTCTACGTCTTCCGTCAATTTTTCGATCCAAGCTTTCGCTTTGTCACCGCTTTCGCCGTCGACGGCTGCGATGTAGACTAAGCCCGAATCGTCGATATCGATTTTAGCACCCGTTTCTTCGGTGATCTGCTTGATCATCTTGCCGCCCGGCCCGATGACGTCGCGGATCTTATCGGGATTGATGTGGATGGAAATGATGCGCGGAGCGTACGGAGACAGTTCCTTCCGCGGTTCAGCGATGGCCTGGAGCATCTTGCTCATGATGTGGAGACGGCCTTCGTGAGCCTGTTTCAAAGCCTGATCGAGGATTTCACGGCTGAGGCCTTTGATCTTGATATCCATCTGAATGGCCGTAACGCCCTTCATCGTACCGGCAACTTTAAAGTCCATATCGCCGAGAGCGTCTTCCATACCCTGGATGTCGGTGAGGATGGTGAAATCTTCGCCTTTGGTAACGAGGCCCATGGCGACACCGGCTACAGGAGCCTTAATGGGCACACCGGCATCCATCAAGGACAAGGTGCTGCCGCAAACGCTGCCCATGGAGCTCGAACCGTTCGATTCGAGGACTTCCGATACGACGCGGATAGCGTACGGGAATTCTTCTTCGCTCGGCATGACCTGCGTCAAGGCCCGTTCAGCCAATTTGCCGTGACCGATTTCACGACGGCCGGGACCGCGGGACGACTTCGTTTCGCCGACGCAGAAGGACGGGAAATTATAGTGGTGCATGTAGCGGCGGTCCGTTTCCAGGCCGACGCCGTCAATGTGCTGGCTTTCCGACAACGGAGCCAAAGTGCAGAAGCTCATGATCTGCGTCTGGCCGCGGGTAAAGAGGCCCGTGCCGTGGGTGCGGGCAAAGAGGCCGACTTCGCAGCTGACCGGACGGACTTCGTCGACGCGGCGGCCGTCGGGACGAATCTTATCGACGGCGATCATGTGGCGGACGATTTCCTTGATCATCTTCTGGGTAATGTCGGCGACGTCGTCGGCATTATCGGGGTAGATGTCGGCAAAGTGTTCGTAAATGTCGGCTTCGACGGTGTTCATCTTTTCTTCGCGTTCAATCTTATCAGCCGTGAAGATAGCCGTCTTCATGGCTTCTTCGCCGTAAGCGTGAACGGCTTCGACGATGTCTGCCGGCGGTTCTTTTTCGACAAATTCCTGTTTCGGTACAGAAATGCTGTCCAAGAAAGAAAGCTGGAATTCGACGACTTTCTTGATTTCTTCATGGGCGACCATGATGGCGTCGAGGATCTGTTCTTCCGGAACTTCTTTGGCGCCGCCTTCAACCATCAGGATGGCGTCTTTCGTACCGGCGACGACGATGTCCATATCGCTCTGTTCGCTCTGAGCAACCGTCGGGTTGATGACGAATTCACCATCTACGCGGCCGACACGGACACCGGCAATCGGGCCGGCAAAGGGAATATGAGACATGCACAGGGAAACAGAGGCGCCGATCATAGCGGCGATTTCCGGGGCATTATCGTGGTCTACACAAAAATCATAAGCCACGACGTGAACGTCATGACGATACGTTTTCGGGAAGAGCGGACGGATCGGGCGGTCGATGAGACGGGCGAAAAGCGTTGCCGATTCGGGCGGTTTCCCTTCGCGTTTGATAAAGCCGCCGGGGATTTTACCGACAGAATACATCTTTTCTTCATAATCGACGGTGAGCGGGAAAAAGTCTGCATCTTCACGGGCTTCCTTCGATCCCGTTGCCGTTACGAAAACGGCGGTATCACCATACCGTACCAGTGCGGCACCGCTGGCCTGCTTAGCGAGTTTACCGACTTCAATTACCAGCGGGCGGCCGGCGAAATCCATTTGGAATTTCTGTTCTTCCATTGTTACCTCCTTGAATCTGACAGGTGATAGGCACTAGTTTGGAAAAATCGGCGATTCGCCCAAACTACAACCTACCAACCTGTGTTTTGAAAAAAGGGCCGATGCAGTCACATCAGCCCTACAGTATGCGAAATTATTTACGCAAGTTCAATTTTTCGAGAATTGCACGATAACGATCGAGGTCGTGTTTCTGCAAGTAACCGAGCAAATTACGGCGCTGGCCGACGAGTTTCAACAAGCCGCGGCGGGACGCATGGTCCTTCTTGTGGCTGCGGAGATGTTCCGTCAAATAGGTGATGCGGTTGGTGAGCAGCGCGATCTGTACTTCCGGAGAACCCGTATCGTTTTCATTGGCACCAAATTCAGCTACGATTGCTTTTTTTTCTTCTACGCTTAACATTGTATCTTTCCTCCATGTGTAAAAAATAAGACTATTCGCAAAGTGCTAAGTGATCGTCGGAGTCATCGAGACACCGAGCACCCGTACGACATTAGTATTATACTATACCCGGCGAGTTGTGTAAAGTAATTATGAGGGAATCTTTGGGTGACCTGCCCTTTGCGGCACAAATGAATGTCCTTGTATTCATCTATTATGCCATTACTTTTTGTTTTACACAAGGGGCTGATTTTTACAATAGATATACCGAGGCCGCCGATCCGAGTCTTGTCAAACCGCCCCCTTTCGCTTATACTATACGAAAAAGGTTGTATTTAAATGTGAATTATGAAGCTGAACAGTAAAGGAGTCTTGCTTATGAAAAAATATGATGTCATCCTCATTGGGACCGGGTCGGCCAACATCATTGCCGACGCCGCCATTACCCAAGGGCTGTCCGTTGCCATCGTCGAACGGGGCAGTTTTGGCGGTACCTGCTTGAACCGCGGCTGCATTCCCACCAAGGTCATGGTCACGGCAGCCAGCCGCATCCGTGAAATCCGCGAAGGCGGCCGCATCGGCGTCTTTGCCGACAATGCCCGCCTCGATTGGGATATTTTAGCAAAAAGGCTCTGGGAAAAAATCGATGAAAGTAAATCCATCCAGGGATACTACGATAAGTTCCCCAACGTCGATACGTATAACGGCACGGCAGCTTTCGTCGACAACCACACCCTCGACGTCACCTTAAATGACGGCACGGACGCAAAAATCCAGGGCGACAAGATTTTCATCGCCACCGGCGGCCGGACCAACATCCCCCGCATTCAGGGTCTCGAAGACGTCGGCTACTTGACGTCGGAATCCTTCTTCGGCGAATCCTTCCCCAAGAAGCCTTATAAGAGCCTGATCATCATCGGCGGCGGCCCCATCGGCTGTGAATTTGCCCACGTCTTTGACGCAGCCGGCACGAAAATCACCATCGTCCAGCACAACGCTCGCCTCTTGCCGAAAGAAGATGAAGCCATTTCTGAATTCATCCTCAAACAGTTCCGCCGCTACGGCATGGACGTCCGCCTCAAACAGGACACGCTGAGCGTCAGCCTGCGCGACGGCCTCAAAGTCCTCAAGATCCGCGACATCGACAGCGGTGAAGAAGCCGAAGTGGCTGCCGAAGAAATCTTGGTAGCCCCCGGCATCAAGCCGACAACGGATCTCCTCCACCTCGAAAACACCGACGTCCGCCTCGATAAACGCGGCTACATCGAAACCAATGAATTCTTAGAAACGACGGCCGACGGCATCTGGGCTCTCGGCGACATCAACGGCATGGCCCCCTTCCGCCATAAAGCCAACTACGAAGCGGAAATCATCGCCCACAACCTCTTCTCAGGCAATGACCCGGAACACTGGCGCTGGGCAAGCTACGACATCATTCCGGCCGTCACCTACACCTATCCCGAAGTGGCTCAAGTCGGCCTGAGCGAAGAAAATGCCAAAAAGAAAGGCTACGACGTCGAAACGGCTATCAACCACTACTCGGCTTCGGCCAAGGGCTACGCCATGGGCTTTGAACCGGGCCAGGACGACGACGGCTTCGTAAAATTAGTCGTCGACAAAAAGACGAAATTCATCCTCGGCGCCCACATCGTAGGCCCTGAAGCCTCGATCCTCATTCAGCCTTTCATCAACAACCTCATGAGCGGCGAACACACCATCCAGCCCGTCCACGAAGACATCGCTTCGGAAACGGCCAAGAAACTGCGGGCCCTGCCCTTGACGCGGACCCTGACGCCGAAATCGGTCTACACCTTCAGCGAAACCATGACGCCCCATCCGTCTCTCTCGGAAGTCGTCATGTGGACCCGCTACTATTACGAAGGCAAGTAACTCCTCCTCCCCTTAACATACAGCATGTGCAAGAAAAAGGACGCTATGAAAAAATTCATAGCGTCCTTTTCTGTATGCCCATATTCAATTTACTTGGTCGCCATGGCAATGCGGACCAAGGTCAGCATAATCGGCACTTCGGTCAAGACACCGACCGTCGTCGCCAATGCAGCCGGACTGGTCACGCCAAAGAGGGCAATGGCCACGGCTACAGACAATTCAAAGAAGTTGGATGCTCCGATGAAGCCTGCCGGTGCCGCAATGTCGAAGGGCAGTTTCAGCAGGCGGCAGGCACCGTAGGCAATGAAGAAAATAAAGAAGGTCTGCAGCGTAAGGGGTACGGCGATGAGCAGGATGTGCATGGGATTCGACAAGATGACCTGGGCCTGGGAGCTGAAGATGATGACTAAGGTCAAGAGCAGTCCCCATGTCGTCACCGTATCGAATTTATGGATGAAGGTCTGCTCAAAATACTCAATGCCCTTCTCCTTGACGACCAAGACCCGGGTCGCAATGCCCCCGGCCAAGGGAATGACGACAAAGAGAAAGACACTCATAAAGAGGACCCCATAGGGAACGACGACCTGCGACACGCCTAAGAGGAACTTGACGATAGGCACGAAAGCCAGGAGAACGATCAAATCGTTGGTCGCAACTTGAACGACCGTATAGCCGGGATTTCCCTTAGCCAGGGCACTCCACACAAAGACCATGGCCGTACACGGTGCCGCTCCGAGAAGGACGGCGCCGGCCAAATAGCCCTGAGCCAAATAGGAAGGAATCCAGGAAGCAAAGACGATGTACAAGAAGAAGTAGGAAATGGCGTACATCGTAAAGGGCTTGATGAGCCAGTTGGCCGCCCAGGTGACGAAGAGCCCTTTCGGCTCGCGGCCAATGGCCTGTATCTGTTTAAAATCGACGCTCATCATCATCGGATAAATCATAATCCAAATCAAGACGGCAATGGGGATGGAAATCCCCATGACCTGCAGGGTATCCAAGAAGGCCGGTACGGCCGGCATGGTGTAACCGATAAAGACGCCGGCAACCATGCAGAGGAAGACCCAAATCGTTAAATATCGCTGGAAAAAGCTGATACTTCCAGCCTGTTCATGACTCATGACAATGCCTCCGCTGCTGACAAGGGCTGTGACGCCTACCTGCCAGCTTGATTATAGTTTTTCTAGCGTTTGTCCGCGCACCTCATCGGGCCGCCAGGGAATCAGGGCCGTCAACCCTTTTGTGTGGTCATGGACGGTATTGATCCACGGAATCTCATGGGCCGCCTTAGCGCGGAGCAAGGGACTCGTCGTTTTCGCCCGACAAAAAGCCTTGTTGATGACCCACCAGCGGCAGTGAAGTTCCGTCCGCTTTAGGTCGCCTTCAAGGCGCAGGGCCTCATAGACCGGCGTCGCTTCCGGCAGGGTGACGATGACCACTTCCGTTTCATCACTCTTGAGGCGCGGCAGTAAGTGCTGCACCGACGGCGGCGTTATACCGCGGGTCCGGCGGATTTCCTTATCGTAGTTTTCTGTCGATTCGAGGAGGAGCAGGGTATGGCCTGTCGGTGCCGTATCGATGACGACGATCTGTTCCCCGCCTTGGTCGACGATGTCGGCAAAGGCATGGAAGACGGCAATTTCCTGAGTACACGGTGAGCGCAGGTCTTCTTCGATGTAGGCCAGGTCAGCCTGACTGAGACCGTTGGCTTTGGCCTGGGCCAACACGGCGTCCCGATACTGCTGCAGGGCTTTCCCTTCATCGATGCGGCTGACCGTCAGTCCCTCCGCCTGACCGACGATATCAGCGGCGTGAGCTGCCGGGTCGGTCGTCGTCAAGTGAACCTTATGCCCTCGACGGGCGAGGCCCATGGCGATGGCTGCCGCTGCTGTCGTCTTGCCGACGCCGCCCTTGCCCATTGTGAAAATAATTTTTCGGCCATGCTTTTCTAAGTCGTCGATGACGTCCGACAAGGCTTTAACCGGTTTCATCGCCTCAGCAGACGAGGTGCCCTCCGGCATATCCCCGGTTAAGAGGGCTCGTACATGGTCGAGACCGGTGACGTTATAAGAACGCAGGGGGATTTCAAAGAAGGGCCGTCCTTCAAGGGTTTCCGGCAGGGATTTCAAGGCCGATTCCTGTTTTTCGTATAAGCCTTTCGTCACGTCATCGTCCCAGGCATCCAGTTTGCCGTTGATGACGACAAGCTGACGGGCAATGCCCAAGGCGGCCAGTTCCTGTGAGGCCCGGCCCGCTTCTTTTAAGGGCAGGACGTCCGGGCGGGCGACGAGGATCATCGTCGTCTGTTCCCCGTCGGCCAAGGTCCGGACGGCTTGTTTATATACTTCTTTTTTCGATTCCAGGCCGGCCAACTGTCCCAAACAGGAGGCGCCATGCTTACTCTTTTGAATGAATTGGCTCCACGCCGACGGCAGCTGCAGCATCCGCAGGGTATGGCCGGTCGGTGCCGTATCGAAGATGATGTGCTCGTATTGGCTGCTTACGGCCTCGTCGGTGAGAAAGTGAGTAAACTCATTGAAGGCGGCAATTTCGACGGTACACGAGCCGGACAGCTGCTCTTCCATATTGCGCAGGGCCGCTTCCGGCAAGAGGCCGCGGTAAGGGCCGACGACACTTTCCCGATACGCCGCTGCCGCCTGAATGGGGTCTAAGTTGGCAACGGACAGATTGGCCGCTTCCGGAATGGGTGTCGCCTTATCGCTCAGCTCCATGGAAAATACGTCCTGCAGGTTCGACGCCGGATCGGTACTGATGAGCAGGACCTTGTGGCCGGCATCGGCCAGGGCTACGGCCGTCGCACAGGCCACAGACGTCTTGCCGACGCCGCCCTTTCCGGTCAGAAAAAGGTATTTAGTGCGAACGGCGTCTAAGGGATCATATAATTTCATCAGGCTTCACCTCAGCAGCAAGAACTGCCGTCACCGCAGCCGCAGGAGGACGTATCGCTGCTCGTATCATCCCCGCAGCAAGCATCCCCTGTATCTTCCCCGCAGCAGCAAGGCGATGCGTCGCCACAGGTCGTGTCCGGAGCGGCCTGAGCCGCGTCTTTCAAAATATCGATATCAAATCCGATGAGGGACGCAAATTCCTCATTCGTCGGATAGCGGCCCGAAAACTGAACGGCGCCGTCGACGAGGATGAGAGGCAGGTCTTCCGGCCCGTGTCCTTGGAGAAAATCGGTAACGGCCTTGGTCTGGACGAATTTCAAGGGGTCGTTCGACAAGTTATAGCGGCCGACGTCGATGCCCTTTCCCTTCAGCGTGTCCAACACCGTCGACAGACGCAGCAATTCCGGATCGATGGACGGGCCGCAGAGACCGGTCGGGCAACACATCGCTTGTTCAAAAATTTCCATTTTCTTCATGGTAAAACCTCCTCAATTCATTTATACATTTACATTTATCAATATATCAGGTAAAAGAAAGCCGGCCATTTCAGCAGCAGCGGCCGGCATCGTCGGGAGCCGTATCGCCAGAAGGCGTCATCAAATCGCGGATCATCTGCTGCAGGACATCCCCTTGGTGAACATTCAAGGAATAATAGACCCACTTCCCCTCTCTGCGGCCGGTGACGAGGTTGGCATCACAGAGAATCTTCATGTGATGTGACAGCGTCGGCTGAGACAGATTCAAGTCCTCCAAGAGGACACAGGCACAGCGTTCACCCTGCCGCAATAGCGACAAAATGCGCAGTCGCTTTTCATCCCCTAAGGCTTTAAATGTGCGAATCGCTTCTTTTTCTTCCATGCCCCTCTCCCTTTCATATTGATAGTTATCAATCTATGGACAGTATAATCCTCATATTGATACTTGTCAATCTATAGACAAAAAAGAAGCCGCCCGAAGGCAGCTTCTCTTGGATTATATGGTAAAAAACTTATTTGCTGACTAAGTCTTCTTCTACCTGAATATGAAGTTCATGCAGCTGTTTCAGTGCAACCGTCGACGGAGCTTCGCTCATGGGGTCGATGGCGTTCTGGGTCTTCGGGAAGGCGATGACGTCGCGGATGGACTTGCGTTTGAGCATGAGCATGATCATGCGGTCCAAGCCGAAGGCCAAACCGCCGTGGGGCGGTGCACCGTATTCGAAGGCCCGGAGGAGGAAGCCGAATTTCTGTTCTGCTTCTTCCGGCGTCAGGCCGATGGCTTTAAAGACGCGCTGCTGGACGTCGGGCTGGTAGATACGCAGGGAGCCGCCGCCGAGTTCGATGCCGTTGAGGACCAAATCATAGGCCTTGGCATAGACGTGACCCGGGTCGGTTTCAAGTTTATCCATATCTTCGTCGCGCATGGCCGTGAACGGATGGTGCATGGCGACGTAGCGTTTTTCTTCTTCGCTGTATTCAAACATCGGGAAGTCGACGACCCACGTGAAGGCGAATTCGTTTTCGTCGATGAGGTTCATGCGGCGGGCCATTTCTTTACGCAGTTCGCCGAGGGCGGCAGCGACGACTTTCGGTTTGTCGGCAATCATGAGGACCAAGTCGCCTTTTTCAGCGCCGCAGGCCTTGCCGATTTCAAGGAGCTTGTCTTCGCCGAAGAATTTCTTGATCTGCGATTTCAAGGTGCCGTCTTCAAGGAAGCCGATCCAAGCGAGACCCTTAGCACCGTAGTGGCTGACGTATTCGACGAGGCCGTCCAATTCGCGGCGGGGAATGTCGGCGTCGCCTTTGACGTTGATGGCTTTAACCTGGCCGCCGTTGTCGATGACGCTGCGGAAGACTTTGAAGTCCGTGTCTTTGACGAGTTCCGTGACGTCGGTGAACTTCATGTCGAAGCGCAGGTCCGGTTTGTCGGAGCCGTAGTTTTCCATGGCGTAGTCCCAAGTCATGCGGTGAATCGGGAGCTTGACGTCGTGGCCGAGGGTTTCTTTAAAGATGTAGTGTACCATTTCTTCGACGAGAGTCAGGATTTCTTCCTGGTCCATGAAGGACATTTCCATGTCGAGCTGGGTGAATTCCGGCTGGCGGTCGGCACGCAAATCTTCGTCGCGGAAGCAGCGGGCGATCTGGTAGTAACGGTCCATGCCGGAGATCATGAGCAGCTGTTTGAAGATCTGGGGCGACTGGGGCAGTGCATAGAACTTGCCTTCGTTGACGCGGCTCGGTACGAGGTAGTCACGAGCCCCTTCGGGCGTGCTCTTGCACAGTTCCGGCGTTTCGATATCGATGAAGCCGTGGCCGTTCAAGAAGGTACGCATGGCATGCTTTACTTTATGGCGCATGATGAGGTTGTTCTGCATTTCCGGACGGCGAAGGTCGAGGTAGCGGTATTTCAGGCGGATCTTTTCATCGACGTCGATGTTGTCTTCAATGTAGAACGGCGGCGTCTTCGACGAATTGAGGATGCGCAGTTCTTCGCAGCGGATTTCGATCGTACCGGTCTTCATCTTGGGGTTGACCGTATCGGCGTCACGCATGCGGACGACGCCGCGGACGACGAGAACGTATTCCGTGCGGACCTGTTCTGCCTTATCGAAAGAGGCCTGTTCGTAATCCGGAGAGGCGACGACCTGTACGATGCCCGTGCGGTCGCGGAGGTCGATGAAAATCAATCCGCCGTGGTCGCGGCGGCGTTCAACCCAGCCGGTTAAGACGACTTCTTTGCCCTTATCCGCTTCACTTACTTCAGCGCAGTAGTGGGAGCGGTGTAAACCTTCCATTGTATCCATGAGTAAATCATCCCTTCTTGTGTGTTTCCATATATGCAACAATCCCATCAAGGGGAACGCTGACTTGTTCTTTGCTGGCCATATCGCGGACCATAGCGGCGCCGTTGGCCAATTCATCGTCACCGATGATGACCGTGTAATCGGCATTGAGCTTATTGGCCGACTTCATCTGGCCTTTCATGCTGCGGCCCAAGAGGTCGATTTCAGCATAGAAGCCTTTTTGGCGGAGAGCCTGCTGGAGTTCGAAGGCCTTGGTCTTCGCCGCATCGCCGAGGGCGACGATGAATACCGGCTTTTTGGCATCCATCGGCGGCATGAGGCCTTGTTCCTTTAAGGTCAGGAGCAATCGTTCCATGCCGATGGCAAAGCCGATGCCCGGCGTCGACGGACCGCCTACTTCTTCGATGAGGCCGTCGTAGCGGCCGCCGCCGCAGACCGTACTCTGTGCGCCCAGAGGAGCGTACATGATTTCAAAGGCCGTATTGGTGTAATAGTCGAGGCCGCGGACGAGGCGCGGGTCGAGGGTAAAGGGAATGCCGATGGCCGTCAGATATTCCTGGACTTTGTGGAAGTGTTCCTTACATTCGTCGCAGAGATTATCCGTAATCAAAGGCACGCCCATTTTCATCATCTTTTCGCCGTCTTCCTTGCAGTCGAGGACGCGGAGGGGATTCTTTTCCAGCCGCGAATTGCAGTCGTCACAGAGCTGATCCTTCTTATCGGCGAAGAAATCGAGCAGTTTCTGACGGTAAACGGGACGGCACTTCGGGCAGCCTACGGAATTGAGGTGCAGGACGAGGTCCGTAAGACCCAGTTCCCGGAAGAGCTGGAAGGCCATGGCGATGATTTCTGCATCGACGGCCGGATCCTTGGAGCCGATTTCTTCGACGCCAAACTGAGTAAACTGGCGGTAACGGCCGGCCTGGGGGCGATCATGACGGAACATGGGCCCCATATAGTAGAGTTTATGGACCTGCGGTTCGCCGTAGAGCTTGTGCTCGAGAAAGGCCCGGACGACGGATGCCGTATTTTCCGGACGCAGGGTCATACTGCGGCCGCCGCGGTCTTCAAAGGTATACATTTCTTTGGTAACGACGTCTGTCGTTTCCCCGATACCCCGTAAAAATAATTCGGTACTTTCAAACATAGGCGTACGGATTTCGCCAAAACCATAGAGCGAGCAGATTTGCCGGATTCTTGCTTCCAGCCACTGCCATTCCGCCGTCTGTTCCGGCAGGAAATCCTGCGTACCTCTCGGTGCAGTAATAGCCATTTTAAATATCCTCTCCTCCGTATACGATAGCACACAAACGGCGGCGCCGAGCCATTTTATCGTCCAGCGCCTGAATGTATGTATTGACATCTTTCGGCATATATACTTTTTCCAGCGTATGACCGTCGCGGCCGAGGAACTTCGTCGCCCCGCCCGGTCCGGCTGCCAAGACAGACTGCCGTTCCTCCATCATTTCGATATTATAAGCACTGACCGTGCCCGGCAAGGCGTAGCCGACATTGGCAAAGCTGGCGGCCATGTATTTCTGGCGGTACATATAATAAGGGACGTAGCCTCCGCCTGCCAAAACAGACTGACAAAGGCTGACCATGCGGCCCGTCACGTCAGCCGGCGGAATCTTTTCCCGCAGGTCGTGATGGAATAGAGGTGCCCGTTTTTTTAATGCTAACGTATGAATTGTAACATTTTCCGGGTGCAGTTTGCAAACTATTTCCATATTTTCCTGCATATCCCCCAGGCTTTGCCCCGGAAGTCCTGCGATAAAATCCATGTTGATGACGGAAAATCCGACCTTGCGGCAAGTCTCATACATGGTATAAATATCGTCTACGCTGTGGCGGCGCCCCAAGGCATCGAGGAGGTGCTGCTGCATCGTCTGGGGATTGACGCTGATGCGGTTGACGCCGCAGCCCTTGAGCATTGTAAGGACGCTCTCTTCGGCCGTGTCGGGTCTTCCGGCTTCGACGGTCCATTCTTCGGCGTGCGGGAAATTCTGAGCCAGCCGCTCCATGAGGGGCTGTAGAATCCGCGTCGGAAGACAGGTCGGCGTCCCGCCGCCGACGTAGAGGGACGTCACGTCGAGGTCATAGTCCCGGCAAAGGGCTGCCAAATCGTCGAAGTCGCGCAGCATAGCGTCGCGAAAAGCCGTAAGATCGTCCTCCCCTTCCCCGCCGATGAGGCGTGACGGAAAGGAGCAGTACAGGCAGTGACTGGGGCAGTACGGGATGCCGACGTAGAGGGCCAATTTACGGCCGCGGTCGGTCACATAAGGCCGCTGGAGGGATGCCATAGCGACGAGGTCCCTGGCCGTCTTTTCGGCCACATCGTAGGTGTCGGTCAGCACCGTTTCGGCTTCCTTTTCATCAAGGCCCTGATCAAAGAGATGGTGAACGAGTTTCGTCGGCCGCACGCCGATGAGGGTTCCCCACGGACCGGGGCCGTGACCGGTAAAACGCTGGTGCCAGTGAATGAGACAGTCTTTGACGTCCCTTCGCAGACTCTCTTTCGACAAGAGCCCGATTTCAGACGACCACGACCGCCCTTCCTCGGTAAAGGTACAGCCGACATAAAGATGGCTGCCATCGTCCCTAAAGGTGATGGCAGCTCCGACGTCGCGGCTTTCCCGACCGCCGACATAGCCCAGGGAGGCCATGACCTGGCCGACGAGGGAATGCAGGCTTTCGGGACCGCAGTACGTATAGGTCTTTACAGACATCTTATTCCGCTTCTTTCGCAGCGGCTTCCGCTTCTGCTTCGGCGTCGCGTTTCTTCTGGCATTCTTCACAATAGCCGTAGACTTTGAGCTGATGGTCGACGGTATGGAAGTGAAGCTGTTTTTCCAAAATCGTTTCCAGTGTTTCCAGAAGGTCGTCTTCGCATTCCCACACCTTCCCGCAGCCGAGGCAGATGAGGTGGTGATGGTAATGGCCTTCATTGTCGCGGTCGTTCAATTCGTAACGGCTGCAGCCGTCGTCGAAGTCGAGCTTTTTGAGGAGGTCCATCTGGGTGAAGAGATCAAGGGTCCGGTAGACCGTCGCCAAGCCGATATCGGGGGCCTTCTTTTTGACCAGTTCAAAGACTTCTTCGGCGCTCATATGACGGATCGGGCTTTCGACGAAGGTCCGAAGGATGATCTGGCGCTGAGACGTCATTTTATATTTTTTGAATTTAATCTTGTCTTTCATGCGTTTCATCATGGTATCCATGATTTCTTTTTTATTGGTTTCCATTTTTATTCATCGCCTTTTCTCTATAGGTATTGTAAAACCACAGATGTTTGCAGAGAATCTGTAAAACTGCCGTCACCGGGACGGTAAGGATCATGCCGGCTATGCCAAAGAGGGTCCCGCCGATGAGCAGGGCTATGACAATGACCACGGGATGCAGTTTGATAACGGCACCCATGACCTGGGGCATGATGAGGTGGCTGTCGATCTGTTGAATGACGACGTAGAAGATGAGAACCTTCAAGGCCAGGGACAGGTCTATTAAAGCCCCCAAGAGGATGGCCGGTGCCGCGCCGACGATCGGCCCGACGATGGGTATCCATTCGGTAATGGCCGCCAAGAGGGCGATGACCATCGGATAGGGCACTCCCAGGACCCACATGCCGATAAACGTCAGGACGGCAATGATGCAGCTCATGAGGATCTGGCCGCGGATGTAGCGGCTCAGGACGTGCTGGATTTCCAGAAAGAGAGATGCCAAGTGGTCGCGGTAGCCTGCCGGAAAGATGCCGACAAAGGTCCGGACCATACGGCTGCCGTCCTTCATGAAGTAGAAGGTAATGATAGGGACGACGAAGAATTCGACGACCGTCCCGGCAATGACGAAGACCGACTGCAGGAGATTGGTAATGCCGTCGATACCGTAATTGCTGACCTTGGCGAAGGCATCGTTGATGATCCTTTTAACCTGGTCCGGAATGTAAAGCTGGGTCTGTTCATTTTCAAGCTGCATGACCAAATCTGCCGTCCGATTGACTAAGTTGCTGAAGTTGGCAGCCAACAAATTCGTCTGGACCACTAAGGGCTTGACGATGATGTTGGTAATGACCGTCACCAGGAAGATGAAGACCACAAAGGAGATAAGGATGGCAATGCTCACCGGCATCTTGCGCCCGGTAAGGCGCAGAAAGACTTTGATGATGCCATCGCGTATAGGCATAAGGATAAAGGTCAGAATGAGAGACACGATGGCCGGCCAGTAGATGGCATGGACCGTTAAAAAGAGGGCCAATGCCAGGACGGCCAGGGTAACGCGCATCCAAAATTCTGCTTCCTTATAGGTAATCATGGCTTACCAGCCTCCATCCAAGAAGGGATTGCCCATCCGTTCGTCGCCGACCGTCGTCGCCGGGCCGTGGCCGGGCAGGACGATGGTATCGTCAGGAAGGGTCAAGAGTTTCTTTTCAATGCTGTCCAGTAAGATATCGGACGAGCCGCCGTATAAGTCGGTCCGGCCGACGGAATAGCGGAACAAGGTGTCACCGGAAAAGACGACGCCTTCCCCATAGAGGCTGAGCCCGCCCGGCGTATGGCCCGGCGTTTCCAGGACCTTGAAGCGCAGCGTCCCCAGGCTGATGACGTCCCCGTCTTTGGCTAAGTGATCGGCAGACGTGCATTCAATGGGCTGTCCCATGAACATGGACAGGTTGTGATGCGAATTAGAGATGAGCCCGGCATCGCCGGCGCCGACGTAGACCGGTACGTTCTTGCGCTGGCGCAGCTCCTGTAAGGCTCCGATATGGTCGGCATGACCATGGGTCAGGAAGATGAATTTCAGATCCAGCTCATAGCGGGACAAGGCCCGGTCGATGGCGTTGTAATCCCAGGCCGGATCGACGACCATGGCCTCTTTCGTGTCGCTGTCATAGACGACGTAGCAATTGGTCATGATCGGTCCGAGTTCCATGCTGATATATTGCATACTCATGTCGATTCCTCCTTAAAAAGTTTTTTTGCTGTCCAATAAAATAGTAACCGGCCCGTCGTTCTCCAGGGATACGACCATGTGGGTACGGAAGCGTCCCGTCGCCGTCTCTACGCCAAGGGCGCGGACAGCTTCGACGAATCGGGTGTATAAGGCTTCGGCCTGTTCCGGTTTGGCAGCTTCTGTATAACTTGGGCGGCGGCCGTGGCGGGCATCTCCATAGAGGGTAAACTGGGAGATGACCAGCATGTCACCGCCTTTATCGAGAAGGGAATCGTTCAGTTTCCCCGCTTCATCTTCAAAGATTCGCAGGTGAACGATCTTATCGGCCAGGTACAGGGCGTCCTTTTCATCATCTTCGACGGAGACGCCGAGGAGGACCGTAAGGCCTTCGGCAGCCTTGCCGACGAGGACGCCGTCTGAGGTGACCGATGATGTCAGCGTCTTTTGTACGACGGCTCTCATTGCATGCTTCCTCCTGTATAACGTTCTACCGCATAGACATCCTTCAAGCGGCGGATCTTGGTGGTAATGAATTCAAACTGGGCCAAGTCCTTGATGCTGATGCCCATGTGGATGACGACGTTTTTCGTATCGCTGGTCTTGGCATTGATACTTAAGATGGAAATTTTCATTTCTGCCAGGGCCGCCATGATTTCGGCCATGATGCCCGTGCGGTCGTAGGCGACGATTTCCATGTTGACTTCAAAGCGTTCATCGCCTTCGTAATCCCACTCGACATCGATCAAGCGGTCGACGTCACTCTGGCCGTGGGTGACGTTGGGACAATCGGCCCGGTGGACCGAGACGCCGCGGCCGCGGGTAATGAATCCGATGATGGGATCGCCGGGGACCGGGCTGCAGCATTTGGCCAGGCGCACGAGAAGACCCGGCTCCCCTTTTACCAAGATGCCCGTGCCGCTGTGTTTGACCGGCTTGCGGGGTTTCAGTTTTTCCAGCATGACCAGGCTGCTGTTCTGTTCTTCCTGCTTCTGTAAATCTTTCTTCTGCAGTTCCAGGAGCTTGATGAGGACCGTATTGACGGCAAAACCGCCGTAACCGACAGCCGCTGCCAAATCGTCTTCCGAGCCGGCGTTCATCTGCTTGGCCACCCGGCCCAGCCGTCCGCCGACGTTTAAGGTCTTCCAGTCATGATTGAGGCGTTTGCATTCCCGCTCTAAGGCTTCGAGCCCCTTTTCGATATTTTCCTCCCGGTTTTCTTTCTTGAACCAGTTGCGGATCTTCGAACGGCTTTCAGAACTGCCGACGATATTGAGCCAGTCCAGGCTCGGTTTTCCCGTCTTGGACGTGATGATCTCAACGATATCGCCGTTTTTCAGACGGTAATCGAGGGGTACGATTTTCCCGTTGATCTTAGCGCCGACGCAGCGGTGGCCGACATCGGTGTGGATGCGGTAGGCAAAGTCGATGGGAATAGCCCCCTGAGGCAGGTCGATGACGTCACCTCGCGGGGAAAAGACGAAGACTTCGTCCGAAAAGGCATCGAGCTTGAGGGCATTGACGAATTCCTGAGGGTTGCTCGTGTCCTGCCATTCCAAGAGGTTGCGCAGCCAGCCCATCTTTTCATCGAAGGCATCCTTATTCGCCGTCTGGTTGCCTTCTTTATAACGCCAATGAGCGGCGACGCCGTATTCGGCGATGTGGTGCATTTCCCAGGTTCGAATCTGTATTTCAACGGGCTGTCCCCGGGTCCCGATAACCGTCGTGTGCAGGGACTGGTAGTTATTGGGCTTGGGCATGGCAATGTAGTCCTTGAAGCGGTACGGCAAGGGCTTCCACAAGCTGTGGACGATACCCAGGACACCGTAGCAGTCCTTGACGTCGTCGACGATGACCCGGATGGCGAAGAGATCATAGACCTGGCTCAAGTCGCGGTTATCTTTTTTCATTTTCTTATAAATGCTGTAAAAATGCTTGGGCCGGCCGTTGATTTCGCAGTGGATGTGCGCGTCGTCAAGGGCTTTTCGCAGGACGTCGATGGCTTCGTTGACGATTTCTTCGCGGACGTGCCGCTTCTGTTTCATCTGATCGACGAGGTCGTAGTATTTATCCGGTTCAAGGTAGCGAAAAGACAGATCCTCCAGCTCCCATTTGATGTTGAAAATGCCGAGGCGGTGCGCTAAGGGCGCGAAGATTTCCAGGGTTTCCTGGGCAATCCGCTTCTGCTTGTCGCTGCGCATGTAGCGCAGGGTCCGCATATTGTGCAGGCGGTCGGCGAGCTTGATGACGACGACGCGGACGTCTTTGGCCATAGCCAAAAACATCTTGCGCATGCTGTTGAGCTGCTGATCTTCCTTCGTCCGGTAATTGAGGCGGCTTAATTTGGTGACGCCGTCGACGAGGAAGGCGACTTCGCGGCCGAACTCATTGCGCAGGTCTTCAAGGGTACAGGCTGTGTCTTCTACGACGTCATGGAGCAAAGCTGCCGTGATCGTCGTCGTATCTATTTTCATGTCGGCCAAAATTTGGGCCACGGCCAGGGGGTGCAGGATATAGGGTTCCCCACTGACGCGATGCTGTTCCTTATGGGCTTCTTCTGCCGCATGATATGCTTTCGTTACATCTTCGCAGTCTGCCTGTGGCAGGTACGAGTGTATCGTATCGATGAGGTGCCTGAATTCGGCATCTTGAATTCTTTCTCCCATAAAAAACCTCCTTACTCCCTGCAATACAATTCATACGTCGGTGACATATGAAGATTCATTTTCCCTGCAAGGATAGGAAAATAATAGACCGGGCCGTCGTCATCTTGGCGCACTTTGAGGACGCCGATTTCCCGAAGGACGACGATGGCCGCATAAATGGTATGGACGTCGTAGCGGTCGGCCTGAGAGGCTGCCATGCGGCGCCGGACCTGCCAAACGGGCATGCCCCATTCGGGCAGGAGTTTTTTCAAAGCCATGTAAATGTCTACCATGACCGTTCGGTTGAGGGTGACCTCCTTATTCAAGACGTGGACGTCCTGAACGACCAGCTGAGGCGACGACGTTCCGTTAAAATCATTGCGTTCGAGCTGGAAGGCGACGTCGATGATATCGCCTTCGACGATGGCATCGCACAGGTCCGGGCGGGACCAGGCAACGCCGCTCAGGCGAATCTTATGAGGACCGCAGACAACGATGCGAACGTGCTGCTTGTCCCGTCCGATGGGCCGGATTTCTTCGACGGTCAGATTCCGAAGGGAAAAGACGGGCCGGCTGTTCCCCATGCCGTACGGCTCTAACGAAGACAGCTCGGCAATCATATCCAGCGAGACGTCCGGTGTCTCCAGCTCTTTATCTAAATGGACCAGGGGAATGTAGTCGTCAGCCGTCATGTGCTCTTTTGCATAAGCCAGCAGCCGCTTCCGCAGGCCTTCGATGTTTTCGGCCTTGATGGAAAAACCGGCTGCCATCGTATGGCCGCCAAATTGGATGAGCAGGTCTTTCGCCGACTGCAGGGCTTCGTACATATTGAAGCCGCTGATGCTGCGGCACGAGCCCTTGCCGATGCCGTCGCTGACGGTAATGACTAAGGCCGGACGGTAGTATTTTTCGACGAGGCGCGACGCGGCAATGCCGATGACGCCGACGTGCCAGCCTTCATGACTGGCAATGAGGACGCCGTCCCGTCCCTGCTGCCGGCTTTCGATCTGGGCGACGGCCTCTTTGGCAATGGTGTGCTCGATGTCCTGGCGCTCGGCGTTGAGCTCACTGAGCTCAGAAGCTGCCAAGGCCGCTTTTTCGGCGTCGGTCTCTAAGAGCAGTTCGACGCCCTTCGTCGCATGACTGATGCGGCCGGCAGCGTTTAGTCTCGGCGCTGCCGTAAAGGCGATGCGGCCGGCTGTGATTTCTTTATCAGCAAGGCCCGAAGCCCGGAGCAAGGCGTACAATCCCGTGCGCTGCCCTTTTTTCATCAATTCCAACCCCTGGCGGACGATGATACGGTTTTCCCCGATTAAGGGCACGAGATCGGCAATGGTTCCCAAGGCCGAAAGATCCGAATAGCCTGAAAGGTCTTCCCCACAGCAGCGCTGCCAAAGGGCCCGGCAAAAGACGTAGGCCACGCCGGCACCGGCCAGTTCCTTAAAGGGATAGGGACAGCCGGGCTTCTTCGGATTGAGAACGGCCAGGGCCGGCGGTATCTTTTCCGGCGGTTCGTGATGATCGGTAATGATGATATCAAGATGAGGTGAAAACTCACGAACCAGCTCATACGATGAAATACCGCAGTCGACGGTAATGAGAACATCGGCTTCATGCTCTAAGTGCTGCAGGGCCTCTTCGTTAAGGCCATAGCCTTCACTCTGCCGCTCGGGAATATAGAACTGCGGCGACGCCCCCAGATCCCGGAGGACTGAATAAACAAGTGACGTCGACGTAATCCCGTCGACGTCATAGTCACCATAGATGACGATGCGCTCTTTATCTTCTACGGCCTGTTTCAGCCGACGGACGGCTGTTTCCATCCCGTCCATCAAGAACGGGTCGGCCATGTCGGTCAACGTGTCCTGGAGAAAGTGACGCCCTTCTTCGACATCGGCAATGCCGCGATTGGCCAGTATTTGGGCTAAAATCGGCGATATATGCAGTTGTTCGGTTAAGGCGGACGTAAGGCCCTCTTCCACGGGGGCAAACTGCCATCGTTTCTCCATTTGCATCACAACTCATTCTCAGGAATAATCACTATCAATAAATCAATTATTATTTTATCACTTTCTATTCTCAAAATAAAGACTAAATTAATATGCACTTAGCAAGATTCTCATCTTAGAAATGGATTATACCGTTTCTTTACAGTCTCCCCTTTCGCCTTCTTTTCGGGGGTAGCGAAAGAGGGCTATTCATGAAAAGTCACGAATAGCCCTCTGTATCACGCCGCCATCAAAAACAGCGCGTTTACGACGGCAGTGCTTCGGAAGTCTTCACGGATTTAACCGTGTCCCCTTCCTTCTCGGTGGGATTGATATCGTCTTGAGAAATGGTCAGGCGATGGCGGGCAGCCTCTAAGATGAGGTCGGCCGTCTTAACGATGCCGTAGTCGCTGGATTTGAGACTCAAATCGTAGTTGGCCCCGTAGCCCCAATAGGAATCGGTGCAGTACATGCAGTGATCCCGCCGTTCACGATTGACGTGGTTGCGGAGTTTACGCGCCCGGTCGGCGTCGATGTGTTCCCGGAGCATGATGCGCTGGACGGCCCAATCAGGATCGGAAGAAATGAAGACATTGAAGGTGTTGGGCCGTTTGCGCAGGACGTAGTTTGCCAAGCGACCGACGATGACGCAGGAATGGCCCGTTGTCAGGGCTTCAATGACTTCGGCTTCATCGCGGAACATTTCCATCTGATTCGATTCATAGCCCGATGCATAGTGGACGTAATCTTCGTAGACCTTGGAGAGGAGCGGCCCCAAGCGGCGCTTCTGATCCTTGCACCAGGCGATGACCGTCTGGGGATGTTCTTTCTGGGTCCGATTGAAAATTTCCGTATCGTAGTACGGAACGCCTAATTTACGAGCCACGAGTTTCCCGATATTCCGGCCGCCGCTGCCGAATTCACGAGAAATGGTAATGACTAAGGGGCTGTCCGTATCTTCCTTCATCCAAGCCGGATGGTTGGTACGACCGGCGATTTCGCCGATAGCCCGATGGGAAAAGATAAGGCGTTCGATAGGCCCTGCCATGGTACAGCCTAAAAGAATCAGTACCAAGCCGATGACGGCGTTGGCTGTAATCGGTTCCGATAAGATAATCGAGGCCAAGATAAGGGCGATGATAGGCTTAATGAAAAAAGCAAAGGACGCATTGGACGGACCCGTGAGCTCAATGGCCTTCATGAAGAACAGATAGCCAAAGCCGGTGACGACCAAGGAACAGTACAGGAGCGGCCAAATAGTGCGGGAGTTGATACCGGCAATAATCGGATCGCCGTGGAAAATCAGGATGACCAAAAGGAAGAGGCAGCCGATGAGAAAACTGAAGGCGTTTTCGACGTTGCCGCCGAGCTTCCCGATCCGCATTTTCCCCAAGGTCGTGTAAAAGGCAAAGGAAATAGCCGCTGCCAAGGACACCAGAAGTCCTACATTTCCGTTCTGGATGATGTCCACGGGATTCGCGACGATGATCAGGCCGATGAGACTCAACACCAAGGTGATGGCCTTCTTGCGCGTAAAGGCTTCGTGGATGAGAAAATAGGAAAAGATCATGACGAAGATAGGATTGCTGGAAAAGACGATGGCCGCCAGGCTGGCATTGGCCATGTTGACACCGATCTGGAAGAGAATCATGCTGAAGCAGATATTAACCAGTCCCAGGACAGCCAAATACCCCCAATCCGTCCGTCCGAGACGAATCTGATGCTTCTTCATATCGCGAATGGCCAGCGGCATGAGCAGGATGCCGCCTACGAGAAAGCGGAGAAATGTCAGCTGGAAAGGCGTAAAAGCCGTACCGGCGATCTTCAACGAAATTTCCATGGTCCCAAAAGCAAGGGCTGCCAGGACAATACAAAGCGTACCCATTTTAGATGACATGAAAGAGGCCCCCTAGTTCATCTAATTATTATGATAGAGAATAAAAAAACTAATAATCCAATCACGATTCATTATACACTACTTACCCATAAATAACAAACAACAAAAAGGCCCTGCATGGTGGAAACCACCGTGCAGAGCCTTTCCGCTATTTATCTATGCAGCAAGTGCATTTAAATTAGTCTTCAAAACCCTTCTGCAGACGGACGTAGGAATGACGACGATTCTTAGCGTCAGCTTCAGTCTTAGCATAGAGAGCTTCGGCTTCTTCCGGGAAGCTCTTCTTGAGGGATGCGTAACGAACTTCACCCTGCAAGAATTCCTGGAATTTGCCATAATCCGGTTCTTTGGAATCGAGGCTGAACGGGTTCTTGCCCTGTTCTTTGAGTTCCGGATTGTAACGGAACAGATCCCAGTAACCGCATTCGACAGCGAGTTTTTCTTCTGTCTGGCTCTTGCCCATGCCCTTACGGATACCATGGTTGATGCAAGGAGCGTAGCAGATAACCAAGGACGGGCCATGGTAAGCTTCAGCTTCGGTGATAGCTTTGAGGAGCTGGTTCTTATCAGCACCCATAGCTACCTGAGCTACGTAAACATAGCCGTAGGAAATAGCCATCATGCCGAGGTCCTTCTTCTTGGTGCGTTTGCCGGCAGCAGCGAACTGTGCGATAGCTGCAGTCGGAGTAGCTTTAGAGGACTGACCGCCCGTGTTGGAGTAAACTTCCGTATCGAGAACGAGGACGTTGATGTCGTTGTCCGAAGCAAGGACATGGTCAACACCGCCGTAACCGATATCGTAGGACCAACCGTCACCACCGATGATCCACTGGCTGCGTTTTACGAAGAACTGTTTCTTAGCGAGGAAGTCTTCGAGAACCGGTTTGCCGGCAGCTTCTTTTTCGAGGAGAGCCGTCAATTTATCAGCGCGTTCACGAGTGCCTTCGCCTTCGTATGCATGAGCAGCCCAATCGCTGAGTGCTTCCTGGAGTTCCGGAGAAGCGACAGCTTTTGCAGCGTCGAGGCTTTCGACCAAGTCTTTACGGACTTTGTCTACGCCGAGGAACATGCCGAGGCCGAATTCAGCAGCATCTTCGAAGAGGCTGTTTGCCCAGGACGGACCGTGGCCGGCAGCGTTCATGGTGTACGGGGAAACAGGAGCCGATGCACCCCAAATGGAGGAGCAACCTGTTGCGTTAGCGATCATCATGCGGTCGCCGAAGAGCTGTGTAACGAGTTTGACATACGGGGTTTCACCGCAGCCTGCGCAAGCGCCGGAGAATTCGAGGAGCGGCTGTTCGAACTGAGAACCGATAACGGTCTTCTTGTTCTGCGGGTTAGCTTTCGGAGCAACCTTTTCCGTAGCATAGTACCAGAATTCCATCTTCTTGCGTTCTTCGTCGGTATTCGGAACCATGGTCAGAGCCTGAACCGGGCAGACGTTTACGCAGGAACCGCATTCGAGGCAGTCGAGCTGGTCGACGACGATAGCCAAATCGTATTCTTTACCGGATTTAGCTTTAACAGCGACTTTGTAACCAGCCGGAGCAGCAGCCGTTTCTTCTTTCGTCGTCAAGCACGGACGAACCGTAGCATGCGGGCAAACGAAGGAACACTGGAGGCAGCCGATACATTTTTCGTTATCCCAGGAAGGAACGTGCAGAGCCGGGCCTGCTTTTTCGAATTTAGAGGTGCCGGAAGGCATGGTGCCATCTTCGCGGCCGACAAATGCGGAAACCGGGAGATCGTCGCCAACCTGTTCGAGCATCGGTTTTGCAACTTCCGTGAAGTATTTCGTAGCCGGACGGCCTTCGACGACTTCGTCAACGGCATCAGCCCAGGAAGCCGGATAGTTAACTTCATGGAATTCTTTGATACCAGCATCAACGGCGCCATTGTTCATGTCGATGATCTTCTGGCCTTTTTTGCCGTAGTTCTTGATGATGGAGTCTTTCAAGTATTTAACAGCGTCTTCTACAGGGATGATCTTAGCGAGGGCAAAGAAAGCAGCCTGCATGACCATGTTGATACGAGTGCCGAGGCCGAGTTTCTGGCCGATAGCGTCACCGTTCAAGGTGTAGAATTTAACGTGATGTTTAGCGATAGCGCGTTTGATGCGAGCCGGAAGTTCGTGTTCCAGTTCTTCATCGGTCCAAGTGCAGTTCAGCATGAATGTGCCGCCGTCTTTGATGCCGCGGAGAACATCGAAACGACCTACATAGGACTGACGGTGACAAGCGATGTAGTCAGCTGCGTCGATGAGGTACGGCATGTCGATCGGACGAGTACCGAAACGCAGGTGAGAAATCGTTACGCCGCCGGATTTCTTGGAGTCATAAGCGAAGTATGCCTGTGCATACATATCCGTGTGGTCACCGATGATCTTGATAGCCGATTTGTTAGCACCGACAGTACCGTCAGAACCGAAGCCCCAGAATTTGCAGGACGTAAGGCCCGTCGTATCAACCGGCATTTTCGGTTCGCGTGCAAGGCTGAGGTTGGTAACGTCGTCGACGATGCCAAGGGTGAAGCCGTTGAGCGGATGATCTTTCTTCAATTCTTTGAAGACGGCGAGGAAGTCTTCCGGAAGAACGTCTTTGGAGCCCATACCGGTGCGGCCGCCGATGACGTCAATGTTAAGACCTTCTTCTTTTACGAAGCCCGTGATATCGAGGTAAAGCGGTTCGCCGAGGGAACCCGGTTCTTTCGTGCGGTCGATGACAGCAATCTTCTTGACCGTTTTCGGAAGAACGTTGAGCAGGTATTTGTTGGAGAACGGACGATAGAGGTGAACGTTGATAGCGCCGACTTTTTCGCCCTGGCTCTGCAAGTATTCGACCGTCTGTTTAGCGACGTCGGAGAGAGAACCCATGGAAACGACGACGTATTCAGCGTCAGGAGCACCGTAGTAGTTGAACGGTTTGTAGGAGCGGCCAGTGATTTCAGAAATCTTGTCCATGTAATCAGCTACGATATCCGGCATAGCATCATAGAATTTGTTGGCAGCTTCTGTATGCTGGAAGTATACGTCCGGGTTTTCAGCCGTGCCGCGAACCTGCGGGTTATCCGGGTTAAGAGCACGTTTACGGAATTTGTCGATAGCTTCCCAGTCAACGAGTTTTCTGTAGTTTTCGAAATCCATGACTTCAACTTTCTGAATTTCGTGAGACGTACGGAAACCGTCGAAGAAGTTGATGAACGGCAAGGAACCTTTAATTGCCGATAAATGAGCGACACCAGCGAGGTCCATGACTTCCTGAACATTGGATTCGGCCAAGAGACAGCAGCCCGTTGCACGAGCAGCCATGACGTCCTGATGGTCACCGAAGATGCTCAGTGCATGGTTAGCCAAAGCACGCGCAGCTACGTGGAATACGCCCGGAAGGAGTTCGCCGGCAACTTTGTACATGTTCGGCATCATGAGGAGGAAGCCCTGAGATGCAGTGTACGTAGTGGTCAAAGCACCAGCCTGTAAGGAACCGTGGAATGCGCCGGCAGCGCCAGCTTCGGACTGCATTTCAACAACGTGAACTTTGTGACCGAAGAGGTTTTTCATGCCAGTGGCGGACCAATCATCGACATGTTCTGCCATAGGAGAAGACGGCGTGATCGGATAAATTGCGGCAACTTCAGTAAATGCATAGGACACCCATGCAGCTGCTTCGTTACCATCCATGGTTTTAAATTTGCTCATAGATAAAACACGCTCCTTAATTGAATGTTATACACAATATGGAAGATTCCATACTGATAGGCTTAAGATAGCTATAAAGACGTCCTGCTGTATCTCATACAGAAGGCGCGAACAGCACACAAAGGTTCCAATGATGCATTCTGTTCACGTATCGACTATACACGTCCCATAATTGAAAAAAATGCAATAAAACGCGGGAAGGTCCGACAATATTCAAAAAAAGTATTGCTAATATTCTCAATCTGTACTACTATTATAGTGGTATTACAGATTTGCACATTACCATATCTCTTTTCAGAAATTGCTGACTATCACAAACCGAACGACTTTGTAACTTTTTCTTACAAGTTAATTATATGCCTAAGCAATGTTAAATTCAATAGGAATGTGATGCTAGTTTATGCATCGTTCAGTGCTATTTTGTAAACGTATACCGAAGTAGTGTATATTGTAGCGTTATTTTTGATATACACGATTAGTTAGTGGAGGTGTTAGCATGGATTTTCATCATCTTAAATACTTTGTCGAAGTAGCAGACAAGAAGTCATTCAGCAAAGCAGCGCGAACACTGCATATTTCTCAGTCCGCCATCAGCCGTACCATCAAAGCCCTGGAAGAAGAACTGGGCGTCGTCCTTTTCATGCGAAATGCGAAGGCCGTCGAACTGACCGATGCCGGCACGATTTTCCTGTCCCATGCCAAACGGGTCGTCTTCATGTTCGAACATTTAAAGACCGACTTCGAAAATGAATTCAAATTGGAACAGGGCACGATTCTCATCGGCCTGCCCCCCATTACCGGTGCGCCGATCTTCGCCAACCTCTTAGGGGCTTTCAAGCAGGAATATCCTCAAATTGAACTGGACTTGTACGAACACGGCTCGAAGAAGGTCGAAATCAGCGTTCAGGAAGGCCTCATCGACCTGGGCATCGTCTGCACCCAGCCGAAGGAAAAGGATTTTGAATCGTTCTTCCTCACCCAGGATCCGATGAACGTCATCATTCACCGCGACAACATCCTGTCCAAGGAAAAGACGATCCCCTTGAAGAAACTGGCCAACGAATCGCTGGTCCTCTACCGCGATGACTTCAACCTGCACGACGAAATCATCCAACACTGTAAGAAAATCGGCTTCCAGCCGAAAATCATCTTTGAAACGAGCCAGCGCGACCTCATGATTCAGACCGTCGTCGCCAACCTCGGCGTCGCCCTCCTGCCGAGCCGCCTGTGCCCGACGAAGGAAGCCAACCCCCGCGTCTCGGAATCGGTCGTCGTCCGACCTCTCGTCGAACCGGAAATCATGCACGTCCTCTACGTCATCTGGAAACGCGGCCACTACCTGTCCCATGCGGCTCAATTATGGCTCGACTTCGTCCGCAATAAGGCCCGCGTCATTTCCAACTTATAATGGCCGGGGAAAGACAAGGCCCCGCCGCTCTTGCCGGTTCCCTGAAAAGCCGGATACAGCGCGGCAGAAACGGTGTTCTCAAGCAGTATCGCCGTCTGTTACAGACTTGGCAGGGCCTGTCCAAAACACAGAGATACATCGTCGGCGCTGTCGTGCTTCTCCTGGCATGGAACCTGGTGCTGCAGGTCCAGCTTCTTACCTTGTCTAAGACCGTCGCTCTCCAACAAGTCCGCATCTCCCAGCTGGAGAAACAGGCTCAAAGACAGAATAACCTGCTCTACTCAGCATCGGTCACCTTAAACGATATAGAAAAGAAATGGCATTCGTTGAACTTCCGTGTCCTTGAAAACACGTGGCGCATCGAAGAACCGAAAAAAAACCCAGACTCCATGTGATGAGTCTGGGTTTCCTTTTTATTAGAGATTTATCATGCTTCAAGAAGCGCTTCAAAGGCTTCCGGTTCCGGAAGGGATGAAATGATTTTCCAAGGTTCACACTTGGCCAAATCATCGTAGGAATGCCTTCCGGTAGCGACGCTGATGGTCCGGGCGCCAATGGCTTTCCCGCACTGAATGTCATGAGGCGTATCACCGATGACATACATGGCTTCAATGTCATCGCCCCAAGTCCGTTTGGCAATGGCCAGGGCATTGCGGGCCAAGTCGTCGCGGTAGTAGTAGTCGAAAGCAAAACCGGAATGGTCGAAATCAAAATACTGAGACAAGCCGAAGAAATCCATCTTCAGGCTGGCACCGACGCGGCTGTTCCCCGTCAGGAGGAGCTGCCGGTAGCCTTCCCTTCCATGGAAGAAGGCCAGGTTTTCTGCTGCATTCGGCAGGATGACGCCTTCGTGAGCCTTGCGTTTCAGCCATTTCAAGAGCTTTTGCTCATAATTGCGGCAAAAGGCAAAGACTTCTTCATCGGTCGGCATGACGCCCGTCGATTTATAGAGCAGCTGCTGACAAATATAATTATCGGTCCTGCCGCCGGCATCGATTTTCGGCACCGGTGTATCCTCCCCTTTTAAATCGCGGAGGACTTCTTTAATGGCATTCAATCCGGCATGACCGGTATTCAATAAGGTTCCGTCAATATCCCAGTATAATAATTTCACAGTCTTCACTCCATTTGAGGCACTATTACTGTTTGGATACGATGTCCTTCGTATCGCGGGCAATCATGATTTCTTCGTTCGTCGGAATGACATACATCTTAACCGTCGAATCGTCGGTGCTGATCAAAGCGTCTTTGCCGCGGACGTCGTTGCGCTGCGGATCGAGTTTGGCACCGAGGTATTCGAGGCCTTCGGCAATGGCTGCACGGTCTTCAATGCCGTTTTCGCCGACACCGGCCGTAAAGGTGATGACGTCGACACCGCCCATGGCAGCTGCGAAAGCACCGATTTCCTTGCGGACCTGATAGTGGAACATGTCGAGAGCCAGCTGAGCCCGTTCGTTGCCTTCACCGGCAGCTTTGCCGAGGTCGCGGAAGTCGCTGGAAACGCCGGAAATACCGAGGACACCGGACTGTTTGTTCATCAATTTGTCCATATCTTTCGTCGAAAGGTTATGGTTGTCCATGACGTTGAGAACGATAGCCGGGTCGATATCGCCGCAGCGCGTGCCCATGAGGACGCCGGCCAAGGGAGTAAAGCCCATCGTCGTGTCGACGCATTTGCCGTATTTGATGGCAGCTAAGGACGAGCCGTTGCCGAGATGGCAGTTGATGATGCGCAGTTCTTCAACGGGTTTGCCCATGACTTTAGCAACTTCACCGGCGACATAGCGATGGCTCGTGCCGTGGAAGCCGTAACGGCGGATATGATCTTTCTTATAGAGTTCGTACGGAAGGCCGTACATGAAGGCTTTCGCCGGCATGGTCTGATGGAAGGCCGTATCGAAGACGCCGACCTGAGGTACGCCGGGCATAATAGCCTTGCAGGCATTGATGCCGATGATGTTCGGCGGATTGTGAAGCGGAGCCATGGCCGAGCATTTTTCCAAGGCTTTCATGACTTCGTCCGTAATGAGCGTAGAAGCAGCGAATTCTTCACCGCCATGGACGACGCGGTGGCCGACAGCATCGATCGCATCCATCGATTTGATGACGCCGCATTCAGCGTCGGTCAAAATGTCGAGGACTAACTTTACGGCTACCTGGTGATCCGGAATGGACTGTTTGATTTCTTTTTTCTGACCATTCCATTTGTGGGTCAGCTGCGAATCGGTGAGGCCGATTTTTTCGACCAACCCTTTTGCCATTACTTCTTCATTATCCATGTTGACGAGCTGATACTTCAAAGATGAGCTTCCGCAGTTTACAACCAATACGATCATGAAATTTTACCCTCTTTCGTGTGTTTTAAAATTACTTGAGCTGGCCAAATACGTGGTCAACTACTTCCTTCGCCAGTTCATCACCGTCTTTGTACATGTACATGACGTGCCAAATCTGGCCATTATCTTCAAAGAAGAAACTCCGCACGGTGAGCTTCGCCGGCTGGCCGTTCAAGGGCTCCGTATAGGAGGCATCGACGACGGTGGCCTTGCGCCTGCTCTCTTCGGCTTCGGTAATCTTCGTTTGCAGATCAGATACATCCGGTGTCTGTTTCAGCATGGCAACGTACTTGTCAGCCATGGCAACAGGCGTCGTTTCGCCGGCTGTTTCAGAAACAGCGACGACATTGATGTGTTTGTCATTGTTAATATACATCATGCCTTCGCCGTCCTGGCGATTCACGTGTGCCAGGTCAAACGGGGTCATGACGTACACTTCCGAATTTCCGGCCTTCAACTGGACATAGCCGAAACTGTATTCTTCAAGCATCGTATTGCTGCCACAGCCGGCTAACAATACGGCAGCTGAGACCATGGCCGCAGCTGCAAGTCCTTTCAATCCCTTCATACAATCACCTATTTATGCTTTCTACAGACTAGGTTCATTATAGCATAAAAGACTTATAGCGTCATCTAAAAAAAGCAGGAATTGGAAATACTTTGGCTATCCCGTCAAACAGCCAAAAAGAATGGCCGGTCTGCATTGACGATTTTCTTTACCTTCCGTATACTTATAAACAACTTATACTGTGTTTCTTCGTGAAATACGGCCTTTTCCGGACGGTGCCGCCAGATGCTGCGGCCTCGCCCCGTTCAGATATTGTGAAATTTAGAACGTAAAGGAGACTGCTATGGAAGCCATTGCCGTCATCGCCGAATTTAATCCCTTTCACACCGGCCATGCCTACTTACTGTCGGAAATCCGCCGCCAGAGCCCGGCCGATACGGCCGTCATCGTCATCATGAGCGGCGCCTTCGTCCAGCGCGGCGAACCGGCCCTCTTTGACAAGTGGCACCGCGCCTGTTGGGCCGTCCGCAGCGGAGCCGATGCCGTCTTTGAACTGCCTGCCGTCTATGCCCTCTCGAGTGCCGCCGGCTTTGCCTCAGGCGGCGTCCGTTTAGCCTGTCGACTTGGCTGTACGTCCCTTGCCTGCGGTGTCGAAGCGGGCACGGCTGCCGACTTTCTCCGCCTGGGAAAAACAGCGTTGAGCCTTTCGTACGATGAATCGACAAAGACGGCTACGGCCGGCCGTAATCAGACAAACGACCTGGCAAAGGCCCTGCCGGAACTGGCCGGCCTTTTGGAACAGCCCAATTCCCTCTTGGCCCTTGAATATGCCAAAGCCATCCTCGCCCTGCCGTCGCCCCTTGCGATGCAAACCATCCCCCGCCGCGGAAGCCATGCCGAAAACAGCTTCGATGGCCCTTTCACCAGTGCCTCGGCCATCCGCCGGGAACTGAAAAAAGGCGTTTCGGCCCGCGTCGCAGCCTATCTGCCTCCGACCAACCGAAGCGATATCGAAGCCCTATTGAAAGCCGGTTCCTTTACGGATTACGACCGCTACGGCGATTTCGTCAGCCTTGAAGGGCGCCTCCTGACGCCGGAGCAGCTCTGCCGCCTTCCGGCTTTTACCGAAGGCCTCGAAAACCGTTGGCATAAAGCCTTTTCTACCCTTTCGACATATGATGAAGCCCTGTCAGCCATCAAGACCAAGCGCTATGCCTTCAGCCGCTTATGCCGCATGGGAGCCTACACGGTTCTCCAGCCGTCACAGGACTTCTTCAACGAATCTTACCAAGAAGGACCGCAATACGGCCGCATCCTGGCCTTCAACGAACGCGGCGCCGCCTTCTTAAAACAGGCTAAAGAAACGTTTCCCATCATGACCAGACCGGCGCAGGCAAAAAAAATCCTGTCCCCTTTAGGACAGGCACAGCTTACCTTCGATATCCGGGCCGACGACATTCAAGCCCTCTCCTTCCGCAGCGCCGCTTACCGCCAAGGACGAAGGGACTATTATACCGCTCCCTGCTATCTCCCCCAAGCGAATCATGAACGGTAATATCCGGTTATTTTTATCCGTATATTTGTTTTACAGCCCGAAATCTGTTATCATAAGTACTGTATTTTTTATTTTTTCATAACCTATTTCATCGATTCTGCCCATAATCGGTAAAATATGAAGGGGGCTTATTTGTGGCTGTAAATCTTAATATTTATCAAACATTAGCCGCAGCGATTGTCGTTTACTATACAGGCGTATTCTTGCGTGCAAAATTCGACGTCCTGCGCAAGTACTGTATCCCCGCTCCGGTCGTCGGAGGCATCTTATTCGCTATCATCAACTGCATTCTCTATACGCAGGGCCTTTGGCAGTACGAGCAGGATACGATCATGCAAAACATCTGTATGATGCTCTTTTTCACCAGCGTCGGCTACACGGCCAGCATCAGCCTCATCAAACGAGGCGGTATCATGGTCTTTAAAATGGCCATCGTCACGACGATTCTCATTACCGCCCAGAATATCATTGGGGTGAGCCTGGCGACGGTCTTCGACCTCAGTCCCCTCATGGGACTGGCAACGGGCTCGGTTCCCATGGTCGGCGGTCACGGCACGGCAGCGGCCTTCGGTCCTTTGCTGGAAGACATCGGCCTTGACAGCGGCGTCACCATTTCCGTCGCCGCCGCTACCTTCGGTCTCGTCGCCGGCGGTGTCATCGGCGGTCCGATTGGGGAAGGATTGATTCACAAACACCATCTGGTCAGCTCGGCTGAATCAGAACGGTTTGATCCCTCGGCCAACGCCGACGCCGTATCGCGGTTAAAAGCCGTGGCCGGCGATAAGGAACGGGCGGAAAACGCCATCAAGATTGAAAATAAAATCGGCCAGACCATCGACAACTACCGCTTCATGAACGCCATGGCCCACCTCTTTCTGGCCATGGGTCTCGGAACGATCGTCAGCGGCTTTTTCAGCAGCATCGGTCTCGTCTTCCCGGGCTATATCGGCTCGATGATCGTCGCTGCCGTCATCCGCAACATCGCCGACTTCACGCACAGCTTCAAAGTCTACCAGCACGAAAGTGAAGTCCTGGGCAACCTCAGCCTGACCGTCTTTTTGACCTGCGTCCTCATGAGCCTCAAGCTCTGGCAGCTGGCAGACCTCGCCGTACCTTTAGTCGTCATGCTCCTCAGCCAGGCCTTGTTCATGGCACTCTTTGCCTACTTCATCGTCTTCCGCATCATGGGCCGCGACTACGAAGCCGCCGTCATGACCAGCGGCGTCTGCGGCTTCGGTTTAGGTGCTACGCCCAACGCCATCGCCAACATGACGGCTATGACGGAAATCTTCGGCCCGGCACCGACAGCCTTTTTCGTTATCCCCCTCATCGGGTCCTTAATCATTGACCCGGTCAATGCCACGATCATTACGGTATTCATCAATATCCTCCATTAATCGTCCTGACTTTTGTTTCGCCAATACACAGCTTCATCATGATCCATTTCTACGCCATCGCCCCTTTCCAGGGCGGTGGCGTAATTTTTCATGCCCTCTTTATAGCCGGATGCGGCAGACTGGGCAAACCAATAGGCAGCCTGAATGCTGTCATGGGCGACACCGTGGCCGTCGCGGTAGAGGACACCCAAGTTGTTCTGCGCCGGCCCGTCACCGGCCATGGCCGCTTCATAGTACCAGTGCGCAGCCAGTTCCCAGTCTTGAGGAACGCCGTACCCCTTTTCATAGAGATAGCCGAGATTGTTTCCGGCAATGACATTTCCCTGATCCGCCGCCTTGGCATACCAATAGGCGGCTTTTTCATAATCCGGTTCCCCGGTGTAGCCGAACTGATACATGATGGCCGCATTGCACTGGCCGTCGTCGTCATCGTGTTCAGCCGCCCGCCGATACCAATACAAGGCCTTTTCGTAATCCTGAGGGAGATCCTCCCCTGTTTCATAGAGATGGCCTAAATTATTCTCAGCCGCCCCATAACCCCGGCTGGCTGCCGCACCGTACCAAAGGACAGCCTGTTCGATATCGCGCTCCGTGCCTAACCCATGCTCATACTGATAGCCCAAGTTATACTGACCGGCAGCATGGCCGCCCTTAGCCGATCGACTGTACCAGTAAAAAGCCTTCTTATATAAATCATCTTTATCTTCTATATCGGCGTCAAAAGCGTCAAAGAAATAATCGTCTCCCATGGCACATTGGGCGGCTGCATCGCCGCGAAAGGCCAGTCGTTCTCTTTCGTCCATCGTCGGACTCCTTTCATCTGTCTCCCTTGACGGAGGACAATCTTTATACTGCCTCGATTGTAGGGGAAAGGCCGAAGGCTGTCAACAAAGTCTTTTCCAAAACATTTACAATTTTTTCTTTTTGACATATTGACTTTTTGACTTTTACAGCTATAATGATACTAGAAGCTAGCGAAAAGCTCCTAATCCTGAATACAATCGCCATAATAAGGAGGTCTTACTTATGGGAAACGAAAAATATACACAGAAAGTCATGGAAGCCTTCCAGTCTGCCCAGCAGATTGCCGCTCTCCATTATAACCAAGAAATTTCTTCGGTCCACATGCTCATGGGCCTGCTTAAAGAGCCGGAAGGCCTGCTGAGCACCATCCTTACGGAATGTCAGACCGACGTCCCCATGCTCCAGGCACGGTTGGAACAGCTGCTGAAGAAAATCCCCTCCGTCCAGGGCTCGAGCCAGATGTCGATGTCGACGGAAATGGTCCGGGTCATCGGCAAAGCCCAGCAATTAGCCGACTCCATGCACGATGACTATATCAGCACGGAACACCTGCTCCTCGGTATCGTCAGTGAAAGCAGCAGCGACGTCCAGGAACTGTGCCGTGAATTCGGCCTGCACCAGGACAAGATCATGAGTACCATCAAGGCCAACCGCAAGGCCAACGTCAACACCGACAATCCCGAAGGCAACTACAAGGCCCTGGAAAAATACGGCCGCGACCTGACGGCAGCTGCCCGTCAAAACAAGCTCGACCCGGTCATCGGCCGTGACGACGAAATCCGCCGGACTATCGAAATCTTGTCGCGGCGCCGCAAGAACAACCCGGTACTCATCGGGGAACCGGGCGTCGGCAAAACGGCCATCGTCGAAGGGTTGGCCCGCCGCATCGTCAGCGGCGACATTCCGGAATCGCTGAAGAACAAGACCCTCTACTCCCTCGACATGGGTTCCCTCATCGCCGGGGCCAAGTACCGCGGCGAATTTGAAGAACGACTGAAATCCGTCCTCAATGAAATCGCCAAATCAGACGGTCAGATTCTCCTCTTCATCGATGAAATCCACACCGTCGTCGGCGCCGGCGCGTCCGAAGGATCGATGGACGCCGGCAATATCCTGAAACCGATGCTGGCCCGCGGCGACCTGCGCTGCATCGGCGCTACGACTCTCAACGAATATCAGAAATACATCGAAAAGGACGCCGCCCTCGAACGGCGTTTCCAGCCGGTCATGGTCGACCAGCCGTCCGTCGAAGATACGATTACCATTCTCCGCGGCCTGAAAGAACGCTATGAAGTTCATCACGGCGTCCGCATCCGTGATAAGGCCCTGGTTGCAGCTGCCGTCCTCTCGGACCGCTACATCTCGGACCGCTTCCTGCCCGACAAGGCCATCGACCTCGTCGACGAAGCAGCCGCCAAGCTGCGCACGGAAATCGAATCCATGCCGACGCCGATCGACGAATTGAGCCATAAGATCATGCAGCTTGAAATCGAAGAACAGTCCCTCACTAAGGAAACGGACGACGCTTCCAAAGAAAGACTGGCTAAGATCACAGCCATGAAGCAGGAATTGAAAGAAAAGGAAAATCAGCTCAAATCCCAATGGGATACGGAAAAACAATCCATCCTGCACACACAGGAACTGAAAAAAGAAATCGACGCCGTCAAAGGCGAAATGGCTCAGGCCGAACGCAACTACGACTTAGCGAAAGCGTCTGAACTGAAGTACGGCAAACTGCCGGAACTGGAAAAACAGCTGGCCGAACAGGAAGCTCACCTGGCCCAAAAACAGGATTCACAGCTCCTGAAAGAAGAAGTCGGCGAAGAAGACATCGCCCAAGTCGTCAGCCGCTGGACGGGGATTCCCGTCACTAAGATGATGACCGGCGAACGGGAAAAACTGCTTCACCTCGACGAAACGCTCCATGAACGCGTCGTCGGCCAGGACGAAGCCGTCCGCGTCGTCAGTGACGCCATCATCCGCGCCCGGGCCGGCATCAAAGACCCGAACCGTCCCATCGGTTCCTTCATTTTCCTGGGGCCGACCGGCGTCGGCAAGACGGAACTTGCCAAGACCTTAGCGGAATCCCTCTTCGATGACGAACGGAACATCATCCGCATCGACATGTCGGAATACATGGAAAAGCACACCGTCTCGCGCCTGATCGGGGCGCCTCCGGGATACGTCGGTTATGACGAAGGCGGTCAGCTCACCGAAGCCGTTCGCCGCCGTCCCTACAGCGTCATCCTCCTCGACGAAATCGAAAAGGCTCATCCCGACATCTTCAACGTCCTCCTGCAAATCCTCGATGACGGCCGCCTGACCGACGGCAAGGGCCGGGTCGTCAACTTCAAGAACACCATTATCATCATGACCAGTAACCTCGGTTCTCATGAAATTTTGGAAACGCCGGACTACGAACAGGCCAACCAGAAAGTCCGCGACCTGCTCAAACAGTACTTCCGTCCGGAATTCCTCAACCGTGTCGACGACATCGTCGTCTTCAAGGCCCTGCAGAAAGACCAGGTACAGAGTATCGCAGCCATCCTCTTGGAACGCCTCGGTCAGCGTCTGGAAAAACAGATTAAGATCAAACTCACCTGGACGGATGAAGCCCTGCAGGAACTGGCCGACAAAGGATTCAATCCTCAGTTCGGTGCCCGTCCCCTGCGCCGCTTGATCACCCATACCGTCGAAACGTCCTTGAGCCGCAGCATCATCGCCGGCACCATCCGCGAAGGCGATACGGTCAGCATCGGCTTTGACGGAACGGATTTTACCTTCACGCCCATTCGTGAGCACAAAGCATAACTAAAACGAGCCTCATGGGGTTTTAACATATCCCATGAGGCCCTTTTTAGTTTACAAGTTCCCAAAAACAGTATATAATTAATTGTAACTAAGTAACGGGTGGAGATTTATGAATAATACATTAGGAAATCATGTACTGATCGATTTTTATAACTGCAAAGCTTCTTTCACCGAAGCCGAAGACTTGCAGCCCTTGGTAGAACGCGCATTCCATTTGGTCGGCGCACCTGCTGAGGGCATTACCTTCTTCCATATTGATGACGAACTGACGTGCATGGCTGTCTCGGGCAACGCCCATATCAGCATCCACGCCTATCCTCTCCTCTCCTACGTGGCAGTAGATATCTACAGTTTTAACATCGACCTTAAGACGAGCCAAATCATGAACGCATTAAAAGTAAACCTCCGTTCCGACCGCATCAAGGCGACGAGTATCCGCCGCGGTGATTTCGGCTCAATCCGCGACATGCGCCCGAAACGCAAGTCCAAGATTACGACAGCACGGCGTATGAAAAATACAGGCGCGCGCATCAAAAAAACGAGTGCCAAAATGTTCAATATCCTTCGTCATCCAAAAAAAGTACGCCAGTCGAATCGGACGACGAACGAATAGTATGGTTGCAGATGAAAGGGTTTGTTTGTCATGTATATGGTATCGTTAAATCAAGCAGCGGGCATTGCCCGTGAAGAAATGACGTCACTGGACGGCATTACGGCAGAGTTGCTCAACTTCATACAGTTAAAGAGTCAGCGCTTATATATGCACTCCCTGCAAGTTGCCAACTACAGCGTCAGTATCGCCGCCAAGCTCATGCTTCCCAAGAGCGAAATCGAACAGATAAAATATGCGGCTCTGCTCCATGACGTCGGTCTTTTGGTCGTATCTAATACGCTTTTAGTCAAGATACCCTATCTCAACCGCTCGGAAATGGCACAGTACAAGCGCCATGCAGCGTCCGGCGGCAATATGTTGGAAAACATCCCCTGCTGCCAGGACATCGTCCCTTACATCCGCTATCACCATGAGCACTGGGACGGTTCCGGCTTTCCCAAACACCTGCGCGGAGCCAATATCCCCTTAGGGGCGCGGATCATCGCCGTGGCCGACTACTACGACATGATCATCAACCCGTCGACAGAATTTTGGGCGAAAACGAAAAAACAGGCCGTCCGCGAACTCTTCAGTTCGTCGGGCCTCCTCTTCGACCCGGAAGTGGTCAAGGCCTTTATTGAAATCTTAGGCTGATACAAAGGTATATGCAAGCGCCGTCGGCGACAGACTCCTGTCATACCGGCGGCGCTTTTTATCGTCCTGCACCTTGATTGAAAAGGAACATCCCTCATTTTCCACGAGTAAAACGCCGACAAAAGCAACGATCTGCCAGGTGTTCTATCATTCAATATATGGTATAATTAAATGTAATTATGAAGCTTATTGATAAGTAAATTTTCCAAAGGATGTGATGATGTTGACCCTGGCCCCCCAACGCGCGGACCGTGTACCTCACTTGACTATTTTACTCATTACCTGGCTTTATGTTTTCATCAATATGATGACCCGTGATTTTGAAATCCCGTCCATCATAGCCGTCATCGTCTTATTCATCGCTTTTACTTGGCGGCGCATCATGTACATCGTCATTACGGCAGCCATTACGGTGCTCCTCATCAGTATCTTCCCCTTTTTAGCGCCCGTCGCCTTTATTATCATGGTGGTCATCTTCTGCCTGCGCCTGAAATATATTGTGGCCCATTGGCGGGCCGTCCTGGCCGGATTCTACATGTACGGCGTCGGCTTCTACTTTGCCGTTCTTCGCAGCACGACCGTCGAAACGATTCCGGCCCTGCTCACGGGTTTCGTCGCAGCCGTCGGTTTCCACCTCATCCTGATTTGGCTTTACAATCATCATTACACCCTGGAACGGGCCCTTCCCATCATGGGCGTCGCCCCGCTGCTCATCATCCTCCTCTGCCTGCCCTTCATCAAGGCCTTCGGCGGCTTTGACGCCATCGCCGATGCTGCCGACACGGCCGTCGATACGGCCCACCACGGCGGCGATATTCACGGCGGTACCGAGGCGGTTCCGCCAGCGCCGGGACATCACTATACCCACGACTATTACCGCACCGGACCGGACGGCACCATGCATCACGTCAGAGGCTACGAAGCGACCAATCCCGACGGCATCGTCACCAACAACTATTCCTATCACGGCCAATCCGTCTCCGGCCACACTTCCGGAGGTCATGGTGAGACACCTGTCGGAGATACCCCTGCAGCGCCGACGGATCCCATTGCCGACAGCACCCTCGTCGCCGATCCCGGTCCGAAACGGACAGAGCCTAAGGAAGAAGAGGATTGACGCAAAATAATACTTCAACGGAACGAAAAGCCTGATTTCTTGTTACAAGAAGTCAGGCTTTTCAGCATGTAACCAGCCGGCAGCATCACAAAACGTAGCCGGCTGTACTATTATTCAATTAATATGATATTCCTGATACAATTTTTCTCTCGCTTTTTCATCGTCAATGGCCAATTCCAAATCCTGCAGACGGCCATCGGCTTTCAGCAATTTCAATAGCGTCGTAAGCCGGCTTTCGCCTTCTCGACGCCCTTCCTGACGTTCTTCAAGGCTCCATTTTTCAAGTTCTGCGCACATAACCGCCACCTCCTCCGGGTTGTTTTTGTAACGATGGACCGTTTCTTTCAGCGGCTGTACTATAACTCGACCTTCAATTAATATGATATTCTTGATACAGTTTTTCTCTGGTCTTTTCATCGTCGATAGCCAATTCCAGATCCTGCAGACGGCCATCGGCTTTCAGCAGTTTCAACAGCGTCGTAAGCCGGCTTTCGCCTTCTCGACGCCCTTCCTGACGTTCTTCCAGACTCCATTTTTCAAGTTCTGCGCACATAACCGCCACCTCCTCCGGGTTATTTTTGTAACGATGGACCGTTTCTTTCAAAGGTTCCAACATCAGGTCTTCTACGTTCTCACTGCGAAAATCGTTCATCAACTTGCCGATATCATCATTTCCCTTATAATCGCCATTGACGTAAATGATGTGACTGCCGTCCTCAAACGGTCGATTCAATTCTTCGATGATCCGGTTGACACGGTAGCGGGCCAAGCCATGCTGCCAAACATCGTTTTCGGTAATAAAGATGACGTAGCTTTCCGGCAATTTTTCATAATCGCTTCCTTTTCTCGGATGGTTGAAACTCTATAGACAGTTCTAGAAAAACAGCCGGCTGCGTCACCAAACGTAACCGGCTGTACTATGATTCCTATTTCAACTAATATGGTATTCCTGATACAGTTTTTCTCTGGCCTTTTCATCGTCAATAGCCAATTCCAGATCCTGCAGACGGCCATCGGCTTTCAGCATCTTCAATAGCGTCGTAAGCCTGCTTTCGCCTTCTTGGCGTCCTGCCTGTAAGCCTTCTTGACGTCCTTCTTGACGTCCTTCCTGACGTTCTTCAAGGCTCCATTTTTCAAGTTCTGCGCACATAACCGCCACCTCCTCCGGGTTATTTTTGTAACGATGGACCGTTTCTTTCAACGGTTCCAACATCATGTCTTCTACGTTCTCACTGCGAAAATCGTTCATCAACTTGCCGATGTCATCATTCCCCTTATAATCGCCATTGACGTAGATGATGTGACTGCCGTCCTCAAACGGTCGATCCAATTCTTCGATGATTCGGTTGACATGGTAGCGGGCCAAACCATGCTGCCAGACATCGTTTTCGGTAATAAAGATGACGTAGCTTTCCGGCAGTTTTTCATAGTCGCTGCCCTTTCTCAGGCTGTTGAGATCGAGCAGGCTGCTATTGAAACGGGCACGCTTCGTCCCCGCACCTTTATCGGCACGCTGCACTTCGATATCGTATTCCGTTCCTGTCGAATCAGTCGCATGTACATCCATCCGTATCCCATGGCCGGAAAGATTTGGGATCGTATCCTCAATCTGCACCGTTTCTACCTGTAAATCAGGCTTTTCCATGATGATACGCAAGATACATTCGACAGCCGGAATATTATCCTTGAAGCAACGCTTCATGAAATCGTCATCCATAAGCCGCCATCGCTTGATAATGTTTAATGCCCGCTGATGGCGTTTGGCCTGTTGCGCCACGGTACTCTGTCCATTCGTAGACATTTAAGCATCACCTTTCTTTTCAATTTCATTATACTAAGTTTCCCCTCTTTCGACAACAGATACCATTCCGGCATACCGTAACCTCCCCTTTTCAGAAGGAAATCCTTATGGTGAAATAGGTTAGCGGCGTATAGTATAGAACGAACGATTGTCGCCATAGCCCTAAAACTCCTTAAAAGGAAAGAAGATAGGTATTCCATTACGGATACACCGTCCCAGCAAAGTACGCCTGCGCAAAAAAAGGCCTGACTTCTGGAAATCAGGCCTTTCACGTACGGTACTATTATTTTAAATGATCTTTGAAGAACTGTTCGAATTTATCAAAGGGGATTTTCTCGGTATTATCATAGAGGTCCGTATGGTTGGCACCGGGAACGATATAGAGTTCCTTATCCTTTGAACCGACGGCCTTATAAGCATCTTCGCTGAAATAACGGGAATGGGCTTTTTCACCGGCCACAATCAGCGTCGGCGTACGCATTTCTTTGGCGTATTCCATGATGGGCATATTGATGAGGCCCAGAGGCATGAGCGTCGTCCAGGAACCATTGGGGTTAGAGTTTACCGAACGCGGATGATAGCCGCGGCTTGTCCGATAGAAATCAGCATATTCGGCGATAAATTTCGGCGTTTCCGACGTAATATCTTTTTCCGGGTCCAGATTATTGGCCGGAGCTAAATCGGTATAATCATATTTCGAGCTTTCCCAGCGAGCATTATTCAGTTGTTCTTTCATCTGGTACCGTGCGTCTGCACTCTGCGGAGCTACACGATCGTATTGCCCTTGGGGATCCATCGTAATTTCATAGCCATTGGCCATGACCTGAGTCATATTATACATCGTGCTGACAGCAACGGCTTTGACGCGAGTATCCTGAATGGCATCATTCAAGGCAAAGCCGCCCCAACCGCAAACGCCCAAGATACCCATCTTGTCACGGTCTACCATATCCAAGGATCCCAGATAATCTACCGCAGCGCTGAAATCTTCTGTGTTAATATCGGACGATGCCGTATTGCGCGGATTGCCGGAGCTTTCACCGGTAAAGGAAGGATCAAAAGCCAGTGTCACAAAACCGCGTTCTGCCAAGGTCTGTGCATAGAGACCGCTGACCTGTTCTTTTACAGCGCCGAAAGGCCCGCTTACGGCAATGGCGGCTAATTTCCCTTGGGCGTTTTTCGGCACATACAAATCCCCTACCAGGGTAAATCCATAGCGGTTTTTAAAGGTTACTTTGCGGTGATCCACCTTATCAGACTGGGGAAATATCTTATCCCATTTCTGTTCCAACTGGATCGTTTGGCCCGGTACAGAAACAGCAGTCGCATTGTCAGGTAAGGCTGCCAAAGAAGTAGCCGTAATAGCAGCAGCCAACAGAGCTGCCATCGAAGTCGTTTGAATTACTTTTTTCAACATAGTCTTGTCTCCTTTATCATCAAAAGTTAGTTTTATGCTTCATTTATTATTCAAATGGGATATCCTGACTCCATTATAAGGGGAGCCATCATAACATAACAAATACATTTATATTATATTTTGTCATGTTTTTTAATTATGTCTGTGTTTATGATACATCGATTCCTATGACCGGATTCATACGGCGCTTCCGGCATTGCCCCCAAAAAAGGAGGGCGGCTGCAGCCAGAAAAAGCAAGCCTCCGTAAATGACGAATTTCGTGCCAAAAGAATCAATAAACATGCCGCTTACCGTCGTAGCTGCCATGGTTCCGAGATTAACGGCCGTAAGGAAGAGGCCGTTGGCAAAATCAGGGGCCTCCGGCGCCGCGTGGGAGAGCCAGAATTGGTTGATGTTGGCGTTGATACCGGCCAGGACTCCCCAGAAAATCGTAAGGACGGCCACCAGAAATCCGCCGTCCCCTCCCGTAAGGAACAGGAGATACACAGCTCCCAGCAAGAAGGGAAAAAATTTCACCGTATCTTCGGCCCGGCTGGAAAGAAGGTGTCCGGCCGCCATGCTGCCAAAGATGTTGCAAAGGCCGTAGCCAAACAGGAGCAAACTGACAAGGTTCGGTGCCAGCCCGACGACATTGGCCAAGTAGGCTGCCCAGTAATTGAAAACGCCAAAGACCGATCCGTTCAGGAAGAGGATAGCAAAAATAGAGGCCCAAACCATGGGCTTTTTCAACACAGCCAACTGTTCTCCATAAGACAACCGCCCTTCTGCCGGCATGGAAGGAATAAAGAAGGCCGTCGCCATCATGACGAAAAACGTCGTAAGGGCAAAGAAAGACATGGAAACGGATAAAGAAATATGTTCCGCCAGGAAATTACTGATCGGGACGCCGACGACCATGCCCGCCGACACACCGATGTTTATTTTTGCCACCGCCTTCGGCGCCGCTTTCACACCGGCCACTTCCGCTGCCATCGTAAAAGCCATGGAGCAGTAGACCGGATGGAAAAAAGCAGGAATGACCCGCACGGCCAAAAGCAGATTGAAATTCTCAGCAAAAACAGAAATGGTATTGCATATCGTAAAGAGTCCCAGCACCAACAGCATGACATACTTGCGGTTAAACCGGGAGAAAATAAGAGGCATAACGGGGCCGGAAAGGGCCACGCCCAAAGCAAAGAGGCTGATGAGCAGCCCGGCGTGGACGATCGTCACATCGTAACGCTGCGCAATATAAGGCAGAATCCCGATAAAGCCCATCTCCGTATTAAGGATGCCGAACACCCCTACCATTAGAATAAATATCAAAAGACGCTTGTTCACTTGCAAAGCATCACTCCTTTCTCGTTGATGGATTAAGGATATCACAGAAAACTGAAAATAACTAATACCTATAACATTTATCTGGACATAATTGGATTACATATCTGACTCTGTTATAATGGTAGCAGAGGTGATGGAAATGGAATTTCGTGTCCTAAAATACTTTTTGGCAGTCGCCAGAACGGAAAATATCTCTCACGCCGCAGAAGCCATGCACGTGTCCCAACCGGCATTGTCCCGGCAGCTCATGGATTTAGAAGAAGAACTCGGCGTGAAGCTCTTAGTCCGGGGCAATCGGAACACTACGCTGACAGAGGCCGGTTTCCTGCTCAAAAAACGAGCTGAAGAAATTGCTCAGCTCGTCGATAAAACCGTAGATGAACTGTCCCATGCGCAAGAAGGCGTAAGCGGCAGCGTCCGCATCGGCTGCGGCGAAACAGCCGGCATGAGGGTCGTAGCCCGCGCAATCCAGTCTTTACGAAAAGAGTATCCCAACATCCACTATCAGTTTCAAAGCATGGACGGCATGGTCGTAAAAGAGCAGCTAAAGAGAGGGACCTTGGATTTTGGCGTATTGATACAGCCTGAGGCCCCACAGGACTATCCCCATATCGAGCTGGCCCACGAAGATGTCTGGGGTGTACTGATGCGAAAAGACAGCCCGCTGGCCGCACACACGACCATTCGAGCCGCTGACCTGGAAGGACTCCCCTTAATCGCTTCCCGACAGGCCCTTACCGCAAGGGAACTTAGCCTATGGTTTGACAAGGATGAAAGCGAATTCAATATCATCGCCACGTACACCCTGATTTACAACGCCTCTCTCTTAGCCGAGGAAGGCGTCGGCTACGTGCTGTGCCTGGATCGCCTCATCCAACTCCCGAAAGACGGAAATCTCGTATTCCGGCCGTTAGATCCCCAAAACATCTGCCGCATCTTCTTTATCTGGAAAAAGAATCAACTCTTTTCAGAAGCCGCCCGATTATTAAAAGAAAAAGTGATGGACTTGTCCGAAAAATAATCGGCCTCAAAATCTCCCTTCCATCAAGATATAAGTCCCCGCCTTCAATATCATCATTGCAGCAAAACAAAACCGACCGCCTAAAGTCAGACCAACGATCTAACCTTAGGCGGTCGGTTAATTTATGCGAATATACGCAGATACCGTGCCTATATTATTATAAATTCCTATTACGGTGCCCCACTGGCCATGACCAAGCCGATTACCTCTGCAGCACCCTTTCGCTTCAAGGCTTTGGAACAGATTTTAAAGGCCCGACCGGTCACAAGTAGAGCTTAACCAAAGGTATTTGTCTTCAATATAATAAAAGGATTACAGAGGTTTGGAACATCCTGTGTTCACGGCTATACAATTACCAGGTTTGGCCGGTACAAATTATGAACATCCCAAAAAAGAACTTTCTGTATCGGATCCGATTCGTTATTTATTCGGTGTACTTTTTCGCAATATGTTTTACACAAAAAGCTCCGCCTCCGCAAATAGTGCTGCTCTACCGCGTATTACCGTGTGTTCTCCGGCATAGCTGCAATACAGCACCCCTCCACGTGCGGATGCCTGATATGCGATAAATTCCGTTTTTCCGGTTCTATCCGCCCAGTAAGGAATGACATGGCAATGCCCACGTCCACAGACGGGATCTTCTGCTACATTGCATTTTGGCGCAAAGGAGCGTGTTACGCAATCATACTCATTACCGAGGGCGGTGATGTGCAAACAAACCCCCTCCATCTGTCGAATCAAATCTTGATTCGGGTGAACATGTTTAACCTGCTCCTCATTTTCTAAAACGCATACCATATCAGCCCCACAGTAAGCCTCAACAGGTTTTACTCCCAAAGCCGCTGTCATTTGTTCCGTGACGGGAACCGGCTGCAACTGAAAAGATGGAAAATTCATCACTAGCAAATCATCTTGTTTTTCTACGGTCAGAATGCCGCTAAGTGTATGGAAGGTCACTGTTTTCAGTTTGGGCTCTACAAAACGAGTAATGACATAAGCCGTAGCCAGCGTTGCGTGGCCGCACAGTTCTACCTCACCGCCGGGAGTAAACCATCGCAGATGATAAACCGCTCCTTCTTTTACAGCAAAAGCTGTTTCAGAGAGATTATTTTCAACGGCAATACTCTGCATAATCTGATCATTTAACCACGTATCCATCACACAGACAGCGGCAGGGTTGCCTGTAAAAATTTTTTCTGTAAACGCATCCACTACATATTGTTTCATAATTGCCTCCTTATTTTTTTCGATTGAAAAGGTATTCACTGACCAATTGAATGCACTTTGGGAAACTCTTACGGCACAGGCCGATACGAAGATATTCATCCGATTTTTCCAGCACCGAAGAAGGAACAATCAGCACGCCGGTATTCTCCAAAATTTCCATACAGAATGCCATTGCACTTTGCTTTCCCTTTAATTTCACATATGCCATGGTGGCCCCCTTAGGTGGAACATAGGAGAATATTTTTTCGTGTTGCTTCACAAACAGCGCCAATAGCTCGGCATTGCGATGGACAAGGGCATTATTACGCTGTATGATAGCATCTCGTTTATTCAGCAGCTCCCTTGCAATCCATTGACACGGCAGATTGGAGCACGTGCTGGTAAAATGGCGGTAATCCAGTAATCTATGCATGAGTCCCGGATTTTTGGTCGCTATCCACCCCAGCCGCAGTCCAGGAGCCGCAAAGGTTTTAGAAAAACTGCCTAGAACAACCGAATTTTCATACAAATCTGCAAATGAGGCATCCGAACAACTTTCCTCCATACGGAGAAAACGATATACCTCATCGGCTATCAAATAGAGATTATACTCACGACACAACGCTGCAATAGAAGCCATTTCACGGTCTGTTAAGCAGGCGCCTGTTGGGTTATGGGGATAATTCAAAATCAGCAGCCGAGTCTGTTTAGTGATTTTTGTTTTCAGCGTTTCCAAGTCAAATTCCCAGTTTTGCTCAAAACTAGGGCGATATTCGATAATAGAGCACCCAATCTCCTTTGCGATGACGGAAAGAGACTGATATGAGGGTGTTTGTACTACGATTTCGTCACCTGGTTTCAACAGCGCACGCATCGTGACATAGATGGTTTCCTCGCCACCGTTCATGACAGCAATTTGGTCAGGTGTGACGTTTTCATAGAGTGCAGACAGTTGCTCTCGTAGTAGCAGATATCCCTTTCCCAGTGCATAGCCCAGTGGCTCATCTGCATAGTCGGAAAGGTCGGACACGACGTCCTTCAGCGATAGGGATTCCGGGTCGGAACTCCCCATCATGTATTTAGATTTCGATTCATATTGGGTGAAATAGGCATCCACTAGAAACTTACTCATATCCATAAGGAATTCCTCCAATGCTTGTGTTTTGTATGATATTATTATATACTCAGGGATATAAATAAGTAAAATCGATGTTTATTATTATAATATGCAAAAGGATTATTTGAAGAATGCAGAGATACATTGCTCTTTTGAAAATAATTGAGGTTGGTAGTTTTACAAAAGCGGCTGACCTTTTGGGTTACACCCAGCCGGCTCTCAGTCAAATGATTGCTTCACTGGAAAAAGAGTTGTCCATCAAAATTCTATATCGTTCCCGTTATGGTATTCGCCTAACACCAGAGGGAGAAAGGTTGTATCCATCCATACAAAACGCAGTGATACAATACCAGACCATGCGCCACACAGCAGATGAAATCCGAGGACTGGATTCCGGCATCGTGCGTATCGGAACGGTTTCCAGCGTATCTTGTCACTGGTTGCCTGGCATCATTCGTAGATTTTGGCAAAAATATCCGAATATTCAGATTGTGTTACACCAAGGTGACTATACGAGCATCTCAGAATGGGTACGTACTGGGGCAGTAGACTTTGGCTTTGTGAATCCTAACGCCGTCAAAGGAATGGAAACCACGTTCATCAAGTCCGGTGAATTTCGTGCAGTACTTCCGAAATATCATCCCTTGTCTGAAAAACAGTCCCTGTCCCTTAAGGACTTAGCGAATGAACCGTTTTTGTTACTGGAGGAAGGCGCATATAGTGAACCTTTAGAGGCTTTTCATGCGATAGGTATCACTCCAAATATCAAACTACGTGTCCATGACGATTATTCTATCCTGTCTATGGTAGAGCAAGGGTTAGGCATTTCTATCTTGACTGAACTTGTACTGCGCAAGACAAGTTATGAGGTAGTGGCACTCCCCATTGACCCTGTAATCATCAGAACTATGAGTATTATCACAAAAGATAAAAACACACTGCCACAAGCGAGTAAAAAATTTATTCACTATTTATTAGAAGAAAAAAATTCTTTATACTAATTTTTTAATTTTTCATCTTTAAGGGTCATCCATATACTCTTTCTCCCTACGGGAAAACCACTGCCAACTTCCATCAAGATGCGTATCCGTATAGGTTCAGATTTATAGCATAAAATAGACCTCCTAAAGTCAGACCAAAGATCTAACCTTAGGAGGTCGGTTTATATTGTGAACGAGTAGGAATAAGTCAGGCAGTATTGTCCTATTACGGGGCCCCGCTGGCCATGACCAAGCCGATTACCTCTGCTGCCCCGTTTCGCTTCAAGGCTTTGGCGCAGGCCTCGAGGGTTGCACCGGTCGTGAAGATGTCGTCTCAAAGATATACAACTTTGATACAATGAAACGATAGCAGAGCATTTGCCCCCCCCTATGCATCACAAGCAAAGCAGGATAAACAATACTTCCCAATAAAATCATGCTAGTTAAAAAAATTTAGTCCTAAAAGAGAACAGATTTTACATAGCTCTCATTTCTGCTCCTTCCATTCACATCAACAGTTTCTCCGATACCGAGGTTCCTGCCGTCATGGCCCCTAGGCGTTCCCGTCTGATAGTTCTATCTCAGGAAATGAGGACCTTAACCTCACACCAATAGCCATGTTCCAAATAATCGAATAACTGCAGCCCCACTTCATCAGCAATGCTATATTGCGGTTCTATATGATGCTGCCGCAGCCAGCCCAATAGTCCAGAAAAATCAGCATGATTATTTTTTACGTAGACAGGGGTGCAAGCATAGGTACCCTTAGGAATCGTAAGCTTATATTCAGCCGCAATATCCTGCTCCAGGGCCCAGTCAAAGCTGACAAACTCTCCTTGTTTGACAAAATGTTGCTCTGCCATGGCCGGTAAATCCAAAAGAAAACCATAGCTTCGGCGTACAGAGCGATTGGGTCCCAAGGAGGCCACACAGGCTTCTTGCAACTTCAAATGATAAGCACGCATATCTTCCGTGTTTTTACCATAAAGAACAGTCCGCTCAGGAAAATCCTTGACATATACCTGCCCCTGGCCTTTTACGTTCTGAATACGCTGGGCCTGAAATCTGTACCAATCAATATCCGAAGCAATGCGGCTGTAATACTGGCTCAGCCGTATTGCTTCCTGCTGTTGCATTAAGAGTTGATTCAAAACATTTTCATTATTTTCAGAATCGAGAATCACACGGATAGACTCTAAGGGCATGTGCAGGTTTCGGCAACAAGTAATGATGTCGAGCTGCCAAAATTGATCGTATGAATAATAACGGTATTTATTTTTCTGATCGACATAAGATGGCTTGAAAAGGCCAGTTTTGTCATAAAAACGCAACGTATCTTTCGATATTCCTGTAATCGCACTGACTTCACCGACTAAATATCTTTTTTCCATTATGTGTTTTCTCCTTCTTTTCGCCCTTCCATCTGTCTGGTATAGCAATGTTGCATAAGGAAAGCAAATGCAATACCAATCGGAAGGCTGCGTCTATATGGCATTACGGAAAAGAATCCACTAAGTTATAAGTAAAATAAGTTTTCTCCGTCTTGGTCGTTTGCCGGCATTATTCTGCATACTAACAGGATACGCATAAATCGGGCGATTATCAAGAGCAAGTTAAATAATTTCTTTACCACGTTGTTCGTTTGCCAACATTCTTCTCCGGGCCAACAGAATACGTACAAATTTGACAATCATCAATAGAACGATAAAGATACCAACGTAACCACTGACGATATAGACGATATTGATAATTTGATTGAACGGAAAGACTACAGCCCCCCAGAGAGCTGCAAAGGAAACGCCCCAAATGATGATTTTATGTTTTTTCGTACCTTCCGTCGCAAACTTAGCTCCCAGAACATAAACCAAAGGCGTACAAATCGTATAAATAGCGAAGAAGATAAGAACGCCGAAGGCCATTCCTAAAGGCGCCCAAACAGATTGGGCCAAATACAAATTGATAATCTGTTTATCAAGAATTGTATCGATTGTCGAAAGAATCGGGTATGCCGAAAACATGTCGAGCAAACCGTACAAGAAAAGGCCGATACTCTGACCAATCATGAGCGGCTTGATAGGAAACTTCGTCGCCAAGTCAGCGGAGAAGGAAGATAAGAAAAGGACCATAAGTCCTACCAGACCAAGCCCGGAAAGAAACCAATTCGGTGCCACTTGAAGCAGATTATACTGATGGGTTTCCACCGCCACCACATTATCAGGGATAGTAGAAAAATTACTATATACCGTAACGGACGCGATAACAATAACAAAAAGTGTCAAGAACGGCATGATGACACCGAGAGATTTCAATACGGAATTCAAGCCAATCGAAACAGTTACGGCTGTGATTACTACCGTAAAAATAGCCCCCACCACCAAGGGCAGTCCATATTGCTCATGCAAAACAGAGCCGCCGGCTGCAATCTCCGCAACAAACATACTGAAGCAAAAGGCAACAGAAAACCACTCCAACACCCTGGCCATGAAAGAGCCGCAGAAGAACGAATAGACCTCATTCCCTTTCTTACAATGACCATACTTACCAGCGTAAATAAAGCCCAAATTAACAAGAATAATAATCGTACTGAACGTCAATGCCGTAAATACGCCATAATAACCAAAAGGCACATAATATTGCAAGGCTTCCTGCCCACTCATGAACCCACCACCAATGAGATAGCCCAAACTGGAACCGACAAAAATATAAACCTGTCCCAAAAAGCTCTTATTCATGCTCATACGCCTCCATTCGAATACATATTTTCACGATTATGAAATTCCATTTTTATATTTACACCGTTGCAATTTCTATTTATAGTATGCTTTTTTCTCTGTTCTCCTCAGCAAAAGTGCTGAAAAGAGGGCGAAGAGACACCGCCTCTTCGCCCTCTTTTCGAGTCACCCTTGTAATATTATAATTTCAGCTTTTTGCCGATACCGTTTTTGATTGCGTTGGCAAAGATAGCCTGCCCCATGGCGATATCATTAGTCGAGATGCCTATGTTGCTGCAAACGATGAGTTCATCAGCATTCGTACGCCCTTCGTTCAAACCGGCAAGGATTTCCCCTGTTTCGCCGACAACCTGCGGCAGTCCATCAGGGAAATAACCCATTCCTTCAAAAAGCTGGTGCTCATCAATGCTGTCTACAAAATATTTGTCAGCATGGAGAGCTATTTCAGGTTCCCAGAAGGTGTTCAGATCACACGGAAGGATCGTCTGACCTTTAGAAACCCATTCTTTCTTCGCCAATTTCATGGGTTCACGGATGATGAATGTAGCCGAGCTCAGTACTTCGCAGCTCTTGACGACTTCTTCAATGCTAGAGGCTTTGACGATAGGAACATGTACTTCGTCTTTAACCTGATCGATGAGGCGGTCCATCATTTCCGGGAATTTATCGTAAATATAGATTTTCTTCAAATGTTTCAGCGTCTTAGCGACGAAGCGGACATGGCCTACACCTTGAACACCGCATCCAAACATTCCGAAGGTTTCTGCGTTCGGATGAAGTACTTCTGCAGCCAAAGCCGTGACAGCGGGTGTTCTCATAGCCGTGAGCCAAGTGCAATCCATAATAGCGATAGGGACCCCGGTTACAATATCATTCATGATTTGCAGACCTGTTGTTTGGGGAAGATTGTATTGTTTCGGATTACGAGGATAGCATTCAATCCATTTTACACCGCAAGCAAGACTGCTCAGTACATACGCGGGCATAGCATGGAAGAAAACGTCTTCGTACGGATGGATACCAATCTTAGCAGGCATTTCATATTCATTACGGCCATGAGCAATCATGGCCTTTTTAACCAAATCCAACGTTTCTTCAACAGTCGGACCAGCCTGAATGCATTCGTCTTTGGTAAGCCAGAGAACTTCGTTACCTAAGTCCAGGACAGTCTTCAAATGTTCATGTTCTTTTTCAAATTTCTCCAATTATTCGGCTGTAGCTTCATACATATATATTTCCTCCTTTTGTGGCATAATACCCAGATAATCTACTATCAGAAAGAGCGCTCGTTTCTTCATGGCTAGAGTATAAAGGTTGGAGCATCTCCAATGTCAATACATAAATTGATTTTTTTAGATATTATCTTTTCGTTTTAGTTCTAGTTTTTTTCTCTGTAATTCCTCTTTATCTCAACCTACATTGACTTTGATACAATGGAATGACAGCCGAGATTCCCGCCGTATATGACCTCGATAAAAAATTCAAGTTACAACTTACCTTAGAAGATAATTTTCCCTATGATAAATCATTTGCTAAATTGCCTTCCGTATAAAACAATGACTCTCAAATTTGCAGGGACACTTAGAGCTTTCTGAGAAAGAGCTGTATCAAATACTGTTACAGCAAATTGAAACCATCAGCCTATATCGGCATATTTTCACAAATCAATAATGAACTGACATAGTTATGGACGAACTCACTGAAGACACCGCCACGTTGGAGTTCATTTATGACATGGCCAAAAAAAGAGTTTGTGCACAGATAAGCTCAATATAAAGGCAAGCGTTGATATGCATCTAACAAACTGTACCCGTTCTTTACGTTTTAATTTCTGTATTGAAGGCAACTCATATAATCCTTTCTACCACACCGAAGAACATCTACCGGCTTACCATCAAGTTTCTTATCCATATAGTTATCGCTTTTTAGTATAAAAAATGACCTCCTAAAGTCAGACCAAAGATCTAACCTTAGGAGGTCGGTTTATATTGTGAATGAGTAGGAATAAGTCAGGCAGTATTGTCCTATTACGGGGCCCCGCTGGCCATGACCAAGCCGATTACCTCTGCTGCCCCGTTTCGCTTCAAGGCTTTGGCACAGGCCTCGAGGGTTGCACCGGTCGTGAAGATGTCGTCTACAAGGAGGATATGTTTATTCCTAACGTCGGCTGTTTCGCGAAGGCCGAAGGCTCGGTGTACGTTTTCGGAGCGCTGACTTCTGGGAAGGTGCCACTGGGCTTCTGTCGGCCGCAGGCGCTGGAGGAGGTCGGCCCAGCGATAATGATCGTCGGCCCATTCTTTAAAAAGGCTTTCGACCTGGTTGAATCCGCGGTGCTTTAGTTTCTCCGGCGCCAAGGGGACGGGAACGACCATGTCGATGTTTTTTAACCGTTCGGGCCAGGGAAAGCGATCCAGAAGCACCCGGCAGGCCCGGCATTTTCCCTCTCTGCCCTTATATTTAATATCGTGAATCAGCCGGCGCATGACTCCGTCGTAGTCGGCCAAACAGTAACAGGCATCGAGGGCTTTCAACTGTTGGGAGCGGTTGATGCGCCGCGGATGCCAAACCGCTGCCAGGCAGGACGGGCACCAGTCGCCGTCCCATTTCATGAGGACGCCGCAGGACGGACAGGTCGGCGGGTAGAAGAGATCGGCAATAACGGTGAGCAGTGACATAGGCATGCCTCCTGTCGCAACATATTACGTAAGCAGCTCTCCTTGGAGCCGCGGAATGAGCAAGGTAAATCTCCGGCTCGTCCGCTGGTTCTGGACAGCCGTTTGGACGGCCCTTTTGGTGCCGACCAGGATGACTTTTCGTTTAGCCCGGGTGACGGCCGTGTAGAAGAGATTTCGCTGGAGCATGATGGAATGGCTGTTGACCAGGGCCATGATGACCGTATGGTATTCGCTCCCCTGGCTCTTATGGACGGTGATGGCGTAGGCCAGAGTAATTTCATCGATTTCCGCACCTTCATACTTGACGTCCTGCTCAGGGTAACGGACGTAGACCATGTCATGCTGTACGGCAAAGATTTGGCCGATATCGCCGTTAAATACGCCTTTTTCGTAATCGTTGTGCTTCTGCATGACCTTATCGCCGACGCGAAAAATCATGTGACGGCCCTTCAATTCGCCCTTCCCCGGAATGGCCGGATTGAGCCGTTCCTGAATAAGCTGATTGAGGTTGTCGACGCCGCAGGGATCTTTGTACATAGGCGACAAGACCTGGACGGCAAATTCGTCGCCCGTTTCCTCGACTTCACTGCGGTACAAGGCGCCGATCTGTGTCGCCCCGTCGGCTTCGGTCTCGATTTCGACGAAGCGGAATTCCAAGTCTTCGTTGACCACCGGCAGGCGGCCGTTGTTGATGAGGTGGGCGTTGGTGACGATGCGGCCCCCTTCTTTTTGGCGAAAAATCGTATCTAAGCGGACGACGGGAACCGTTTCCGAGGCAATGACGTCATGGAGGACGGCGCCGGCCCCAACCGACGGCAATTGGTCAGCATCGCCGACGAGGATACAGCGGCATTGGGGCTTCAAGGCATTCAGCAAGTGGTACATCATTTCCATGTCGAGCATGGACACTTCGTCGACGATGACTAAATCGGCCGGCAATAGCTTCGTTTCATTGTATTCAAAGGACTGGACTCGGCCGACATATCCGTCGGGAACGAGGAGTCGATGAATGGTCTTGGCCTTGCGCTGCGTCGTTTCTGCCAGTCGCTTGGCTGCCCTCCCCGTCGGCGCACAGAGCAGGATGCGCAGGCCTTCCTGTTCGGCCAGGCGAATGATGGTCTGCACGACGGTCGTCTTCCCCGTCCCGGGACCGCCGGTAATGACGGTCATCCCCGACTGGAGGGATTTTTCGACGGCTTCCCGCTGCTTGTCTGCCAGTTCAAAATGACAGGAATCCTGCCATCGGTCGAGAAAGAGCTGAACATGCGTTTTAAGGGAAAGAGGCTTCATGGCAGCCATCTCGCGAATCCGACCGGCAATGGCTTCTTCCTCTTCGTAGGCTTCCGGCGTATAGACGTAGACCGTACCTTCGAAGTCCGCCGTCCGCAATTGTCCCATGTCGACCGTATCCTGTAAGATATCGTGGAGACCTAAGGCATCAGCCTGCAGGAGAAAGGCCGCCCGCCGCACCAGTTCTGCATCGGGAATGCAGACGTGGCCGTTCTGGGTCATCGTCTGGAGGACGTAAGCCAGGCCGGCGCCGAGGCGCTGCGGCGACTGGCGGTCCATGCCGTAAGCCAGCGCAATTTGATCGGCCGTCTTAAAGCCGAAGCCTTCGATTTCATGAATCATCCGATACGGTTCTTCCGTCAAGACGTATTTCACATCGTCGCCGTACTTCTGCAGGAGCCGGCCGGCATAACGTCCGGCGACGCCGTGCTGTTCCAAATCGTAGGCGATGTCGTTGATCTGTTTTTCTTCGTAGAAGGATTCCGTAATGACGGCCAATTTTTTAGGGCCGATGCCTTCGATTTCAAGTAAGCGCTGAGCGTCCTTTTCCAAAATTTTCATCGTGTCCTTGCCGAAGTGAGCGACGACACGGTGGGCCAAAGCCGGCCCCATGCCTTTGACAGCGCCGCTTCCCAGGAAGCGTTCAATACCGTCGACCGATTCGGGAATGACGCGGCTCCAACCGTCCGCTGCAAACTGGCGGCCGTAGCGCTTATGCTGTACCCAGTGTCCCTTCACTTCCAGTCGGTCGCCGACGAGGGGTTTGGTCCCGTGGCCGGTCACCGTATAGGTCGTATCATCGCTTTCATCGTGGAGGCGAAAAACGCGGTAATCTGAATCAGAGGCCTCAAATAAGATGCGTTCGGCAATGCCTCGTACAATAAGTTCTTCCATCATCCTATCCCCATGTGTTCCCGTTCGTATTTTTTGCTTTCATCCATGATGCATTGGTAGATGCGGCGCAAATAAGGAGCCAAATTTTTCTGCTCCGTCAAATTAGAAATTTTATCCAGCACCTGCCGTTCCCTCCGCGGATCATAGATTTCCATATGATGTTCTTTTTTATAAGCGGCAACGGCAGCCACGACCTGCATGCGCCGTTCCAGTATCTTGGCCAAGTCCCGGTCCAATAAATCAATCTCCCGGCGGCATTCTTCTAATTCCATAAGCTATCCTTTCCCTTTACGCATGATAACACTACCATTATAGCCGAAAAGCCGCTAAAAGGCTACAAATGATTCGCTTCCCTATATAATTCTTGCATAATTGCAGAATATTTATTTGTCATTATCGCTGTCATCCTATATAATATATTCGTATGAGTTTTTTTAGATTCTAGTTATCAATTTAATACAAAAGGTTGTGATTTTGCATGGAAGAAACTCAACAGCAGCAGCAAAAGCTGCGCCGCAGTCTGAAAGCCCGCCACATGAACATGATTGCCATCGGCGGTGCAATCGGCACCGGCTTGTTCGTCGCCGGCGGTGAAACAGTCAGCACTGCTGGGCCGGGCGGGGCACTCGTCGCCTATGCCCTCATCGGCATCATGGTCTATTTTCTTATGACGGGACTGGGTGAAATGGCTTCATACCTTCCGGTCAGCGGCTCCTTTGAAACGTATGCCAACCGCTACGTCGACAAATCCCTCGGCTTTGCCCTGGGCTGGAACTACTGGTTCAACTGGGCTATCACCGTTGCGGCTGAACTCGTCGCCGGCGCCCTCATCATGAAGTACTGGTTCCCCGACGTACCGGCAGCCCTCTGGAGCGGCTTGTTCCTGATCATCTTGTTCGCCCTCAACTACCTGTCGACCCGTTCCTACGGCGAAAGTGAATTCATCTTCGCCGGCATCAAGGTCCTGACGGTCTTAATCTTCCTGTTTACAGGGACCCTCTTGATTTTGGGCCTCGGTTCTGAACCGTCACCGGGCTTTGTCAACTGGACTGTCGATGAAGCGCCTTTCGTCGGCGGCTTCACGGCGATGTTGGGTATCTTCATGGTTGCCGGTTTCTCCTTCCAAGGGACGGAAATGATCGGCATTGCCGCCGGTGAAAGTGAAGATCCGGAAAAGAATGTTCCCCGTGCGGTCCATTCGATTTTCTGGCGTATCCTCATTTTCTACTTAGGTGCTTTTACGGTCATCGGCTTCCTCATTCCTTATACCGATCCGAACCTGCTCAATACGGATATCGTCAACATTTCCATCAGCCCCTTCACGCTGGTCTTTGAACGCTTCGGCTTAGTCGCTGCCGCTTCGATCATGAACGCCGTCATCCTGACGGCTGTCCTTTCGGCCGGCAATTCGGGCCTCTACGTTTCGACGCGTATGCTCTACGCCATGGCTGAAACGGGCCAGGCTCCGAAATGCTTCCTCAAGCTGAATAAGCGCGGCGTCCCGTCGTATGCCTTATTTGCAACGGTCGTCTTCGGCTTAGCCGCCTTCCTCACGTCCCTCATCGGCGAAGGCAAGGCTTATGACTGGCTGGTTAACATCAGCGGCATGGCCGGCTTCATCACCTGGATCGGCATCGCCATCTGCCACTACCGCTTCCGCCGGGCCTATATCGCCCAAGGCAAGGACCTGGAAGACCTGCCGTATAAAGCAACCTGGTTCCCCTTCGGCCCCCTCTTGGCGCTGATCATGTGTATCATCGTCACGGCCGGTCAGAACTACTCGGCCTTCACCGGTGCCGAAATCGACTGGTACGGCGCCAGCGTCGCCTACATCGGCATCCCGGTCTTCCTGGCCGTCTTCCTCTATCATAAATTTAAACACAAGACACACCTCATTCCACTGAAAGAGGTCGACCTGTCGCGTGATAAGTAAGTAATACCGAGACCGTCCGTCATGGGCGGTCTTTTTCTTTGCTCAATGCTTTAAACTTAAACGTTTATCTATATATTTTCGAAAAAATATTATTTTTATTCCTTGACTTTTTAAGTTCTCGGTGATATCATAGGCCCATCAACAAAAAACGCCATAAACGCGACGACGCAAAATAGTACGTTCGAACCCCTCGTAATCAGAGAGCTGCCGGCCGGTGCAAGGCAGTACAGGAGCCGAACCGAACTCATTGCCGAGCGGAGACGCTGAACAAAGTAGGCCGATACGGGAACTCCCGTTACAGAGCATGGATATCGCAGACAGCCGTATCCGAGAGTGCATCCGAAAGGATGAAACAGAGTGGTACCGCGGAAGGATACAACGCCTTTCGTCTCTTAGCAAATACCCTTGCAGAGAGACGAGAGGCGTTTTCGTTTCTCTCCCTGTCCATCAAAGGAGGAAACCATTATGGCCAATATTTCATCGATTAAAACGGCATCCCTCAGCATGTGCTTTTCCGTCGGCGCCGTCCTGTTCAGCTCTCACGCCGGCGGCGGTTTTGCCACGGGCAATCAGGAAAACGTCTACTTCGTCAGCCTCGGCTGGCTCGGTCCCATTACGGCGATTATCACTATGCTGCTCTTTACCCTGACCATCAAAGAAGCCATGAACATGTACAATTCACGGCACCTCACCAGTTACCGCCAGTTATTCCAGAACTTATACCGCCCCTTCACGGGCATCGAATATTGCTTTGAAGCCTTCTTCTATATCATGGTCTTAATGGCCGTATCGGCTACCATTTCCGGCGCTGCCTCGGCTATCAATGCCCAAACCGGCCTCAACTACTACGCCGGCATCGGTGTCGTCGGCATCATCATCTTCTTCCTGACCATCTTCGGCGCCGGCCTCGTCCGCCGGGCCACGACCTACATGGGCATGGCCATCCTGGCCATGGTCGCCATCATTTTCTCGGTCGGCATCTATATGGCAGGCTCCGTCGAAGGAACCCAAGTCTTTACGGCCGTCATGGCTCAGGACTTCGCCGCCAACGGCTTCAGCAACGTCCCGACAGCCATTCTCCACGCCTTCACCTACGCCGGCTTCCAGTGCGTCGTCATCCCGACCATGATCGTCGTCGGCACGCCCTTAGTCACCCGTAAGAACTGCGCCACGTCAATGTGGATTTCCTTCGCCATGAACGCCGCTGCCCTGACCTTAGCCGTCGTCATGCTCTTAGGCTGGTCCGGTTTCTACGGCAAATCGACGCTGCCGACCCTGACCAGCAGCCAGGCCATGGGCTTACCTTGGCTGACCATCGTCTACAGCACCTTCCTGATGCTGTGCCTCATTTCCACCGGCGTCACGACAGTCTTCGGCTTCACAGCCCGTTTTTCGGAAATCAATATCTTGAAAAAAATCTCTTCCCGCTCGGTCATCCGCGCTGCCTTGGTCACGGCTTTCATCATCATCGCCTCGATGACCGTTTCCATCGCCGGCCTGACCAACATCATTAAATACGGTTACGGCTACTGCGGATACGCTGCCATCGCCATCATCATCGTCCCCTTCCTGACCATCGGCCGCTATAAAAACAAGCGCTACGCCAATGATAAGGAATACCGGGCCCGCATCGACAGCATGAACGAAAATCCGCAAACGGCACAGGCTTTCAAACCGACTGCCGAAGCTGCCGGCCATTAAGTCACAATAACTCAAAGTCTCGTCAAAGAAAGTCCGCTCACAGACAGACAAAATGCCTTGCATCCACAAAGGTGCAAGGCATTTTCTTTATAGCGTATGATATTTTTCTTATTCGACTAAGCGGTCAGGCACTTTCATTTTCATGAAACCGTATGTGCCGTTGGCAATCATCAGCAAATCCCGGTCCTGTACGTTGAGTTTCTGACGGATTTCATCGTCCCGATGAGCCAAGATCTTGGCGCTCCAATTCGGATCGATGAGGGACGAGCAGCCGGCAGCGACGATTTCCGAATGGGCCAGTGCCGCTTCTACGTCAGCACGAGTGCGGACGTCACCGACGGAAATGAGGGGCATGCGGCCGCCAATGGCGTCGTGGACATAGGCCAGCATGGACTTTTCCTGGTATTCCGGAAGGTTGGTCTTGCGGTCATAACGGGTCAGAGAAATATGGAGGTAATCCAATTTCTTATCGGCCAGTTTATCGACGAGCCACAAGGTTTCCTTCAAATTAAAGCCCGGATCCGTTTCTTCTCGCGGCGAAAAACGGTAGCCGATGATGAAGTCGGGAACGTTCATAGCATCGACGGTTTCAATGATGCCATCGACGACGCGTTCAATGAAGGTATAGCGTTTTTCAAGGCTTCCGCCCCATTTATCGGTGCGGCGGTTGGAGTGCGGCGAAAAGAACTGGTGCAGCAAGTAGTGGTTGGCACCGTGGATTTCTACACCGTCAAAACCGGCTTTGACAGCCCGAACGGCAGCTTTTTTAAAGTTTTCGATGATTTCTTCAATTTCGTCGTCCCGCAGTTCACGCGGCGTTTCGGCACCTTTCTTGGCCGCGGCGACGGCGCTGGGGGCTACGGGCTGTTCGCCTTCGATGGTCTTGCTGTCGGTCATGCGGCCGGCATGGAAAATCTGAAGGATGGCCCGGGTCCCGTCCCGTTTTATCGTCGAAGCCAGTTTGCTGAGGTTGGGAATGAAGGCATCATCATCGACGCTTAATTCCCCGGTCCAGCCCTTGCCGTTGGGCTGGATATAGGCTACGCCTGTAATAAACATGCCGACAGCACCGGTACGCATGCCGTAATAGGCAATTTCATCGCCTGTGACCGTGCCGTCATAATAGCTCATGCGCGTCGTCATGGGCGGAATGGCCAAGCGGTTCTTTACCGTAAGGCCCCGTCTGAAAGTAAGGGTATCCGTTAAATTAGTCACTGTCTTCACCTCTCTTGAAAGATTATGTCAGTATAAGTTTAATAGAGGCACGCCATCATGCCGGCATTTCGTTCTCAGCCCCGGTCGGGCACGCTTAAATTCGACGATTCCCGTCGGAATTGAATCTAGCCGTCATAACGGTGCCTGCATCGTACCATCTAGCGTGGTTTGTTTTATCATACCCCAGGCCCTCAAAACCGTCAAGAGAAGTCTCACTTCCAAAATAAGTATCAAGCTTCATAAAAATACCCGATATCAAAGGAATCCCTCTGATATCGGGTATTATCGTTTATTCAGTTCTTGCTGTGCCCCTTAATGGAAGCGCCAGGTCATGCCGGCATTGAGTTCCCATTCGTTGTCGTAGGAGCCGTTGAAATTCCGTTCAAATTCGAGCCACAGGCTGCGGTCGTTGCTAAGCTCAGCTGTAATGCCGGCGCCGATGTCGTACCACGTATCGTGATTGGTCTTATCGAAGCGCAAGCGTTCCAAGCCGTCAATGGAGGTCAGGTTATAGGTGCGGTTCCCGGCAAATTCATGGAGAATGTCGGCCTTGAAGTACCAAGCCTTGTTGGCGTCGATGTCACGGCCGAGGCGGAAGCCCAGGCGGCCGATGAAGCTGTGGACGCTGTCGAAGTCCTGTCCGATACCATCATTGGTCCGGAAGTCGTGTCCATTGATGTGCGTATATTGGAGCTGACTCTGAGGTTCGATATACCAGGCATCGTTCAAGACCTTCTTGCGGCCCCATTCGACGCTGGCCTGTTGGTACCAAGTACCGAAGGAATTCTTCGATTCGTCGCCGTCGAAAAGGCTTGTCGTCCCTTCACCATTAATCTTTCCAATGCGGCCGACGACGTCGAGGTAATGGCCGTTCTGTCCGAACCAAGTCCGGTACAAGCTGCCCGTATAGCCTTTGTATTTCCCATTCCCTTCATCAAAGGAAGTCTGGCTCTTGAGGTAACTGAAGGACAGGCCCTGACGAAGGAGGCTGCCGTCATCCCCGTTCACCGGAGCATCGTAGCCGAGTTCAAAGCGGTTACCGTGGCCGTCGTAGCTGTCGCGTCCCAAGTGACGGTAGTTCCAGCGGGCCCACATGCCCGAATTTTCTCCGTCGGCATAACGAGCTTCGCCGAGTCGTTTATTGAGGGTATCCATATTCGTCGCTAAGTCGAAGAGGGCCCGATTCTGTACGTTGGCGGCCGGAACGACATTGCTTTCGGCCCTATCGACAGCCGTGAAGTACCAGTCCGTCGTATCATCCGTCGTTTCGTGGGTGAGGCCGATAACGGGGTCATAAAGATGACCTTTATTGGCGATGCGTCCCTGAATGAAACTAGTGAGGACGGCATCACTATTATGTAAAGAGGCGATATACAAGCGGTCGTTGACCGTCATCTTATCGAGGTTCATGGCCGACGAATCAGCAACTACAGTCTGCGTTCCCGTGGCACTGTCGGTCACGGTCACATAATCGCTGTTAGCCGTCGCGCCTTTCGTTCCCTGATTGGACAGCCAGTCCAAATCCATGGCCAGCGTTCCTTCACCGGAAAGATTATTGACGGTTAACTGCTGACCGGTCCGGCTGTTGTCTCTCATATTGACGGTGCCGTTATTGGTAAGATTGGTCAAAGAACTGTCGCCGGTGACGTTCCAAACGGTCCCCGTCCCAAGGTTCAAGTCCAGCGTCCCCGTGCCTTCATCGGTCCCGTCTGCGGCTCGATTGCGATAAGCGGAACGAGAAAGAGCCGCACTGTCAGACACGGTCGTCATCCCGGTCAGATACGAGCCGGCCTTATTCAATTCCAGCGAAACACTGCCGCTGTCGGCAACGATATGGCCTTCAATATATTTTTCCGCATCCGCTGCAGAAGCATCGATAACGCCGCCATCGACAGCCTGTAAAGCCGTGCCGCTGCTGCGAATCGTCAAAGGTCCATTGAAAAGGATGGTCCCTTCATTTTCAGCTACCGCACCGTCTGCCGTATCCAATGCAGCTTCGCCATCGACGGTGATATTACTGCCGTCGGCCGTAAGTCCCGCTGCACTGCTCGTAAGCGTCAAAGGCCCGTTAAAGAGAATAGTCCCGCCGTTTTCAGCGATAGCTCCGTCGGCTGCAGTAAGGACAGCTGCCCCGTCGAGCGTGATACCCCCTTCATCAGCCGTAAGTCCCGTCGCTGTGCTATGAATCGTCAAAGGCCCGTTAAAGAGAATCGTTCCGCCGTTTTGAGCGATAGCCCCGTCAACAGCATCGACATCGGCAGTACCTTCCAAGGTAATATTTCCGTCATCAGCCGTAAGGCCTACGGTGCTGCTCTTAAGGGTCAGGGACGGTCCGTTAAAGGTAATTTTTCCGCCCTCTGTGACCACGGCTCCGTCTGCCGTATTCATGACGACCTTCCCGCCAAGGGTGATGCTGCCGCCGTTATCGGCATAGGCTCCGACAGCGCCCTGATTAGAAATGGTCAGGGTCCCCGCTGTGGCCTCAGCCGTAATATTAGCCACTCTGCCATCGGCATAGAGATTGGCAATTGGCAGAGCCATACTATCCGCGCCCGCCGTCGAAAGACGCATATCGTTACCGGCTTTCAGGTTTACCGTGCTCTTCGCATGGACGACAGGCGCCGCAACGCCGATATCCAAGGTCATGTCGTGACCTGCCGTGATATTCGCCGCGCTGCTCGCATCGGTATCGATCAGGCTGACGACTTGACCAGATTTTGTCTTAACGTAAATATCATTTTTCGCCTTTATGTTGGCAATCGAATTCCTGTTAACCTCAAGCATTTTTACCGAAGGCACATCCTCCATCACAGAGACATTCTTCATGATAATGTCACGTTCGGCATCGATATCTGCTTCGCTTCCATAGTCCAAAAGATGAGCGGAATTAGAATCTTCCCGCTGATTATTATAGATAATATCTCTCTTGCTACTGAGATTGACTTTACCATCTTCCCCCCAGACAACTCGACTCTTGCCCTTATTATTAAAGAGGATGTCATTATCGGCAGATATATTCAATGAAGCTCTCACAGCATGCAGTATCCTCGCGGGATTATAAGTATAACCGAATTGCACATCGCGATTTGTATTATAGTTCTGATTAAACACCGCGTCGTGATTAGCATGTACTGTAACTGTCCCCCCATCCCAAACCTCCATGATAGTAGCTGGATTTGCATTAGTTATAACAACATCCTTTCCAGCCGATAAAGAAATGGTGCTATCCTTGTCCGTAACATAGATTGGATAACTTGATCCACTACTCCTTTTGCTATTAAACTCAATATTTTTTATAGCCGTAAGGGAAATATTCTGTCCTGTCCCGGACGAATAGATAACATGGGACTTATTGACGTTGCTGACGATATTTTCGGCATTGGTAATCGTAACTTTATTATTATTTCCTCGGGTAAGATCAATAAAGGCGCCGTATTCTCCGGCACTAAGCGTATGTTCCCCCATATCGAGAACAAAGGATTTATTGACTTGGTCAACACCAGCAATAATTCCCATGGTTTTATCGCCTTGCGCTTCAGCAGCAACAGTATTCACGATTGTCACATTTCCTGCTGCTCTGACCTCTTCATTGGACTTATCTACCGTAACACCATTGTTTTTGCCTACAACAGTATATGTACCGGATATCCTCGCTCCATCCGCCCAAAGCGTACTACTGGCATAGGAACCGGCTACCGGCATGGCCAACAGCATGGTCAAAATACAGGCTCGCAATACATTCCGTTTCTCAGTTTTCATTGTATCCTCTCCAAACATAAAAAATCCGAAAATCATTCATTTTATTCAAGTATAAATTACTTTCGGTCATTTATCTATATACTTTTGTAACATAACAGTCATTTATATGTATAATATATGTAAATTTTATGTCCATATAATGTATTTATCGATAATTTTATGTGATATATGTATTCTTTTAAACGAAAAAGTCCCCGATATCAAGGTATTTCGCCTGATATCGGGGATAATAGTTTATTTATTCAATTGTTTTCCTTATTTTCCTTAATGGAAGCGCCAAGTCATGCCGGCGTTGAGTTCCCAATCGCGGCCATAAGAACCGTTGAAGGTTCTTTCGAATTCAAACCACAGGCTTCTGTCGTGACTCAGTTCGGCCGTGATGCCGGCACCTACGTCGTACCATGTATCGTGGTCGGTCTTATCGAAGTGCAGGCATTCCGATCCATCCACAGAGGTCAGATCAAAGGTCCGATTTCCGGCAAATTCATGGAGGATGTCGGCCTTGAAGTACCACGACGTCTTGGCATCGATGTCACGGCCCAGGCGGAAGCCTAAGCGGCCGATGAGACTGTGGACGCTATCGAAGTCTTGGCTGATGCCGTCACTGGTTCGGTAGTTTTTGCCGTTGATATGCGTATACTGCAGCTGGCTCTGAGGCTCGATATACCACTGATTATTCAATGCTTTCTTACGTCCCCATTCGACGCTGGCCTGTTGGTACCAGGTACCGAAGGAACTCTTCGATTCATCGCCATTGAACAATTTCGTCGTCCCTTCACCGTTGATCTTCCCAATGCGGCCGACGACGTCAAGGTAATGGCCCTTCTGTCCTAGCCAGGTCTGATAGAAGCTGCCCGTATAGCCCTTGTATTTCCCCTGCCCTTCGGCAAAGGAGGTCTGACTCTTGAGGTAACTGAAGGACAGGCCCTGGCGAAGCATGCTGCCGTCGTCTCGGTTGTCGACATCATCGTAGCCGAGTTCAAAGCGATTGCCGTGGCCGTCATAGCTGTCGCGCCCCAAATGGCGGTAGGTCCAGCGGGCCCACATGCCCGAATTTTCTCCGTCGGCATAGCGAGCTTCGCCGAGACGTTTATTAAGGGTATCCATATGGGTCGCCAAGTCGAAGAGCGTCCGGTTCTGTACGACAGCTGCCGGAACGACGTTGCTTTCGACAGTACCGACGGACCCGAAGTACCAATCCGTCGTATCGCCTGTCGTTTCATGGGTCAGGCCGATGAGGTAATCATAGAGGTGGCCTTTATAGACGTTGCGTTGCTGAATCGAGCTGGAAAGGACAGCATCACTGTTATGTAAAGAGGCTACGTACAAACGGTCATTTACAGCCATCTTATCGAGGTTCATGACAGTCGGATCACTCACCAAAGCCTGCGTTCCCGTGGCGCTGTCAGTGACCTTCAAATAATCACTGTTGGCCGTCACGCCTTTCGTCCCCTGATTGGACAGCCAGTCCAAATCCATGACCAGCGTCCCTGTACCGGAGAGAGTCTTAGCCGTCACCTGCTGGCCCGTCCGATTGCTGCCACTCATATTGACAGTGCCGTTATTGGTAAGATTGGTCAAAGAGCTGTCACCGGTCACATTCCAGACCGTGCCGTTTCCAAGAGTTAAGTTCAGCGTCCCGGCACGGCTGTCAGCAACAGCAGCCCGTTCCAAAGTAGAAGTCGTGCCGTCAGAAACAGACGTCGTCCCGGTCAAATACGAGCCGGCCTTATTCAAATCAATAGAAACGGTGCCGCCTTGTGCGACGACATTGCCGTCAATATATTTTCCCGTATCGGCTGCATCGGCATGAATGACGCCGCCATCGACAGCCCGCAAGGCTGTATCAGTGCTGTGCAGCGTCAAAGGTCCTTTAAAGAGAATAGTCCCATCATTAGCCGCTACGGCACCATGCCCGACTTCCATGACGACGGGGCCTTCGAGGGTAATGCTGCCGCCGTTATCAGCATAGGCACCGACGGCACCATCATTTAAAATGGACAGCGTTCCGTCAATGACTTTCGCCGTAATCGTGCCGTTATCAGCATAGAGATTGGATGCCAACGGATTACCTGCTTCTTTACCGGCCGTCGAAAGCACCATGTTATTACCGGCCGTCAAATTGGCCTTGCCGCCTGTATCGACATGGACGTTAGGAGCGACGACGCCAATATTTAATATAAGATCATGCCCTGCTGAAACGTCAGCCGTACTCCTGGCATTCACGGCAATCATACTTAGCTCATCAATAGCCCCCGGCGTGTCAAAAATGAGGTCATGATCGGCCCGGACCGTCAATTGCGAATCGTCACGGGTTCGCAGGGTTCGCTGAGCATTACTGAAAAAGTTTCGGCTTTGGAGAGACAGGTTTGAATTATACATGCTGTAAGCACTGGGAGTCAAAGCTAAGGTCTTCACCTTAAAGACGATATCATTGCCTGCTACGACGTCTGCCGAAGAGCCGTCCTTGACGTTAAACAGATTAGTCGAGTAGAGGCTGTCTATAATCAGGTCGTGGCCGGCCTTGACGTGAGCCTCCGTCTCATCCCCTAAATAATAAACAGGGTTGCTGTTTTCATGGTTCTGATAATGGATAATGTCATGACCGGCTTCGATATGTATCACGGCTTGATGGCCATTTACTTCATTGGGCCTTCCATCGCTATTAAAAATAATGTCATTGTCCGCAACGAGATGCGCCCGCCCTTGCTTCTCAACATAAACCATAACGACGTCGTCCTTATTATTCATGACAATATTGTTCCCGGCTGATAAGGAAAGGTCGTTCTCACCGCCCCAATAAATGATAGGATATTTGTCTTCAATCGTATCTTCTCTATTTAACTGAATATCTTCTGCAGCCTCTAAGGAAATGACATGTCCCGTACCGGTAGCATGTATGTCATTAGAAAGATGTGAAGTGCTGACGATATTTTTTGCATTTTTAACGATAATCTTATTATGACTCCCATTTGTCAAATTAACAAACGAGCCATAGCCTCCGGAAATAAGGCTATGCCCCTTCATATCGAGGGTAAAAACCTTGTTAGATCCATCCGTAGCTCCAATAATAGACCGGGTCGTATCGTTGGTGGTATCTCCGTCCGCAGCCTCCGTATTAGAGATAATCACATCATCCACGGCCTCAACATCTCTTGACTGTCTAAAAAAAATGGCATTGTTTCGCCCCTCAATATGGTATTCACCGCCGATTTTATCACCGGACAAAGGATACTCTTCTGCCGCCCAAACTCCGGCCACTGGCATGGCCATCAACATAGTCAGAATACACGCTCGTAATACTTTCCGTCGCTCTTTTCTCATAGTTATTCTCCACTTTAAACCTAAAAATATCGGAACTTTTTTATCTAATTACATTGTAAATCAATTCGAATTATAAATCTACACATATTTGTTATTATTTACACTTTTATTTGCATTATAATTGTTTTTTAATAATTAGACACTTGGCGAACGAACACTGCAACGCGAAATCAGGCCTCTTAAAGAAATCCCCCATATCGATGTGTTTCTCGGATATCGGGGATAATGGCTTACTTATTCAATTTCTTCATCGGTCTAACGGAAACGCCAAGTCATGCCTGCGTTGAGTTCCCAATCGCGGCCATAAGAACCGTTGAAAGTTCTTTCGAATTCAAACCACAGACTTCTATCGTGACTCCGTTCAGCCGTGATGACGGCACCTGCGTCATTCCCTCTCTTTGAATGATAATTTCCGTTTCCCTGTAGCCTTCCGGCATCAAACCGAAAATACAGGCTTAAAATAATCTGGATTTTCAAAAAAAATTCCCGACAGCGGTCGTTGCTATCGGGGATTAGGTGTTCATTTATGGTTTCACAGACAGAAAGTTTAGCATGGCTGCCTTTCAAGGCATATCACGGAATAAAGGGCAACGCCCCTCATTTTCCTGCGCCTGTTTGGGACAAGGTCCTCAAACACCAAGCAAAGGCTTTGGCACAGCGCTTATCCGTATGTTGGAAGTGATTGCCTTTATTCCATTCGAGCGCGGCTTCCAGGCCTTCAATAGATTTCAGGTGCTCATAGTGGCTGCAGATGCAGTCTTTGACGGTGGCCATGACGGGATTGCGGGTCCGCCATTCTCGATCGCCGAGGCTGAGGTAGACGGCCTTCGTCTTAGGCCGGTCCTGCCGGGCATAGTCCAGCCAATCTGGAAACCAAACCGACGGCGACGCTGCGGCAATGGCTGAAAAGGCATCGGTCTGCCACGCCGTCCACAGTGCGAAGAGTCCGGCCAAGGAATAACCGCCTAAGATGAGCGGCAGATTTTGAGGCAGTCCGCATTCTTCGGTTGCCTTCGGGACGAGCTCTTTTTCGATAAAAGTCAAGGTTTCTCCTGCCCCATGTCCAAAGGCAGTATTGCCAAAGACCGGCGGCGCATCCCAAGGGGATAATTCTTCATAAGGCACCGCCACGGAAAAGGCCAGCAAAGAAAAGGGCACCTCCACAGCCTCAGCAATGGCCTGAACTTCTTTGTCCAGCACTTCTTTATCCGGTTCGTCGACGGGCTGAATCAACAAATACGCTGGCGATGCCCCTTCATAGAGAACGCAGTCTCTGCCGGCAACGGAAAAGAATTTTTTCTCCACCGTCTCACCTCCCTTCTTTATCGGCTAAAAAGGCTTCGGCATCTTTTCGGACCTCTTCTAAATCAAGGCCCTGACTGCGGGCACCGAAGATACAGCCGCAGTAAGGCTGACGATAGAGTCCGTAGGCTTCGGCCATCTTGGTCGAGGTCAGAAAGCCGTTGCCCTTCTTAAAGTCGGTGGGCAAGTAGGCAATCCCGTATGCTTCTTCAATCTCGCGGCCGACGTCATTGATGACCTGCGAATTTTTATGAGGGCTGACGGTCAAGGTCGTCGTGAAGTAATCGAAGTCGAGTTCCTTCATCTTTTCGGCAGCGGCCTTCATTCGCTGCTCAAAGCAGACACGGCAGCGGGCGCCGCCTTCCGGTTCGTCTTCAAGCCCCTTTACGGCTTCAAAATACGTTTTAGGCTCGTAAGGGACCGCCAAAAACTTGACGTCGTGTCCCGTCTTTTCATTATAGTCGGCAATGAATTCTTTCTGCACCCATTCCCGCCGCTTATATTCTGCTTCGGGATGGATGTTGGGATTAAAAAAATACACCGTCACGTCGGCAACGGAAACCAGGCGGTCCAAGACGGCCGTACTGCAGGGGCCGCAGCAGGAATGAAGCAGGACGCGCGGCTTGACGCCCTCTTGCTGCCAACTTTTCGCCATACGCTGATAGACCGTATCGTAATTGATGCGCTGGTTCGGATTCATTCGCGCCAACACTTCATGAAAATCAATCATCGTCTGTACTCACTTTCTGCCGGGTCACGACGGTGCCCCGGTCCTATGTAAATCAAAACCACCAGTTTAACT
>DCJQ01000008.1:0-27893 GCA_002319965.1 Megasphaera sp. UBA1696
CATGCCTATTCGGCGCCAAAAAAGCTGCCTGTATCATCAGACACAGGCAGCGATAGTCCTAAAAAATCTATGCCGGATAGGATATGCGGATGGCTTTGACGATCGTTATCCCCTTGGCATCGGGTCCATATTGAATTTCAATGCGTTTCCCCTGGTCCGTCAGGTATCGATAAACGCCCTGCCAAAGGTACCCTTCACCATATAAGGAATCGACGGTAGCCTTGGGAATGCCTACGGTAACGCCTCGAGGCGTCGAAATTCCGTTATTGGCAGTGGTCACAATTTCCTCGATGGAATAATTATAGAGATTTTCGAGGATGAAAAAGCCCTGCCCATAGCGGTAGGCTATCCCATTTTCATTTAATACGGTCTTCGTCCGATGCTGTTCCGTCGGTTCACCATAAATACTGCGGACATAACTCATCTTATTCCCCAGGGTGATACTGCCCAGCGAGGCTTCACTGTCGGGAACATTGCCGACCATCGCGGCGAAACAGCTGCCGACGGCCAGCATGGAAAGGGTAAAAATCATAACGGCTATTTTTTTAAACATAATACAAAATCCCTCCTCGATTATCCGTCCCTTCGTGAGTTACGCCGAGTAGCGAATATAGATCGATTTAACGACGGCGACATCATTGGCGTCGTCTACGTATTTGATTTGAATGACTTTGCCTTCCTGCGTCAGGTAGCGATAGGACCCCTGTACAAAACTTCCTTCACCGTACAGTTTATCGACGGTCGACTTGGGAATGCCGACAGTAATTCCCATAGGCGTGGAAAGGCCGTTGTTGGCCGTCACATAGAGTTCTTCTACACTGCTGTCTTTGGGATATTCGATGACGTAAAAGCTGTTGCCGTAGATATTGCTGAAAGCATCTTGACGGATATAGTCCTTGGTCGGAACTCGATCCGTCGGAGCTCCGTAAATGCTGCGCACATAACTCATGGGGCTTCCTAAGGTGATGCCGCCGAGAAATGCTTCACTGTCCGGAACGGGGCCGGTCATAACGGCCAAGCAGGTGCTCGCCAGCAGGGTCGTAAGGGAAAATGCCATGACTGCCACTTTTTTAAACATGATGAAAGATTCCTCCTCTGTTATCGATTACTTTCTCAATATAAATGAATCGTATCATAAAAAAATAATTCTATCAATATGTTTACAGCGCCCCCTGTTTATTAAAAAATACAAATTTCCCGACAAGGTTTCATCTTCCCGATTCGACGCAAAAAAAACTGCCCGTATCAGCTGACACAGGCAGTCCATCCGCGAAAATGATTACGACTGGAAATGTATGTAAATGGATTTAACGACCGTAACACCATTGGCGTCATTCCCATATTTTATCTGAATATCCAAGGCGTTTTGAGTCCGGTAGTAGTACCCGCCCTTATAATAACTGCCGCCGCCATACAATCTGTCGACCGTCGATTTTGGCACGCCAACGGCAATCCCCATAGGAGTCGCAATGCCGTTGTGGGCATCTGTATAGAGTTCTAATACGGACGGCTGACTCGCATATTCAATGACGTAAAAACCCTTGCCGTAGAGGTTGCCAATAGCCTGAGTATTGAATTTACCCGTGGTCAGGTACCGATCCGTAGGAGCTCCATAAATGCTGTAAACGTAACTCATGGGGCTTCCCAGTGTAATTCCGCCAAGGGATGCTTCACTTGCCGGAAGGGGACCGGTCTTATCGGCCATACAAAGGCCGCCTAAGAGGGCAGAAAAAACAACAATCAGTACTGCCACTTTTTTGAACATAATCCCAATACCTCCTCTCACGTCGATGATTCAGTCATGTTTCGCTATACCTGCATAGTACCACTAAACATTATTTATATCAATTTTTTAACAAATTTAATCCAATATATCCACAAAAAGAGTCTCCCATCACACTACATGATGAGAGACTCTTCGCTTATAGAAATGCCCTTGCAAGGCAAGCTACACTGATTTATCGTTTGTTGCTTCTCCGCCAAATACGCTGTTCTTCGGCGGCTTGAATCAATTCTTCCCGCACTTCCGGATGGGCGATGTCAATCAAGGCTTCGGCCCGCTGCCACGTGGCCAGGCCGGACAGGTTGGCCACGCCGTATTCGGTTACGATGTACGGGGCCTGGGTCCGCGGCGTCGTGATGATGTCGCCGCCCGTAAACTTCGGCAGGATGTTGGAATGGCGTTTGCCCTTGCGGTCGACGCGGCTGGACTGCATGGCCAGGAAGGCCTTGCCGTGTTCGGCAGCGTAAGCGCCGGTGACGAAGTCGAGCTGACCGCCCGTGCCGCTGATATGGCGGGTGCCGGCCGATTCGGAACAGACCTGACCGTAGAGGTCGACGGCAATGCAACTGTTAATCGAAATGAAATCGTCGAGCTGGCGAATCGTTTCCGGGTTGTTGACGTAGTACATCGGTGCCGACAGGATGTCCTGGTTGTGATCCAGGAAGTCGTACAGTTCCTGCGAGCCCATGCAGATGGAGAACACGCCCTTCCCTCGCTGGAAGGGTTTCTTATCATTGGTGATCTTCCCGGCCTTATAGAGGTTGAGATAGCCGTCACTCATGAGTTCCGTATGCATCCCGAGATCCTTCAAGTCCGATTCGGCAATGAGGATGCCTAAGGCATTGGGCATGCCGCCGATACCGAGCTGGAGGGTAATGCCGTCATGGAGATAGGGGAAGATTTTGCCGGCAATTTCCTTGTCGATATCTGCCGGTTCGCGGTTCGGGGCAAGGCCTACGGGTTCATCGCTTTCGATGACGGCGTCGACGTTCGAGATGTGGATGTGATCGTTGCCCATGCCGAAGACGGTCGGCATTTTAGGATTGACTTCAACGATGATGTGTTCGGCAGCGTCGAGCATTTCCTGCTGACAGCCGTTGGTGAGGCCAAAGGAAAAGTTGCCCTGCTTATCCATGGGAGCTACAGTAATCATGGCCACGTTGACCGGTGCAAAGCCCCGGCGGTAATAGGAGCCGCAGTCGCGGAAGAGCATCGGTTCGTGATAAGCCCGGCCGGCATCGAGATACTGCCGGTCGACGCCGGAGCAGTGCCACAGATTGTACGTAAAGGTCTTGTTTTCCGGATCGGCTTCCAAAATCGCGACGGGATGACAGGAAATGGCGTTGCGCACCTTGATATCCTGTAATTCGTCACGGCGCCGGGCCAAGGCCTTATCGAGAGCCGTCGGATAAGCACAGCTCATGCTGTAATCGACCCAGTCACCGTCTTTTACCAGCTTGACGGCCTGGTCGGCACTGCAGCATTTCGCTTTGTACTCGTCGTATACGTTCATAATTGTTTACCTCTTTTCTTGGTATTGGGCGATGAGCTGCCGGAACGCCGGGAAGGAACGCTTAATCATGTCGGCTTCGACACAGTAGGAAATCCGTACATAGCCCGGGCAGCCAAAGCTGTCTGCCGGTACGATGAGGAGGTTCAAAGCTTTAGCCTTGTCGGAGAAAGCCTTGGCATCAGCCTCGGGCGACTTGACGAAGAGATAGAAAGCGCCGCTGGGATATACGCAGTCATAGCCCATTTCTTTGAGTCCATTATATAACAATTTACGGTTTTCATCATAGACATTCATGTCCGACGTCTGGCCCATGCACTTTAAGATGACATCCTGGAAGAGATGGGGTGCGCAGACGAAACCCATGGAACGGCCGGCACCGCAGACAGCCGTATAGACTTCAGCCGCTTTGTCAGCACTGGGCGGAACGAGGATGTAGCCGATACGTTCGCCGGGAAGGCTCAGGGACTTACTGTAGGAATAGCAGACGATGGTATTTTGATAGATATGAGGGACGTATAAAATGGGGAGTCCGTCATAGATGATTTCACGGTACGGTTCATCGGCAATGAGGTAGATGGCATGGCCGATGTCTGCCGATTTCTTAGTCAATAAGGCGCTGAGTTTTTCAAAGGTTTCTTTCGAATAGACGACGCCCGACGGATTATTCGGCGAATTGACGATGATAGCCCGCGTATGCGGCGTGAGGGCCTTTTCAAGGGCCTCCATAGGAATCTGGAAGTGTTCCGTATCAGGCGGAACGACGACGGCCTTAGCGCCGGCATTGGCGATAAATACCGAGTATTCCGGGAAGAAGGGCGCAATGACGATAACTTCATCGTCCGGTCCTTCGACGAGGGCCTTTAAGGTAACCGTCAAGGAGGCTGCAGCGCCGCAGGTCATATAGAAATGAGACGCTTCGACGCCGGCCTGATAGGTCCGGTTCATGTAGTCAGCCAAGCCTTGGCGAACGCTGAGATCACCGGAAGCTGCCGTATAACCGTGAATCGCTGCCGACTCGCGGGTGGCGAGGATATCTTCAATTGCTTCTTTAATACAGGACGGAGCCGGAACGGTGGGATTGCCGATACTGAAGTCAAACACTTTATCTTTACCGACGATTTTACTCTGTTCCTGACCATAAGCAAAGAGTTCGCGGATAACCGAACTTTGAGAACCTAAACGGTACATTTCTTGGGAAGCCATAAGAGTCACTCCTTTATACAACGAAAGTTTACCATAACGAAATGAGCGGTGAAATGAGGAGAATGAATCCCATAAGCACGATGGGAACCAACCGCCACGTGCGGTATTTTTTAAAGATATCCAGCTTCATGACTAAGTAGGTCGGCAGGAAACAGGCGATGATGCCGATGAGGCCGCCTAAAATCGGGGTGAATTTCAAGATGGGAACATTGAGGACGATGACGCCCCAGCAGAGGATGATGCAGCACAGGCTGGTAGCATAAGTAATCGCCTTTTTCGGAATGGCATCGGCATTCATGAACCGGTTCAACAGATTCAAAACGATCCCCGTACAGGCATCGCGGAAGCTGAGGAACATGGCAAAGAAGGCCGTAACCACTGCGAAAATGTTTAAAATCAAATTTAAGATCTTAATCAAGGCACCGTCCATATTCTGCGCAGCCAGAGCCAAGGCCGAAATATTGGCCGTATAGGCGACGACAGCCTGGTCATGATCGATAGCCAGATTAAAAGAAATAGTGTAAAACACGACCAATCCGACTAAGAATAAATACGCCCTGTTATAAACTCGCATGGCTCGATAATGGGCGACGACCTTATTATCCGTTTTAGAGCGGAAATAAATGACGACCGGACCGAGGGCTACGAAGAATTCAATCGACATGGCGATAAAGGGCAGCATGATGATAAAGTTTTTAATGACGTACCAGGCATCGGGCGGAATCAGGACATTGGCCAAATCCCAGTGGGAGATCATGATGATGCCGAGAGCCGCGATGACCAGGGCTTTGGTAAAGACCATGCCCGACGAAATCTTCATGAGCAGCTTTTCCCCTTGGGACGCAATGAGGACCAAGAAGGAAATGAGGGCTACGCCATAAAACATATTATCGACTAAGGGCGATTCCGTAACGCCGAAGGTCATTAAGAAGGACGAACTGTCATTCGTCAATGCTGTAGAATACAAGAAGAGGAGAATCGTCGTAAAGACGAAGTATAGAGCACCCAGGAAGAAACCCCAGTTTTTTCCCAAATAACCGGAAATGATACCTGCAAAATCCTCACACTGAGGAGCTTCTGCCAAGACATTCAAATACAATTTTTGATGAGCATAGGCAATCGGATAACCGACGATGGCGACGAGAGCAAAGATAAGTAAACCGGATAACCCGACTTGGATGGGCAGAAAAACGATTCCCGCCCCTAAAGACATGCCGACGCACAGGATAACCCAGCCGAGGTCGATGCCGCTGAATTTCGTTTCTTCTTTCCATTCGTCGACGGTGATGCCCGCCGCCTGTGCATACATTTCATAGGATTGACCGAATAAACGCGAACGAAGAGATGCTGCTTCTGGTACTTTTGTCGTAGGTTGCATGGTGTTTCTTCCTCCTTGGGTGCCAAAAATGCCAGGCACTTCATTTCATGCCTGGCATTTTACTCTAGCACACACTCTATTATACAGCGGCCATACCGGCATCGAAAGCCTTTAAATTAATATCGACAAAAGCAGGTTTTACTACCTTGGCAATAATCGCCTTCCAATCGATATTATGCAGTCCCAAGGACCCGATAAGAGACCCTAAGAGGACGACGTTGGCGCTTTTTGGATTCCCGAGGTCCGTCGCAATCTTCGTTGCGTCGACAATGGTAATCGGTACGCGTTTTTGTAATTCTTCTAAAATTCCTTCCGGATACGAACAGGCACCGGACAGAATCGGCAGGGACGGAATCTGCATCTTATTGACGACCATCTTCCCGTCTTTTTTGAGGAACTTGGCATAGCGGGCCGCTTCCATTTCTTCGAAAGAAATGAGGATATCTGCCGAGCCTTCGCCGATGATGGGCGAATAGACTTTTTCACCGAAGCGGACCTGCGTGCTGACGCTGCCGCCGCGCTGGCTCATGCCGTGGACTTCCGACATTTTTACATCGTAGCCGTTTTCAATGAGGCCGATGGTTAAAATCTTACTGGCTAATATAGTACCCTGACCGCCGACACCGACGAAGAGTACGCTCTTTACGTCTGACATATTATTTATCCCCCTTCTTGTAAATAGCATGAACCGGGCAGACCTGCATGCAAACCGTACAGCCGACGCAGTCCGTTTCAGAAATACCGGATTTCTTTGCTTCATTGTCGAAGCGCAGAGCCGGGCAGCCTGTCGACAAGCACTTCTTGCAGCCGATGCAGACTTCCGTATCGACGGCACACGGCGTCATATCGAGGTCAAATTCTTCTTTATCTTCTTTGGAGAATTTTTTGAGGACGCAAGGCCACTTGGTGATGATGACCGACGGTTCGTCTTCGATAGCATACGCCCAGTCGAGGGTTTCTTTCATGACTTTGAGGTCCAGCGGATTGACCGTGCGGACATTCTTAATACCCAAGGCTTTGACGACCGTTTCGATGTCGATGAGGGTAGCCGGTTCGCCTTTGATATTGTAGCCCGTGCCCGGATTTTCCTGATGACCCGTCATGCCGGTGATGCGGTTATCCAAGATGACGCAGATCGTATTGGAACCGTTGTAGGCAACTTCGGTCAGGGAGTTGATGCCCGTATGGAAGAAGGTCGAGTCGCCCATGCAGCCGACGACGCGTTTCTTCTGATCACTCAGTTCAAAGCCGTGGCTGAAGCCGTGGCCGACGGAGAAGGCACTGCCCATACAGACCGCCAGGTCTTTCGCATTGAGGGGAGCCGCGCCGCCTAAGGCATAACAGCCGATATCGCCGATCATGACCGTATCTTTCCGTTTGCCCAGTTCGTAGAAGAAGCCGCGGTGCGGACAGCCTGCGCAGAGAGCCGGCGGACGGGGTACGAATAAGGTATCGGGAACGTCGAAGCCTTCTGCCTTTTCTTTCAAAATACCTTCGGCAACGATATTGGGGTTGAGTTCGTCGATCTTGGGGATGACATCTTTGCCGTGACAGGGGATGCCGGCCTGACGAATCTGTTCTTCCATGAAGGGATCGAGTTCTTCGACGACGTACAGTTCATCGACGGAATCGGCAAAGGCTTTGATTTTCTTCATCGGCAAGGGATAGGTAAAGCCGAGTTTCAAATAGGAAGCCTTGTCGCCCAAAGCGTCCTTAGCATACATATAAGCCGAGCCGGCAGAGATGATGCCGATCTTCGTATCGTGCATTTCGACGACGTTAAAGGGACATTCTTCAGCGTATTCTTTCAGTTTCTGTTCCCGTTCTTCGACGACGTAGCGGCGCTGTTTGGAAATAGCCGGTACAGCATCCATCTTTTCGCGCTGTTTCTTATAAGGAACGGCCGGAACCTCTACACGGTCACTTTCTTCAACGAGGCTCTTCGAATGACAGACGCGGGTCGTCATACGGATCATCATGGGAACACCGTACTTTTCACTGACACGATAGGCTTCTTTGGTCATATCGATGCATTCCTGAGAGTCCGACGGTTCAAACATGGCTATTTTAGCGAATTTGGCATAATTGCGGTTGTCCTGTTCATTCTGGGACGAATGCATGCCCGGGTCGTCAGCCGATACGAAGGCAAAACCGCCGTTCATGCCTAAGTAGGAGAACGTAAACAGCGGGTCAGCCGCTACGTTGACACCAACCATCTTCATGGCAGCGAAGGAGCGAACACCGGACATGGAAGCGCCGATAGCCGCTTCCATAGCAACTTTTTCATTCGGTGCCCATTCAGAGTACATTCCATCATAAGTCGAGACGTTTTCCAAGATTTCCGTACTCGGCGTACCGGGATAAGCCGAAGCAAAGGAAACGCCGGCTTCATATAAGCCTCTGGCGATGGCTTCGTCACCGGACAATAATTTTTTCATAATTCATACCTCCTCATTCGTTGAATCAGTTCATTTATCTGTTCGACAATATATATGAAATAATCATGCCAACTATGACATTATCGAATTTAAGCCATTTTTTCATATTGATAAGCTAATTGATATTCATGATATGTAAAAAATTCGTTACATACTTTACATTCTCTTCATATTTTTTTATGATAGAAGGAGAACTTTTCGGTAATTTTTAATGAAATTAAAAGGAGAAACTTATGGATAGAATCGCCTTTCTGATTTCCGACCTTTCCATGCAGCAGATGGTTCACACCATCTTAGACACATATAAGGAGAAATTAGAACAACACCACTTCATCATCGACGTAGAAATCATCGATTTTCCCAACCTCGTCGCCCAAGCCCACGCCCTGGTCGAAAAAGGGACCAAGGTCATCATCACCACCAGCGGCGCCCACCAGATACTGACCAAGGCCATCGACACCATTCCCATCCTCTGTCTGTACAGCTCGACCAACGACGCCCTCTATGCCTTGCGGGCCATTGCCCCGAATTACAAAAAAATTCACTTGCTGCTCAATGAAAACTTCATGTTCAACAGGGAAGCCTGTCCGCCGGAATTGTCGGAGAAAATCGTATTTTATCCCCGATACAGCCTCGATAAGACCCACTTGGAACTCCTCGAACGGGTGCGGCAGATCCCGGTCACGGCCGACACGGCCATCGTCGGCTGTCCCCTCCTGCCCCAAATCGCCAATCCCAGCCAGATGCCGATTTATTCCATCAAGCCCAGCGAATCGACGATGCTGTCGGTTCTGCTCTACGCCCAAGAACTGTTGTCATTCAAAGAAAAGGACAATCAGCAGCTGTCCATGATGTCGTCCATCTTATCCCACGTCACCGACGGCATCATCCTCTATTCCACAGGCGGCTCCATTTCCCATCTCAACAAAAGGGCTGCCGACTTTCTGGGCGTATCGGCGACGACGAAAAATATCCGCGATATCTTCCCCGACTGGGTCGAAGGGAACAAACCGTCCTTCCACGAAACGATCATCCGCCGTCCGCCCTATACCCTCATCGCCAACTCCGACTTCTTTCTCATGGACAGCAGCTCCCACTACATCATGACCCTCCGCGACGTCACAGAGCTGCAGCGACTGGAAAAAAATATCCGCTATAAACTGACAAAAACCGGCATGACAGCCCGACATCACTTTGACGACATCAAGACCGTTGACGACAACATGAAAAAAGTCATTCAGAGAGCCGCCATTATGGCCGAATACAACGCCCCCATCCTGATTCAAGGCGAAAGCGGCACGGGGAAAGAACTCTTCGCCCAAAGCATCCACAATGCCAGCGACCGCCGCAACGGCCCCTTCGTGGCCATCAACTGCGCCGCCCTGACGACGGACCTCCTCGAAAGCGAACTCTTCGGCTACGTCAGCGGCTCCTTCACGGGCGCCCGCAAAGAAGGCAAGGCCGGCCTCTTTGAAATGGCCCACAAGGGAACGATTTTCCTTGACGAAATCAACAGCATGGCCCCCAGCATCCAATCGAAACTGCTGCGCGTCTTGGAGACGAAACAGGTCATGCGCCTCGGCTCGGACTACGTCATCCCCCTCGACATCCGCATCATCTCGGCCGGTAACGCCGACCTCATCGCCTCGGTCGAAGCCGGCGAATTCCGCCGCGACTTATACTTCCGCATCAACACCCTGCGGCTGAATCTGCCGCCGTTAAACGATCGGCCTGACGACATCCTCTACTTATTCACCCACTTCGTCGAAACCTTAAGTCATCAAAAATGCCACCTCAGTCCGGCCTTAAAAAAAGTCCTCGTCCAGCACAACTGGTGGGGCAACATCCGCGAGCTCCACAGCGTCGCCCTGCGCTACTTCATCTTTGGCGACACCTTGGATAAGTCCTATGATGCCCTCTTCGACATTGCCGACCAAAATAAAAAAGACGCCCTCCTCGACACGGCGTCTCTTACCCTCAACATGAAGCACTTAGAAGTGACCATCCAGCAAATCCTCATCGAAGAGCTTCAAGAAAAAGGCTATAGCCAAAAGGATATAGCCAAACTGCTCAACGTATCGCGGCAGACCATCTTCAATAAGATGCGGCCGTAAGGGGCCTCATCGACATCGGCGCCGGATATTGCTGTTGGGAATATTTAATTTTTGCCGGAACTTCGTAATCGTCCGCCGGGCTATGGTAATATGAATGGCCGAAAAATAGTCGGCCACGTCCTGGTCCGAATAAGGATGCTCCTTGTCCTCGTTTGCGATAAGCGCCTGAATTTTCTTCATGATGGCCTTATCGGAAACAAAGTCCTCTTCCTCGCGCTGACGGCTGTAAGCCGTAGCTAAAAAGGACTGCAGCCCGTATACCTTACCGTCAAACAGGGCGTATCGGTTGCGGCAGACGCGGCTTACCGTGGCCGTACTGAGGCCCGTTTCCTCAGCAATGTCCTTTTGGCGCAGCGGCTCCAAGGGCTGACCGTGGAGAAAATAGCCTTCCTGACGGGTCAAGAGACAAGTCATAACCTGTTCAATGGACAAGCGGCGATAGGCCAAAGCCGACGCCAAATCGTTGAAAGCTCTCCGTGCTTTGCGGATATAAGCCAGGGTTTTCTTATCTTTCTGGGCTCCATACTCGGCGTATAAATCGTCACGAAAATAGACGTCGGGAAGCTCTTCCAGCCAGCGGAAAGCCAATGTTCCTCCCTCGTCAAGATAGATTTCGACGTCAGGCCGAATGTAGACTTCATCCTGCTCGATCTGGCCGGCCGGCTGAAGGGACAAGGTTTTCAAAAAATCCCGAATGTCGCGCAAATCCTTATCCGATAACTCCAACCCCTGCTGGATTTTCGACCACTTCCCCCGCAGGAAATCGTCATAGTGCCGGGTCAGGAATTCTTCTGTCTTGGGCGGCCCGTCGCTGCGGCGCCGCGTCTGGATAAGCAGGGCTTCACAAATATTTCGGGCTCCGATGCCCGGCGGATCAAAGGTCTGGACGAGTTCCAGGCCTTTTTCTAAGTCTTCTTCCGAAAGGCCGTAGCCGTCGCCTAAGGACGACAAGTCGCCTTGGAAAAAGCCTTTCTCGTCGAGAGAACCGATGACCAGGCCCGCCGCCAAGAGAATCGGCCGCGGCACGGACACGACGCGGAGCTGAGCCATGAGCTGCGATTCGAGGGACGCACTGCGGCTTTTAATATTGTCGATCGGCTTTTCGTTTTTATCACCGGCACCGCGGACGTCATGGTAGCGGATGTCGAGTAGTGGATTATCCGTTACCTGTTCCTGTAGAAAGTCCATCAACTCCTGACCGTGGAGGGCCAAAAGCTGAATCGTCAGGCGCTGGACCTGCATCAATTTCGTTTTTTGTTCAAGCTTAAGCGATAAGTTTGCCATACATACACCTCACAGCCGAATCTATGCCGGCTGTTTTTTATCGAGTGTCTCCCCCGAAAAAGCCGGTCTTAATCGTCCGGCAGAAGTTCCTGCAAATCGGGGAAGACACTCAGACTCCGCCGCAGGATTCCCTTCATATAGGCAATGGCAATGCCGTAGTTGGTAATAGGAACGGCTTGATCGGCAGCCGTTTTCATGCGGTATCCCACTTCCCGACCGTTGAGCATGCAGCCACCGCAGTGAATGACCAGGGCATAGGGCGACAAGTCTTCAGGAAAATCGCGGCCGCTGGCCGTTTCAATCGAGATGTCTTTACCCGTATACTCCTTCAACCAGCGCGGAATCTTGACCGTCCCGATATCATCGCATTGGCGGTGGTGCGTACAACCTTCGGCAATGAGAACCTTGTCGCCGTCTTTCAGTTTATCGACGGCGGTAACGCCGCGGACGGCCGATTCCAAGAGGCCCTTATGGCGAGCCATTAAAATCGAAAAGGACGTCAGGCGAATATCGTCCGGCGTATCGGCCGAGACTCTGCCAAAGACCTGACTGTCCGTAATGACCAACGACGGCTTTTTCGTAAAGCAGGACAGGGTATGGGGCAGTTCATCTTCCTTTACGACGATGGCTGCACTGTTGCTGTCGAGGATTTCGCGAATCGTCTGCTGCTGCGGCAGGATGAGGCGTCCCTTCGGAGCTGCCGAATCGATGGGCACGACCAGGACGACCATATCACCGCGGTCAATGAGGTCGCTGACGATGGGAGCCTCGGCGTCAGTCGGCTTCAACCGGGCCAGTTTTTCCTTCAGTTCGTGGATGCCGTCGCCGGTCAAGGCACTGACATGGACGGCATTGTCATCGGCCTCAGCCGCATCCTTCACCAAGTCCGCCTTATTATAGACGATGAGATGAGGCAGGCCCTTGCTCCGAATGAGGGCCAATACTTCTTCATCGGCCGGAGCCAAGCCTTCCGTCCCATCGACGATGACGACGGCAATGTCGGTCTTATTGAGGACCTGCTTCGTCCGGCGCACCCGTTCTTCCCCGAGGGCACCGACGTCGTCGATCCCCGGCGTATCGATGATGACCACCGGCCCCAAGGGTAGGAGTTCCATGGCCTTGTAAACGGGGTCCGTCGTCGTCCCCTTGGTATCCGATACGATAGACAGATTTTGGCCGGTAACGGCGTTTACGACACTCGACTTACCGGCATTGCGGCGGCCGAAAAATCCGATATGGACGCGTTCGCCTGACGGCGTATCATTCATTCCCATGGCCCTTACTTCCTTTCTATACTTCCAGCAGCCGCTGCGCCAAATCGCGATAGATTCGGCTTACGGGCAGCTCGGGATCGCCTTCGACGACGGTCATTCCCTTGTTTTCATAATACTGGATTTCCTTGCTGCGGGGAATGTCGGCCACGATGGGCAGGCCGTGTTCATCGGCAAAGGCTTTGACCGTTTCATACTCATCGTCGACGTTGCGGCGATTGAGGATAAGCCCTTTTACCTGAGCGTAACCGCGGCTCTTGAAATTTTCTACGGCTTTAAAGATATTGGCCGCTGCATAGAGGGCCATCTTTTCCCCCGACGTGACGATGAAGATTTCATCGGCATAACCGTCGCGGATCGGCGCCGAAAAGCCGCCGCAGACGACGTCGCCCAAGACGTCATACATGACGACATCCGGCGAAAGTTTTTCAAAGACTTCCAGCTCATCGATGAGGTCGAAGGTAGCGATGATGCCCCTTCCGGCGCAGCCAAGGCCCGGCGTCGGTCCGCCCGTTTCGATGCAGAAGACGCCGCCGTAACCTTCTCGTCCGATGTGTTCAAAGTCGGGACCTTCCGTATATTGGCGGTAGTAATCCATGACCGGCATAACAGGCTCGCCATGGAGCAGATTCAGCGTCGAATCGGCTTTCGGGTCGCAGCCGATTTGGACGACTTTTTTTCCAATCGATGCCAAAGCCGCCGACACGTTAGCCGTCGTCGTCGATTTCCCAATGCCGCCTTTTCCATAAATGGCAAATTTCCGCATAGTCAGTCTCCTTCTTATTTCAGTTTATCTTTCATCCATGCCGTAAACGACGGGCCGACAAAAATAGGCATATCGTCGTGATAGTGACGGCCGGAATAGGCTTCGTGAGGCATGGAAATAAATTTATCAGGCTCATCCGGCAGTAACCGAGCATAAATCGGATCGGCAATGACTCGCCGCGCCTTGCGGCATTCCTGACGGATAACGGCTTCGACGCTGGCCACTTCCATATCCTTTAAGAGCCACTGCGGGGCATCGGATAAGGGGCAGAGCAGGCGAACCTTTTCAACACCCATTTCAGCTTCAAGGAAGGCCTTCATCGACCGGAGATAGACCGGTTCACCGATGACCAGCACGTCGCAGGGCGTGTCGTCGTAAGCCTGTTCCGTCTTCCAAGCATTGAGATCGGCCAAGGCATACTGAGCCTTGACGTATTCTTCGTCTCCCGTAAGGCCGGTCACATAAGAAGAATCGCCCTTTCGCAGGGCTTCCAGCCAATCGGCCGTCCCCTTCTCGCCCATGGGAATGCCGACAACATAGGGAATCCCGTAGGTGTCGCGGAGGTACTGAGCCAGGTAAAAGGCCGTCGACGAGACGACAACATTGACGTCGGCATCCGCAGCCGTCGAAAGGCCTTCCAAAGTATCCCCCATAGACCACGAGCTCTGAATCGTAAAACCGGCGTCGGTCACAATCTGTTTCAGCGTCGTGGCATTGCCGACGACGGAAAAGTCGAGAGGTGTCAGCCCTAATAGGTTGACCCGTTTCGCCGGAAGCTCCGGCTTTTTCGAGGCCGGTTTGACAAACTGCTTAGCCAGCCAAACGTAGGCCCCGCCGGCACCGGGCAGGTAGCTGTGGATGCCGTCGGTGCGAAAACCTAAGGTCGGAAGACCGGTCCGGTCCGCTACCAAGCGCTGGATGGCTTTAAAGTCAGTGCCGATGGCATTTGGCATGGGACTGCCGCCGATGGCGATGAAATAAGGCCGGGCCGCTTCGGCAGCTTCGGCGATGTCGTCGATGAGTCGCTGGTCATTGCCCTGAATGGTATCGATTTCATTGAGGCCTGAAATATAGACCATGCTCTGCGTATCGTACGACCGCGGTTCGTCGTGCGTGTCGTACGTCGAATTGCAGCCTGATGCATCGTGCATGACGATGAGGCCGCCTAATTCATAAAGGGACGAAGCGATGCCGAACATGTCGACGGCATACGTCGATAAGACGCGCTGTGCTTGTTTCATCCGTGGCACCCCCAGGCTTTTATCTGAATGATTTCCCTCATCTTGGGATTTTCTGCGGCATTGGCCTCGCCGATCCAGTCGAGGATTTTTGAAAGGCCGACGTAACCGTAGAGGCCGCTGTTTTCGATGAGGTTAACAAAATACTTCGTATCCGTAAAATAAGCCGCCATCTGACCGATAGCCAGGACCTTGCCGAATTTTTTACTGTCATCTCGCGGCAGGAGGCCTCGCTTAAAGTGCATGGCCGACCGCAGTTCGAGGTCCGGATATTCCTTCTGCAAGAAGTCAAAGGCCTCCTTTTCCCCCGGTAAAATCTTATCGAGGTAGACGGCATAAACATGGAAGCCGTGAGTCAAGAGGAACTTGGCCAGACCCAAGGGACGCGGCGTCGCCGTGTAGTCGATGGCAATGGGCGTCGATCCCACTTTTTCGAGGAGGGCCTTGGCCTTGGCTTCGATTTCCTGTTCATAGGCGTCACAGTCGGGCATAGCAAGTCCGAAGGCGTCGGCTGCGGTCTGCAAATTCTGCCGCAAGACAGCGTAGTCATAAGAATACATCAGATAGAGGGCTTCTTGTTTCAAGCGCCGCTTCATATCCTTGGCCGCCGGCTCGGAGTTTTCCAGAAAATAAATGTTGGCTTCCGATTCGCCCATGGCCTTATACTGCTCGTACGTCTGGCAGTCGGCAAAGTCGTGAATATCGTAGCCGCCGTCGCGAAGCATGACGCTCAATTCATTATCGGCGTCGACGGGATAGTAGTTGACGACGTAATTGACGGCCTTCTTTCGCGGCAGGGGCTGAACGGCCCGCATGAGCTGACGGCGACCGAGGACGTCCGGCGAGTAGCGGCGCTGCAGGGTCGGGATCATATAGCCGTCGATGAAGTCGATATCGGGATAGCGTTCGCGCAGGGTCCCGTAGACGACATTGAGGTCGATGTGCAGGAAGTGCTGCATACAGCTCGTAAAGCCTTCGACGCACTTCGGCCGTTCCGGCAGTTCGTCGATGATATGGGCAATGCCGTCAATCATCATTTCTTCTAAGTTGCCCTTGATCAAATTTTCATTGGTCAAGGTAACCATGGAGAAACGGCCGGCACCTTCAGGCACTTCATCGGCCGACAAGACGACGCCGTGGAGGCAGCAGGCGCAGCAGACGTAAATTTCATGGCAGCCGGGAATGAGCATCGGCGAATGAGCAATGGTCCAATGACCGCGAGCCGGCGAAGCGTACTGCAGGCCGATATAGAAGGGCTTGGGGAAGGACGCCTTGCCAATGGCAATATTGGCCCCATCGGGCGTTACATGGTTATACCGCCGCGCCTGGGGCGGATTGACTTCGTTTTCGTATATCATTCCCGTACCTCCAACTTAACAAATGCGGGGCAGCAATTCACCGCCCGGCGGCGGCAGCAGCGTTTCGGCGCCGATTTCCGTGCGCATGACGACGCGCCCCGGCTGGTCGGCCGTGACTTCGCCGATGATGGCTGCATTCTGCGAGTATTTTCCCTTACGCAGGACAGCGACGATATCGTCAGCCACATCCCGCGGGGCAACGATAACCAGACGGCCTTCGCAGGCCAGATACAAGGGTTCTAAGCCCAGCATGCCGCAGACGCCGCGGACGGCGGGATCGACGGGGATGGCCTGGCTGTCCAAGTGGATGCCGACGTTGCTCTGAGCGGCAATTTCATAAAGAACGGTGCCGACACCGCCGCGAGTCGCATCGCGGATGACGTGGATGTCCTTGGTCGTGTTGAGCATGCTTTCGACCGTCCCCCACAAGGGTGCGCAGTCACTGGTCACGTCGGCGTCGATGCCGAACTGGTTCCGTTCGAGGAGGATCGTGCAGCCGTGACGGCCGACGTCGCCGCTGACGATGATGGCATCGCCCGGTTTTGCCAGGGTGCCCGAAGTTTGGACGCCGTCCATGATCTGACCGATACCGGTCGTCGTGATGAAGAGGTGGTCGACCTGGCCCTTACCGGCAACTTTCGTATCACCGGCAACGATGCGCACGCCGGCTTCGGCTGCCGTTTCGGCCATGGCCTTGGCGTAGGCTTCGACTTTTTCCATGGGAAAACCTTCTTCAATGACGAAGGCACACGATAAATAAAGGGGCTTAGCGCCCATGCAGGACAAGTCGTTGACCGTCCCGCAGATGCTTAATTTCCCGATATTGCCGCCGGGAAATTCAGGCGGCGACACGATGAAGCCGTCTGTCGTAAAAGCGAGATTCGTCCCGCCAACAGGCAGGACCGCTGCATCGTCCCCGGTAAACTGGGGATTTGAAAAATGAGCTTTAAAGACGCGGTCAATGAGTTCCGCCGTCTGCTTGCCGCCGGCGCCGTGTGCTAAGGTAATAAGGTCACTCATGGGCATTTCCTCCATATAAATAATAGGCCGAGCAGGCACCTTCGTGAGACACCATGCAGGCGCCGACCGGGTGTTCCGGCGTACATAATTTTCCAAATAAGGGGCATTCCGGCGGCTTGCACTGGCCCTTCAGGATGTCGCCGCAGCGGCAGCCCGGATTGGCTTTGCCGTCCATCTTCGGAATGCTGTATTTCTTACGGGCATCGCAGGCAGAAAATTCCTCCCGCAGCTGTAAACCCGACTTGGGGATAACGCCTAAACCGCGCCATTCCGAATCGCAGGGCTCCATGTATTCGTCCATCAGAGCCTGAGCCGAGCGGCTCCCTTCCTCAGTGACGACCCTGGGATAGCAGTTTTTAAAGAAAGGCTTCCCTTGGGGGAATTTAGCCAAGATGACGGCAAAGGCCGTGAGCAGTTCTTTGGCCGTAAAGCCGGCGACGACGCCGGACATCCCTTCTTTGACCATGGCTTCGCCGGCCTTGGTGCCCATGACGGCATCGACGTGGCCGGGATACAAGAAGGCATCGGCACTGCCCTTCATGGCTTCATAGGCCATAGGCATGGTCTTATTGGCCGTCAACAGAGAGAAATTGGTCAGTCCGTCAGACATCGCCTGTTTGACGGCCAGGCACGACGGAGGCGTCGTCGTTTCAAAGCCGACGGCTAAGAAGACGACTTCTTCATCGCGATGATTTTTGGCGTATTCGTAGGCATCGATTGGCGAGTAAACGATTTCAACGTGAGCTCCCTTACTGCGGGCGTCGGCCAAACTCATCGACGTGCCGGGAACGCGGACCAAGTCGCCAAAGGTGCAGATAGTAACGCCCTTTTCAAGGGCCAGCCACAAGGCCTGATCGATATAACCGACGGGCGTAACGCAGACCGGGCAGCCCGGTCCTGAAATGACGTCGACCTGTTTCGGCAGGATCTGGCGAATGCCGAGGCGAAAGATTTCGTGGGTATGCGTCCCGCAGACTTCCATAATGCGGATTTTCGGCCCGTCGTAATTCTGAATGATATCGAGAGCCGTCCGCTTCTTCCCTTCTGCCATCAATCTAAGTCCTCCAGAATGTCGTCGGTTTCATCGGCATCGTTATTCGTAATCTTGGCGATGGCCATGCCGGCGTGGACCATGACGTAATCGCCGGGATCCAATTCATCGATCAAAGCTGCCGATACTTCCCGTTTCGCTCCGGACGCATCGACGAGCGCCATTCCATTCTGTATTTTCATAACACGTGCGGGTAAACCTACACACATGATAACCCCTCCTTCATCTATTTCAAAGTATCGTAATACATCGCATATATCGCCTGTCCCAGGGCAATGCCGCCGTCGTTGGGCGGCACCAGGCTGTGCTTCAAAACCGTAAAGCCCCGCTGTTGCAGTGCTTCGTCGCAAAGGCGCAGGAGCAGGCGGTTTTGGAAGACGCCGCCGCTTAAGGCAGCCGTTTCAAGTCCCGTTTGACAGCGTACAGCCTCGCAGGCACCGACGGCCATGCCGGCCAATCGGCAGTGAAATTCATAGGCAAGCTTATGGGGATCGTCGCCGGAAAGGCGTTTTTCAACGAGCTCTTTAACCAACGAAGCCGTCGGCAGCAACAGCCGTCCGTCGCCTTCAATGGGTTCAACAGGCTCGACATCAATGGGACCGTGTTCCCCTTCCCACTGTTCCCCGGCAAACTGCAGCGTCATAGCCGCCTGACCTTCAAAGGTCGACGACCGGCAAAGGCCCAAGATGGCACTGACGCCGTCAAAGAGGCGGCCGGCACTGGTCGAGAGGACGCTGTTGATCTGCTGATCGGCCAGGAAAAACTGAGCCGAAAGCTCTTCCGGCCGGCAGAGCTTCAAGGTCTCGACGATGGTCGAAACATCCTGCCGATCTGTCCACAATCCATCCACAAGACTGACGGCAATGCGCCAGCCTTCTTTGGCCGACACGTCGCCGCCGCGCTGCCAAAAAGGCTCGATGGAAGCGGCGCGGTCAAAGCCATCAAGGCGGCTGACCAAGACTTCACCGCCCCAAATCGTCCCGTCGCTGCCGTAACCCGTCCCGTCAAAGGAAAGGCCGATGACGGGCTGTTCACAGTCATTTTCGGCCATGCAGGACAGGATATGAGCGTAGTGGTGCTGGACGGTCACGACGGGAAGGCCCAATTCGCGGGCCACGGCCGCCGTGTTGTACGCCGGATGGAGATCACAGGCCACGACCGACGGCGAGGCTTCCAATAAAGACGCCATGCGCTCGACCGATTCACGCAGGGCCTGAACGGTGCGTATATCGCTCATGTCGCCGATATAGGGCGACGGATAGAATAAATTATTGCGGCCAATGCAAAAACAATTTTTGAGCTCACCGCCGATGGCCAGCACGTCGTTTCCCTGCCCGTTTCCATAGAAGAAAGGCAGCGGCGCATAGCCCCGCGAACGGCGAATCATATAGGGCTTGCCGTCGTACCAGTCCATGACCGAATCGTCAGCCCGCAGGCGGATTCGTCGGTTGTGGGACAAGACGAGGTCAGCCAGGCCGGACAGTTCCTTCCGCGCTTCGTCGTCATTGTGACAAATGGGCGCGCCGGACTCATTGGCACTGGTCATGACCAAACTGTCGACCATGGTCAGGCCGTCGTCATAGGTAAAGAGCAGGAGGTGCAGCGGCGTATAAGGCAGCATGACCCCGATAGACGGATTGCCCGGCGCGACAGACGGCGCCAACGTCTGGTCTTCCCGCTTCGGCAGCAGAATAATCGGCTTTTGATGCCCGTCGAGAACATCTTCTGCCCCGTCGGGAATGAGGCATTCCCGGCGAACGGCGTCGAGGTCCTTCATCATGATGGCAAAAGGCTTTACAGGCCGCCCCTTCCGCTTGCGCAGGAGGGCGACCGTCGCTTCGTTTCGTCCGTCGCAGCAGAGGTGAAAACCGCCGATGCCTTTAATGGCGACGATCTTCCCGTCGAGGATAGCCTTCCGGGCCGCCGTAATGGCCTCGCGCCCCCGTTCGGACCGGTCCAAGAGGTAGACCTCAGGGCCGCAGTCGTTGCAGCAGACAGGCTGGGCATCGTAGCGCCGCGTTTCGGCATGGGTATATTCGTACTCGCACGCCGGGCACATGGGAAATTCCCCCATACTCGTCCGCTCCCTGTCGTAGGGCATGGAATCAAGGATCGTCAACCGCGGCCCGCAGGCCGTACAGTTGATAAAGGGATGGAGATAGCGGCGGTCGTTCTTGTCAAAAAGCTCTTTCTGACAGGCCTTGCAGATGGCGATGTCCGGCGACACGAAAATATCGCCTTTTTCCCTGGCGCTCTCGATAATCGAAAAATCATCGTAGGCCGGACTATCAATCGTCGTCGTAACGACCTTCAAAATCGACGAACGCTCAGGCGCCTTTTTTTCTAGGTCGTCATGAAAAGCGGCGAGGTTCGCCGCATCACCTTGAGCAATGATTTCCACATAAGAGCCCTTATTGCAGACCGAACCGAAAATCCCGTTGGCATCGGCAATGCGGCTGACAAAAGGGCGAAAGCCGACGCCTTGAACGATGCCGAAGACACAGATCCGTTCGCTCCTCATCTTATCCCCTCCCGGATACGGCAAAATGCGGAAAATCTACGTATTGGCCGTGGAAATTCGGCAGCGCCCGGCGATAATACAAGTCGCCGAGGATGAGGTCAAAATTATCATTGTCGGCAAGGTCCCGCAAATCGTCTTCTTCCTTCAAGACGACGTGATTTTCATACCGGGCTTCGGGCTTGTCCATAAACCAAGACGCCGTCATGACACGTGCGGCTCCGGCTTCTTCGGCCATGGCCGCCATAGCCGAGGCCGCCGCCTGCTGATGGATGACCAAAACATTCTTTCCGGCAAATAAATTATCGTCGAAGTCGACGACGGCATCGAGGCCGAAGTAATGCAGCTCATAAGGCGTACCGAAGGTTTCCTTCAAGTACTGGGCCGCCTTAAGGCCTGCCGGCGACACGACCATATTGAGGGTCGCCTTGCCGGCATTGCGGTAATCGTCGATTTCGTCAAACAATAAAATCTGCTTCCAACCTTCTTCGGCCAGACTCTGACTGATCCATTCGATATCGCCGGGATGCATGAGCTCTAAGGGGACGGCGCCGAGGATGCCGACCGTATCGGCTTCCGGTTTCAGACTCTTATCGGCAAAGGCCGGGAACAAGGCTTCATAAGCATGTTCAATACCCTTATCGTAATAGTCCATGCCCGTCGTGTCGATGGTAATGACCGGCAAATCGAGTTTCTTTTCTGCCATTCGCTTGAGGGCCCGGTAGTCCGTCCCGATGACGGCCGGAACCGGCGTGCCGACGATGGCCGCAAAGGAGGCGTCGATTTTTTCGGCAGCGTCGCAAAGCTTTTCAACGAGTCTATCGTCCCGGCCGAGAATGGCATCCATATCGCGCAGGCCGGCGCTGAATACGGCACTCTTTCGGCCACTGAACCAGCGCGGTTCATCAAAGCCGCAGATATTGCCGGCACAACCGCCGGCGTCGCAGATGACGACGATGCCGTCTAATCCATAGAGAACAGCTGCCGCCCCGGACTGATCCGGCGCAAAGGGCGATATATATTTCCATAAACCTCTCATCGTTTCTTCCTTTCCAAGAGGACTTCTTCCAAACGGTTCAGCAGGGAAACGACCCCGGCATAGCCGAAGGGCTGAATATCCTCGTCCCAATGAAGGTGGGCAGCCTGTTCGTGATAGTATGCAGCATCCTTACCGATGGTCACATCGATGGATACATCATCGCCTTCGTAATACAGCATGGACGGCGATAAATTGGAGTACACCTTTGTGTCCGGGCTCAGTTCCGCCAAATGGCGAAGGTAAACGAAGTCGTCCGGCCCGAGGTTGGCATAGATTTCCCGGACGACGAAGCCGTATCGCGTCAAAGCCAGGGCCATTTCATAGGCGTTGCCGTTCTGCATCTCGCCGATGGCAACGGTCGTACCGCTGTACTTTTCCTGCATCCGATGGACGACGGCCCGAGCCTTTTCCAGCCAAGGCGCGTCATCGATGGTCACGTCCAGTGCTTTGGCCAAGGCCTGATACTGGTTGTGAATCTGACTGACCTGATAGAGGCGGGTCAATTCGATGCTGGGAATGCCCAGGCGCTGTTCCAAATCCTGAGCAGCCAGCCGCGATTCAGGATTGAGGACAAAGTTTACATTAGCCCGGGCCATGGCCTTGTAAGCGGCAAAATCGGCACAGCGGGAAATTTCATTGATCTGGTTAAACCCGATGGCCTTCAAGATATCGTAAAACTCGCAGTCATCCTGTAAGGGCGAAAAATAGCCCAAGAGGTTGACCGTCCGCCGCTGACGGGGTTCCTTTTCCAAGAGGGAATAAATGGCCCGTCTGACATCGACCATCGGCGGCTTGCGCCCTTCCCGGGTCAAAGCGTACATATAACAGGGCACGACGGGCAGTCCCGCAGCCTGTTCCGCCTTGCGGCAGACCCGTTCCATGTCGGTTCCCAATAAGGCGTCGACACAGGTCATGCAGACCATGACGACCGACGGCTTTTCCGGCAAGCTGTCGACGACTTCACAGACGGCCTGGGGCATTTTCTTCAGATGACGGCCGGTGACGATGTCCGTTTCATCCATGATGTAGAAGAAAAATCGATCGCTGTAGCCGCCCATTTCACTGAGAATCGTCGTATTGCGTCCGCAGCAGCCGGGACCGATGAGAATCATGACCGAGCCGGGAATGGAGAGTCCCGCCCGCTTTACCCCGAAGCCTTGGGCACCGGGCGAGTTAAAGGCCAGCGCTGCCGGCGAATTATAGATGAGGTGCGTCGACGTGATCAGCTCTGCCGGAATATCGTTCCGACCGCGGGCGACTAAGTCCTGCACCGTAATGGCAAAAGGTTTTCTTTCTGTCATATTTAATCCTTGTCTTCTAATAAATTACGGGCCAAATCGAGGAAAATCTTGCTGATCGGCAGCTCCGGATTGCCTTCGATAACGGTCTGACCCAATTCTTCATAACGGTTGATATCGTCGCTTCGAGGAATATCGCCGACGATAGTGAGGCCGGCCTTTTCGGCAAAGGCACGAACTTTAGCGTCTTCATCGGGAATGTTGCGGCGATTGAAGATGATGCCTTCTACCTTGGCATAGCTGCGGTCGGCAAAATTGGTGACTGCCGTATTAATGTTGTTGGCCGCATAGAGGGCCATCTTTTCGCCGGACGTGACGATGAGGACTTTTTCCGCATAGCCTTCGCGAATGGGCGCGGCAAAACCGCCGCAGACGACGTCGCCTAAGACGTCATACAAGACGACGTCCGGCTTATACGTTTCAAAGAGTCCCAAATCTTCGAGGAGGGAAAAAGTAGCGATGATGCCTCGGCCGGCACAGCCCAACCCCGGCGTCGGTCCCCCCGTTTCAATACAGAGGATGCCGCCGTAGCCGATGCGGGAAATATCTTCAATCGACTCGGGATCTTCGTCGTGCTCCCGGAGGTAATTCATGACCGGCAGCAAAGGTTCGCCGCCGAGGAGATTGAACGTCGAATCCGCCTTGGGGTCACAGCCGATCTGAATGACCCGTTTCCCCAAATAGGCAAAGGCAGCTGCCAGGTTGCTGGTCATGGTCGACTTGCCGATACCACCCTTACCGTAAATTGCAATTTTCAGCATACGACCCTCCTACTGCGGCAGAGGCGGATAAATCGTCTTGGTGCTGACTTCCGGAATCATGCCGATTTTACCGGACATGGCGCTGATGACGTCTTGGGGCGCATCGACGATGATGCTGATAACGTTGATGTCTTTATCCTTGTACGGGACACCCATGCGACCGATGACGTACTGACCGTATTCATGCAAAATTTCATTCAATTTCGTTGATTCATTGCGGTTGCCGACAATAATACCGATTAAAGCGACTCGCGTTTCCATAAGGTCTCCTCCTTAATAAACAAAAAAGGTTCTGTGTGAAAGCACAGAACCTTAGGATAATCACTATGTGCTTTCGCCTCGCCTGCGCAGACAGTCCTTTGCAGAAGAGCACGGAGGCTCATCGATGAAGTTTTCCGTCAGACATGCCTTACGGATCACTTGTTTACCCCATTATTATAACAGATTTAGTCTAGTATTGCTATTGAAACTCTTGGCAAGTTTAGGCTTCTTTGTCCTCTAGAAACGCACGATAATTTTTATAGAAATCAGCCTTCGTTAAATCCTTTTCCCAAAAGGCAACGACGACCGTCGCCATGCAGTTGCCGCAGACGTTGCAAATCGTGCGGATCATGTCCAAGATACGGTCGATGCCAAGCAAAATGGCGACGCCTTCCGTCGGAAGATTGAAGGCCGCAGCCGTGGCAGCGACGACGATGATACCGGCACCGGGAACGCCGGCAATGCCCTTTGTCGACAGCATGAGGGTAACCATGACCAAGAGCTGCTGTTCAAGGGGCATCTGAATGCCGTAGAGCTGGGCGATGAACAAGATGCCGGCCGAACTGTACAGCGTCGACCCGTCGAGGTTGAAGGAATAGCCCGTCGGCATGACAAAGGTAACGATCGGCTTAGGAACACCCAGGGCTTCCAAACGCTTCATGGCACCGGGAAGGGCGGCTTCACTGCTGGCCGTCGAAAAGGCTAAGAAGAGGATGTCTTTCAAAGCGTGGATGACGCAGAAAAAATTGATTCGCGTAAAGGCGCTGGCGATGAGGGCCACGATACAGATAAACAACGTCGTCGCACCGGCAACCGCCACGATGAGTTCGCCCAAGGGAATGAGCATGGCAATGCCGTAACTCCCGACCGTATAGGCAATCATGGCAAAGACGCCGAGAGGCGCAAAGTGCATGACATAGGCCGTTACCTTGAACATCGCTTCGGCCACGCTCTGACAAAAATCGACGATCAACTCGCCCTTTTCACCGATATGAGCGACGGCGACGCCAAAGAAGCAGGCGAAGAAAATGATTTGCAGCATATCCTGACGAGCCATGGCGTCGATGATATTACTGGGCACGATATGAACGGCATAATCGACGAGGTCGACGCTGTGCTGACTGGCCGCTGCCGCATGAGATGCATTGGCGGCCGAAGCCGACAAGGTAACGCCCACACCGGGCTCTGCTAAATTCATGACCAACAGGCCGATGGCCAGGGCGATGGTCGTCGCAAACTCAAACCAAATGATGGCCTTGCCCCCAAGGCGTCCGAGCTTCTTAAAATCGCCCGTGCCGGCAATCCCCATGACGAGGGTACTGAAAATAAGGGGGACGACGATCATCTTAATCATCCGTAAAAAAGCATCGCCAACCGGCTTCAGCTTGTCTCCAAAATCAGGGAACAAATATCCGACTAAGGCCCCAATGGCCAACCCAATCAAAATCTGTGTACTCAAACCAATTTTTCGTTTCAAACCGCTATTCTCCTTCTTTCTTACAATATTTTGTTCTAAATAATTAAAAGTATATCCCCATCGACCGTGTTGTGCAAGTTATTATATATACCGTTTACATTATTAAAATATAACTTCTTGACATAGAGAATGGAGACATCTATAGTAAAGAGAGAATAGGAGTTGATACCATGATTTGCCCAACCTGCGGAACAGAACTTCGTGACGGCGTCCTCATGTGCCCCATCTGCGGCACCAAGCAGGAAGTACCGGCACCGGTCCCGCCAAAAAACATACAAAATAACCCGAAAATCTTTACTAAGACTCGGGTTATCAGTGTCGTGATCGTCCTTGCACTCATCATTTTCGGATTGTGCAAAGTATTCTTATTTAACTAATTTATATGCGAAAAAGAACGGCGTCATCGTCAATGAAAACCCCGTTGTTTTCCATTTCTCCGGAAAAACGGTCCATTCCGATGGCAGCCTGAACCCCCATTAGGGTATTGCGGAAATGAAGGGTCCCTTGACTGTATCGTTCGCCGTCAGCCCCGTTAAACGTATCGAGGTCAGCGCGTTCCAACAGCATTTGCCGAACATCATCCGATAAATCGCCCCATCTCATCCCCAACAAGGTTCGAAACAACATAGCCAATCAATCCTTTCGTATAAATTTATAAGCATATCCCGTGAATAAGGGCAGAGTGTGTTCTCACAAAATACCTTTGTCCTTATTTCTCTTTGTATTTATTATATAATTTCACAATAAGAAAAGTCAATCCGTTAAGTGAAATTTCGGCGTGATTTATGCATACAAATTAAGAATAGCAAAAGGCCCTGCTTCCCAAAGAAGCAGGGCCTTTCACAAAGAGGGAGGAAATACTATTTGTTGATTAAGGAGTTGACGAGTTTCTTCAATTCTTCAATCTGATCCTGCTGTTCCGATACAACATTTTTCAGATCGTCAATTTCCTGGGCCATAACCGTCTTGGACGGATAAGCCTTCGTTTCCCCTTCACCAATTCTCCAAGTTACCCCGGCATTGATCATGTTTTCACCGCCGCCGTAAGACGTTCCGATGCTGAACATCGTGTCGAAGTTCGGACGATAGAAAGCACCGAGGGCGATGGCGTTAGCGCCGCGGTAATTACCGACACCGGCCGTGACTTCCCATTTCGCATCCGGACTGAATTCCAGCGGATGGAGGGCTGCCAAGGCGGCTGCACCGGCACCGACGCGGTTTACACGATTATCCAACTTGTTGACACGGTTGTTAATCTGATTCATGCCCGTGCCCAGGTTGTTGATCGCGCGGTCGAACTGGGTCTTGTTGATGGCATCGGTCGGTTCGGAACCTTCGCCGATGTTCTTAATAACATTACCACCCATGTTGACGTTGTTGTTATTGATGGTGATGTTCTTCGACGAATCTTCGTTTACAATCGTCAGGCCTTCATTGTTGATCGTCGTGTTGCCCGTCGTGACCGAGCCGGTATTGATCGTGTCGCCTTCGATAATCGTCTGGTTGTCGCCAGTACCGATAGTGATCTTATTGTTGACTTCAATACTGTTCAGGCCCTTAATGTCTTTGGACAACTTGATGTCGAAGCCGGTCTTATCACTGTTGTTTACAACGCCGATGTTGTTATCGGAGAGGTTGTCAGCAGCAGCGCCGCCTTTCAGTTTCATCGGATCCGAGCTCTTACGCGTTACTTGAGCATCGGCACCGCTGTCACTTTCAAAGACTCGGCTCGTAGATTTAACAGCCGTATCAATGCTGCTGATTTGGTCAGCAATGTCTTTCAACTGACCTTCCGTAGCGGCACGGTCGGCTACATAACCTTCACCGGTCGGATTCCAAGTGGTGTTTTCAAGGCCGGTAATGTATTTACCGGTTTTAGCTGTGCCATCTGTTTCAGTGCCATCAGCCCCGACAACCTTCGGAGTAACCGTTTGGTTACCGATAGAGATTGCGCCTTTAGTGGTATCACCTACTGTTACCAGGCCACTGTTACCATCTACCGTTACCTTGTTATCACCGGTGCCTGCAGTAATTGTGGAGTTAGTGCCATCAATAGCAACTTTGTTAGAGCCACCATCACCGGCAGTGATTGTGCCGTTTGTGCCACTAATAGCTACGTTAT
>DCJQ01000008.1:27971-28386 GCA_002319965.1 Megasphaera sp. UBA1696
ATCTTCCGTAGCTGCACGGCCGCTGACATAACCATTTTCCGTCGGATTCCAAGTCTTATTGGTCAAACCGGTGATATACAACCCATCGTCTGCGTCTTTGCCCGTAGTGGTTTTCACACCAGTCTGGTTGGCAATGTAGATGCCTTCACCTGCTTTGGAACCGCCGACCCGGACGCTGTTGAGACCGTTCAAGTCTTTAGCCAACTTAACCTTCAGGTTGCCATTATCCTCTACAACACCGATGTTATCCGTTGCCGTAAGCTTATCTTCGTCTACTCCACCAACAACCTTGAGCGTTTCACCGTTTTTCTTCGTAATTTCAGTACCGTCATCACCGGCAAACTTCATATTAACGATACTGTTTTCACCGGTAATATCATCGGTAGTAGCAATTTTATCCACAGTGAACTTTTCA
>DCJQ01000006.1:0-132 GCA_002319965.1 Megasphaera sp. UBA1696
GGTTGGCCATGGCAAAGACGACGGCATCAGAAGCCATGGATTCGATGAGCTCTTTCGTGAAAATATGCGGTGCCGAAACACCGAGGAGGAGGTCGGCGCCTTTTACGGCATCGGCCAGGGTCCCCTGTTTCT
>DCJQ01000006.1:159-4389 GCA_002319965.1 Megasphaera sp. UBA1696
CGCCTTGTTGGTCACCTCTGCCAGCGCAGCCTGGACGCGATTGAGGCCTTCCATACCGGCATAGAGGATGCCCGGACGGTCGACCATGGTGACGTCTTCGGCACCGGCCCGAACCAAGAGGCGGCCGATGGAAGCCCCGGCAGCCCCGACACCGTTGATGACGATGCGGGCCGTCTTGAGGTCCTTTTTGACGAAGCGCAGGGCTCCGATGACGCCGGCTAAGGCGGCGATGGCCGTACCGTGCTGGTCGTCGTGGAAGACGGGGATGTCCATTTCGCGTTTCAGCGTTTCTTCGATGTCATAGCATTTCGGCGAAGAAATGTCTTCCAAGTTGATGCCGGCAAACGACGGCTGCAGGCGTTTGACCGTTTCGATGAACTCCTTCGGATCCTTCGTGTCCAGGCAGATAGGAACGGCATTGACGCCGCCGAATACCTTGAACAGGATAGATTTCCCTTCCATGACCGGCATAGCCGCTTCCGGGCCGATGTCGCCCAAACCGAGGACGCGGGTCCCGTCCGATACGACGGCGATCATATTGCCCCGGCAGGTCAAATCAAAGGACAGGTCCGGATCTTTGGTGATTTCCCGGCACGGCTGGGCTACGCCCGGCGTGTAGAGTACACTCAAATCGTCGCGAGTCTTTAAGACGGCCCGAGGGAAGGTTTCAAGAATCCCCTGTTTTCCTCGGCGGATCTTCATGGCTTGTTCATCAAAATTCATGTCAACTAACTCCTCTACAATAGTTTATGCGTTAAAAATAGCCTGCGGTTCTGTAAATTCGAGCATCCCGTCTTTACCGCCTTCACGGCCAAGACCGCTGTCCTTAAAGCCGCCAAAAGGCGCCGTAACGTCGCGCGGACTGCCGTTGACGTAGACGTTGCCCGACAGGATGCCTTCGGCAACCTTCGTCGCTTCTTCTTTATCGGGACCCCAAACGGCGCCGTTGAGGCCGTACTTGGTGTCATTGGCAATGGCCAGGGCCTGGTCGACATCGTCATAGGTGAGGACGCAGAGCACGGGCCCGAAGATTTCTTCTTGGGCAATGGTCATGTCGTTGGTCACATCGGTAAAGACCGTCGGATTGACGAAGTACCCCTTTTCAGGAGGTTCCGGACGACCGCCGGCGAGGACCGTCGCCCCTTCTTCGATGCCTTTGGCAATATAAGAATCGACGATCTTCCACTGTTCTGCCGAAGCGACAGCACCGACTTTCGTCGTTTCCAAGGTCGGGTCGCCGACCTTATATTCCGGCAGGGCCTTGAGGATAATGTCTTCGATTTCTTTTTTCGCTTCTTTCGGGATGATCAACCGCGACAAGGCCGTGCAGGTCTGGCCGCTGTTGAGCAGGAGCGAATTGAAGCACATGCGGACGGCCTTTTCATAGTCGGCCCCTGGCAGGATGATAAAAGGCGACTTGCCGCCCAGTTCCATGCTGATGCGCTTCATAGAAGCCAAAGCCCGCTGAGAAACTTTAATACCGGCTTTTGTCGAGCCCGTAAAGGAAATCATCGAGATATTTGGATCGTCGCAGATGGCGTTTCCGATTTCACCGCTGCGGCCGGGGATGAAGTTGAAGACGCCCTTCGGGAAGCCGGCCCGATCAAAGGCTTCGGCCAAATAATAAGCCGTTACCGGCGTAGACTGGCTGGGCTTCAAGACGACGGTGGCGCCGACTAAAATAGCCGGAATGACTTTCTGGATAATCTGACCCAAAGGATAGTTCCACGGCGTGATGCAGCCGATGACCCCTAAGGGACGGCGATAGACGACGGACTGGGGCAGTTTTTCAACCAAGGGCAGGTCCGGGGCCAAGTCGATATAAGACTGGGTCCGCACGAACTGGTAGGCGATGTGGTTGGTCTTAACGAAGGAAACGGGAATGCCCAATTCCTTGACAACAGCCTCAACCATCTGCGGTTCAAACTGAATGAGCTCTTTAAGGAGCTTTCTCATAAAATCAATTCGTTCTTCCATCGGCCTTGCCGCCCACGCAGGAAAGGCCTTGGCTGCAGCAGCTGAAGCAGCGGCGACATCCTGTTCACCGGCAGCGGCAACGGTCGTGAAAACTTCCTTCGTCGCCGGATTTTCAACGTCGATGTATTGGCCGGATAAGGGCGCTACCCACTGGCCATCGATATACAATTTTTTAAAGTCCATGAAAAAAACCTCCTTTGCGCTGATTTATGCTACTATTATAGATAGAAATTCTCCATTGTGCAACAAAAAAGGCATCGTACTCTGAAAAATTTAAGTACAATGCCTTTACCATTATTTTGCCTCTACTTCCAAGGCCTCCGATTCCGACGCGAAGTGCCCAAGAACAGAGCCGCCGACAAGGCCGATGACAAAGGGAACGATCCAGCCGAAGCCGTACACCGACAAGGGAACGGCAGCGACGATGGCTTTGGCAAAGGCCAAGCTGCTAAGGCCCGGCAGGGATTCCAAGCAGGCGAAGAGGGTGACCAAGTAGACCGAACCCTTATACGCCCACTGATTCGGCAGCAAGGGACCGACGATGCCCAATACCAGCAAGGCCAGGCACGGCGGATAGGCAACGCCGAAAATCCAGCCGATGTAAGTGACGATGCCGTCGACGCCGAGGAAGGCCGTCAACGCCGAAAGGAGGGAGCAGGCGACAGCCGCCTGTTTATAACCGATGCGGCCATGGACGGTCGTGCTGGTAAATTCGGCCACAGCGGCGATCTGACCGATGGCTGTCGTCAAGCAGGCCAAGACGACGGCGATGCCCATGGGAATCATGACCCAGGAGCCGATGCGGTGGATGATGGCTACCAAGAGCTCAGCCCGGCCGATGGACTGCGGATAATAGGAACTGACGCTGGCCCCCATGTAGAGCAGGCTGCCGTAGATGATGAGCAGCAGGACGAAGGAGACGATGCCGCAGTAGATGAGAACTTTATTGCGCTGGCCGGCTCCCGTATAGCCCTTGCCGTGAATGGAGCTGAGGAAGACGGCGGCCATGATGAAGCTGACCAGGACATCGCCCGTATTGTAGCCTCCGAGGAAGGCATTGACGAAGGGATTGTCCGCCGCAGGTTCTGCCGGCGTTCCCAAGGGGAAGAAAATCCCGGCAATGGCGATGGCGACCAAAATGAAGGCCAGGGCCGGCGTCAAATACTTGCCCATGCGGTCCATGACGTTATGCGGGTCGGCGACGAAGAAATAGCAGAGCAGAAAATAGACGATGACTAAAGGAATCATCGGCGCTGCCGGAAAATTTCCCTGCACGCCGAGCTGAATGGCCGTCGCCGCCGTCCGCGGAATGGACACGAAGGTGCAGACCAGCATCAAAGCCGCCAAGAGAATGCGGTAGGTATACTTCCCTACCTTGTCCGTAATCGTATGGACGTCGCCGTTCAGGCCGATGACGATGAGCGTAAAAATCGGCAGGAAAATCCCCGACAAGGTCAAGCCGGCCAGGCCCGACAAGAAATCACTGCCGCTGTTGAGCCCCAAGTGCGGCGGAAAAATAAGGTTGCCGGCCCCGAAATAGGTGGCAAAGAAAGCAAAGCCCAGGATGATGACATCCCGTTTCCGAATCGTCTGTCTGCTGCAAGAATCATTCATAAGAAAAGTCCCCCCAACCCCATAATAAAGAATAAGTGCATCATACAAAAAAAGAGGCGCTGCCTTCAAGCTGCGCCTCAATTCACATCATATCTTTCAGGAATAGCCTGTAGGAATTGGCACCTTACCATTGGCAGGTTGCCGCAGCGTCATCGGGCCCATCCCTCAGCTGCTCTGGATATTGCGGTATGAAATTTTGTATGTATTGTTAGTATTTTATAAAACTTCTCGCTGTTTGTCAATAAGTTTTTAACAAAATCACGATTTAGACGGCTTATTTTGACTTCCCGGGCATAAATCAGAGAGGAAGCATTCGTCGCACAAGGGCTTTCGGGCCTTACAAACCCGGCGGCCGTGCCAGATGAGCCAATGATGGGCCCGGCTCCACCATTCCTTGGGAATGGCCTTCTGCAGTCCCTTTTCGACTTCAAGGGGCGTCTTGCCCTTGGCCAGCTGGAGCCGATTGGATACGCGAAAGACGTGCGTATCGACGGCAATGGCCGGAATATCGAACAAGACACTGACCAGGACATTGGCCGTCTTGCGGCCGACGCCGGGCAGTTTCACCAGTTCCTCAAAGGTCTGCGGTACTTCGCCGCCATAGTCCTCACAGAGGATGGCGCAGTTGGCCAGAATATT
>DCJQ01000006.1:4474-6642 GCA_002319965.1 Megasphaera sp. UBA1696
TTGACCCGTTCGTCCGTGCACTGGGCCGACAAGATGACGGCAATCATCAGTTCAAAGGGCGAATTATAGTGCAGGGCCGGCTTCATGATGCCGTACTGATCCTGGAAACGCTGGAGCATTTCATCTTTTACTTTCTTCGTAATGGCCATATCACTTTACTTCCTCATCGGTATCGATGACATCATTGAGACTTCCCATTTCATAGCCGCCAAGATCGAGGGTGACGTAGGAGAACCCCGTATCCTTAATGGCCCGAACGATGTCCTGACGGTGAGCCAACACCGACGGAATCTCGTCCAAGCCCACTTCGATACGGGCCACGTCGCCGTGATAGCGGACCCGCAGCGACCCTTGGACATAAGGGGCCACGGCGGCTTCGGCCGCATCGATCTGAGCCAGCAAATGCGGCGTCAGGCGGACGCCGTAAGGAACGCGGCTGGCAAGACAAGCGGCACTCTGCTTATTCCAGGTCTGGAGACCGAATTCCTTGGACAGGGCCCGGATATCGGCCTTGTTCAGCCCGGCTTCGATCATGGGGCTGCGGACGGAATCGGACAGCTCTTCGAGGGCCTTCATCCCCGGCCGGTAGTCGCCCAGATCGTCGACATTGCCGCCGTCGATGACCCATTGATACCCTTCGGACTTAGCCAGGTTCACCAGGGCCGTAAAACGGATCTTCTTGCAGTAATAGCAGCGATCCGGCGGATTGGCCACGAAGGTCGGATCGTCAAACTCCGTCGAATTGACCAAACGGTGCTCGACGCCGATAAATTCCGCCATAGCCTTGGCATCAGAAGCTTCACTCCCCGGCAGGGTGGCCGATACGGCCGTAATGGCCAGGACCCGGTCCCCCAGCGCCTCATGGGCGGCATAGGTCAAAAAGGTACTGTCGACGCCGCCGGAAAAGCCGACGACGACACTTCCCATGGAGGTCAAAATAGCTTGCAGTTTTTCATATTTCTTGCGCGTATCCGTTGAAACCATAAGGATTCCCCCTTATACAATAGTGCAGAAAAGGCACCTTCTCCCCTCTTCCCGCCGGCAGCGGAAAGGAAAGCAGAAAGAGCCTCCCTGTTTGGCCATCGTCCCCTCAATGGCCGACTTAGAAGAAATGAGCCGATTCTTCTTTCAACACGGCATCCCGCAGGGCCGACAGCTTGCTGCTGCGCTGGACCCACATTTCTTCCGGATTGACCAAGCGCAGGTATTCAGGCCACAAGGTCTGAATCTGTTCGTCGGCATAGGTCATGATATCCTTGAGATTCGGTTTTTTATATACCAATTCACCCTGTTTAAAAATAGGGATCAACATCTGCTGAACGCGGTAAGTCCCGGCCGGAATCGTCCGGAAACGCCACGGAGCCTTGTCGCTCTTTAAAAGCAGATCCTTCGATTCATCGATGCTTTCCCCTTCGAGGATGATGATGTCGGCCTTCATCTTGCCGGTCTTCTTGTCATAGACGCGAAGGACGTTCTTGAGGCCCGGATTGGAAATCTTTTCGGCATTGTCGCTCATCTTGATCTTGGGCACGAACTTGCCGTCATCGTACTGGCCGACGAGCTTGAAGACGCCGCCCAACGACGGGCTGTCCTTGGCCGTAATGAGATTGGTGCCGACGCCCCAGGAATTGATGGCGCAGCCCTGAGCTTTTAATTCGGAAATGAGGTTTTCATCGAGGTCGTTCGACGCAGCAATGATGGCATCGGGGAAACCGGCAGCGGTAAACATCTTATGGGCTTCCTTCGAAAGGTAAGCCAAGTCGCCGCTGTCGAGGCGGATGCCGTAGGCCTTGGGCAGGGTGCCGGCAGCCTTCATTTCCTTAAAGATCGTAATGGCGTCGGGAACGCCCTGCTTCAGCGTATTATACGTATCGGCCAACAGAATGAGGTTGTTGGGATACTGTTTGGCATAGTGACGGAAGGCTTCCAGTTCCGACGAGAAGCTCATGACCCAGCTGTGCGCCATGGTGCCCAAGACAGGCATGCCGAATCTGGCCCCGGCCAGGACGTTGCTGGTCCCATTGAAACCGCCGATCATGGCCGAACGGGCGCCATAGACACCGGCCGACTTCCCCTGAGCGCGGCGCAGGCCGAATTCCATGAGGTTATCATTGCCGGCAACAGTCCGAACGCGGCGAGCTTTCGTGGCAATGAGGCTTTCATGGTTC
>DCJQ01000006.1:6701-11268 GCA_002319965.1 Megasphaera sp. UBA1696
TGCCTTCGGGCATGGCATAAATATCGCCGGTAAAGCGCAGCTTTTTCAAATAGTCCAAGAATTCCTGACGGAAAAAGCCGGTACTCTTCAAGTACGCCAAATCATCGTCGCTGAAGTGGATGTTTTCGACGTAGTCGATGAGGTGTTCCAAGCCGGCAACGACCGTATAGCCCCCCTTAAAAGGATTGTTCCGATAATAGCGGTCAAACACGCACTGCTGCTCGTGCTTGCCTTCAAAAAATAAGCCCTGCATCATCGTCAACTGATACAGGTCTGTCAACAACGCTTTCGTGTACAAAATAACTCGCCTCCAAAAAGATGTTATACCTATTATACATCACTTAGTCCAAAAGAGATAATCAATTACCGATTTTGCATGCTTTTCAAAATGTTATACAAACTTAGCATGACACCCCTTTATGTATGCCGGATATGAAACAAGCTGCTCTTCCGATTCATACAGGATGAGCAGCTTGGTCATTATTTTCTTTTCATAACCTTACGGGCAGCGGCGACGACGTCTTCGGCCGATAAATTATAGGCCTTCAATAAATCATCGGGCTTCCCCGATTCGCCGAAGCGGTCCCGGATCCCGACCAGCTCGACGGGAATGGGATGATGCTGGGCCAAGGCTTCGCAGATGGCACCGCCGAGACCGCCCATGATCTGGTGTTCCTCACAGACGACGGCCGCTCCCGTTTCAGCAGCACAGGTGCAGATCGTATCGAGATCGAGGGGCTTTACGATGCGGACGTTTACGACGCGGGCCGAAATCCCTTCCTTTTCAAGAATGTCTGCCGCCGTCAAGGCTTCATGGACCATGAGGCCGTTGGCAAAGAGGGTCACATCGCGGCCGTCGCGGAAAATCGCCGCCTTATAGAGGTCAAAAGGCGTGTCTTCCGACGTGATGACCGGGGCCGGATTGCGGCCGAAGCGGACGTACGACGGGCCCTTAATATCATAGACGGCCAGGGTCGCCTTGTACGTTTCCCACCAGTCGCAGGGCGTGATGACCGTCATGTTGGGAATGGCCCGCATGAGGGCGATGTCCTCGAGGGCCTGATGAGTCGCCCCGTCGGGACCGACGGAAATGCCGGCGTGAGCCCCGCCGAGCTTGACATTCAATTTATTGTAGCAGACCGTGTTTCGTATCTGTCCCCAGCCGCGGCCGGTCAAAAAGACGCCGTACGTCGACACAAAGGGAACGAAGCCCGTCAAAGACAGGCCGGCTGCCGTGCCGACGAGATCTTGTTCCGAAATGCCGACATTGATGTATTTATCCGGAAATTCCTTGCGAATCCATTCGGTCCGCGTCGACTTGGCCACGTCGGCGTCGAGGACCATCACGTCATCGTGAAGGCGGCATAATTCTAAGAGGGCCTTGCCATAGCCGTCACGCATCGGTACTCGGTTCATGCCTTCACCTCCGTCGTAAGCTCTTTCATAGCCTGCTCGTACTGGGCTTCATCGGGCGCAGCACCGTGCCATTCGGCCTGGTTTTCCATATAAGAAACGCCCTTGCCCTTGACCGTCTTGGCCAGGATGACCGTCGGTTTATCCGTGCGGGCCTTGGCCGATCCATAGGCATCATAAAGGGCGTCCGTATCGTGGCCGTCGACATGGAGCACATGCCAGCCGAAGCTGTCCCACTTGGCATCCATCGGTTCCATATCCTTGATGATGGCCATGGAGTCGACGAGCTGCAGACCGTTGCAGTCGACGATGAGACAGACATTGTCCAAATGGTGCTGACCGGCAAAGGCCGCCGCTTCCCAGACCTGTCCCTCCTGCTGCTCTCCGTCGCCGATGAGGCAGAATACCTGCTGTGTCTGTCCCTTTCGCTTCAAGCCCAAAGCCATGCCGTTGGCAATGGACAGACCCTGCCCCAAAGAACCGACGGCACAGTCGAGACAAGGCAGCTTCTGCAGATTCGGATGGCCCTGAAGAGGACTCCCTACGGTCCGCAGCGTATCGAGCCATTCCAAGGGGAAATAGCCCTTATGGGCCAGGGTGCTGTAAAAAGCCGGCGCCGCATGGCCCTTCGACAAGACGAAACGATCCCGTTCCGGCGCATGAGGCCTGTCGGGAAAACACGTAAATATATCGGTAAAATAGAGCGTGGCCATAATTTCGACAGCCGATAAGGAGCTGCCCGGGTGGCCCGACCCGGCACGGTAAATAGACCGCACGGTATCCCGCCGTATCTGCATACAGACGTCGCGTAAATCATGCCTCATGAACGCATAGCCTCCTAATAATATACAGGTCGATTAAGAAAAAAACGCCGCAGTACTCCCCTTTCATCGGGCAGGCGGTACGCGTGCGTTCGGACAAACGACCTCTGTTATTCGCTTCCGTTTCTTCAATTAATTGTACAATGATTAGATACGCAAGTCAATCGCAATAGGCGCCCCAAAGCCGCTTTATGCAAGTATCGCAAGGGCCTCTCCCCCATCTCCAAAACGCAAAAAAAGCCCTGTCAGAAAAGACAAGGCTTTCTCAGCAATTGTAAAATCGACTACTCCTTCATGGCCTTTACGACTTCCGGATCGACAGCAAAACTATATTCCTCATTGGGGAAACTCCGATCCTGTACCTCTTTGATGTACTGACCGACGGCATCGACGATGGTCTGATGGAGGTCGGCATAGGTCTTGACGAACTTCGGACGGAAACCGCCGCTCATACCGAGGAGGTCCGTGCAGACCAAGACCTGACCGTCGCAGACATTGCCGGCACCGATCCCAATGGTAGCCGCCTGTTTCAAGGCCTTCGTGATTTCCGCGGCAATATCCGTCGGGACGCATTCCAAGACGATGGCAAAGGCACCGGCTTCTTCTAAGGCCAAGGCTTCCTGAATCAGGCGTTTCGCCGTTTCGGCATTTTTCCCCTGCACGCGGTAGCCGCCGAGCTGATGGACCGACTGAGGCGTAAGGCCGATGTGGCCGACGACGGGAATGCCTGCCGTCGTCATGGCCTTGACGGCTTCACAGACACTGGCGCCGCCTTCCAATTTCACGGCATCACAGCCCGTTTCCTTCATCAGCCGTCCGGCATTGTGAAGGGCTTGGCAGACACTTTCCTGATAGCTCATGAAAGGCATGTCGGCGACGACCAAAGCCCGTTTCGTCCCGCGGACGACAGCTGCCGTATGATGGACCATATCGTCCATGGTAACCGGCAACGTCGACGTATGGCCCATAACGACGTTGCCCAAAGAATCACCGACGAGGATCATGTCGATCCCGGCTTCGTCGACATTCTGCGCCATGACATAGTCATAAGCCGTAATCATGGAAATGGGCGTCCCTTCCCCTTTCATTTTCTTGATGGTCAGATTGGTTACTTTCTTATTCATTATGAACTCCTTCCGCCATCGCAAGGATGTCTTTCAGTACTTTATACTGGTTTTCCGTAATCGTTCCGTTTTCTAAAGAGAGTTCCCCCGCTGCCCGGCTGAAGGCACAATAAGCCCCAACCAAATCGTCGGGCATGGCTTCCAGGTGTTTGGCAACGGTCCCCGTATCCCCGCGAGAAACAGGGCCGGTCAAAGCCCTTCGCCAAAGATCGGTCCCATCGAGGTTGGCCACCGTCCCTTTGAGGAGCGGCATCAGCGACTGTGCTGCCTGTCCGTCCGTTTCCGTCCAGCGCCGCATGAGCCGCTGCCCGAGAGCCACAGCCGTCACGACGTAATTGGAACAAAAACAAGCCGCGGCGTGATAGAGGACCCGTTCTTCCGGCGGCACAAAAAGAGGCCGGCTGTCCAATTCCCGCACCAGGGAAAGGGCCGCTTCCTTGGCCCGGTCATCACCGTCAACGGCCATGTAGATATGGCGCAGCAAGTCTCCCGACGGAGCGGCAAAGCTCTGCAAAGGATGGAGGCTGCCCACAGAAAAGCCCAAGGCCGCCAGCGGCTCAAGGGGCAATAAATCCATGGCCCCGCTGCAGTGAAGAACGACCGTATCACAAGCCCCGTCATCACCGGAAAGAGCCTCTGCCAAGGACTTGGCAACGCTCCCGATCACATCGTCACGTACCGTCAGCAGCAGGACATCACAACTCCGAAGAAGGGCTGCCCCGTCGGAATAGGCCTTGACCTGAAGGGACTGCGCCCGCTGCGTCGTATGTTCTTTTGTGGAACAAAGAATACCTTCAACGGCCGAAGGCATGGCTAAAACAAAAGAAGTGCCGACTCTGCCGGCACCGATAATCCCTAAACGCATGATGTACTCCCTCAAAAAAAGCGCATTCCTCCCGGGAATGCGCATAAAAAGCCTACGTTTACAAATTTCGTCCCAGTCTTTCGATCCAAGCGACATGCTATGAAATTAAAAATATGCGTAACAGAGACAATATGCGGTACGTATCCCACGGATTCCGTCCAATCCCGGTTACAACTACAGAATACACTATTTGTGAAAACTTTACCAATATCATTTAGGAATAGACATTCATCTTCACCCGGCGCAATCGAGATAACAGGCTGCAATTTAGGCAAAAAAATAAACATATCCGAACCGGCATTGTTCGGATATGTTTGCTGTGGTGGGCGGTAATGGATTCGAAC
>DCJQ01000006.1:11279-11666 GCA_002319965.1 Megasphaera sp. UBA1696
TCTAACCAACTGAGCTAACCGCCCTCAATATGAATTTATCATGCGACTTAATTATTATAACGCATCTTCGATGTCTTGGCAAGTCCTTTTGATTATTTTTTTGTGTCGGTTGACTGTATAATGAATTCGGACATATAAAAAAAGAGACATAAACGGAGATTTCTATTATGATAGATTCACCACAAAAATACCAACAGGAGGTCTCCGCCATGTCTCATGTCCATTCTACCATATCCAAACACGCTTTTAAACACCTTACACCCATTCAGCGCGGACAAATTCAAGCCTTATTGGCACAAAAAGTCGCTAAGACTCACATCGCCAAGCAGCCGGGAATCACCCGCTCTACCCTCTATTATGAAATCAAACGAGGAACGGCTGAACAAG
>DCJQ01000033.1 GCA_002319965.1 Megasphaera sp. UBA1696
TCCGAATTCATTATACAATCAACCAACCAAAAACTTTACGGGGCAATTGTGGTACATTGTCCGGAAATGTGGTAAACTAGTATAGTTGCAGTAAGATGTGGAGAGAGAGGTGTCTTTTTACGTATGGAAGATAAAACGGGTTCAGGTTATAAAGAACGAAAAACGAAGAAATTTAACGCCCGTATTGTAGCGGATAATATCATGAAGGGCGTTATCGTCTTGATCATGGTGGTCATTTTTGTCATGATTGCCGACCAGCTCATCGGGACGCCTTTTATCAGTGCAGAAATTGAAGGCGAATTTTTCCACGGCAGTATTTTCGGGACGACCATCATGGCCGTCATGACTTATATTGTCGGCATCATTCTCGGGGCCCTCGTCGGCTACGGTATTTCGCCGTTTGCGCTGCGCCTCATTTGGGCGGCCATTCATCGTATTGAATTGGGACTCAATGATTTTGAAAGCCAGGATATCATCGTCGGGACGTTAGGTTTGCTTTTTGGACTTATTATTGCAAATTTAATTGGATTGGCCTTCGCCCGACTGCCGATCATTGGCGCTTATGGACCGATTGTATTCAATATCGTCTTTGGGTACGCCGGCATGAGCATTGCCGTCCGCAAGAAGAGCGAAATCATCGCCCTTGTAGGCAACCTGCGCCTTGGCCGGCCCAATAAGGAGCACAAGCGCAAGGAACTGGAATTTTCCGGGAAACTCCTCGATACGAGTGCCATCATCGACGGCCGCATCGCTGAGATTTGCAGTACCGGTTTTCTCGAAGGACCGCTCTTGGTGCCGGTCTTCGTTTTGGAAGAGCTCCAGCTCATCGCCGATTCGTCGGACTTATTGAAGCGCAATAAGGGACGCCGCGGCCTCGATATCTTAAAGCAGATGCAGGAAGACAACTACGTCGAAGTACGCATCATCAATGACGATTTTGACGATGTCCAAGGTGTCGACTCCAAACTCGTCCGCCTGGGCCGCAAAATCAATGCCAAGGTCGTCACCAACGACTACAACCTGAATAAGGTCGCCGGCCTTCAAGGCGTCGCCGTCCTCAACATCAACGATTTAGCCAATGCGTTGAAACCGGCCCGCGTTCCCGGTGAGCAGATGAACGTCCTCATCGTCAAGGCCGGCAAGGAAGAAAATCAAGGCGTTGCTTACCTCGACGACGGAACGATGATCGTCGTCGAAGACGGTCAGAAATATATCGGCTCGACTATGCCGGTTACGGTTACGTCTGTCCTGCAGACATCGGCCGGCCGCATGATATTTGTAAAAATCGCAAATGAGTAGGTGAAATGTGTGAAAGTATCTGTCATCGTGGTAGCGGCCGGCACAGGGAGCCGCTTCGGTTACGAGCGGAATAAACTCTTTTATCCGCTGTGCGGCGAACCTGTCCTGACCCATACCCTGCGGAACATCTTCGCAGCCCGCTCGGTCCATGAAGTGGTCATCGTCCATTCCCGCATCGATACCAAGGAGATCCGCCGTATTGTCAATGATCTCCATCCCATTCAGCCCGTGCGCTATACCCTGGGCGGGGCTGAACGAGAGGATTCGGTGTATAATGGACTCTTGGCCGTCAGTCCCGACATGGACGTCGTCATGGTCCACGACGGGGCCCGGCCTTTTGCTACCCCCGATTGGTACGACCAGGGGGCCGTCATGATGGAGACCTCCCGGGCGGCCATTTACGGCATTCCTTTAAAGGATACCATTAAAGTCCGCGGTGACGACGGCCGGCTCCATACGCTGAACCGCAGCCGCTTGGTGGCGGCCCAGACGCCGCAGATCTTCCATCGGGACTTATTGATGGAAGCCCATAAACAGGCGCGGCTGAAAGGGCTTAAGGCGACGGATGACGCATCCCTCGTCGAGGCTATGGGCGTGCCCGTCGTCATCCTCGAAGGCAGCGATAAGAACCGCAAGGTGACGACTCGCGACGACATTCCCATCCTGTCCTTGTACCTGAAAGGGCGGGAGGTCCAGCGCATCGGTACCGGCTACGATGTCCACCGCCTGATCAAAGGGCGGCCGCTCATTCTCGGCGGCGTTGCCATTCCCTTTGATCGGGGACTTGAAGGCCACTCCGATGCCGACGTCCTTATTCACGCTGTCATGGACGCCTTATTAGGCGCGGCAGGGCTTCGCGATATCGGGACCTATTTTCCCGATACGGATGAGAACTTTAAAGACATTTCCAGCCTGGTGCTGCTCTCTAAAGTTCGCCATCTCTTGCAGGAAAAGTGTTGCCGCATCGTCAATCTTGACGTAACGCTGTTGGCACAGCAGCCTAAAATCAAACCTTTTGTGCCGCAGATGATTGAAAATATTGCCGAGGCCCTGCGGATTTCTAAGTCGGCCGTTTCCGTCAAAGCGACGACGACCGAAAAATTAGGATTCGTCGGCCGGGAAGAAGGGATGGCAGCTCAAGCGGCGGCCATGATCCTAAGCTATCAATCGTACCTATAAGTATGTATTTAGGAGGAATTTTTTATGTCACAGGAAGTACGCGTTCGTTTTGCTCCGAGCCCGACGGGACCGTTCCATATCGGCGGCGCCCGTTCGGCACTGTTCAACTACCTTGTCGCTAAACACACGAACGGCAAGTTCGTCGTCCGCATCGAAGATACGGACCGCAAACGTTCGACGTCCGAATCGGAAGAAAATATTAAAGAAGCTTTGAAATGGCTGGGCATTACCTGGGATGAAGGTATCGATGTCGGCGGTGCCGACGGCCCGTATCGCCAGACCGAACGCCTGGACATTTATCAGAAATATACGGATAAGCTCTTGGCTGAAGGAAAAGCCTACTACTGTTTCTGCACGCCGGAAGAATTGGAAGCCGAAAAGAACGCCCAGCTGGCTAAGGGCGAAACGCCGGTATACTCGGGAAAATGCGCCGATCTTCCGAAAGAAACGGTCGAACAGTACTTAAAAGAAGGCCGTCCTCATGTCATCCGCATCAAGACGCCGAAAAATGAAACGATCGAACTGGACGACCTGGTCCGGGGCCACGTCTCCTTCGATTCCAACAACGTCGGCGACTTCGTCATCGTCAAATCCGACGGCATTCCGGTCTATAACTACTGCGTCGTCCTCGACGATGCCCTGATGCACATCACCCACGTCATCCGTGCCGAAGAACACCTGTCCAATACGCCGCGTCAGCTGGTCATCTATAAAGCTCTCGGTTTCGATGCCCCGCAGTTTGCCCACGTATCGCTGATCCTCGGCGCCGACAAGAAGAAGATGAGTAAGCGCCACGGCGCAACTTCCGTTCAGCAGTACCGCGATATGGGCTATCTGCCGGATGCCTTGGTAAACTTCCTGGCCCTCCTCGGTTGGACGCCGGACAGCGACCAGGAAATCTTCAGCCGCGACGAATTGAATGAACAGTTTTCACTGAGCCGCGTGGCGAAGAATCCGGCCGTCTTCGATATTGAAAAATTGAACTGGATCAACTTCCATTACATGAAAGAACTCGATGAAGATGCGCTCTACACCTTGTGCCTGCCCCATCTCCAAAAGGCCGGTTATGCCAGTGAAAACCCGGACAGCCGCGAAGCTGCCTGGCTGAAATCGGTTTGCGCCGCCATGCGCGAACACGTTCAGTACGGCGCTCAGATCGTCGATGCCGCCAAGGTTTTCTTCACCGAAGACTATGCTCCGGAAAATGAAGAAACGGCAGCCGTCCTCGCCGAAGAAACGGCCCCGGCCGTCCTGTCCATGTTCCGCGACGAACTGAAGGCCCTCGATGAAGTCACAGCCGACACGGTACAGCCCTTGTTCAAAAAGATTCAAAAGGGCCTCAAAGTAAAGGGCAAATTCGTCTACATGCCGATTCGCGTGGCCATTACCGGCGTCATGCATGGTCCCGATTTGAACGTCATCGTCGCCCTCATGGGCCGCGAAAAAGTTTTGGATCGCCTGAGTGCCGTCCTTGATAAATAATAATGATTATATCTTGACAGATAAGTGATTATTGGGTACTATATACGTACATATTAATTAATAACATGTATCAAATAGTATGTTTGAATACGCATCTGCGATGAGCAAAATGAGTTGCAGTGGCATCCGCCAGAGAGAAAAAGCCGTGGCTGAGAGCTTTTTCAGGTCATAAGACTGCAACGCTGCCTTTGTGAGCAGGCCGGGTGAATGGAGTAATCCGGTCCGGGTGCGCCCGTTACTGCGCAGTAAAGATTACGGCTGTGCCGTAAAAACAGAGTGGAACCGCGGGCCACCGTCTCTGTCATAAGGGATGGTGGCTTTTTTGGTTTAATTTTCAGGGGGGTAACAGTATGAGAGAACTGAAAGTATACAATACGCTGACTCGTAAAAAGGAGACCTTCGTTCCCGTCACGCCGGGCCAGGTCAAAATGTATGTCTGTGGCATCACGCCGTATAACCATTCCCACATGGGGAATGCCCGTCCCTTCGTAACCTGGGACGTCATCCAGCGCTACCTGGAACACCTCGGCTACGAAGTCACGCATATCCAGAATTTCACCGACGTCGACGACAAGATCATCAACGCCGCCAATGGGGAAGGCGTCAGCTGGGATACGATTTCCAACCGCTACATTGCGGCCTACTTCGACGTCATGGATAAGCTCCATATCCGTCGGGCTGACCGTTATCCCCGTGTTTCGGAACATATGGATGACATCATTGAAATGGTACAGGGCCTGGTCGATAAGGGCGATGCCTATGTCATTGACAATGACGTTTATTACAGTGTCGAAAAATTTGACGACTACGGTGAATTGAGCGGCCGCAGCCTCGATGACATGGAAGCCCGCGCCCGCATTGAAGTCGACGACCGCAAGCACAATCCCATGGACTTTGCCCTTTGGAAAGGGGCCAAACCGGGTGAACCGGCATGGGACAGCCCTTGGGGCAAAGGCCGTCCGGGCTGGCATATCGAATGCTCGGCTATGAGCCATAAGTACCTCGGCGATACCTTTGACTTCCACGGCGGCGGCAGCGACCTCATTTTCCCGCATCATGAAAATGAAATTGCCCAGTCTGAAGCCTACACCGGCAAGAAGCCCATGGTTAAATACTGGCTGCACAACGGGTTCATTACGATCAACTCGGAAAAGATGAGTAAGTCCTTGAACAACTTCTTCCTGGTAAAAGACGTCCTGGCTCATTACAGCCCCGATGCTCTGCGTTTCTTCCTCATTTCCAACCACTATCGCAGCCCCTTGGACTTCAGCGACGAACGCTTGGATGAAATGACACGCAGCCTGGAACGCTTGGGCACGGCCATCGACAACGTCTTGGAACTCATGGAAATGCCGGCCGGCAGCAAATCGAACGAAGCCGAACAGCTCTTGGCAGCAGCTAAGAAGGATGAAGACGACTTTGAAACGGCCATGTGCGACGACTTCAACACGGCTCTGGCCAGTGCTGCCATGTTCGATTTGGCCAAGAATGTCAATATTTATAAAAATGCCGTCGTCACCAACAACGTCCCCGTCGACTCGGCCATCATGTCGGAAGTAAAACGAATCTTCAAGACCTTTACGGATATCCTCGGTATCTTGGAAGAACGCTGGGAAGGGCAGAAAGCCAATGCCAGCAGCAAGGACTACGACGATTTGATGCAGGTCATCCTCGACATCCGTCAGGAATGCCGTGTCCAGAAACAGTTTGCCCTGGCCGACGCCATCCGCAATAAACTGGCCGCCCTCGGTATCACCATCGAAGATTCTCCCCAGGGAGCACGCTGGAAAAAGTGAAATTCAAACAACTCCAAGCCTTAAAAAAACGGGCCTATCAGGCCTTTGCCGAAGGCAAGTGCCTCGATGTCCCTGAAAGCGATGCAGCCCGTCTCGATTCCATCAACCTGGCCTTTGTCGGCGACGCTTATTATGCCCTGACCCTGCGCAAGCGCCTCGTTGAAACGGGGATTCCCCAGGTACAGGTCCTCCACGGCCTGGCCGCGGAATTCGTATCGGCCAAGGCCCAGGCCTGGGTCTACCGCCGCCTTCGCGATACCCTTACGGAAGAAGAGAAAAGCGTCTGTCAAAGGGCGCGGAACGCCCATACCTTGGCGCCTAAAAGTGCGACTGTTGCCGAATACCACGACAGCACGGCCCTTGAAGCGCTAGTCGGCTTTTTGGTCATGGCCGGGCAGGAAGAACGACTGGCTGAGATTATGGAACAGATTTATGAAGAGACAAAGGCTTACTGCAGCCAAACCAGAGGAGGTAAGGAATGAGCGCGGATACACTTATCATCGGGCGCAACAGCGTCACCGAAGCCTTGAAGGCCGGCCGGTCCATTACCAAGATATACGTCGCTTCGGGCAATGAAACAAAGCCTTTGCAGCGGATTCGTGACTTGGCGGCTCAGGCGGATATCCTCGTCGAAGAGACGCCTTTAAAGGTCCTCCATCGCTTGGCACCGGACAACCGTCACCAAGGCGTCGTGGCTTTTGCCAAGGCCGTGGAATATGCCGACCTCACGGACGTCCTCATCGCCGCCGATGAAAAGGGGAAGGTTCCCTTTTTGGTTCTCCTCGACGGCCTGGAAGACGTCCACAACGTAGGGGCCATCATCCGGACGGCCGAATGTGCCGGTGCCGATGCCGTCCTCCTGCCGAAACGCCGGTCAGCGCCGATCAATGAAACGGTGGGCAAGACGTCGGCCGGAGCCATCGAATACCTGCCTTTGGTGCAGATAGGGAATATTTCCCAGACGCTGAAACAACTCAAAAAACGGGGGTTTTGGGTTATCGGCGCCGATATGGAGGGGGAAACCGATTATTTCCACAGCTCTTTGACCGATCCCGTCGTCCTGGTCATCGGAAGTGAAGGACGGGGGATTTCCCATTTGGTCAAGGAGACCTGTGACGTCCTGGTCCAAATTCCCATGTTTGGCCACGTCAATTCTCTCAACGCCTCCGTAGCAGCGGCCTTGCTCATGTATGAAGTCGTGCGCCAGCGTCAGGCGAATACCATCAAATAAGTGAGGTGACGATAATGCAGGCAGCGTCTCATGAAACGGAAAAAAATGACCGCTTTGCAGGCATGAGTGATGAAGAAATCGTCAGGATTGCCCAGTCCGAAAAGGACGGGCAGGCTACCGATTATATCGTCCACAAGTACCGTAACTTTGTAAAATCGAAGGCCCGTGCCTACTTTCTCGTCGGTGCCGACCGGGATGACATCATCCAGGAAGGGATGATCGGCCTTTATAAGGCGACACGGGATTTTCGCGGTGATAAATTGTCGTCCTTTCGAGCCTTTGCCGAACTGTGCATTACCCGGCAGATCATTACGGCCATCAAGACGGCGACGCGGCAGAAACACATACCCTTAAATTCTTACGTATCCCTCAATAAACCGATTTATGATGAAGATTCCGACCGGACTCTTCAGGATATCTTGTCGGGCATTCGCGTCAGCGACCCGGAAGAACTCATCATCGGACGGGAAGAATTCAACGATATCGAGCTGAAGATGAATGAAATCCTCAGCGATTTGGAATGGAACGTCTTAACGGCCTATTTAGACGGCAAGTCCTATAATGAAATGTCACGAGAGCTCCATCGTCACGTAAAATCCATCGATAATGCCCTTCAGCGGGTCAAACGCAAGTTGGAACACTATTTGGAAACACGCAATGAAGAGGAAGGAATAGAAAAGATTGAGAAAGAGCCGAAATCAACTATTGATAGAAAGGCTAAATAAGTGTACAATGATACTGTTAGCGTCATTGTGTGAGGAGGATTAACGTGATCACAGCATTAGAAATCATCGTTGTCATTTTGGCACTGCTCATCATCGGTGTTGTCGTAGCACAGAAGAGCAAGACCCAGGGGATGGGTGCGGGCTTTGGCGGCGGTGCCGACGACCTGTTTGGCAGTCGTGCCCGCGGCATGGATGCCTTGCTTTCCAAAATGACTATCATCTTATCGGTATTGTTTGCCGTCTGTACCTTCGTGTTGGGCAGATTGATGCATACCTTTTAATGAAACTAATGAGGGCTGTCGCATATGCGGCGGCTCTTTTTTATCATCTGTTCGGTCAGGAGGAGCACTATGGATTTACAACTGGCTCATGATATAATAAATATATGCAGTGCCATGGCCCCGGAGGGGGCGACCGTTGAAGACTGTGCCGAGAGGCTCGGCATTGCCGGTGCCAGATTGGCTGACGTATTTGAAACATTTGATGAATTGGTGAGGAGTGAGAAGCTCATGAGAATTACAGGCGATCGATATATTGCTGCTAAAACGCCGCAGGAAATTACCGGTATCTATAAGGGATATACGCCGACCTTTGGTTTTGTCATCAGCGAAGATCTGACGGAGGACGTCTATATTTCCGAGCAGAACCGCAACACGGCCATGAATAACGACAAGGTCACCGTCCGTATCATCCATGCCGGGAACGGCCGCCATAAACAGGAAGGAGAAATCGTTTCCATTGTCGAACGAGCCAACCAGACCTTAGTCGGGACCTTCCAACTGGAAAAACACAGCGCTTTTGTAAAGCCTGATGATGAACGGATTCGTGAAGATATCTACATTCCTCTCGATAAAACGGGCGGTGCCCGCAGCAGTGCCCGCGTCTTGGTGACGATTACGAAATGGCCGACACGGAACCGCAAGGCCGAAGGGGAAGTGACGGAAGTCCTCGGCTATAACGGCGACCGCGACCTCGATATCAAGGTCATCATGGCCCGTCACGGCCTGCCTTTTGCCTTTCCGGAAGAGGTCACGGCCGAAGCCGATGCCATCGACCAGACCGTCGTTCTCGAAGACGGCCGCCGCGACTACCGCGATCGTCAACTCATTACCATCGACAGTGAAGATGCCAAAGACCTTGATGACGCCATCGACGTCGTAAAACTGCCCAACGGTCACTTCCGCCTGGGCGTCTATATTGCCGACGTCAGTTACTACGTCCGGCCTCACTCGGCCATCGATGAAGAAGCCTATAATCGGGGCACCAGTGTCTACCTTGTCGACCGGGTCATCCCCATGCTGCCGGAAGTCTTGTCGAACGGTATTTGCAGCCTCAACGCCGGTGAAGACCGCTATTCCATGACCTGTGTCATGGAAATCGATGACAAGGGGAAGGTCGTCAAATCCGATATCGGACCGGCCGTTATCCGGGTCAAGCGCCGCTGTAACTACGTCGAAGTCCGCAAAGCCCTCGTCGACGGCATCATCCCCGATGATTTGCAGCCCTTCATGCCCATGCTTCGAGATTTGCAGGAACTGTCGGCGATCTTAAAGAATATGCGCCTTCGCCGCGGGGCCATCGACTTTGATTTTCCCGAATACAAGGTTATCCTCGACCCGGAAGGCGTGCCTCTTCGCTTAGAAAAACGGGAACGGACCCTGGCCGAGCAGATTGTCGAAGAAAGCATGCTCATTGCCAACGAAACCGTCTCCTGTTATCTTCGCGACAGTGACAACCCGTCGGTGTACCGAATCCATGAAATTCCCGAACCGGAACGGCTGGATATGATGCGCACCGTCCTGTCGAGCTTCAATCTGCCCGTACCCGATTCGGAACACGTCAAACCGGCTGATTTCCAAAAACTGCTGGAAACGACGAAGGGCACTGATGAAGCCGCCGTCGTTCAGACCATCGCCCTGCGCTCTATGCAGCAGGCCCGATACGCTACGGCCAATGCCGGTCACTTCGGCCTGGCCTCGGATTGCTATACTCACTTCACGTCGCCGATCCGCCGCTATCCGGACCTCATGGTCCATCGACTCATTCGCCAGTACCAGCGCCGCGGCAAACTGCGGGAAGAAGAAGCGCAGCAGTCCTTGTCCTTCCACACCATGGCCGCCAATCAGGCCAGCTCGCGGGAACGCATTGCCGTTGAAGCCGAACGGGAAACGGATGACCTCAAAAAATGTCAGTACATGCTGCCCTTCATCGGCCAGCCCTTCGAAGCCCATGTCACGGGCATCACGTCCTTTGGCCTCTTTGTGGGCCTTGAAAACGGCATCGAAGGCTTGATCCACATTTCCCTGTTGACCGATGATACCTACGAATTTGACGAAACGTCTTATACCCTTCGAGGTCAGTTCGGCGGTAAGATTTACCGTCTCGGCGACGCCATGGAAGTCACCTTGGCTCAGGTCAACGTCGAAAAAGGAGAAATCGACTTCGTCCCCGGCCGCTATGAATCGCTGGAAGACGTCCAAAAGTTGATGGCTGCCAGCAGTGAACGGCGCCATAAACGAAAGAGCAGCGACAACAAGGAAGGCAAGACCAAGCGCAATTGGTTCGCCGGCGCCGGCGGCTCGAAGAAAGATAAAAAGAAAGATAAGAAAATCCGCAAGGATAAGAAGAACAGCCGCAAAAACGACCGCAAAGGCAAGAATACCAAAGTGCGCCGCAATAAAAAGAGTAAGAAGTAGGAGGAATCACTAGTGTCAACATCACCGACTAAAGGTGTGAAATATATTTCGGATAACCGCAAGGCCCGTCACGATTATTTTATTCATGAAACGTATGAAGCCGGCATCGCCCTGACCGGTACAGAAGTCAAATCCCTGCGCCAGGGCAAGGTCAATTTGAAAGACAGCTTCTGCCGCATTGAAAACGGCGAAGCCCTGCTCTTAGGGATGCATATCAGCCCGTACGAACAGGGAAATCGCTTTAACCATGACCCGCTGCGGACGCGCAAGCTCTTGCTCCACAAGTATGAAATCATCAAATTGTTGGGCAAAATTCAGGAAAAAGGCTATACCCTCATTCCCCTCAACCTCTATTTTAAGAAGGGGAAGGTCAAGGTAACTGTGGCCTTAGCGACAGGGAAGAAACTGTACGATAAACGCCAGGCCTTGGCTGAAAAAGAAGCCAAACGCGATATTGAACGCCGCATGAAAAACAGAAATTACTAAAGATAGGAGTATACGTTATGAATTCAGAAGACCCCAAAATTCTCTCGGATCAGGAACGAGACAACTTCAGCGGACCGACCATTGATGAAGACGGTACGGTCCACGACCAGCAGTCCCTCTACGAAGAACGGCTGCGGGAACAGCAGGACGCGCAGCAGCAGCGAATCCATATCGTGACCAGCGGCCTGTCGTGGCGCGTAAAATTAGCCATCGGCGTCATCGTCTTCTGCGTCGTCGCCGTCATCATCGGTGCCTTGGGGCTCATCGTCATGGCCATGCCTTATTTGCTGGGCATCTTCGTCATTTACTGCCTGTACAGTATCCTGAGTTCCATCCTGCACCGCTAGACTATATTACAGAAAGGGCATTTGGGTATGAAAGAGAACATCGTCATCATCGACGGCAGCAGCCTGTTATATCGGGCTTTTTTTGCCATTCCCCATCTGAGTGATCCTCAGGGACGGCCGACCAATGCTGTCTATGGTTTTTTGAATATGTTATTGAAGCTTTACAGCGAACTCGATCCGCAGTACGTCGCCGTCGCCTTCGACAAGGGAAAGTACACCTTCCGCAACGACTTGTACGACGGCTATAAGGCGACCCGTAAGGAAGCGCCCGACGACCTGCGCCCTCAGTTCGCCTTGATCCGCGAAGTCCTCGACTGCCTGGGCATCTCCGTCCTCGAACAGGAAGGCTATGAAGGGGATGACATCATCGGTACCCTTGCGAAAAACATGGCCGCTGAAGGCTATGCCGTCGACGTCGTTACCGGTGACCGCGATGCCCTCCAGTTAGTCACTGACGACGTTACGGTCTATTTGACCAAGAAAGGCATTACCCAGATGCTGGCTGTCACACCGGCCGTCATGGAAGCGGAATACGGCTATACGCCGGCTCAGGTCATCGAAATGAAGGCCCTCATGGGCGATACGGCCGACAACATTCCCGGTGTTCCCGGTGTCGGCGAAAAGACGGCCTTGAAGCTCATCTCCCAATTCAGCAGCGTCGCCGGCGTCTACGAACACTTAGACGAGGTGAAAGGGAAGAAGCTTCAGGAAAAATTGGCCGACAATAAGGATAAGGCCCTCTTGTCCAAGGATTTGGCAACCATTCGCTGCGACCTCGAACTCTCGTATACCATCGATCAGTTCCAGCCTCAGCCGCGCCAAGCCGACGTCGCCGAACTCTTTAAAAGCCTGGGCTTCCGCAATCTCTTGGAACGCTTTGCTTCCTTTGACCGTTTTGCCCATCTGGCTCAGGGAACCGGCTCTGAAGATGCCGTGGTCACCGCCGTCGATGCTCCATCGGCAGACAGCCTGAAAGGGAAGACCGTCGCCGTTGCTGCCGAATTCGATGATCATCAGCCCGTTCCGGGGCTTACGGGCCTTGCCATGGCGACGGAAGAAGGGGCTTTTACCGTGCCTCAAGGGGACTATAAAGCCTACCTTTCCGTTTTGCCGGAAGCTAAAGCCGTCATTACGGCGGATGGAAAAAATCTTATCAAAGCCGTTTCCGCCGTGGCTTCGGGCCGCCTGCCTTTAAAGGATATCATCCTGGCAGCCTACCTTTTGGATCCGACGCGGACGTCTTACGGCTTGACCTATATTTCAGAAACCTTCGACGTCAGCCTTCAGGAACCGGCCGATGACGACGTGCAGCGGCTGGTCAGCGATGCCGCTTTTGCCCTTGCCGTTTGGCCGAAAGTTGAAGTACAGCTGAAAGAAGGGGACCTGACCGCACTCTACGATTCTATCGAAGAACCGTTGGTCCGTACCCTGGCAATCATGGAAATGAACGGCTTTACTGTCGATACGGAACGGCTCATGGCTATGAAGAGCGAGTTATCGACCCAGGCCGATGCCTTGGAAGAAGCTATTTACGACGACGCCGGCGAAACGTTTAACATCAGTTCGCCGAAACAGCTCGGCGTCATCCTCTTTGAAAAATTGAACCTGCCGGTCATTAAAAAGACCAAGACCGGTTATTCTACGGACAGTTCCGTCCTCGATGCGCTGTTAGATAAGCATCCCATGATCGATAAAATCCTCCGCTTCCGGGCCTTGAAGAAGCTCATCTCGACGTATCTCGACGGGCTGGAACCGCTCATTTCTCCGGAAACGGGCCGCATCCATACCCATTTCAACCAAATGGTGACGGCAACGGGCCGTCTCAGCAGCTCCGATCCCAACTTGCAGAATATCCCCATCCGGACGGAACAGGGCCGCAAGATACGGTCCATCTTCATTCCCGGCAAGGGCTATGACTACATCGTATCCGGCGACTACTCGCAGATTGAGCTGCGCCTCTTGGCTCATCTCTCTCAGGACCCGACCATGATCGATGGCTTCCAAAAAGGGCAGGACATCCACCGCCGGACGGCGTCGGAAGTTTTCGGCATTCCCTGGGACGAAGTTACGCCGGAAGAACGGTCTCACGCGAAAGCCGTCAACTTCGGCATCATTTATGGCATCAGTGACTTCGGCCTGGCCCGCAACATTTCCATTTCCCGTCAGAAAGCCAAGGATTATATCGATTCCTACTTTGCCCGCTACAGTACGATTCACGATTATATGAACGGCCTCATCGAGTCGGCTAAACAGAGCGGCATGGCCGTCACCATGTTCGGCCGCCGCCGGGCCCTGCCGGACATCAACAGCAAGAACTTCACGCGCCGTTCCTTTGCCGAACGGACGGCCATGAACACGCCCATCCAAGGCAGTGCCGCCGACATCATCAAGTTGGCGATGAATGCCGTTCAAGATGAGTTGGAAAAGCGGAAGCTGAAAAGCAAGCTCTTGGTCCAGGTCCATGACGAACTGGTCTTAGAAGTGCCGGCTGCTGAAAAAGAGGAAATCGAAAAACTCTTAAAAGATACGATGGAACACATCGTTGAACTTTCCGTCCCCCTCGTCGTAGACATTCACAGCGGCGCCAACTGGGAAGAAGCGAAGTAGGTGAGTGTATGCCGGAATTGCCGGAAGTAGAAACGATACGTTCCTTTATCGAAAACAAGGTGCATCATAAAGTCATCACGGCCGTCGACGTATCCCTGCCGCGGCTCATCCGCAATACGACAGCCGATCATTTCGTCTCGGCCCTGACCGGGACGGAAATCGAAGGCGTCAGCCGCCGCGGAAAATACCTTTTTCTCCGCTGCAGCGGGCCCTGGTCGCTCTTGGTGCACCTTCGGATGACGGGCAGCCTCCTCTATGAAGATGAGCCGGGAGAGTATGCCGGACGGGCCGTTCACGTCGTCTTTTCCCTGACGGAGGGCCGGCTGCTGTACCGCGATATCCGTACCCTGGGCTGTTTATGGCTGGTACCGACGAAAGGGCCGACGGGCATCAAAGGCTATGACAACCTCGGGCCCGATGCCATCAGTCCGGATTTTACGGCAGAAGGGTTGTACCGGTTCTTAAAGGAAACGCGCCGGCCGGTAAAGACGGTCCTTCTCGACCAGACCAAGGTGGCCGGTATCGGCAATATTTACGTCGACGAAGCCCTTTTTCGGGCCGGAATCCGTCCCCTGCGCCGAGGCTGTAAGGTCACGAAAAAAGAAGCGGCGAAACTCCATGGGGCTATCACAACTGTTCTCCAAGAAGGTCTCGAACACGGCGGTACGACGATACGGAATTTCATCAGCGGCAATGGCAAAGAAGGGCAGAACCAGGAAAACCTCCGCGTCTACGGCCGCGAAGGGACACCGTGTACGGTCTGCGGCACGACCATTGAATACGTAAAACTAAACGGCCGCGGCACCCATTACTGCCCGAAATGCCAGAAGTGAGGAAGCCATCTTAACGCTAAATGTCATTTACCTATAAAAGAGAGTTGTCTTTTTAGACGACTCTCTTTTTTTGTGCCGGCGTGTCTTTCTTGCACGCAGCCCTTCGCGATTTGCTTGTCCGGGCAGGGGTGTTACAACATTGCAGTCGGCCGACGGATTCCGTCGACAGATCGCGTTGACGGTGCCGGGTGCGTACTTCGTTTTAAGGTCGTTCTTTTGTGCTTGAAATGCTAATACCTTTAATATGTAATTATTGACATGATTTCAAAGGGGCGGTACAATGATAATACAGCATCAATTTGTATTATCACATCGTTAGGAGGTTTTGTTATGAGGCATTTTAAACGAATGTTGGGACTTTCTTTATTGACCGTAGGTCTCTTCGCCGTGGGGACCGGGTTTAGTGCGGCCCGGTCGCAGGACGTTACCATTGACGGCGACCACGGAAAACTGTCGGCTGTCATCCAGCGCCCTGATGGGAAGACATCCTATCCTTTGGTCATCATCATGCACGGCTTTACGGCTAATAAGGAGCGGCCTCTCTTGACGAAGCTTGCCGATGACTTGGAAAAAGGCGGCATTGCCTCTATTCGTTTCGATTTTAACGGTCATGGGAAGAGCGAAGGGCGATTCCAAGATATGACCGTCCTCAATGAAATCGAAGACGCTAAGCATGTCTATGACTATGCCGGTAAGCTTCCCGGCGTGACGGGAATCTCCCTGGCCGGCCACTCTCAAGGCGGCGTCGTTGCCAGCATGACGGCCGGAGAACTGGGAACACAGAAGGTCAAGGCCCTGGCCCTCATGGCACCGGCTGCGGTTCTTCGGGAAGATGCTATTCGCGGTCAGCTTTTCGGACTTCACTACGATCCCCTCAATCCGCCGGAAACCATTCAGGTAGGGGATTATCAGGTCGGAGCCAATTATGTCAAAACGGCCCAGACCCTTCCCATTTATGAAACGGCTTCGCAGTACCAGGGGCCGGCCTACATGCTTCACGGCACGGGTGACGTCATTGCCCCTTATACCTACAGCCAGCGGTACCAGCGAATCTACTTTAACGGCCAACTCCATCTCGTCGACGGCGAAGATCACACCTTCAGTCACGATACGGACGGGGCGGCCCGAGCCGTAGCCGATTTTTTCAAAGAAGAACTGAAATAGAATCCTTGTCTCGGGATTTTTACCTATAAGAAAACCAGCGCCATGGCGATGTTTGCGTCATGGTGCTGGTTTTTTGTGTATCTGTTTTCTTTAGCGGATTATTTCAGGTATCGATGCTGCGATGCCGTTGCTTTATCGAGCTGCGTCCTGAGCGGCAGGGCCGTTTAAGAGAACCGTGTAGTCTTCGTCGGTAATGCGTCGAGCCGGAGGTGTTCCGACGACGCGCAGGGCTTCTTCTAAATATTTCTTTTCGACGACGATGACGGCCGGCTTATCGCTGTTCCAGAGAGCGTATAATTCGTTGCTGCCATAGTACATGCCCGTCCGGTCCGTGTGATGGATGCCGAAGTTCAATTCGCCCATGAAATTGCCTGTGGCAATGGGACGGTCGAGGTAATAGACCAGACCCGGGATGAAGTAGCCGTACATGATGATGGGCGTACTGTCGGGCACGTTCAGCTGTTTAATATCCTGACTGACGTTGTAAGCCGTCTGATGGTTGTGAATCTGACCTTGAATCTGATGGGCACCGAGGCCGAAGCCGTAGGCCATCACCGTGAGGATGATGAACACCGTGAGGAAAGACCGCCGTTTATGCCAGCACCAGGCTGCGGCGATCGTCCCGATGAGGAGGGACGCTATGAGCAAGCCGCCGTGACTGAAGAAGTCGGCAATGCTCAAAAAGTCGGTGTGCATGAGGTAGACGACGCCGGCTGCCGTAAAGAGGAGGCAGAGCAGGGAATTGATAAGGAAACTGTGACCGAGCCAAGATTTTTCGCGGCGGCACCGTTCCAGGGAGGCTGCCAAAAGGATCGATAAGGGCAGCCAGCAGGGCAGAATATACGTCGGCAGCTTGGAATCGGAAATGCTGTAAAAGACGTAGATCAGGCCGGCCCATAAGGACAGGAGGATGAGATCCTGCTTGTGGCGCAGGGTGCCCGGCGTGCGGAAGATGCCTTTTTTACTGAAAAAGGCTGCCAGAAAGCCCGTCCAGGGCATGAGACCGGCAATGAGGACCGGGACGAAGTAGTACCAGGGATGGAACCGTTCATGCATCTTCGTGGCAAAGCGGAGAAAGTGCTCGCGGATAAAGAAGAAATAAAAGAAGTCCGGGTTGGCTTTCGATACGAGGTAGTACCAAGGGACGGAAATTGCCAGGAACAGCAGAATTCCGGGCACGTAGAACAGTTTCAAGAAGAGCCGCGGCCGCCGCGTGCAGAGGGCATACCAAAAGAGAATGCCGACGGGAAAGGCGATGGCAATGAGTCCCTTGGTCAGCATGCCAAGGCCCATGGATGCATAGAAGAGGAGGAGATATTTCTTCTCTTCCGTCCGCTCAAAGAGATAAAAAGCGACCAGGCAGGCGTCGACGAAAAAGGTCAGGGCCATGTCGAGGACGCCGATGGAGGCGACGATGAGCTGCAGGGCCGACGTAGCCAGTATGATGGCGGCCATGAGGCCCGTCCGTCCGTTGTACATGGTTCGGCCCAGAACGTAGGCTAAGATGACGTTGCCAAAACCGGTCAAGGCCGGCAGGACGCGGCCGGTAAATTCCTTAAAGCCGAAGAGTTTCATGGCCAGGGCCGTCACCCAATATTGAAAGATCGGTTTTTCAAAATAGGGCATGTAATCGAAATGGGGCGTCACGTAATCGCCGGACAGGACCATTTCCATGGGAATGCGGTGGTAGCGGCCCTCGTCGAGCTCGATGAGATGGTACGAGCCGATGTGAGCGAAGTAGAGAAAAGCGGCGGCCAGCAGGAAAAAAACGAGTACCAGACGCCGGTGGTGCCGTAAGGCAGAAAGCATAAGATCCCTCCTAATGGTAATGATACTTTATGGTACACAGACAGCTTAAACAATTTATAAATAGAACGACAACGTTACGTATATCTTGGCCCTCAGGGCTGTTTTCTTTGGTCGATCCGCTCGTGGAGCAGGCGGGCAAATTCTTCGACGTAGTACGTACTGTTATCCCTATGCCAAAAGAGGCAGTAATGGCGCATGAGGGGGCTGCCGCCGCGATAGAGGGGCAGACAGCGTGAGGCCGTGCCGGAAGGCGGTGTCGGTGAAACACTTTCCAGGGGCAGATAGCCGCGGTTGCCGGCTACGAGAAGCCGTGCCTCTTCGATGGTCCGGGCAAAGAGAAAGTTATCGGCAAAGCCCAAGGTATCGGTATAATAGGCAGCTTCTGACGCTTCCTGATTTTCCGCGGTGACCAAGATGCAGGGAAAGCGCTTCATGTCTTCCAACGTGAGATATTCTTGCTGACTCCGAGGATTCTGACACGATATTTCGGCATAGACCGGGCCGGTCGTGACAATATCATTTTCGTATACGTCGGAAAAGGCGCGGCGCTGGTCACTGAGGAGAAGATCGGCTCTTCGCTGGCGGATTTCGTGATAGAGGGATTCGTGGGTCCCGTTAAAGATATGGATCGTTACTTCCGGATAGTAGGTGGAAAAGGCGGCAATCGTTTCATAGAGTTCACTGCCGACGTAGTTGTTCAAATATCCGATGCGGAGCTGGAGTTCTTTATCTTCACCTTGACGACGGGTCTCGGCCTTGAAGGCTTCAATTTCCTGCAGGAGCTCTTTTCCGTGGCGATAGAAATAGTCGCCGGCCGGCGTCAGGGCAAATCTGCGATGGTGCCGTATCAATAGGGGAACGCCCAAGTCCTCTTCAAGAGCCTTGATCTGCTGCGATACGGCAGACTGTGAAATTTCTAAGGCATACGAGGCTTCGGTAAAGCTCTTTGCCTCAACGACGGCGATGAAGTATTTCATTTGGCGAAACAGCATGGACTCACCCCTTTCTTTCGAAACGTTACTGTTATTATACCGTAGTTTTGCCATAAGTAAAACTAATGCGAAGCCCTTGAAATTCGAATTGTTCTAAATGGATGAATTCGGTACAATCTCCATGTCAACAGGAACAAGAAATCTGACATCATCCATTGTCTATCATGTATTGTATATATAGGAGGTATTCCCATGAATGCAAATAAAAAGGAAGTCGTCGTCTTAGTCGGTTCCGGCCAGATCGGTCAGGCCATGGCCCGCCGCGTCGGAAGCGGCCGTCACATCGTCTTGGCCGATGTGAAACAGGAACATGCCGATTGGGCGGCTGCGGTTTTAGAAAATACAGGCTTTAAAACGAGCACCCTGGCCGTTGACATTTCGTCGCGCTCGTCCATTTTGGCCCTCATCGATCATGCCAAGCAGTTCGGAGCCACTAAGTACCTCATCAATGCCGCCGGCGTATCGCCGTCTTAGGCATCGATCGAAACGATTTTGAAAGTAGACCTCTACGGCACGGCGGTCTTGTTGGAAGAATTTGGCAAAGTCATCGAAGCCGGCGGGTCGGGCATCATCATTTCTTCTCAGTCCGGCCATCGCCTGGGTGCCCTGCCGCCGAAAGAAACGAATCAGCTGGCCATGACGCCGACGGAAGAGCTCTTGGATTTACCCTTTCTCAAGGCCATCCAAGATACTCTGAAGGCCTACCAGTATTCGAAGCGCTGCAACGTCCTGCGGGTCATGGCTGAAGCTGCGAAATGGGGGAAACGGGGAGCGACCGTCAATTCGATCAGCCCGGGCATCGTCATTACGCCCCTGGCTAAGGACGAACTGAACGGCCCGCGCAAAGAGGGCTACCGCAAGATGCTGTCCCTCAGCCCGGCGGGCCGTGCCGGAACGCCCGATGAAATCGGTGATCTGGCGGAATTTCTCATGAGCCATAAAGGCCGTTTCATCTCCGGCAGCGACATCCTCATCGACGGCGGCACGACGGCATCGTACTGGTTCGGCGACTTGCAGTATCTGAAAGAAACCCATTAGAATTTTGAAAAAGGAATTTTGCCGAGAATGGAGAATTACATACCTATAGACATTCTTACTGATTAAGAAGGGAGATTTATAATGAATGATTTCGTATTTCAAAATAGAACGAAAATTTACTTTGGGAAAGATCAATTAACTCATCTCGGCGAAGAAGCAGCCGCTTTCGGCAAAAAAGTCCTCCTCGTCTACGGCGGCGGCTCCATTAAACGGATCGGCCTCTATGACAAGGTCGTCGACATCCTGCAAAAGGCCGGCCTGACCATTTCCGAGCTCGGCGGTATCGAACCGAATCCGCGCCATACGACGGTCAATAAGGGCGTCAAAATTTGCCGGGAAGAAGGCATTGACGTCATCTTGGCTGTCGGCGGCGGTTCGACCATCGACGCTTCGAAAGTCATGGCTGCCACCGTGGCTGCCGATACGGATGACTGCTGGGATTTGGTCATGAAGAAGGTCGTAAGCCCGAAGGCGCTCCCCCTCATGACAGTCCTGACCATCGCTGCGACGGGGTCCGAAATGAATGCCGGCGCCGTCATCAGCAACGTCGATACGAAGGATAAGCTTCCGTACTTTTCACCGGCCGTTCAGCCGGCCGTATCTTTCCTCGATCCGACCAATACCTTTAGCGTACCGGCTTATCAGACGGCTTCCGGCAGCGTCGATATCATGGCCCATATCTTTGATATGGTGTACTTTTCAAGACAGCCTCGCATGGACATGATTTACCGCGTTCAGGACGAAGTGCTGAAGACCGTCGTCACCTTTGCTCCCATTGCCCTCAAGGAACCGGATAACTATGAAGCTCGGGCCAACCTCATGTGGGCTTCGACGTGGGCTCTCAACGGCTTTTTGGCCGGCGGCGTTTCTCAGATGACGTCGTGCCACCGCATGGAACACGAACTCTCCGCCGTCTATGACATCACCCACGGTCACGGCTTGGCCATCCTTATCCCGCGCTGGCTCACATACGTCATGAACGATGACAATGCTTGGCAGATTAAGCGCTTGGGGACCAACGTCTTCGGCCTCGACGACAGCTTGTCCGATCGAGAAGGGGCTGAAAAGGCGATTGAGGCCCTGTCGGACTTCTTCTTTAAGACCTTGGGCCTCGACAGCCGCCTGTCGGATCTTGGCATCGATGACAAACACTTCCGTGATATGGCCGAAAACGCCTGCAAACAGCTCGGCGGCACTCTCCACGGCTTCATCGACCTCACGCCGGACGACATCGTAAAGATTTACGAAATGTGCCTCTAAGATTCATTTATAAGGCCGGCCGTACGATATGCGATGTTTGATAAAGCACAGTTCTTTCGGGAGCTGTGCTTTTTTTGTATAGAAACAAAAGGGCGTTGGACAGAAGGTCATTCTATCAGTATAATAGAAGTATATTGTTCGGAGAGGAAGAGATTAGTTATGCTTCATATCGGATTGACCGGCGGCATTGCGTCGGGGAAGAGTACCGTCGTGACCATGCTCAGAGAGTATGGTGCCGGCATCGTGGACTGTGACGTCATCGCTCATGACGTCGTCCTGCCGGGAACGAAGGGCCTTGCAGCCGTTGCCGCTGCCTTTGGGCCCAAGGCGCTTTGTGAAGACGGGTCCATGGATCGGGCTTATATCGGCAGCCTCGTCTTTCAGGACAAGGCGAAAAAGGCGCAGCTCGAAGGATTATTGTTCCCGCTTATCCATGACGGCATCGAACGAGAAATCCGAAAAATTGAGGAAGATAAAAAAAATCCGGTCATCTTTCTTGACATGCCTTTACTTTATGAGATAAAATACAATTCGTACGTTGACGAAACATGGCTCGTATACGTCGATCCGAAGACGCAGCTTTTGCGGCTGATGAAGCGCAACGGTTATTCTGAAACCGAGGCGTTGGCGCGGATTCACGCCCAACTTCCTATCGACGAGAAACGGTCTTTGGCACAGGTTGTCATCGATAATAACGGGTCGCCTGAAGCGACGCGGGCACAGGTGAAAGCCGCTTGGCAGGACTTGATGAACCGCATTGAAATGTAGGGAAAAGACGTGAGAAAAAAGAGAAGTACCAAAGGGACAATCATCATAGCAGCACTGTTGCTTTTCTTTTCGGCATCGTATTTCTATTCATGGAAAGACGATGTCATGCGCAAGTTTGTCTATCCCCTTCAGTACGATTATCTCGTTCGCCAGTATGCTTATGAAACCAAGATCGACCCGGCCCTGGTGGCGTCGGTCATCTTAGTTGAGAGCAAATTCGACGAACGGGCTTCGTCTCAACCCGGGGCCCATGGCCTGATGCAGGTTATGCCCGATACGGCTCAATGGATTGCCGATGAGATGGGAATGACTGACTACACGCCGGATAAACTCAGTGACGTCCGTACCAACATAAGGCTGGGAACATGGTATCTCGCCTATCTGTTAAAAGAGTATGATGGGAATCAAATACTGGCTCTGGCTGCGTATAATGCCGGTCGGGGACACGTCGATTCTTGGGTCCGGGAATATGGCTGGACAAAAGATTTTCAAGAAATTGAAAAAATACCCTTTTCAGAAACGCGGGAATATGTTAGAATAGTTTTGTTGAACGAAAAGCACTACAAGCAGCTTTATGATTTTTAAGTTATGCGGTTGTGGCGGAATGGCAGACGCGCTGTCTTCAGGCGGCAGTGATCTTCGATCGTGCGGGTTCAACTCCCGCCAACCGCACCATTCATTACTATGGATAACACATTGATTGAAACACTCAAACAATGGAATATCATGACTGTTCTCCCACTTACGGTGGGAGATTTTCAGTTATTGGAAGAATATCGCATGGTTGAAAAAGACGGCAACCCCGTCGAATATCGCCTGTTCACTTATGAAAATAAGGAGAACGGCTGGACTGTGCGGGCTATCTTCAACCCCGAATCGGAAGAATACGCCGTTCGGGTCGATATCGGCATGTTGGAATTTGCCCTTATCGAATTTATCACCGGGTCCTTCGACGCCTTTCGTAAAATGGTGGAAGAGCGGCTGGCCCGGATCATTCATAATTCCTATGTGGACCGCAGGGAAAACTTCGGTGTCATTCTGAAAAACAAGGGACTGCCCGATCTTTCCTGGGATGACTTTCTGCCTGAATCGTACGACGGATTTCGGCGGCTTATCAAGCCGGACGAGGCCGTTCGCATCATCAACGGCTCCTATATGATCTTATCTTATTACGATAAGGCATCGCGCAGCGGGCTGTCCTTGATGTACAACGTCCTGCGCGACGATTTCTTTGCCGAACGGCGGGTGCAGAACTTCCCCAATCTGGTCCACGACTTCGATACGTCGACTTTGCGGGAATTGGAAGCAGCCCTGCGCAAGCGGTTGCTTCCGGTCCTCGATGATATCAGTGCCGACCGGGACAAGTCGTTGTCAGAATGACCAGACAGTGGTATACTAAAAGTAATTTAGATGTTTCGATGCGAAGAGTGGGTGAGAGCCCACTCTTAACTTTTACCTAACAGAAATTTTTTGAGGACAGGCTGGTGAATACGATGAGACGTGAACACATTGAAGATTTGATTGCTAAAGAAGTAGAAACGATTATTGCGGGATCTGATATCGAGTTAGTCGATGTCGAATACGTGCGTGAGCGAGACTGGTACTTGCGCGTGTTTATCGATAAAGAAGGCGGCGTCGACCTGGAAGACTGCCAGGCTGTCAGTGAAAAACTGAGCCGGGTCCTCGATGAAAAGGATCCGATTCGCGAAAATTATCTCCTCGAAGTATCGTCGCCCGGACTGGACCGCATCCTGCGGAAGGATAAAGACTTTATCCGCTATGCCGGCCGATCGGTTGATATTCATTTTTTCAAAGCTTGGAACGGCGTCAAGGATGTGACGGCTGAACTGGTCAAAAAGACGGCAGACGATAAGCTCGTCGTTCTGATCGATGGGGAGGAACACGAGATAGACAGGAAAGAAATATCGCAAGTCCGTTTGCATATTGATTTTTAGTGGAGGTTATTACCGTGAATAAAGAATTGCTCAATGCTATTGCTTACTTATCCAAAGAGAAAGGCGTATCTTCGGATGTCATCTGCGACTCTCTGGAAGCCGTTTTGATTACGGCCTACAAGAAAGAGCCCGATGCCAATCCGACGGCAGAAGTTACCTTGGACCGCACGACCGGAGATTACCAGATCCGGGCTGCCAAGACCGTCGTCGATGACGTCGAAGATGAAAATATCGAAATTTCTCTCGATAAGGCACGGCTCATCGATCCCGGCTATGAAGTCGGCGACATCGTCAACGTCGATGTCACACCGGCCAACTTCGGCCGCATCGCCGCCCAGGCTGCCAAACAAGTCATGATTCAGCGCCTGCGTGAAGCCGAACGCAATATCGTCTATGATGAATTTTCCGACCGCATGGATGACATCATTACGGGGATCATCCAGCGTATCGAAAATAAGAGCGTCTATGTCGATCTCGGGAAAGCCGAAGCCATCCTGCCGGCGTCGGAACAGATTCCGACGGAAACCTATACCGTAGGCCAGCGCATCAAATGCTACGTCGTCGAAGTTCGCAAGACGACGAAAGGCGCCCAGATCCTCGTATCCCGGACTCATCCGGGCCTGCTCAAACGCCTCTTTGAATTGGAAGTACCGGAAATCTACGAAGGCGTCGTCGAACTGAAATCCGTCGCCCGCGAACCGGGCCGCCGTTCCAAGGTCGCCGTCTATTCCCGTGATGAAAACGTCGATTCCGTCGGCGCCTGTGTCGGTCCTAAAGGCGTTCGCGTCCAGAACATCGTTTCGGAACTGCAGAACGAAAAAATCGACATCGTCAAATGGGATGAAGATCCGGCTGTCTATATTGCCAATGCCCTCAGCCCGGCTCAGGTCATTTCGGTTACCGTCGACGAAGCTGAAAAAGCTTCGGGTGTCGTCGTTCCCGACTATCAATTGTCCCTGGCTATCGGCAAAGCCGGTCAAAATGCCCGTCTGGCAGCGAAACTGACTAACTGGAAAATCGACATCAAGAGCGAAAGCCAGGCCGCTGAATCTTTCGACGAAGAGGCTCCGGAAACGGCAGAAGCCGATGACTTGGACGTCCTCAGCGAAATGGCCCTGCCTTCAGATGACGATACGACCGTACCGACGGAAGGAGAATAAACGATGAAGACCCGAAAAACTCCGATGCGCGTCTGTGCCGGCTGTCAGGAACTCAAGAGCAAGAAAGAGATGATCCGCGTCGTCCGCACGCCGGAAGGTACGGTCGAAATCGATAAGACCGGCAAGAAGTCCGGCCGCGGCGTCTATCTTTGCCCGGACAGCGAATGCCTCGAAAAAGCGTATAAAGAGCATCGCCTGGAGCGGTCGTTAAAGACCAAGGTATCGAATGATATTTATGAAGCATTGAGAAAGGACCTGTTGTGAGCGACAAAATCCTCAATCTCTTAGGCCTTGCCTGCCGGGCCGGTAAGACCGTCTGCGGTGATGGAGCCGCACAGAAAACATTGAAAAAAAAGAGCGTCCCTTTACTGTTTCTCGCAGCCGACGGCGGCAATGACAACGTCACCAAATACCGCCGCTTGGCCGAAAGAAAAGGGATCGCCGTCATTGATATATATACAAAAGATGAATTAGGAAGTGCTGTCGGCAAAGCCCAGAACGTCATCGTTCTGGTCGACGATAAAGGATTTGCGGCAGCCATAGAGAAAGCGAAGCGTGATATATAGAAGGGGGTAACTAGATGACGAAACGATTATACGAAGTCGCGAAAGAATATGGCGTTTCTACGACAATCGTTAGAAAGACGTTAGAAGATCATCAGATTAAAGCCGGGAATTTTACCAGCATCGATGATAAGATGAAGGGCATCCTCGACGCAGCCTTTAAAAAAGGTCCCAAGGGAGATGCCAAGGCAGACCGCAAACCGGAAAGGAAGCCGGAAAGCAAACCGGAAAAGAAACAGGAACATAAAACGACAGGGGAAGGAAATAGCCGAACAGTGAACGAAACGAGCCGACAGAATAAAAACAGAAAACAGAGCAACCCGCGCAGACAGAACAGCCAGAACAATCAGGGAACCCAGAATACCCAGAACCAGAATGCCAAACGCCAACAGGGGCAGCAGGGTCAACAGGGCCATAACGCTAAAAATGCCCAGGCCGGTCAAAAGCAGGGGGCTTCCCGCCAGCATCAGAGCGGCAATAAAGGCGGCCAGAACCGTCAGGGCGGCGATACGAAACGTACCCGCTACTTCGGCAACAACTCCCAGCAGGGCGGAAACGAAGGCGCTAACCGCAGCGGCGGCAGCAATAAGAACAACAATCGCCGCGGCGGCCAGCAGAACCGCAACAACCGCAATACAGGCGGCAATCGTCCGCATACGCTCTTGTCCAACGTATTGAACAAGGGCAAGCATAAAAACAAGCGGAATCAGAAAAATCAGGCTCCTGTCGCGGCTGAAATGCCGAAGAAGAACTATCCGACGTCGGTGGAACTGCCGGAAACGATCATCGTTAAAGATTTCGCAGAACGGCTGGGCCGCGATGTCGGGGAAGTCATGAAGAAGCTCCTTATGGGAGGTATCATGGCGACCATCAACCAGGAACTCGACTTTGATACGGCCTCGTTGATTGCCGATGAATTCGGCGTCACCGTTACCATGGAAGCTCCGCCGGAAGATCCGACGGAAATCGAAGAAATCATCGATGCCCCGGAAACCCTGAAAACCCGTCCGCCTGTCGTCACCATCATGGGTCACGTCGACCACGGTAAAACGAGCCTCCTCGACGCCATCCGTCAGACCAATGTCACCAGCCACGAAGCCGGCGGCATTACCCAGCACATCGGGGCTTACCAGGTCCGCTACGAAGGCAGAAAGATCACCTTCATGGATACGCCGGGCCACGAAGCCTTTACGGCCATGCGTGCCCGCGGCGCTCAGGTCACGGATATTGCCGTCCTCGTCGTCGCTGCGGACGACGGCGTCATGCCCCAGACGATTGAATCCATCAACCATGCCAAATCGGCAGGCGTACCGGTCATCGTCGCCATCAATAAGATCGATAAAGAAAGTGCCAACCCGGAACACGTCATGCAGCAGCTGACCGAATACGGCCTCATCAGTGAAGACTGGGGCGGCGATACGATCATGGTTCCCGTTTCGGCCCATAAGAAAATCGGCCTCGACGAACTCCTCGAAAACATCCTCGTCTTGGCAGAAGTACAGGATCTTAAGGCTAACCCGAACCGCCCGGCACAAGGTGTCGTCATCGAAGCCAAACTCGATAAGGGCCGCGGTCCTGTCGCCTCCGTCCTCATCCAGAAGGGGACCCTTCGCGTCGGCGATACGATCATCGTCGGTACGGCCTTCGGGAAAGTCCGTGCCATGAACAACGAACGGGGCGAACGGGTCAAGAAAGCCGAACCGTCCCTGCCTGTCGAAATCCTCGGCCTCAACGACGTACCGGAAGCCGGCGACATCTTGAACGTGACCGACGAAAAGACGGCTCGTTCCGTTGCCGAAAAACGAATGGAAAAGAAACGTTCGTCCGAACTCCACGTCAATGCCAAGGTTACCCTCGACGACTTGTTCAACCAGATCCAGCAAGGGGAATTGAAGGAACTGCCGCTTATCATCAAGGGCGACGTCCAAGGTTCCGTCGAAGCGCTCAGCCAGTCCTTAATGGGCATCAAGAGCGACGAAGTCCGCATTGCCATCGTCCACTCCGGCGTCGGCGCCATCAACGAATCGGATATCATGCTGGCTTCGGCTTCGAACGCCCTCATCATCGGCTTTAACGTCCGTCCCGATGCGGCTGCCCGCAAGATGGCTGAACACGAAAAGGTCGACATGCGGATGTACCGCGTCATTTACGACGCCATTAACGACGTCGAAGCGGCTATCAAAGGGATGCTCGAAAAGAAATATGAAGAAAAGATCATCGGCCGTGCCGAAGTCCGTAAAGTCATTACGACGCCGAAGGTCATCGTCGGCGGCTCCTATGTCAAGGAAGGGAAGATCACCAGCACGTCTAAGATCCGCCTGATCCGTAACGGCATCGTCGTTCACGAAGGCGAAATCGACGGCCTGCGCCGCTTTAAAGATGACGTCA
>DCJQ01000020.1 GCA_002319965.1 Megasphaera sp. UBA1696
AGTTAAACTGGTGGTTTTGATTTGCGTGACGCCTTGACAGGCATATGGGGTATGATACAATTTTTAAATAAACGATGAGCATGTTACCGCCGCTATATGATATCCCATGGGCATGGACTGAAAAGCGGCAGCAGGAGGGACGAATGAATATGCGGGAAGATATTTTCAACTTTTTACGAAAACACCAAAATGAATTCGTATCGGGCCAGCAGATTTCTGAGCAGCTGGGCGTCTCTCGGACGGCGGTGTGGAAGCATATACGGGCTTTGAAGCAGAAGGGATACGTCATTGAATCGTATACGAAAAAAGGCTATTGCCTGCGCGAAGCACCGGAACTCTTGTCTCCGGAAGTCCTGGAAAAAGGCTTGACTTCGTCTGAATTCGGGCAGCATATCGTCTACCGGGAACGGGTCGATTCGACGAATAACGTCGCCAAACAAATGGCGGATGACGGGGCTCCGGAAGGGACCGTCGTCATTGCCGAAGAACAGACTGGCGGCCGCGGCCGTTTAAGCCGTTCCTTTCACTCTCCCTTTGCCAAGGGATTGTGGTTCTCGGTCATCCTGCGGCCGGCGATTCCCCCCATGGAAGTCTCTAAGATGACGCTGCTCGCTGCCGTTGCCCTGGCCCGTTCTTTGCGTGCCCACGGTCTTTCAGACTGCGGCATCAAGTGGCCTAACGACATTTTGATTCACGGCCGCAAGATGGTCGGAATCTTGACAGAATTGAACGGATCTGCGGAAAAGGTCAACTACATCATCATGGGAATCGGCGTCAATACCGGGATCACGGAGGGTGATCTTCCGGAAGACTTAAAAGATATCGTTACCAGCTTTGCCATGGAGGGTGTTGCCGTTCACCGGGCCGAACTCCTGCAGACGATCCTTTCGGAATTAGCGCAGTTGTACCATACGGTCTGTCAGGAAGGATTCGCCCCGATTCTGGCGCAATGGAGAATCCTTTCGTGCATGCTCGGACAGAAGGTTTCTGTGAGTTCTGTCAACCGATCCTTTACAGGGACGGCAGCCGATATCGATGATGACGGCAATCTCATCGTTGAAACGGAGGGCGGGATGGAGAAGGTCATGGCCGGCGATGTCCATGTTCGTCCCGTCTAATTGTGCCGAAAGACTATTCAAGACGGGCAAACTCTGTTATTATAATAGGCGTATTATCAACTTAGATTAAGCAGGAGATAAAGTTATGCTATTAGTCATTGATGTAGGGAATACGAATATCGTCCTCGGGATTTTTAAAGAGCAGGAACTCGTGGACCACTGGCGCGTATCGACGGATCGGCTTCGCACGACCGATGAATACGGCGTCCTTATTCGCCATCTCTTTTATTTGAACGGCGTCAATTCAGAAGAAATCGATGCCATCATCATTTCCTCTGTCGTTCCGCCGGTCATGCCGACCCTCGAACGGATGTGCCAACGCTATTTTGGCTTGACGCCCTTGGTCATCGGCCCGGGTGTCAAGACCGGCATGGATATCAAATATGACAATCCGCGTGAAGTCGGTGCCGACCGTATCGTCAATGCCGTCGCAGCCTATGAAAAGTTCGGCGGCCCGGTTATCATCATCGACTTCGGGACGGCGACGACCTTTTGTGCCGTCGATAAGAAGGGAACCTACCTCGGCGGGGCTATCTGCCCGGGGATCGGGATCTCGACGGATGCCCTCGTACAGCGTACGGCCAAACTGCCGCGTATTGAAGTCGTTCAGGCAGAGAAAGTGATTTGCCGCAATACCGTTGAAAGCATGCAGGCCGGTGTTTTTTACGGCTTCGTCGGCCAAGTCGACGGCATCGTCACCCGGATGAGAAGGGAATTGGGCTGTAAGGCCAAGGTCGTTGCGACCGGAGGTCTTGCCGTCATCGTAGCACCGGCGACGGACGCCATCGACGTCGTCGAACCGATGCTGACGCTGGAAGGGCTGAAAATTATTTATGACCGAAACAATTAAGCCTTTCGCTATCGGCCGCGTCGTTCTCGACGCGCCGATTATTTTAGCACCTATGGCAGGTGTCTGTGATGCGCCGTATCGGGTTATTGCTCACCGCTATGGCGCAGCTTTAGTCTGCGCTGAAATGGTAAGCTCTCAGGGCATTCGCTACAGCAATCAGCATACGGCAGAACTGCTCCATATCGAAGACGGGGAACACCCCTTGTCGATGCAGATTTTCGGCTCTGATCCGGACGTCATGGCCGAGGCCGCTGCCGTCGTTGAAGAAGCGGGTGCCGATATCGTCGATATCAATATGGGCTGTCCGGTAAAGAAGGTCGTCAAAAACGGCGATGGTTCGGCTTTGATGAAGGACCTGCCTTTGGCAGAAAAGATTATACGCGCCGTCGTACAGGCCGTGTCCATTCCCGTTACCGTCAAGATGCGCACCGGCTGGGATGACCATTCCTTTGTGGCACCGGAATTGGCGAAGCGGGCTGAAGCGGCCGGTGCCGCTGCCGTAGCCGTTCATGGCCGGACGCGGGAACAGTTTTACAGCGGTAAGGCCGATTGGCAGAAAATCAAGGCTGTCGTCGATGCCGTATCGATTCCGGTTATCGGTAATGGGGATGTCATCGACGGTCCGTCAGCCGCTGCCATGATGAAAGAAACGGGATGCCGGGCCGTTATGGTCGGCCGCGGCGCTCAAGGGAATCCCTGGATTTTTCCGCAAATCCGCCATTATCTTGAAACGGGTGAAGTACTGCCGCCGCCGACTCCTAAAGAGAAGTACACCCAGATGTTAGCTCACTTTGAAGCCCTTCTGGCCTATAAGGGAGAATACATCGGCATACGGGAAATGCGCACCCATGCGGCCTGGTATACCCATGGCCTTCACGGGGCTGCGGCTCTTCGGGAGCGAATCAACCGGACACGGTCGGCTGAGGAATTTCGCCTTGTTGTCAGTGAGATGATGGACCGGCTGCGCTGATGGCGAAGCCGCGGTTTTGTTGACATAAAAGACAGATGTGAATATAATTAAAGATACGGTATAAATTAAGCTATAACAGTGACACGCGATTCTATCGCAGGAGGAATAGGAAGACAATGACCAATGAAACGCTGATTACCCAAGAAGGGTTGCAGAAATTAAAAGATGAATTAAATGAACTGAAATCAGTCCGCCGCATTAACGTTTCGCAGCGTATTAAAGAAGCAATTGCCCTCGGTGACTTGAGCGAAAACTCGGAATACGATGATGCCAAAAATGAACAGGCCTTTATCGAAGGTCGTATTGCCGAATTGGAAGGAAAAATCCGGACGGCAAAAATTATCCAGGAAACGGAAGACGGAGCTGCTAAGGTTCGCATCGGTTCGCACGTCATTTTAGAAGACGTTGAAACCGGTGACCGCTTCGACTATACCGTCGTCGGTACGGCTGAAGCCGATCCCTTCAACAACCGGATTTCGAATGAATCTCCGGTAGGAAAAGCGATTCTCGGTCAGAACATCAATCCATCCAATCCGGCAGTCGTTACCGTAAAAGCACCGGCTGGTGAACTCCAGTACCGGATCTTGCCGCCTGATGCAAAATAAACTGTAGGAGGAATATTCATGTCGGATACGAAAGAAAAAGAAATGCCCATGATGGAAGAAGAAAAATTAAATGACCAGATGCAGGTTCGCCGTGAAAAGATGCAGGAATTCATCGATGCCGGCGTCTATCCCTTCGGTCAGAAATATAATTGGGATCACCATGCCCAGGAAGTAAAGGACCAGGCAGAAACTTTAGAAAAAAATGAAACCGTCGTCAGTGTCGCCGGCCGTCTGATGGCCATTCGCCGCCACGGTAAGACGGCTTTCTGCGTCCTTCGTGATTTGAGCGGTGAAATCCAGCTCTATTTCCGTAAAGACGTCCTTGGAGAAGAATCGTACAACTTGTTTAAGCTCCTCGATCTCGGTGATATCGTCGGCGTCGGCGGTACGGTATTCGTTACCCATACCGGTGAAACGACGATCCGCGTTGAATCGTGGCAGCTCCTCTCTAAATCGCTCCGTCCGCTGCCGGAAAAATTCCATGGCCTTACGGATAAGGAAACACGCTATCGTCAGCGCTATCTCGACCTCATCGTCAATCCGGAAGTTACGGATACCTTCGTCAAGCGTTCGAAAATCATCAAGGGCATCCGTAAGTACCTCGATGACCGCAACTTCCTCGAAGTTGAAACGCCGATGCTCCATACCATTGCCGGCGGTGCCGCAGCCCGTCCGTTCAAGACGCATCACAACGCCCTCGATATGGATATCTTCCTGCGCATTGCGCCGGAACTCCACCTCAAACGCCTTCTCGTCGGCGGCTTGGAACGAGTCTTTGAAATGAACCGCTGCTTCCGCAATGAAGGTATCGATACCCGCCATAATCCTGAATTTACGACGGTCGAATTATACCAGGCCTACGGCGATTTGGAAGATGTCATCAACATTACCGAAGACATGGTCTCGAAATTGGCCGACATGCTCTACGGTACCATGAAATTGACCTATATCGATAAAGAAATTGACTTGACACCGCCTTGGGACCGCATGACCATGATCGAAGCCGTTAAGAAATTCAGCGGTGCCGATTTTGAAAACGTTACCGACGTCGAAGTCGCTCGTAAAATGGCTGATGAACATCACGTCGAATATGGCAAGTATGATGGTGTCGGCAAGATCATCAATGCTTTCTTTGAAGCCTTTGTTGAAGAAAACCTCATCCAGCCGACGATTATTACCGGCCATCCCTTGGAAATCTCGCCGCTTACCAAACAGGACCAGGATAACCCGCTTCTTACCTATCGTTTTGAAGCCTTTATCTACGGCCGCGAACTGGCCAACGGCTTCTCGGAATTGAACGATCCCATCGACCAGCGCAACCGCTTCATCGAACAGATGAAGGAACGCGAACACGGTGATGACGAAGCCCATCAGATGGATGAAGATTACTGCCGCGCTTTGGAATACGGTTTGCCGCCGACAGGGGGCCTCGGCATCGGCATCGACCGCTTAGTCATGTTCTTGACCAACAGTCCGTCTATCCGTGACGTACTGCTCTTCCCCTTGAGCCGTCCGGAACAGCATAAATAATTTTTGCACCCTTTGCCCATGTCAATGGCAAGAAAAGGGCTGTCGTAGGACAGCCCTTTTTTATCACAACCTATAAAAAGGAGGAACGCTATGAAACGTACCGCATTAGCTGCATTGGTCTGCTCTGCTTTTCTGGCTTGGAATTCGGCAGCAGGCGCTGTGTCGACTGAGAACTGGGAACCTTCCCTGAAAGATGCGCCGACCTCCCTGGCAGCTGCGATTGGGGAAGAACTTCTTCTTGATGATGCTGACGACGCTGATAAAACGGCATCGCCTGAAACGCCGTCGAAGTCAGCCGAACATAAAGAGTCCGCCCAAAAAGACGTATCTCATCAAAAGCCGGCAAAATCCGATAAGGCCCGGCCGTCTTCTAAATTAAAAGAGAAAACGGCAGCGGATAAAGCCGATGCCGGCGAAGCTAAAAAAGACGATGTCAAAGACGGCAAAAAAGCCGGCTATCACAACGCGGCTCCAGCCAGTGTTCACGCCTTGACGCCGGACGATCAGCGCATCTTCGATTCGCTGGATACGTTGAAGATTGCCCCCTTAGAGGCCGGTGATTTTTACATTGGCAGCATCCACAGCGGTGACAGTCCCATGAAAGTGAAGCGAATTTTCGGCAATCCCAGTAAGTACTCGACCAGCATGCACTACACGTCGATGCAGTATACGGGGAAAGACCTTAAGCTGCGCTTTGTCATCCGCAATAAATTGGCCGACAGTCTGCGCTCCAGCGGCGATTCGCGAAAGAGCGTCCGCCCGGGGGTAGAGTCTGCCTTTTTAACGACGGGGACCAATATCCTCATCGGCCGTGACATGCGTTTGAAGTATCCTATTGAAGTGCTTTTGCGTCAATTCGGCCTTCCCGATTCCGTGTTGCGCGATACCGATGCCAACGTCTATTACGTGACCTATGAAAGCCCCAAAAAGGATGCCATGTACGTCTTTGCTGTCGGGAATCGACGCGTTGAACGGGTTGCCCTCATGCCGGTTCGTCCGCCTTATATTACCGGCGAACCGTCGAAGGATCCGATGAAGTTAACCGAGCGGGACTTCACCCTCATGGGCTTTGGCCTCAACCAACCGTTTGAAGCCAATAAGTACAATATGTGGAATAAACTGGTCAAGCGCAATAACAGCAGCTTTTGGCTCTACGGTGACTATGGTGTCGAAGTAGACCGCCGCAATATGGTGCAGAAAGTATTCCTCCTGACCAACAATGGCTATACCAGCCGCGGTGCGACCTTGGGCTATCACGTATCGACTATTCTGGCGCTATACGGCCGTCCGGACCGCGTCGAATGGGGCCCGGATAAGGAAAAATCCGTCGATGCCTATTATTACGACAGCCCTTATCAAAAAGGCGTATCCTTGGTCATCATCATGCGCCACAATGAGCCTTATGTCGACGATGTCATCCTGACGTCGACGCCGATTAAGAACATCCAAGACCCGATGGAGCGGTACGGATTAAAATAGGGATGCGTACCGTTTTGGCATATGTGTGAAGAAAATAGTAAAAATGCTTTACTTATATGATGAAAGTTCGGTATAATAAAATAAATAAATTAAATATATTAAGAAAACGAAGGTGATTTTCATGGTTACAGATGCAGATGTTTTAAAACGATGGAAGTACATTGCCCAGGACGATGAAAAACTGTTAATTATTATTGGCAGTCCCGGTTCGGGTAAGAGCCAGCTCATCCGTGAACTGACGTATCAAGACGGTTGGAAGATTTGTGAAGCCCGTGAACTCTTTGATGACGAATTTTTGGAAATACCTCGTGCCGACCGTCCGGATAAAGCCATTACCCTTGTCTCCGCAGCGATTCATCGTCTCAATGCCCGTGTTGTTATGATTGATAACGTTGAATTTATGTTTGCGCCTATTCTGAATCTCGATCCTGTAGCAATGCTGAAGAAACTGAGCCGCGAATGCCCGATCATCGTCAGCTGGCGCGGCAGTCTGGAAGGCAATACCCTGTATTTCGAACACAATGGTGATCCCAAGTACGCCAAGTTTGTCATCGACAATCCCAATCACGTCATTTCTCTTGACGACTAAGATGATCCTGTAATTTAAAAAATAGTTACCTTTTCGCAATCGTTTTTTCATAAATCCCATGTAGAATAAAGGCTGTCTAAAAGGCTGTTTGCCTTCGCGGACAGCCTTTTTTTGGCGCCGAATAGGCAT
>DCJQ01000026.1:0-62289 GCA_002319965.1 Megasphaera sp. UBA1696
CTCGGAAATAAAAGTCTAACTTTTTGGGGTCACATCATGGGACAGGGCCTTAGTGTATATTATCCTAAGATTTTTTTCAAATCGGCTTCCGGCGTCGTCGTCGGGGAGATGTTGAAGTTTTCAACTAAGTAGTTGAGGACGTTCGGCGAGAGGAAGGCCGGCAGTGTCGGTCCGAGGTAGATGTTTTTCAGGCCTAAGTAGAGGAGGGTCAAGAGGATGCAGACGGCCTTCTGTTCGTACCACGAGAGGACTAATGTCAGGGGCAGGTCGTTGACGCCGCAGTCGAAGGCTTTCGCCAAAGCGACGGCTACTTGGATAGCGCTGTATGCATCATTGCACTGGCCCATGTCCATGATGCGCGGCAAGCCGCCGATGGTGCCGAGGTCGAGGTCGTTGAAGCGGTATTTGCCGCAGGCCAGGGTCAGGATGACCGTATCAGCCGGGGTCTGCTGAACGAAGTCGGTGTAGTAGTTACGGCCCGGGCGAGCGCCGTCGCAGCCGCCGACGAGGAAGAAGTGTTTAATGGCACCGGCTTTGACGGCGTCGATGACTTTGTCGGCAACGGACAGAACCGTGCCGTGGCCGAAGCCCGTCGTAACCGTCGTGCCGCCGTTGATGCCGGTAAAGTGCTGTTCTTCTTTATAGCCGCCGAGTTCCAGGGCTTTTTCGATGACCGGCGTGAAGTCTTTGTCTTCGCCGATATGGGTTACGCCGTCAAAGGAGACGACTTCCGTCGTGAAGACGCGGTCGATGTAGGATTTCTTGGGAGGCATGAGGCAGTTCGTCGTGAACAGGAAGGCCCCGGGGACGCCGTCGAATTCTTTCTGCTGGTTCTGCCAAGCCGTGCCGAAGTTGCCTTTGAGGTGTTTGTATTTTTTCAGTTCAGGATATGCATGGGACGGGAGCATTTCGCCGTGGGTATAGACGTTGATGCCCTTGCCTTCGGTCTGCTGGAGGAGGGTTTCCATATCCTTCAGGTCGTGACCGGTGACGACGATGAACGGTCCTTTTTCGATGGTAAGGGGAACCGTCGTCGGGACCGGAGTGCCGTAGGTCGACGTGTTGGCTTCGTCGAGGAGGGCCATGCAGGTCAAGTTGACTTTACCCGTTTCCATGACGATGGGCAGCAGTTCGTCCATACCCCAGTCTTCGCTCAGGGCCGAGAGGCCTTTGATGAAGAAGGCACCCAATTCGTCACTGGATTTACCGAGCATCAGGGCATGATAAGCATAGGCTGCCATGCCGCGCATACCGAAGAGAATGAGCGATTTCAAGGAACGGATGTCTTCATCGGCATTCCACAGGCCGCTCATGTCGTAGTCGTCAGCCGGAGCGGAAGAAAGGGACGCCGATTCAGCATGGACTTTGTCGATCATAACCTGGGTCGTTTCCGTATTGAAGTTGACGTTGGTAACGGTCGTGAACAGGCCTTCGAGGATGACCCGGTAGGTCTGTGCCGTCGGAACGGCCGTCTGACAGGTACGGGCGAGACCGATGAGGGCTCCAGTCAACTTGTCCTGAAGTCCGGCTTCTGCCGACGATTTCCCGCAGACACCGGCACCGCCCGTACAGCCTGTACCGAAAGCCGTCTGTTCACACTGGAAGCAAAACATCTGTTGTTCTTTTGTCATTGAAAATACCTCCTCTATCTTTATCACAATAAAAATGAATGAATACATGAGTTATCTTGTATGTCTTCAGCTCTTATCGAGTATACGTAGAGTATAGCAGGAGACGATGTAGATTTCCGTTGCATTTACAACAAAATGAAAATTATCTTTCCTTTTGGAAACGAAAACGATGCTTGCAGAATGAGGTTTTCTACGGTAATATAGATGTATATAATCTATATTATAATAGATTCGACAGATATGTAAATAGGAGGAATTCACGATGTCAGATAATAAAACGTATGCTGTGTTTAAAACGAATAATGGCGACTTTACGGTAGAACTCTTTGCGGAAAAAGCGCCGATTACGGTTGAAAATTTTGTAACCTTGGCTAAAGACGGATTTTATGACGGAACCATCTTCCATCGCATCATTGCCGACTTCATGATTCAGGGCGGGGACCCGACCGGTACCGGCCGCGGCGGCTCGAAACAGACCATTCCCGACGAATTCGGTGAAGGTCTCGATTTCAGCCAGCCCGGTATCTTAGCGATGGCCAATGCCGGCCCCAATACAGGGAGCTCTCAGTTCTTTGTCACCGTCGTGCCGACGCCGTGGCTCCAGAATCATCATTCTATCTTCGGCAAAGTCGTCAAGAACTACGACGTCGTCGAAAAAATCAGCGGCGTTCAGACGGATTTCTCCGATAAACCCCTCGAAGATGTCGTCTTGAATACCGTTGAAATCACGACTGAAGCGTAAGGCTTCATGATTTATTATACGTATATGGTGCGCTGTGCCGACCAGTCGTTATACACCGGCTGGACCCTCGATGTATCTAAAAGGGTGGCCGCGCACAATGATGGCAGAGGGGCTAAGTATACCCGTTCCCGTCGACCTGTGACCCTGGCTTGGTGCCAGGGTTTTCCTACAAAACACGAAGCCATGCATTGGGAATGGGAAATCAAGCAGTGGTCGAAAGACAAAAAAGAGCAGCTCTGCCGTAACCAGATTTCGGTTTGTCCTAAGGGAGATGACTTCTTATGAATCGATGGAAAAAATGGCTGACGACGATGGTGGCCGGATTTACACTCTGTGTGGCTCCGGTAGCCGCTGTTTCTGCTGCTTCGGCAGCTCAGATCCTGCTTTACGGAGCAGCGTCCATGGCTATGGCTCGTCAGCAGCTGATGAAAATGGATGATCAGAATCAGAAACAGATGCTGGCCAGTACCCAGGCGAAGACCGGTGTTCTTGACGATGAAGCCTACAGCCGGCGCGTGGAAACGATTCAGCGAAACCTTGTCGCTACGGGACTCGTTAAGCGAAATTACGACGTATACGTCAATCCTTCGAAGGAACTCAATGCGTTTGAAACAGTGGGCGGCGTCATTTCGATTAACCGTGGGATGGTCGAGGCTTTAAATGATGATGAACTGGCCTTTACTCTCAGCCATGAAATGCAGCACGGTGAAAAACGTCATGCCGTAAACGGCGTCTTGAAGAGTATCGGTATCGCGACCTTGGTCGACGTAGCCCTCGGCGGCAATGCCAACGTTCTCGATATACTGCTTGGCAGTGTAGCTGTCAACTATATCGATAATGAAGTCGTTACCATGGACCAAGAAAAACAGGCTGATGAAACGGGCTTCAATATTATCAAGAACACGGCTTATAATGTCGGTGGAGCAGCCTCGTCTATGCAGTACGTTTACGAACAGTATGGCGATTTGTGGCAGGAAGGGTTTAAACGAGTCATCAGCCCGAACAACCATCCCCAGATGTCGAGCCGTATTCAAAAATTAGCCGGCCGCATGAGCCAGTGGTCCGGAAACCACGTCCAAGTCGGCGGCAATACGGTCTATGTCAATGCGCAGCCTGTCGTGACGCCGGCTGCTATGGGCGATTATTCGTCGCGCCGCCGGGCCTTCCTCGTGGCCGGTAATTTGGCACGGTCTTTCCACGACGTCTATGGCGAAGCGCCGAAAGACAACAAAGTGCTGACGGAAACTGTCAATAAAAAAGATCCGTCCTGGAACATCAGTACCCGGGGTGATGAACTCTACCTGAACGGCCAGTATATCATGACCGGAGCTGCCGGTGACAGCGTTACGCGTATTGCCGACAACTTGCAGCGAGCCGTTGACAGCAAGTCGGCGATGCTGAGCAAGGGCGATATTCAGCAGAAAGATAAAGAATGGACACAGAAGTACGGGTATAAAGCTACGAAGGAAAAAGCTGCCGCCAAGGAAAATCAAGTAAAGAAGGATAAAGATGCATAAGCAGATTGCCTGTGTCGTGGCCCTCATGGCCTTGACCCTGGGTGTCGGTATCTTTGCCGGAGCTCGTCAATCGACGCACTCCCCCGGAGTGGATATGATTTTGGAACAAGCTCGGCAGCGAGCCATGACGGATAATGAAGAGATGCCGGTTCTTCAGGAAAAGCCCCGGGTTACCCTGCACTATCCGCAGTCGAATCCGGCCGCCGGTCATCCGATCCTTCGCTGGAGCCGCGTTGACGGTGCCGTTATGTATGATGTACAGATCTTGAAAAAAGACGGCGATGCCGATGCGGGAGCGACGGCCTATGAGCCCTTCATGGAGGAGCAGCGGGCCTATACGACGGGGTTAGAATTGAAGCTGCCCGATACCTTCTTTGGTCCTGCCTTTTACTGGCGTGTGCGTGGCCTTGACCTCAAAGGACGCCCGGTCAGTGAATTTTCTGATATTGAAGAAACCTATGTCGATATTTTTAAATCGGTGAAGGAAAAGCCGACGCCCTTGTCTTTTTTCAATCAAGGGCCCGGTCAGTGGCTGCTCTATCCGGTGTATGATTGGATTGCTGTCCCCGGTGCCAAGTCCTACGAAGTAGAAGTCCTCGATGGGGCTCCGGAAAATCCCAACGGAACGAGGCCTTCCATCCACCGCATCGATGTCTACCATCCGGAATATTCCCAGCAGTATGACCAAAAGGCTCGCTGGGGCGATAAGCCTTTTTATTGGCGCGTTCGAGCCTTAGATGAGGATGGGAACGCCATCGGCGGCTATTCCGATGCCGTACCTTTCGAGCTGAGCCCCAAGACCGAAGCCGGGGAAGTCGCTGTTTTCGGCGACAGTATCAGTCACGGCGGCGGCAGTGTTTCCTACTCGCCGACGGATTGGGAATTCAGCTACGCTTCATACCTGCGCTTTCCGACGATAAATTTGTCTCAAAGCGGCGATACGAGTGCCATGGCTGCCGAACGATTTGAAAAAGATGTCCTGCCATTCAAGCCGTCGTACGTGCTGGTTCTCGTCGGCTCGAACAGTCTGCGGGCCGGCGTCCCGTCATGGGAAGTCATCGGCGATCTCCGGTCGATTAAAAAACAAGCCCTGGAGAACGGAATAAAACCGGTATTCCTGACGATTCCGCCCCTCAATCCGGAAAATATCAAGGCCGCCTTCGACCAGGATACGACCGACGATTGGCGGCGATCCATTGCCGAGGTCAACGATTATATCGATACTCAGGTTCACATCGATATCGTACCCGGTATGGCCGATGAAGACGGCGAACTCAAGACCGAGCTGGCCTTAGACGGACTTCATCTGGATCCGCCGGGAAAAGAACTGATGGCCCAGGCCATTAACGATGCTTGGGATGATATTACAGCCCTTCCTGACAGTGCCTGGGAATAGGCTGATGAGCTTTACGTATGACAGAACGCCCTGCCGTAATACGGCAGGGCGTTCTTTTATTCTGACAATAATTTTTTTGCGGTGAACTGGTCCGTAATGAGGACGTTGGCATAGCCGCCTTTTAAGGCTGCTCGGATACTGGCTATTTTTCCATCGCCGCCGGAAAGTAAGATGCTGTATTCTTTATGACGCAGGTCATCCAGGTCGATTCCGACGGTGCGGTCATTCAATTCCTGACTGGAAATGTTTCCGTCCTTGTCGAAGAAGCGGGAACAAATGTCGCCGACGGCGTGGGTTTTTAAATAGTTCTTTTCCTGTGAATCGGCATACCCCAGGCGGAAGAAAAGGGCGGTGTCACGGACGGTACCGACGCTGAAGATGGCGATGTTGGCATTGCGGCCGAGTTCCAGGACGCGCTTGATATGGCGGTCGCGGTAGACCATTTCCTTGACTTCCTTAGAATCAAATAAGACCGGAAGGGGGAGATATTGGGCAATGGTACTGTAATTGCTGGCGAATTTCCCCAGTATTTCATTGGCATAGGTTTCGCTCGTCGATAAGGTGATACCCCCTTCGAGCTGGACGATTTGGGCGCCCTTTAAGGGGTGGGGAATGAGTTGATGGGACAGGTTGTTCAGCGTTGTTCCCCAGCCGACGCCGATGATGTCGCCGTCTTGAATGATGTCATTGACATAGGCGGCGCCGCGCTGACCGATGTATTTTTTTATTTCTTCTTCATCTTCAATGGGAGCGTTGGCGATGCAGACATCGCGCAGGCCGTAGGCAGCGGCTACTTTTTGCGCCAACTGGCTCTGGTCTTCGATGGGGTCGAAGATTTCGATGCGTACAAAGCCTTTGTCCTTGGCATATTGCAGGAGCCTCGAAACCGACGGGCGGGACAATTTCATTTCCTTGGCGATATCGACTTGACTGAAATTGGACTGATAGTATAATTTGGCGGCACTGATGGCCAGTTTATTCTTATCGTGCTGCATAGGCATTCATCCTCGATATGGTGCTTCTAAAAACACGGCTGTCAAAACAGAAGTCGTACAATAAGGTTCTCTTTATTATCGCATTTTTAGCGGTCCTTTTGCAAGGTAAAAGGGTAGAATAAAAAAGAGACTGCCGTTATATACCTTATATCTTGCATAAAAAACATGACTTTACAAAGACTATACAAGAATTGAAAATATGTGAAAATACAATTGAAAATAATTACAAGAGATGTATAATGAGAACAGGTAAAGCATTATATGCAATAAGCGAAAGAAAACACAGATGTTATGTATGGAAGGAGAAATGTATTATGCAAGACAAGCAGTATGTAATGGCTCTTGACGCCGGCACGACGAGTAATCGCGCAATTATTTTTGACAATGAATCGCATATCGTCAGTGTCAGCCAAAAAGAATTTACCCAGTATTTCCCAAAGCCGGGCTGGGTTGAACACGATGCCAATGAAATTTATCACACCATGCTTGAAGTTATGCGGGAAGCTTTGGCCCAGTCGAATCTGACGGCCAATGAAATTTCAGCTATCGGGATTACCAACCAGCGTGAAACGGCCGTCGTCTGGGATAAAAAGACGGGTGACCCGGTGTACAATGCCATCGTTTGGCAGTCCCGTCAGACGGCGGAAATCTGTGAAGACTTGAAAGCTCGCGGCTTGGTCGATGAATTTCGTGAAAAGACGGGACTGGTCATCGATGCTTATTTCTCAGGCACCAAGGTAAAATGGATTCTCGACAACGTAGAAGGGGCCAGAGAAAAGGCGGAAAAGGGCGATCTCCTCTTTGGGACCATTGACTGCTGGCTCGTTTGGAAGCTGACCGGCGGCAAGGTTCACATTACGGACTATTCCAACGCGTCTCGTACACTTATGTTCAATATCAAAGAACTAAAGTGGGATGACCAACTGCTTGAATATTTAACCGTTCCGAAGTCGATGCTGCCGGAAGTTCGTCCGTCGAGCGATATTTATGGGTGGACAGAACCGTCTATCCTTGGCGGCATGGTCAACATTGCCGGTATTGCCGGTGACCAGCAGGCGGCTCTCTTCGGCCAGACCTGTTTCGAACCGGGCATGGCTAAGAATACCTACGGGACGGGCTGCTTCATGCTGATGAATACGGGGACGACGCCCATTCCTTCTAAAAACGGCTTGGTTACGACCATTGCCTGGGGCCTTGACGGCAAAGTAGAATATGCTCTTGAAGGGTCTATCTTCGTAGCCGGTTCTGCAATCCAGTGGCTTCGTGACGGACTGCGTCTCATCGATACGGCTCCCGATTCGGAATGGGTTGCCAAACGGGTTCCCGATTCGGATGGCGTCTATGTCGTTCCGGCCTTCGTCGGCCTGGGCGCTCCGTACTGGGATATGGATGCCCGCGGCCTTATCATCGGTATTACACGGGGAACGAAAAAATCTCATATCGTCCGGGCTACCCTCGATTCCATGGCTTATCAGACAAAAGATGTCCTCGGCGCTATGGAAGCCGATTCGGGGATCAAACTGGCCGCTTTAAAGGTCGATGGCGGCGCCGTTGCCAACAATATGCTCATGCAGTTCCAGGCCGATATCCTCGGCGTTCCCGTCGACAGACCGCAGGTCATTGAAACGACGGCTCTCGGTGCGGCCTACTTGGCAGGCCTGGCTGTCGGTGTTTGGGATTCGAAAGAAGACTTGGTATCGAGCTGGAAACTTCAGAATCGCTTTGAACCGACGATGGATCCTGAAAAATCAAGTACCTATTATAAAGGCTGGCGCAAAGCGGTCAAACACGCAATGCATTGGCTGAGTGACGAAGACTGATAAAGAGGTGCATAGCTATGATATACGATAACTTACTCGGTGAATTTATTGGAACGATGGTCCTCATCGTTTTTGGGGGCGGTGTCTGTGCCTGCAATACCTTGGCTAAATCGAAGGGCCAGGGCGGCGGCTGGATTTGTATTACGACGGCATGGGGATTTGCCGTCATGCTCGGCGTTTTTACGGCTACGACGCTGGGGGCACCGCAGGGTGACCTGAATCCTGCCGTTACCTTAGGGAAAACCATGATCGGCATCTACTCGGTACCGCAGTTTATCGTTACCTCTATCGTTCAGATCCTGGGCGGCAGCCTCGGTGCGGCTATCGTTTGGTTGGCTTACTTGCCCCATTGGGCTGAAACGGAAGACAAGGCTGCGAAGCTTGGTATTTTCTGCACGGCTCCGGCCATTCGGAACTATCCGGCCAACTTCCTTTGCGAATTTATCGCTTCCTTCTTCTTGATGTTCGTCATTTGGATGATCTTTTCCCCGGCTGTCGGCAAGATTCCGGCCGGCCTCGGGCCCTATATCGTAGGTGTACTCATCTGGGCTTTGGGTATGAGCCTTGGCGGTCCTACGGGGTATGCGATGAACCCCGCCCGTGACCTCGGTCCTCGTTTGGCCCATGCCATTCTGCCGATTGCCGGTAAGGGCGGTTCCGATTGGGGTTACGCTTGGGTTCCTGTCGTCGCTCCGATGGTCGGTGCCTTCGCTGCCTACGTCGTTGCGGCTGCGCTGCACGTATTTTAATTTCATGAAAGTCATTTCGGTTATGGGGACTCGCTGTGAGTCCCCATAATTTTAAGATTTTACAAAGTTTCTATTTAATATGAAATTAATTTCTGAAAGGAAAAACATATATCATGGCTTATTTTTCGGCTATGATAAATTAGCATCACCCTAAATTGAAAAAATGTAAAAATGTACTTGCAATTATTTTCACAAACTTATATAATAAGGGCATCAAAGATAGTACTCCAAGGCATTTACAGAGAAAGAGGTTGTGAATATGACAAAACAAGCAGATGTCGTCGTAATCGGCGGCGGTATTACCGGCACAGCCATTTTGCACGAATTATCCAAGTATAATCTTCGCGCCGTTCTGGTTGAACAGGAACCGGAATTAGCAGCCGGTACGACAAAGGGCAATAGTGCCATCCTTCACGCAGGCTTCGATGCTCCTACGGGAAGCATGAAGGCTTTGATGAATGTTGAAGGCAATGCGATGTACCATGAATTAAAGGATGAATTAGATTTGGAAATTCGTTGGTCCGGGTCATATGTAGCAGCTCTCGACGACGAACAAGTGGATGTCCTCAAAGAACTCCTGGCTCGTGGACAGGCCAACGGCGTTCCCGGTCTGAAAATCGTCAGCGGCGATGAAATGCGCGAAGAAGAACCGAATGTCAGCAAAGACATAAAAGCGGCCCTCTTTGCACCGACGGCCGGCATTTGCTGGCCCTTTGGACTGGCTTTGGCCTTTGCTGAAAATGCCGTCATCAACGGGGCGGAAGTCATTCGTGACTGTAAGGTTACGGACATCATCGTAGAAGACGGTGCCGTAAAGGCCGTTGAAACGGATCAGGGAACGATTGAAACGAAGTACGTCATCAATGCTGCCGGTGTCCATGCCGACGATATCAGCCGTCTGGCCGGCGACGACAGCTTTACGATTAAACCGCGCCGCGGCGAATATATTCTCTTCGACAAAACGGCTCAAAAAGACTTGGTCTACTCGCCGATTTTCCCGACGCCGACTAAGATGGGCAAGGGCATCCTGGTCTGTGCGACGACGCACGGCAACGTTTTCGTAGGGCCTAACGCACAGGATCTGCCGGAAGATGACAAGGATGATACGGCCGTTACCATTCCCGGCATGGACGAAATTCTGGACAAAGCCCGCCGCTTAGTCCCCAATATCCCGGTCGGTGCTACGATTACCGAATTCTCCGGTGTCCGCGCCGTTTCCAATACGGGCGACTTTATCGTCGGACCTTCGGAAAAGACGACGGGACTGCTCCATGCTGCCGGCATTCAGTCGCCGGGACTTACATCGGCGCCGGCCATTGCCAAAAAGCTGGTGAACCTCATCGTTTCTGAAACGGGCGCTTCGGCTAAGTCCGATTACAAAAAAGGCCGTCCGGCCCAGCCTTGTTTCCGCATGATGCTCGATGCTGATCAAAAAGCACTCATCGCCAAAGATCCTCGCTATGGCCGCGTTATCTGTCGCTGTGAAACGATTACGGAAGGCGAAATCGTCGATGCTATCCATCGTCCCGTCGGAGCCCGCACCGTCGACGGCGTCAAACGCCGTACTCGTGCCGGTATGGGCCGCTGCCAAGGCGGTTTCTGCGGACCGCGTGTAACACAGATTTTGGCCCGTGAATTGAACATCCCGGTTACGGAAGTCCGGAAAGAAATGCGTAATTCCTATATGTTCTATAATAAAGAAAGCGGAGGTAAGGCATAATGGGTGAACAACTTTATGATATTATCATCGTTGGCGGCGGCCCGGCAGGCCTGTCTGCTGCTTATAGCGCCTGGCAGAACGGCGCAAAAGAAATCCTCGTTCTCGAACGTGACCGTGAAGCCGGCGGTATCCTTCAGCAGTGCATTCACAATGGCTTCGGTCTCCATCATTTTAAAGAAGAATTGACCGGCCCCGGTTATGCCCAGCGCTGCTATGATTTGGTCAAAGATAAACCGGAAATCAAAATCCTCGTCGATACGATGGTCTTAAATATTGGTCAGGATAAAACCGTTACCGCCGTCAGCCCGGAACACGGCCTGATGAAAGTAAAGGGCAAGACGATCATCCTTACCATGGGCTGCCGTGAACGGACCCGCGGTGCTATCCGCATTCCGGGCTATCGTCCGGCCGGCGTTTTCACAGCCGGTGCTGCTCAGCGTATGGTCAATATGGAAGGCTACTTGCCGGGCAAAAAAATCGTCATCCTCGGCAGTGGTGATATCGGCTTGATCATGGCTCGCCGCATGACCTTGGAAGGTTGTAAAGTACAGGCAGTCCTGGAAATCTGCCCCTTCTCCAACGGTCTTACTCGAAACATGGTTCAATGCCTCTATGACTACGACATCCCCCTGTATTTGTCGCATACGATCACGGCTATCCACGGGAAAGACCGAGTCAGCGGTATTACGGCAGCCAAAGTCGACGATCATATGAAACCGATTCCGGGTACGGAATTCGATATCGATTGCGATACCCTACTGTTATCCGTCGGCCTCATTCCGGAAAATGAATTGTCCCGAGGCCTGGGAATTGCCATGCATCCCTTGACTAACGGACCGATCGTTGACCAGCATCGTGAAACGAGCATTCCCGGCATCTTTGCTGCCGGCAACGTCGTCCATGTCCACGACTTAGTCGACTTCGTATCGGAAGAAGCGGAAATCGCCGGGAAGTATGCAGCCTTGAAGGCTCAGGAACAGCTGCCGGAAGATGTTGCCGACATCGCCGTTGAAGCCATTGACGAAGTCAGAACCTGCGTTCCCCAGCATGTCCGCGCTACGGCTGAAGGGGAAACGATTCGCCTCTTCATGCGTGTCCGCAAACCGATGAAAAAAGTTCGCCTTACTGTGAAAAGCGGTGACGATACGCTGCTGACGAAAGTCCTCCCCGTTGCCAAACCGAGTGAAATGATTGCCGTCAACGTACCGGCTGCCAAGGCTAAAGGTCATCATGCGGATTGGACTGTTTCCGTAAAGGAGGAAGCATAATATGAGCGTAGAAACGAAACAATTAAACTGCATCAACTGCCCCATGGGCTGCTTGCTTACGGTTACCCTGGAAGACGGTAAAGTGACGAACGTCACCGGCAATACCTGTCCGCGCGGCGAAACCTATGCCCACCAGGAATTGACCGATCCCCAGCGTATGCTGACATCGACGGTCAGCATCGAAGGCGGCGAACTGCCGCTCTTGCCGGTCGTATCTAAGACGACCTTGCCGAAAGGGAAAATTCTCGACTGCGCCATGGCCTTGCGCAGCGTCCATGTCAAAGCTCCGGTCAAGACGGGCGACGTCATCGTCAAAGATATCTTAGGTCTCGGCGTCGATATCGTAGCCAGTCGGGATATGTAAGACCATAAAACGATATTGAAATATCCTCTCTCTGTATATACGTGAAAACTCCCGCCAAGGAATTTCCTTGGCGGGAGTTTTACATATATATCATTAAATAGCGTCAGTTGCAGAAAGGAATTAGTCCCAACCTAACTTGCGGCGCTTTTCTTCGATGTCGGCGACAATCTGTTTGGCCAGTGCCTTAGGATCGACGTTGACCGTCATGACCGAACCGAGCGTTTCTTTGGTATCGTGTTTTAAGAAGTTTTCGACGTTTGTCGAGCCTTGTACCGGCGGTTCAACGCAGTGATACGAGTTGATACCGAACAGGCGGAAGGCCAAAGAGGCATCGAGGCCTTTTTCATTGGACCATTCCGGGCTGGCAAAGCCATAGGGCATGTCCTTGATGTCGTGGCCGGCAGCCTGGGCGATACCGCCTAAGACGACGGATGCACGGGTGTTGTCGACGCATTCGCCCATATGCCATACGGGAGGCAGCTTGCTGCCGAGGAATTTCTGCAGGGAGTCACCGGCTTTAACGGCGCCGTCTTTGCTGCAGAAGCCGAGTTTTAAGAGCGGGAAGGAAGCACAGCCGTTGGTGAACAGGAGGATGTTGTTTTTCAGCAGTTCTTCAGCCACATCGACGACGGCCCGTTCGTAAACGACACGGGGGTTGTTGCAGCCGACGATGTTGACGATCCCTTTGATTTGTCCGCTCTTAAGGGCATCGGCAAAGGGGCCGAAACCGTTGAATTCTTCGGCAATGTTTTCGGCATTGAAGCCAACGTCGGCCGTGACTTCGTAAGACGGAATGAAGACCGGTACGTCGCGGCGGGCTTCAAAGCTTTCGATGGCCCGGGTGACGATTTTTCTGGCTAATTTTTCCGTGTCTTCGATGTTGGAATGGTGATGGTCGTAGGCGTAGTGTTCGGCACCGGGCAGGCGGGCGGAATCACTGGTCGTGACGACGGTTGTCTTGAAGCAGCGGGCGACGTCCATGATGGACGGGAAGACGTCCTGTACGTCGGCGACCCACAAGTCGAGGGCCCCCGTCCCGAGGACGAGTTCGGCACCGACGGCATTGGACAGCGGGATGACTCCTTCATAGCGATACATGGCAGCCAGGCAGGAACAGCAGACGCCGTAGAACTGGATGCCCTTAGCCCCGTGGGCCTTGGCCAGATCGATGAATTCCTGCGTGCGGCCGATGCGGACGATTTCACTGACAAGCGTCGGAAGATGACCGTGAACGGCGATGTTGACGTAGCCTTTTTTCAGAGCGCCGATGTTTACTTTTGAAGTAGCCCGATGGCCGATGCCGAAGACGACGTCTGTGGCAATATTGGCAGCGACGACGCCAGTAAAGCAGAAGGCAAGACCACAGCGCAGGAACTGTTTCATGATGCTCTGCCAGTCGCCGTCCGTGCCGACGCCGGTGCGGTGATAGGCGTCAAAGACTTCGTTGTAGGCACTGATGGGGATGATGTCAAGGTCGTTCCAAACTTTTTGCCGTTCCGCAGGAGCCATGGCTTTAATCGTTTCATAGTCATCCGGTGTCGGGCGGGAGAGGTCGGCCAAGAGGACGTCGGCCAATTTTCCGGCCAGGGCTTTGACGTCATCTGTGTCATCGGGGATGCCGAAGGCTTTGCAGACCTGATGGAGTTTTTCAACGCCGAGAATGGGGAGGTTCAGCCGCCCTTCGGAGATGAATTTCAAGGTCAGCAAGACTTCACGGGCATGAGCCCCGTGCTGGGCAACGCCGGCAGCGGCACTGCGCAGGATGTTGCGCGATACGATGAGGTCGGCGTCGGCACCGCAGACGCCGAGAGGGGTCTTAGGCGTAATCTTACAAGGACCCATGTTGCAGTTTTTGCAGCAGACGCCGGCAAGACCGAAGGTACACTGCGGTTTTTGCTGGTCAAATCTATCGAAAGTCGTGTCACAGCCAATCTGTTCCATGCGCAGCAGCATTTCCCGTACGGCCGGATCCGGCGTCTGGTCCAGGACATCCTGCTTCGAGGCAAAGGTTTTGCGGTATTCGGCAACGGCCTTCATATAGTCGTTGACGCCGCCGTGAACGTGGGGATGGTTGTGGTCATGGGGATGGACGTGGTCGGCCAGGCAGTCATGATGGTGTTCATGGTCATGGTGGTGATCATGGTCATGATGGTGGTCGTGGTCATGATGGTGATCGTGGTCATGATGGTGATCGTGGTCATGATGGTGTTCATGGTCGTGATGGTGTTCATGATCATGATCATGATGTTCATGGTGTTTATGTTTCTTTTCCAATTCTTCTTCGGACATGAGGGCACTCCCCTTCTGAAAAAATAAAAAATAATATAATAAATACTTTCATTTAATAAAGTAAACATTCCCTTTACCTAATGAAAAAATGAACTGCCTTCAATTATAAAAGCAGTTCATTTTTTTGGCAAGGTAGTGTTGGTTAGTTTTTGGGGAAATTATTTTACCTTCTGCTGGATGAAGCCCGGCGTCGTGAGGTAACGGTCGCCGTTATCCGGCAGGAAGGCTACGATAGTTTTACCGACATTTTCCGGACGTTTGGCAACTTCGGAAGCTGCATAGAGCGCAGCGCCGCCGGAGATACCGATGAGGAGGCCTTCAGCTTCGGTGAATTTCTGAGCCGTTTCAAAGGCCTGTTCGTTGCTGACCGTGAAGACTTCGTCGTAAACTTTGGTATCGAGGGTTTCAGGAACGAAGTTGGCACCGATGCCCTGGATTTTATGCGGGCCGGCATGGCCTTCCGAAAGGAGCGGAGAATCTTTCGGTTCGATAGCGATGATCTTGACGGACGGTTTCTTTTCTTTGAGGTACTGGCCGACGCCGGAAATCGTGCCGCCCGTACCGATACCGGCTAAGAAGATGTCGACGGCACCGTCGGTGTCTTCATAGATTTCCGGACCCGTCGTCAGGCGATGGACTTCCGGGTTGACGGGGTTGGTGAACTGGCCGGGAATGAAGGAATCAGGGATTTCTTTCGCCAATTCGTTGGCTTTGTCGACGGCACCCTGCATGCCTGTTTTCCCCGGCGTCAAGACGATTTCAGCACCATAAGCGGAGATGAGGTTGCGGCGTTCAACGGACATCGTTTCCGGCATGGTGAAGATGGCGCGATAGCCTTTTGCAGCTGCAACGGCAGCCAGGCCGATACCGGTGTTGCCGCTCGTCGGTTCGATGATGACCGAACCCTTCTTCAAGATCCCCTTCTTTTCAGCATCTTCAATCATGGCCTTGGCGATACGGTCTTTGGCAGAGCCGGCCGGGTTAAAGGCATCGAGTTTAACGAGCAGATTAGCGGAAATACCGGCGGCGCTGTTGTAGCGTTCCGGTTTCAATAACGGTGTGTTGCCGACTAACTGTAACATAGACGTGTAAATTTTACTCATGATACATCTCTCCTTTTCGTATGGATTCATCCCCCGATGAATGCAAGTGTATAAACAGTAAATGATAAGCTATACCGAATGGGTATATATTATATGTAGACCTGTGCCGGAAATTTCTTTTCCTGTACAGGGGAACAACAAAGGCAGAGGACTATTTGAGAGGCCTCATTTGGTTGGGACATCGCTCGTCCTGCCGCTGGTCGATCAATTCCAAACGGTGCTCTAAGAGCATGACCTGGCGTTTGAGGGCTACAATCTGATCTTCAATCGGATCGGGCAGGCGATTATGATTGAGGTCGACGTCGCGTTCGCTGTGGCTGGCTTTGAGGTGTTTTCCTTTTTGGACGACGACACGACCGGGAATACCAACGACGGTCGAGTGCGGTGGAACCGCTTTGAGAACGACGGAACCGGCACCGATTTTAGCGCCTTCACCGACGGTAAAAGAACCGAGGACTTTGGCCCCGCAGGCGACGACGACGTAGTCGCCGATGGTCGGATGGCGTTTCCCTTTTTCTTTACCGGTACCGCCGAGGGTTACACCCTGGTAGAGGGATACGTTGTTGCCGATGACCGTCGTTTCACCGATGACGATGCCCATGCCATGGTCGATGAAGAGGCCGTTGCCGATTTGTGCACCGGGATGAATTTCGATTCCCGTAAAGAAACGGGAGATGGTGGAAATAATCCGGGCAGTGACGAACCATCCGTGCCGGTAAAAACGGTGAGCCAGGCGGTAAGCCCAAATGGCGTGAAGGCCGGAGTAGCATAGCAAGACTTCGAGCGTATTTTTGGCCGCCGGGTCGCGGTCCTTAATGACGCGAATGTCGTTGCGAAGTGATTTGAACATGGCTTAGCGCCCTCCTGTAGTCTGAAAAAATGAATAAAAAAAAGACCTCGTCATACAGAGACGATGGTCCGTGGTTCCACTCTGATTGCAGTACGAAGACTGCCACTCAATACCCATAACGGCGGCAACCGAGATGACCTACTGCGAGTTCAATCATCCTGCTCTTGAAGGCATTCCATCACAGTTGACTTTGATAAGGGCTTTCAGCCAATGACCCCTACTCTCTGTACCGTTTCCTGTGTGTACTTGTTTCAATCATTGCATTTATGTCTTTGGTTTGAGAACATAATACGCCTTCGCTTTCCGTTTGTCAATAGAATTTTTGTAAAAAGATGACAAATTTGGTGATTTATTAAAAATGACGATGATGAACCTGTTTTTTCTCCGTTTCAGGATGCGAAAAAATGGGTTTGCTGCGGGGAAGGCAGGCCGGTACGATGTACATGGGGAGCGCATATATGATATAATAAAGACTATGCATAATGATTTATTAACCGATAAAGGAGGTTATATTATATGAGCACGCAGATTACCTATTTAAATCATAGTGGTTTTTCTGTTGAGACTGATTCCAAGGTCCTGGTCTTTGATTATTATAAAGATCCGTCGGGAACGGTCAAGGCTTACAGCCAAATCCGTCGGAAACCGGTCTGGTTTTTCGTTACGCACTGGCATGACGACCACTTTAACGGCCGCATTGCCGACTTCGACGGCGACCAGTACATCATCAATGAAGACGTGCCTTTGAAACGAGACGGCCTCAAGGCGGTTCATGCTATGAAGCTCTATGATACGCTGACTCTTGGCGATACGAAGATCACCCAATTCGGATCGACCGACGAAGGCGGATCGTTCCTCGTCGAAACAGACGGCTTGAAGATTTTCCATGCCGGGGACTTGAATTGGTGGCACTGGCTTGGCGATACCGATGAAAACAATGCCGAAGCCAAAGCCAATTTCGAACGAGAAATGAAGCATTTAGCGGGGCGGACCTTCGACATCACCTTTTTCCCTGTTGACGCCCGCTTGGAAGGGGCCCGTGAATGGGGCGTCAAGGCATTTTTAAAGGATGTTTCCGTAACCAAGTGTCTCATTCCCATGCATTATTTTGGGACGCCGTGGACGCCGTCGGCCGATTTTAAAGCGGCCTATCCGGACGTACCCTTATGGATTCCCAAACACGATGGGGATGACCTCATCATCGATAAATAGGAGGTATTATGGCGAGTAACACAAATGGCGGAAGACGGAGCCAGATTGCCAATTATATCCTGATCATAGCGGCTGTCATCCTGCTGCTGGCCTATCCGTTCCAGGACTTCTTTGCCGGCGGCTTGTTGACGCACTTGGCAGGAGCGGCCCTCATCGGGGGCCTGGCAGATTGGTATGCCGTTACGGCGCTGTTTCGGCGCCCGCTGGGCATTTCTTTTAAGACCGCCTTGATTCCCAACAGTAAAGAACGCATCGCCGAAATGGCGCGGCACATGATTGAATCGGAGATTTTGACCGTTTCCAATATGTATAATGTCCTCAAACGCCATCCTATTTTAGGGGCGACGCTGGACTATCTCCATACGGAAAAAGGATTCCAATCGGCAGAGCGCATCTTCGGCCAAATTTTAAACACCTTTTTGTACACTGTCGATATGAAGACCGTCGTCAAGGCCTTTGCCGGCATCGGCGGATCGGCCGTCGAAAAAATCGATTTGGCGCCGGTTATGAGCAAGGCGATTCAGGCCAGCCTTCGTGGCGAATCGGGCAAGGATTTTCTCGATTTTATGATTTTTGCCTTGGAACAAGTCGTGAAGAGTGATACGACAAAAGGCTATATCGGCGAAATCTATGAAGCCTCCTTGCGGCAGTATGCCAAGCACAATATCTTATTGGGCTGGGCCATTAAAGCGGCCATTAAAATGGAAGTCTTTCAGCCGAGCCACGTTGCCGGTTTGCTGCAGGAAAAATGCCTGGCTCTTTTGGAAGAAGCCAAAGAGGAAAACTCCCTTCAGCGCCAGCAGGCTCTCCACTACTTGTGGAAGCAGGCTGAACACATCGAGATCGATGAAGAATGGAGTCAGCGCATCGATGCCTATAAGGATAAGATGTACAACCATTTGATGCTGCGGCCGGATACACAGGAAGCGTGGCAGCGTTACGTCCAGAATCCGGACAATCAGAAGCGCTTCTGTACGGCAGCGGCAGAATTTGTCGTCCAAAAATTGGAAGGTTGGCACCGAAATCCGGAGCAGGTCGAACAGATTAACCGCCAGGCCTTGGCCTTTGCTGCCCGTGAATTGAAACGACTCCAGGTATGGTTCGGCAAGACGGCCGAAGCAGAAATTCTTAAATATGACGGGACCTATCTGGCAGAACAATTGGAAAACAGTGTTTGGTACGACCTGCAGATGATTCGCGTAAACGGCTCTCTCGTCGGCGCCGTCTTAGGGGCCGTCATATACCTTGCTATGTATGCCATGAAAGGAGGGGCTATCTTATGACTTACCGACAGCGTGCCAATCTCATTTTAGGCTTGTCGTTCGTCGCCTTTATTGCCATCTTCTTTTGGTGGTATACGCACGACGTATCGGTTTGGGAAGAGCTGTTGTTCTTCGTTATCCAATCGGCCCTCATCGGCAGTATTGCTGACTGGTTTGCCGTTACGGCCCTCTTTGAAAAGCCTTTGGGATTTCCTTATCATACAGAACTCTTGTACCGCCACCGCGACCGCATCATTGACGGAATTGCCCGATTGATATCGGAAAAGCTGCTCCAGCCCGACATGTGGAAGGATAAGCTCTATCAGATTTCCTTTATGGATAAGGCCGTCGACTGGCTGCGCGGTCCTCAGGGACGGGAAAAACTTCGTACGGGGCTCTATGAAGTCGCTCAGCGCGCCCATCAGCATATTCAGCGCGGTGAAACCCAGACGGCCATAGCCGGCCACCTGCGCATGTATTTGAAGCGTCAGCCCTTAGTAAGCTTCTTGGAAGACCGCCTCGTTTCGCTGCTCGAAGATCCGACGAGCCCCATGTTCCAGGACCTGATCAATCTCATTCGCCGCGTCGTAAACAGCGAAGATTTTGACAAACTGTTGGAACGGCTCATCATCCAGTGGCGCGAAGAATCGCAGCACTCCTCCATGTCCAGCATTACCTTGACTAAAGTTCTCGGTATCGTCGATACTCAGCGGATTGCCAAGGATATAAAACTGGGTATCGTCAACTGGCTCGACCAATGGGAACATGCGGAAGGGGAACAGCGGGAATGGCTGTGCCGAAAACTGGAAATCCTGCTCTATTCGATGAATGGCCAATTGTCCTTTGGCGTACAGAACTGGCAGAATGAATTCGTCGATGCCCTGCCTATCGAACAGTGGCTGACCGATATCGAACATTCGACGAAAGACTATTTCATGACCGGCGAACAGGGACGAGAAGAATTGAAAGATTTACTGGAAGAACAGTTCATCCACTATTTGGAATATTGCCGGTCCTATCCTGAAATCAAGGAATGGCTTGATGAACAGATCCGCCGGGCTTTCAATGTCATCTTGGAACATGAACACTCCCTCATTGCCGTCGCCGTCCGCGACGTCTTGTCCGGCTTCGATAAAAATCGGTTCAACCAGTTCTTGGAAAGTAAGGTCGGCGAAGACCTGGCCTGGATTCGTATCAATGGTGCTATCGTCGGCGCCTCCATCGGCCTCTGCGTCTTTGGCGTTTTGAAAATCTATCAGTTTACCCTCGTGCCGTTTCTGCGGGGCCTCTTTTTGTGATGCAGGCTCTTCGGAATCGCTCGTTTTGCGTTGTGCCCGTCCTTTTAACAGGACGGGCTGTCTTATGAGGATGAATACATGGAGTATAATCAGATAACCCCTGCAGTCATAACGGCCTTACAGGCCATTGTAGGTGAAAAATATGTTTGGACCGATGAAGATAAACGGATTCCCTACGGTCGCGATGAAGGCACCTTTGCGGTGCCTTTTCTGCCCGATGCCGTCGTGTTACCGGCAACGGCGGAGGAATTGGCTGCTGTTGTATCTTTAGCCAATGAGGCCGTCATCCCCGTCATTCCCAGAGGAACCGGGACGGGTCTTGAAGGCGGTGCCCTTGTCGACGGCCGCGGCGGCATTATGGTCAGTACGGAGCGGATGAACCGCATTTTAGAAATTAATGAAGAGGCTATGTATATGGTCGTCGAAGCCGGGGTCATTACTGAGACAATCCAGAAAGAGGCCGGTAAAAGGGGACTTCTCTATGCCGGAGACCCGTGCAGCGGAGACAGCTGCTGCATCGGCGGCAACGGGGCGACCAATGCCGGCGGTAACCGGGCCGTGAAGTATGGGACGACGAGAGACCAAATCTATGCCCTTGAAGTCGTTACGCCGACCGGAAAAATTGCCAATCTCGGCAAACGCCTCCATAAGATGACAGCCGGCTACCCCTTGGAAAAAATCGTCGTTGGCTCTGAAGGGACGCTGGGCATTATTACGAAACTGACCTTAAAGCTCGTGCCCTTGCCTAAAGCGACGGCACACGTCCTGGCCGTCTTTCCATCGGCTGAACAGGCCTTGGCATTGGTAACGGCCCTTCCCAAGGCCGGCATTACGCCGACGTGTTTGGAATTTATGGATTACGATGTCATCGAAGTCGTCGGGGCATGGCTCGATGAAAAACAGAACTGTCCTGACGGTGGTGCCTATATGATCATCCAGCTCGACAGTCAAAGTGAAGACGGCCTTGACGATGATTGCATGAATCTCGATGAAATCTGCCGGTCTCTCGGGGCTGTCGAGGTCTTCATGGCCGATGCCGAAAAAGTTTGGAAGGCCCGCAAAGCCTTTACCGAGGCATCGGCGGCTGACTGCCCCGTTGCCGCCATGGAAGATTTCGTCGTACCGCCGGATAAACTATTGTCTTTCATGACCGAATTACAGGCAATCGGTGAGGCGACGGGGGTCTTATTCCGCGGTGTCAGCCATGCCGGTGACGGCAATATTCACTTAGACCTCCTGCGTCGGGGCTTTGCGGATGCGGCTGATGAAGGCTGCCGTGTCGCGGCTTTTGAAGATAAGGCCTGTGAAGCCGCTTACCGGTTAGGCGGTGCTGTTTCCGGCGAACACGGCATCGGTCAGGCTCGGAAAGCCTTATTTGCTAAATATACCGATCCTGTCGAACTGGAACTGATGAAGGCCTTGAAAAGGGCTTGGGACCCGAAGGGGATTTTAAATCCCGGAAAGATTTTTGATTGAGGTGTGATTATGGAAGCGATATGTAATGACTGTCCCCGCCGCTGCGGTGTCGTCCGCAGCCTCTTTTGGAATGAGAAGGGAATGCCCGGCTTTTGCCATTCGCCGCTCCAGCCCGTCGTGGCCAGAGCCGCGCTGCATCAATGGGAAGAACCGTGCATCAGCGGGACACGCGGGTCGGGAACGGTCTTTTTTACGAGCTGCAATCTGCGCTGCTGCTTCTGCCAAAATTCGATCATCTCTATGGGGCGCAAAGGCTTTCCGATTACGCCCGCCAGGCTTCGAGAAATCTATGGTGAGCTCATCTCTAAGGGGGCTCACAACATCAATCTGGTGACGCCGACGCCTTATACGCAGGCTATTTTAGAAAGCTTGGCCGATCCCTTGCCGGTGCCCGTCGTCTATAACTGCGGCGGTTATGAATCGATAGAGACCATCGATCGATTTAAAGATAAGGTGCAGATTTATTTGCCGGACTTTAAATACCTCGATCCGACCTTAGCGGAACGCTACAGCGGGGCTGCGGACTACCCGCAGGTCGCAGCCGAAGCCATTCTGCACATGTATGACCAGGTAGGCCCTTACGAACTCGATGACGACGGAATTTTGAAAAAAGGCGTCATCATCCGCCATCTCATCCTTCCCGGCTGTGTCGACAATACGAAAGCCGTCATCGATTGGGTGCGGAACCATTTCGAGGACGGCCAGGTTTTATTCAGTTTGATGCGCCAATACGTGCCCTGCGGCCGGGCAGGAGACTATCCGGAAATCAACCGTCCTTTGACCGATGAAGAGTATGATGAGGCGGAACAGTATCTCTTTGACAGCGGCATTGAAGACGGATTTGTTCAGGAAAAAGAGAGCGCCAGCGATGACTTCATTCCCGATTTTGATGGAACCGGTGTTATCTAGCGCCCTTAGTATCGATAAAAATGCATATAAAAAAGACTGTCCCGGCAGCTGCCTGAGAGGATGTACATCTCAGGCGCTGTCACTGGGCCAGTCTTTTTATATGGTCTTAGTGCTGATCGACGGTCAATTCTTTAAAGCGTTTGGCAATCGGATCCGTTTTGATTAATTCTTGGAGGTGTTTCAATTCTTCAGCTTCTACTGTTTCAGACGTATCGTAGCTGGGCGGTACGGTCTTTGCCAGTTCAAGGCATTTCCGTGCAGAGGCTACGCTGACGATGATGACCAAGATGGCCATGATAGCCGATACGCCGAAGAGGAGCCATTCCTGCTTAGGCAGGTAGATATTGAACATATTGAGGTAATCGGCCCAGAAGATAACGACGGTCAGGAAAATCCAGGGAATGACCGTGACCCAGGCGAAGCGGGCCTTACCCATAGCACAGATGACGACGGTCGAGATGGCCAGGGTGATGATAGCCAAGAGCTGGTTCGATACACCGAAAATCGGCCAAATCGTGGACAGGTTGCCTTGGAGTACGATGTAACCCCATGCGCCGGAGATGAGTGCCGATGCGACGATGCCGCCGGGGAGCCAATGGGGATCGCCGAACTTCGGCCATACGCGGCCGATGAGTTCCTGGAGCATGTAGCGGCCGACACGAGTACCGGCATCGATGATGGTCATGATGAACAGGGCTTCAAACATGATGCAGAAGTGATACCAGTAGTTCATCAGGTGGTCAAGGCCGGGGATGTTGGAGAAGATGAAGGCCATGCCGACGGCCAGGGAAACGGCACCGCCGGGACGATGAGCTACGTCTTCACCGACCATGGCGTTCAACTGAGGCAGGTCGACGACCTGGATGCCCAGAGCCTGGAAGTGTTCAGCCGTCGAGTTGATGGCGAAGTAGTCGTTCGGAATGAGGGAGCAGGCTGCGATAAGGGCCATCATGCCGACGAAGGATTCGGTCAGCATGGCGCCGTAGCCTACGGGGAGGATGGAGCGTTCGTTCATCAGCATCTTCGGCGTCGTACCGGTCGAGATCATGCAGTGGAAGCCGGAGATAGCACCGCAGGCGATGGTGATGAAGATGTACGGCAGAACCGGACCGGTGATGACCGGGCCGCCGCCGGCGACAAACTGCGTCATAGCCGGCATCTGAATGGTAGGTCCGACGATGATGATACCGAGGGCCAAAGCGCCGATGGTACCGATTTTCATGTACGTCGAGAGGTAGTCACGCGGAGCCAGGAGCAGCCATACGGGAAGTGCGGCAGCTACGAAGCCGTAGATGATGAGGGCGATGGAAATGCCCTTAGCATTGATCGTGAACAGGGGAGCCAGTGTCGGCGAAGCCGATACGGACGGCCCGAGGATGACGGCGAGAAGTGTCAGTGCTACGCCGATGACCGTACCTTCTTTGATGTGGCCCGGGCGCAGGAACTGCATGTAGACGCCGACGAAAATAGCGATAGGAATGGTCATGCCGATCGTGAAAGTACCCCAAGGGCTGTCGTGAAGGGCGTTGACGATGACGACGGCCATGCCGGCCATAGCCAGGATGTTGAGGAACAAGACGGCAAAAGATGTTGCCAGGCCGACTTTGTCACCAATTTGAGCTTTGGCGATTTCGGCGATGGATTTGCCGTCATAGCGCATGGATGCAAAGAGGATGACCATGTCGTGGACGGCACCGGCGAGAACACCGCCGATGAGGATCCACAGGGCGCCCGGTAAGTAACCGAACTGAGCTGCGATGACCGGGCCTACGAGGGGGCCGGCGCCGGCGATAGCCGCGAAGTGATGGCCGAAGACGACGTACTTATTGGTCGGCACGTAGTCATGACCGTCTTCGAAACGGAAAGCCGGTGTAACCTTATACTGGTTAACGGTCAGTACTTTTGCGGCAATAAAAGCACCATAGAAACGGTAAGCCAGCACAAATATTAATGCAGAAATGATAACTAAAAACAAACCATTCATAAAAAATTCCCTCCTTATCATATTTATTTCGTGAAGCGCCGGGCGCTTACAAAACAGGCGTTGGATGGGTTCGAAATATAAAGCTGATGCATGCTTTTGATGGGGGTACGGATCTCATCGTTTTTGCCGCAGGTACTTTGATGAGGTATATTGTAATCGGATGCAACGCCACATCCTCAGTCCATCCAAGTAAAACGTTTTTGTCACAATTCTGTTGACTTTTTATCTTTTATAAATATCACATAACGATTTTACTATACACCTACTATAGTTTAAAGAAGTAAAAATAGCAAGTTACTTATGGTAAAGTTTACGATATATATATGAAAAAAACTCATGATGTACTGAATAAAATAACTTATTCATAGCTGCATCCTTAATATATAACGGAAATTGTTAAATAAAAAAGGCACTATCTATGAAGATAGTGCCTTTGATGCAGTTGATTAATGATGAGCGACAGACATTTCTTGGAAACGCTGAGCTGCTTTATCTGTTTTTACCAGTTCTTGGAGGTGTTTCAATTCTTCCGTTTCAACGATTTCCGAAGTGTCATAGTTGGCAGGAACGGTCTTTGCCAAGTAGATGCACTTGCGGATAGCGCCGACGGCAACGATGATAACCAACAGGGCCATGATGATGGAAACGGTGAACATCGTCCATTCACCCTTGGGCAGGTAAATTTCAAAGATGTTGAGATAGTCAGCCCAGAAGATCATGACCATCAGGAAAGCCCAGGGAACAGCCGTTACCCAGAGGTAACGCGCCTTACCCATGGAGCAGAGGACAACCGACGAAATCGAAAGAGCGATGATTGCAAGGAGCTGGTTCGATACGCCGAAGATCGGCCAGATGGTGGACAAGTTGCCGTTGAGGACCAAATAACCCCAAGCCCCGCAGATTAAAGCCGAAGCGATGATGGCGCCGGGTTTCCAGTTCGGGTCGCCGAACTTAGGCCATACGCGGCCGACGAGTTCCTGAAGCATATAACGGCCGACACGAGTACCGGCATCGATGATGGTCATGATGAATAAGGCTTCGAACATGATGCAGAAATGGTACCAGTAGTTCATGAGGTGATCGAGGCCGGGCAGGTTGGAGAAAATATAAGCCATACCGACAGCCAGGGAAACGGCACCGCCCGGACGATGGGCGACATCTTCACCGACCATGTTGCTCAGGTGCGGCAGGTCTACGACCTGAATGCCGAGGGCCTGGAAATGAGCGGCCGAAGAGTTGATGGCAAAGTAATCATTCGGAACCAGCGAGCAGGCTGCGATTAAAGCCATCATGGCAACGAAGGATTCCGTAACCATGGCGCCGTAGCCGACGGGCAGGATGGAGCGTTCATTCATCAGCATTTTCGGCGTTGTGCCCGTTGCAATCATGCAGTGGAAACCGGAGATAGCGCCACAGGCGATGGTAACGAAGATGTACGGCAGGACAGCACCGGTGATGACCGGGCCGCCGCCGGCCGTAAACTGGGTCATAGCCGGCATCTGAATGTTAGGACCGACGATGATGATGCCCAGGGCCAAAGCGCCGATGGTACCGATCTTCATGTATGTCGAGAGGTAGTCACGCGGTGCCAGGAGCAGCCAAACCGGAAGGGCAGCTGCGATGAAGCCGTAGATGATGAGGGCGATGGAGATGCCTGTAGCATTGATGGTAAAGAGGGGAGCCAAGGTCGGCGAAGCCTGGACGGCAGGGCCGGCGACGACGGCCAGCAAGGTCAAGACGACGCCGATGATGGTGCCTTCTTTAATTTTGCCGGGACGCAGGAACTGCATGTAGATCCCGACGAAGATGGCGATAGGAATGGTCATGCCGATGGTGAACGTACCCCAAGGGCTGTCGTGCAGGGCGTTGGCAATGACGACGGCCATGCCGGCCATACAGAGGATATTGAGGAACAAGACGGCAAAGGACGTTGCCAAGCCCGTTTTGTCACCAATCTGGGCTTTGGCGATTTCGGCAATGGATTTGCCGTCATACCGCATGGAGCAGAAGAGGATGACCATATCGTGGACGGCACCGGCGAGGACGCCGCCGATGAGAATCCATAAGGCACCGGGCAGGTAGCCGAACTGGGCTGCGATGACCGGACCGACCAGCGGGCCGGCACCGGCGATAGCTGCGAAATGGTGGCCGAAAACAACGTATTTGTTCGTCGGTACATAGTCGTGACCGTCTTCAAAACGGAAGGCCGGCGTGACTTTGTACTGGTTCAGGGTCAATACCTTGGCGGCGATGAATGCGCCGTAAAAACGGTAAGCCAGTACGAACACTAAGGCAGAAATAATGACGAGATATAAACCGTTCATACAAAAAGAACCTCCTTTAAAATTTGTGTGCCTATATCTTTATCCGTTATAAAGCAACATAATGCCGATTTGAAAAAAGTGGAAAAAAGTAAATGGCACGTTGAAATTTTTTGCTATTTCTGTAGCTATCTCATTATATATCCTTTTGGATTAAAAACAAGATTCTCCTTGGGAATAAAGAACTATTCTTGATGACCTAAAAGACATGATGAAATTACGATATCGTATATTTGAATTTTTTATACCATATATTGATTTATTACGGGGATAATAAACTATATGTTGATTAAATTTACTAAAAGTGATTTGTAACCAAATCTACATATGTATTTCTCATATGTATTACGAATCAATTCGGCCGGTGGGAGTGGACTTTTCATAAGCAAAGGACAATGCTATAATAACCATAGTTTTTGAACTTATTATCATATATTATAGGAGGTTTTAGAATGTCTAAATCTGAATACACCTTGGTCCTGCCGGCCTTTACCATCGGGATACACGCCTATGATGCCATCGGTAAGATCACCAAACACTTCGGGAAGAAAGTCGTCATCATCGGCGGTAAGACGGCCCTGTCCAAGGCGAAACAGCCGCTCCTCGATGCCATTGCCAAAACGGATCTCGAAGTCCTCGATGTCCTGTGGTACGGCGATGATGCTACCTTTGAACACGTAGACCGCCTGCTGAAAGAAAAAGCCGTTCAAGACGCAGATCTCGTTTTCGGCGTCGGCGGCGGCCGGGCTATCGATACGGGGAAAGTCGTTGCCGATAAGGCCGATAAAGCCTTCTTTGCTTTCCCGACACTGGCCTCGAACTGTGCGCCGTCGACGGCTATTTCCGTCATGTACAAAGAAGACAAGTCCTTTGCCGGCTATTATTACCTCGATCAGCCGCCGGTCCACACCTTCATCAATATGGCTGTCATTGCCGATTCGCCCTTTAAATTCTTCTGGGCCGGCATTGGCGATGCCATGAGTAAGGAATGTGAATCGGAACTGGCCAGCCGGGCTGCGGAACACTTCCACACCGTTCTCTTGGGCCGGGCTATCGGAAAGACCTGTACGGAACCGCTTCTCCAGTATGGGGAAAAGGCGTTGGCAGACTTCAAGGCCAATCAGATTACCTATGAACTGCAGCAGGTCGTTTTGGATATCGTCATCAGCACGGGCCTCGTTTCCAACTGCACGACAGGCGGTGAAGAATACTATTACAATTCGTCTTTGGCGCACATGTTCTACAACGCCTCGACGGTCCTTCCCCAGGTTGTCGAAGGCCATCTTCACGGCGAAACCGTTTCCTTCGGCGTCTTAGTCCTCTTGACCTACGATAAGCAGTTTGAACTGCGCGATAAGGTCGCTGCTTTCTATAAAAAATGCAATTACCCGACGACCTTGGCTGCCTTAGACATTAAGGCCGATGAAATTGACGCCGTCGTCGACGCCGCCCCGGCCCTTCGTGAATGGACCTGCGTTCCGGCTCCGATGACCAAGGAAGCTTTCAAAAAAGCCATCCTCGATACGGATGAATTCGGTAAATCATTATAAGCAATATTTCGTATATACACATCGTTTGTCATAGGAGATATTCCGGCATGGTGAGACGATGACAGTCTTTTATGGAGGAAGTATGGATCCCGTATTAGAACAAATTATTAAGGCTATCGAACCGATGGATTTGGCGAAGGCTGCGGAGTGCTACCAGCGCTTGGCCGGCCTGACAATTCGTCAGGACAGCAAATTATCGTATTTGGCGGGCCGCATTGCCGGCGTGCAAAAGACCCTTCACCCGGAAAAGCTGCAGAAGGCCATTGCTGTCTTCGCTGCCGACCATGCCGTCGACGGCGGGGAAAATAAGACCCAGGGCAAGACCAGTAAGGCCGACGCCTTGGAAATCGCCGGAGGCCGAGGGGCCATCAATAAGGTGGCCCACCGCATCGGAGCCGGCGTCATGCTCCTCGATATGGGCCTTGAAGAAGACTTAGCTGAATCACAGGGTGTCCAGAATCTGAAAGTCATGCACGGCAGCCATTTTTGGGCCCGCCGGGACGCCATGAGTGAAGATGAAATGATGGATGCCTTGTTCAGCGGCCTGCAGCTTGGCGAGAACCTGGCTGAAGAAGGGTATACGGCCGTCGGCCTCGGAAATATTGGCGAACGGGCGCTCCTCACGGCTTTTATCATAACGGCATCCTTTTTCCGCGGTCAATTGGAAGACCTTCCGGCGTCTATGACGTCCGGCAAAAAATTGGATTCGTTGAAGAGAGTCATTGAGGAAATGAATTTCAACCCGGAAAATCCCTTAGATTTGCTGCGTCGTGCCGGATCGCCGGATATTGCGGCCATGGTCGGGTGTATTTTATCGGCAGCTCGGTGTAAAATGCTCATTGTCTTTGACAATGCCGTGACCGGGGCAGCCGTCCTCTTGGCTCGCGCCTTGTGCCCGACGGTCGAGGACTATATTTGCCCATCAGCTCAATATCAGGAACCGGTCCATCAGATGCAGATGAAAAAATTGGGACTGAAACCCTTCGTTGAACTCGAGCAGAATCTCGACCAGGGGATGGGCTCCGCCATGGGGCTGACCATGCTCGACGCCGCTGTCCAAATGATGAACGATAATTTGAAGTAAGGAGTCCCACGATGAAAACACTACATCTCGACTGTTTTTCAGGTATCAGCGGCAATATGTTCGTCGGCATGCTCATCCAGGCAGGCGTTCCCTTTGAAGCCTTTCAAAAGGCCATGGCTTCGCTTCAGCTTACGGGATATGAACTCCTGTGCCGCAGTGAGAATAAGGGCGGCGTGCAGGCCATTTATTATAATGTAATATTAGATGATGAAAAGCACGATGCCCACTATGATCATGAACATCACGATCACGATGATCATGACCACCATGACCACCATGATCATGATGATCACGGCCATGACCACCATCACGACGCTTCCGGGCACCTCGTCGATATGACCGGTCACCATCATCACCACCACCATCGCGGTCTGGCGGAGATTACACAGATTATCAATGGGTCGCCCTTGGCAGAAGATATAAAAACGAAGAGCTTGGCCGTCTTTCAGGCCTTAGCGGAAGCGGAAGCCAAGGTACACGGCGTATCGGTCGACGAAATTCATTTTCATGAAGTTGGCGCCATCGACTGCATCTTAGATATCGTCGGTACCGTTTGGTGTCTGAACTACTTGGGCATCGAACAGATCAGTACGTCGTCCCTCCATGCGGGAAGTGGCTTTGTCCGCTGCGCCCATGGCATCATGCCTGTGCCGGCGCCGGCAACGGCGGAACTTTTGTCCGGAATTCCCTGGTATTCGACGGATATCAAAGGTGAATTAGTTACGCCGACGGGAGCCGCCTTGGTGAAGGTTTTGGCTCATACGGGTAAAAGACCGGCTGATTTCATCTACCATACCGTTGCCTATGGTGCCGGTACCAAAAACTTGGTAACGCCCAATGTCCTGCGCGGTTTTATTGGTGAAGCCTCACCTTTGTAAGCGTGCCATTTTCTGATTGTTCCTGCAAAAGGCTGCTCTTTTGCAGCCTTTGCAGGGGCGTCAGATTTTTAGAATAGAAAACGTTCTTGACAATCCTTTTACTCTATGTTAAACTTATTAAGCACTTGTGATTTGTAAAAAATATTTACAAAAAGGTGCCGGCTGGCCTCACTGTTTTAGTGAGACAGGTCAACTTTCATGCGGAAGTAGCTCAGTGGTAGAGCACCACCTTGCCAAGGTGGGGGTCGCGAGTTCGAGCCTCGTTTTCCGCTCCATTTATTCCTCAATAGCTCAGTTGGTAGAGCAATCGGCTGTTAACCGATTTGTCGTAGGTTCGAGTCCTACTTGAGGAGCCATACAGGGGTGTCGCCAAGCGGTAAGGCAACGGACTCTGACTCCGTCATGCGTAGGTTCGAATCCTACTACCCCTGCCAATATGATCCACTAGCTCAGTTGGCAGAGCACCTGACTTTTAATCAGGGTGTCCCGAGTTCGAATCTCGGGTGGATCACCACAATCCACATTATGTGGCCCCTTGGTCAAGTGGTCTAAGACATCGCCCTTTCACGGCGAGAACATGGGTTCAAATCCCGTAGGGGTCACCACATGGGCGATTAGCTCAGCTGGGAGAGCGCCTGCCTTACAAGCAGGATGTCAGCAGTTCGATCCTGTTATCGCCCACCATGAAAAAGCTGCACAACATCGGTTGTGCAGCTTTTTTTGTACAAGAAAAGCGTTGGAAAATGCCTTCTGTGTATGAAAAAACCACTATCGTTGCAGAATTAGTATAGTATATTTCTTCTACTCATTTTATATATGAGTAATAATAGGTTTGATTCCCTGTCAATTTGTATTATAATGAAGGATAGTGATAGGAATATTTTCCTTATCATAAGGCCATATTTCTCAACAAATTTCTAAGAACTTACAAGGAGTGGTATCCAAATGAGATTTACAGAAGATTTAAAAGCCCGTGTTTCCAAGGCCCAAAAGAAAATTGTCCTTCCGGAAACGAACAGCCGTCGTGTCCTGAAAGCTGCTGAACGCGTTTTGGCTGATGGTTTTGCTAAAATCGTTCTCGTAGGTAAGCTGGAACAGATCAAAAAAGATGCTGCTAAATTCCAAATCGATCTCACTGGTGTCGAAGTCATCAATCCGGAAACGTACTATCGGATGGATGAACTTTGCGAATACTTTGCAAAACGCCGCGAAAAGAAAGGCATGACGATTGAAAAAGCTCGCGACATCATGACTCACAACAACACTTTCTTTGCGGCTGGTCTCGTCGCTCTCGGCGAAGCTGACGGCTGCGTATCCGGTGCTGCTACGACGTCGGCAGAAGTTATCCGTGCCGGCCTTCAGGTCATCGGTCCCCGCCCGGGCAATAAGACCGTATCCTCGGCATTCATTCTCTTGACGAACACTCCTCAGTACGGCGACAATGGTATCCTCGTCCTCGGCGACTGCGGCGTTATCCCCAATCCGTCGGCCGATCAGCTGGCTGATATCGCCTGCATTTGTGTTGAACGTGCTCGTCGTACCGTTCAGATCCTCAATCCGAAGGTTGCCTTCCTTTCGTACTCCACGATGGGTTCCGGCGCCGGTGAATCCGTTGAAAACGTCCGCAAAGCCGTTGAAATCTTGAAAGAACGCAACGTTGATTTTGCTTTTGACGGCGAAATGCAGGCTGACGCTGCCCTCGTTCCGGAAGTCGGCGAACATAAGGCTCCCGGCTCCACCGTTGCCGGCCATGCCAACGTCCTCATCTTCCCGAACCTCGATGCTGCCAATATCGGTTACAAGATGGTTCAGCGCTTTGCCAATGCAACGGCTCTCGGACCTTTGGTTCAGGGCCTCGACAAACCTATCCTTGACTTGTCCCGTGGCTGCTCGTCTGAAGACGTAGCTGACGTCGTCGCTGTATGCTGCTCCGATGCTATTACGGCTGACTTCTATAAAAAAGAACGGGCTGAACATGAACATGAACAGCAGTAAGATCCGTGCTTGAAGAAACAGCTGCTCCTAAGGGGGCAGCTGTTTTTCTTTTGCCCATTGAATCGGCAGGCCGGTTGACTTTGTCGGTGCACCATGCTATGCTGAATGAGGAGCTGCTTGTGTGGCTGCAAAAGGCGTTGTCCCAAGGAGACAACGCCTTTTTTGTTCGATGTAAAGGTGTTTTTATAAGGAAGTGGCGTATATGGAAGCAGTAAAAACCTATGATGTCATCATTATCGGTGCCGGACCGGCCGGGATTTTTACGGCCTTGGAGCTGGCAGATAAGGGACTCGATATCCTCATGGTCGAAAAAGGACAGGATATACGGGAACGGATTGCGACCAGTCTCAATGGCGATGCTAAACCGCAGGACCGGGTGCGCAATGTCGTCTGCGGCTGGGGCGGTGCCGGAGCCTTCAGCGACGGGAAACTGACGCTGACTACCGAATACGGCGGCAACCTCGATGACTATATGCCAAAAGCCGAGTTAATGGACAAAATCCGTTATGTCGACGAAGTGTACTGCCGTTTTGGCGGTGCCGACCGCAAGGTGTACGGCGATGAAAATAAAGATCGCATTCGGGAGATAAAGCGAAAGGCCGCTGCGGCTGATCTCAGCTTCATTCCGGCTCGTATCCGCCACTTAGGAACCGACGTCAACGGTCAGATTTTGACCCATATGCGCGATTTTCTCGAAGGTAAGGTCGATATCATGGCCGATACGGCTGTGGATCACTTGGTAGAAGAAGGGGGACAGATCAAGGGCGTCTTGATCGACGATCAGTTTTACGCCTGCCGCTATCTGGTCAGTGCGCCCGGACGGGAAGGGTCGGAATGGTTCGTCCACGAAGTGGAAAAAATGGGCCTTCGCCTGACCTCCAATGCCGTCGATATCGGCGTCCGTGTCGAAATGCCGGCGGAAGTGCTGGAAACGATTACTGATGTCGTCTATGAATCGAAACTCATTTATTTCAGCAAGTCTTTCGACGACCGCATCCGAACGTTCTGCATGAATCCCTACGGCTTCGTCGTCGAAGAAAATAATGACGGGTTACTGACTGTCAATGGTCACAGTTATGCCCATAAAAAGAGCGAGAACACGAATTTTGCGATCTTGGTGTCGAAGAAGTTTACCGAACCCTTCCATGAACCCATCAAATACGGGAAGTATATTGCCAATTTGGCCAATATCTTAGGCGGCGGCGTCATCGTCCAGCGGCTGGGTGATTTCCTCGACGGCCGTCGATCGACGCCGGAACGGATTCAGCGCGGCCTCGTTCGTCCGACCATGCCCAAGGCGACGCCCGGCGATTTGTCGTTGGTCCTGCCCTACCGCCATATGCAGGATATTAAAGAAATGCTTGAAGCCCTCGACGCCATCGCGCCGGGTGCTAATTCGAGACATACCTTGCTGTATGGTGTAGAAGCCAAATTCTATTCGAACCGACTGGAATTGAGTTCGGTCTTAGAAACCAAAATTCCGAATTTCTTTGCCATCGGTGACGGCGCCGGCATTACCCGCGGACTCGTTCAGGCTTCGGCTGCCGGCGTTACCGTCGGTCAGGAAATCCTGCGCCGTGAAGAAAAATAAAATAAGGATCAGGCCTCTTTAAAGCGATAGCCGGCCCCCCAGACCGTTTCGATGTAGATGGGCTTTGCCGGATCGGGTTCTATCTTTTCGCGGATGCGGTTGATGTGGACCATGACCGTTGCCGTATCGCCTTCGGCGTCGAGGTCCCAGACTCGTTCGAAGAGGCGGTCGCGGCTGAATACCAGGCCGGGATGTTTGGCCAAAAAGACCAAGAGTTCAAACTCTCGGTTGGTCAGGCTGATTTCCCGGCCTTTTACGTATACGCGATGCTTGTCGACGTAGATTTCCAGGTCGCCGCTGCGGAGGACTTCCCCGTCGCCGCTTTCCGGACGGGCCTTTCCGGTCAGTCGTTCATAGCGCTGGATATGAGCTTTTACGCGAGCGACGAGTTCCGTCGGACTGAAGGGTTTGATGATATAATCGTCGGCACCGAGGCCGAGGCCGCGTATCTTGTCCATGTCCTCCCGCTTGGCCGACACCATGAGAATGGGGACTTCCTTGGCTTCGCGGATGCGGCGGCAGATGTGGAAGCCGTCCGTACCGGGGAGCATGATATCCAACAGGATAAGATCGAAATCGTTGGCTAAGGCTCGCTCCATGCCCTTCGTTCCGTCTGTTTCGATGACGCTTGCAATTCCGTCAGCTTCGAGAAAGTCGCGTTCGAGTTCAGCGATTTCCATATTGTCTTCAATGATTAGAATCGATTTCATGATTATCCTCCTCTGCTGCCGGCAAGGTGATGACGACGGTCAATCCTCCGCCCGGCGTTTCGGCAGCGTATATCCTTCCTTTTAAGGTGGCAATGATTTGTTTGACGATGGCAAGGCCCAGGCCGCTGCCTTTTTTGACGTCTGTGCGAGCTTCATCGGTTCGGTAAAAACTGTCGAACAGTTTGGTAAGGTAGACTTTGGGGACGCCGGGGCCGTGGTCGGCAAAGGAGAGGGTAACCTGAACCGGAGTCGCCTCCAGCTTGATATCCATGGCGATCGTAGCGGTGTCTTTGTACTTTAAGGCGTTTTCCAAGAGGTTATCGATGACCCGTTGGAACTGCATTCGGTCAATGCGGACCCGCGCTGCTTCCGTGGGGGCCGCATAATTCAGGATGAGGCCCCGCTCAGAGAAGAGAGCGGCGTTTTCGGCAGTAAAGTCTGCAAAATAATCTCGGAGGGACACCGTTTCAAGGGTGAAATCGACCTGGCCTAAGTCGAGTTTTGAAAAGAGAAACAGACGGTCGACGAGTTTTTCTAAGGAACAGGCATTTTGGTAAATGAGCTCCATATAGTGATGGCGCTTTTCTGCCGTTTTGGCAATGCCGACTAAGATGCCGCTGGCATAGCCTTTTAAGAGGGTTAAGGGGGTCGACAGGTCGTGAGAGATGCCGGCAATGAGTTCTTTGCGGTTCTGTTCGTATTTTTGCTGTGCCGTCCGGGCTGCCTTGAGCTGTCGGCGCATGTGGTCGAAGGCGGAGCAGGTCTGGCCCAGTTCGTCACGGGACGAGACGGTCAGTTTATAATCGAGGTTGCCCTTTTCAATTTCGGAGGCCGCCGTGCGAAGGGAGGCCAAGGGCCCTAAAATTTGGCGCGATAAGAGGCGGGACAGGATGAGGCCGCAGCCGATGATGATGACACTGGCTGTCCCGACGATAAAGATGAGGAGTGTCTGGATGACGTTTTTGGCTAGGCCCTCGCGGATGCCCGTTTTGGCGATGAAGGGCGTGTTTCCGGCGGCGATGATCGTCGTCCCGCTGTGGGGCGACGAATATCGGAAGAAGAAGCCGTCTCCGTCCCAGGTCATGACGGTCTTTTGACCGTGGGCCTTTTGCAGGACCCGGTCGGCCAATCCGTAGAAGTCGATGCCCGGTGTGACGTAGGCGACCTGGTCGTGGCGGATGATGGCTGTGGCAATGCCCAGACTTTCCAGGACCTGGCAGTCTTCGCGAAGGTCATTCAGTTTCAGCGGCCCCGGCCGCTCGGCTTTGACCCGGAGTGAACTGACCGTATATTGGATGGAAAGGGCCGGCCCCTTTTCCGGCCATAGGGTCGTCAGGTCGTTGTGGGGCGACGAGAAGCGAAGGCCCGATACCAAGAGGAAGCCGAGGACGGTCAAAATGAAGATGGGAACAAAGACCATGGTAAAGTTAGCGATGAGCAGGCGGTGGCGTAAGGAAATATCGCGTAAATGGAGCATAGGGCAGCATCCTTTCTGTATGATATTTCTATTATAGCTGTTTTCGAGGGCAGAAAAAAGGACCGGCCGATGGAGCCCCTGTCTTGTTTCCATGAACCGGGGCGAACGTCTGGCTCATGGGAGCAATCCAAGATACTTCATCGGTCAGTCCTTTTCTGTCAGTCATCGATCTGGGTGTGGATGACCGAACCGGTTACGGCGTCGATGAGGATGTCATAGTGAACACTGCCGGAAACGGCACGGACCTTATACATGGGGTGGAAGCCGGGCTGCATCGGCTGGCCGGGCTGCTGACCTTGCTGTGCTGCCGGTTGCTGATTCTGTGTCGCCGCGGGCTGGCCCTGTTGTACCGGTTGCTGACCCTGCTGCGGGTCTTGCTGACCGGCCGCCTGAGACGTCATCAGTTCCTGCGGCGGCTGGAGGGCCGGGGCTCCGCCCTGATGATCCTGGGGACCCATTTGAGGGTTGCCCTGTTCCGGTCTCATTTTTTCATCCATATTCGGATGGTCTTTTTCGTTGCGGTCAGGGCCTTCTCCCGGTCCTCTTTCGCCGCGGCGATCTTTCCGATGTCCTTCGCGTCCGTCTCTATGCGCCATGCTGTCCATGTCAAAGAGAGCGACTTCTTTGAAGTCCAGCTGACTTTCGTCTTTGCCGATGGCCTTGGCAGCGGCGGCACGGGCCTGCTCTTCGTTGATCAGGCTGACGCCCTTCTGTTTGGCCTGGGCCTGGGTCAAATCGGCCATCGCGGCGACTTGCTCTTCATGGCGGGCCATATGGCGCTGGTGGAGATAGTAGCGGCCGCCGGCACCGGCGATGACGGCGACGACGATAAAGGCAGCTGCGATTTTTGCATTGCGGGCGGTGAACATCTTATTTTTGATGGAAATGAGTGTATCTTGCCATTTTTTTTGGGTCATGATGAATTCCTCCTGTCTGTCCTTGCTTCTTTTTGAGTACAAACACAGTATAGCCGGTAAATCTAAAATCGAGCTAAACCGGAGCGTAAGAATTGCAAAAATAAGAGAAGGCATAAAACTATCGGAGAAATTATAGTATAATATAAACCAAGAAAGAAAAGTCTGTATTGTTATTCATAAGGAGGGACTCCCATGGAAGATAAACTGAAATTAACCCAGCTGGCATCCTGTGCCGGTTGAGGCGCTAAACTGGGGCCAGGGACGCTGGCTCAATTGTTGGAAGGGCTTCCAACCCACACTGATGACCGCCTCCTCGTCGGCTATGATAAGAGCGACGACGCGTCGGTCTACCAAGTTACGGACGATTTGGCCATTGTCCAGACTGTCGACTTCTTTCCGCCTATCGTCGATGATCCTTATTTATTCGGTCAAATTGCAGCGGCGAATGCCCTGAGCGACGTCTACGCCATGGGGGCGGAGGCAAAGCTTGCCATGAACGTCATGTGCGTCAACCTGAAGATGGGTCAAGACGCGATTCGCCTCATCTTAGAAGGCGGCTACAGCAAGGCCTATGAAAGTGGCGTCATCATCACCGGCGGTCATACGATTGAAGATAAGGAACCGAAATACGGCTTGTCGGTCACGGGCTTTGTGCATCCGCAAAAATTACTGCGCAATTCATCGGCTCGTCCCGGCGATGTCCTCATCTTGACCAAGCCTTTGGGCGTCGGGATCTTGATGACGGCCGCCCAGGGGGATTTTGTAGCTCAGCCCCTTTTGCAGCAGCTATACGCCCAGATGGCGCAGCTCAATAAGACCGCTCGGGACGTGATGGTTCGCTGCGACGTTCACAGCTGTACCGACGTTACCGGTTTTGGCCTCTTAGGGCATGCCTGTGAGATGGCGGATGGAAGTGGGACGACGATTCACTTTGATACTTCATCGATCCCCTTCCATAAAGAGGCTCTTGATATGGCGGCTATGGGCTTTATTCCGGCCGGGGCGTACCGTAACCGTGATTTTGCGGCAGGCCGCGTTTCAGCCGACGGCATCGATAAAGGGATGATGGATGTTTTATATGATCCTCAGACGTCGGGCGGCCTTCTCATTGCCGTTTCTGAAAAAGATGCCGTGTCTTTGGAACGGGCCTTGAAGGACGTCCTTCCCTGTGCCGCCGTCATCGGCTATGTGACTGCGCGGGAAGGCAAATCCATTGTGATCGAATAAAACTTGCAAAACGGCTACCTTCGGCACTATAGATAGTGTATAATAGTGACGGTGAGTTTTTTTACCGTACTCATGTCAATGATAAAGGAGAGATCAACTGTGATTGAACGCTATACGAAACCGGAAATGGGTCAAATTTGGACAGAATTCAATGAATGGGATACGCTGAAACAGGTAGAAATCCTGGCCAGTGAAGCCCAAGCTGAATTGGGGAACATCCCTAAGGAAGCGGCTAAGGAAATTCGCGAAAAAGCTGCCTTTTCTGTCGACCGCATCCATGAAATCGAAGCGGAAACACATCATGATATTGCTGCTTTTGTCTCCAACCTTTCCGAAAATATCGGAGAAGCCGGAAAGTACGTCCATTTGGGCCTGACGTCGACGGACGTCAAAGATACGGCCTTAGGCTCCATGCTGAAACAGGCTTCGGATATCCTCATCAAGGACCTCGAAGACTTCCACGCCGTATTGCGCCGCCGTGCCGTTGAATTTAAATATACGCCGTGCATCGGCCGTACCCATGGCATTCACGCCGAAGCGACGACTTTCGGCCTCAAGCTGTGCAACTGGATGGCTGAAATCGAACGCGATATCGACCGCATGAAACATGCTAAGGAAACGATTGCCGTCGGTAAAATTTCCGGTGCTGTCGGCACGTATGCTGATGTTGATCCCTTCGTTGAACAATACGTCTGCGAACACCTCGGCATTGCGGCATCGCCTATTTCGTCGCAGACCCTGCAGCGTGACCGCCACGCCGAATTCCTTACGACCTTGGCTGTCATCGCCAGCTCCATCGACAAAATGGCAACGGAAATCCGTCATCTCCAGCGGACGGAAGTTCGCGAAGCGGAAGAATACTTCAGCCCCAAACAGAAGGGCTCGTCCATCATGCCTCATAAGCGCAACCCCATTACGTGTGAACGCATGTGCGGCTTGGCTCGCGTCATCCGCGGCAATGCCCAGGCAGCTTTGGAAGACGTCGCCCTCTGGCATGAACGCGATATTTCCCATTCTTCCGTAGAACGAGTTATCCTGCCGGACAGCACCATTGCTCTTGACTATATGCTCCAGACCTTTACCCGGGTCATCGACAAGCTCCTCGTCTATCCCGACAAGATGATGGCCGACCTCAATTTGACGGGCGGACTCATTTACAGCCCGATCATCCTCAATACCCTCGTTGAAAAAGGTGCCGTTCGCGAACAGGCTTACCGCTGGGTACAGCGCAATGCCATGAAGCGCTGGATCGACGGAGAAGACTTTTTGGAAAACCTGAAAAAAGATGAAGACGTTAAGCAGTATATGACCGAAGCAGAAATTGAAGGATGCTTTGATGTCAAGAAAATGCTCAGCCACGTCGATACCATCTTTGCACGTTTCGGCATTTAAGCTGTAACCTTGTAAAGGCCTTACGACCTGCTTTGGCAGTCTCGTCGGGCCTTTTTCAATAGGAGCTGCTTAGAAAGGAGGGCGTCATGTATTATTTTGACAATGCGGCGACGACGGCCCAAAAGCCAAAAGCCGTATCGAAGGCCGTCTTTGAAGCCTTGACGGCCGGCGATATCGGCAATCCGTCCCGCGGTGCCCACGGCTATTCTTTAAAGGCCTATGACATCGTCTTGACGGCGAAGCATCGCGTTCAGACACTGTTCAACGGTAAGGATTTGTACGACGTTGCCTTTACCCATAATTCTACGGTTGCCTTGAATATGGTGCTGAAAGGGCTGATCCGCCCCGGAGACGGCGTTATGACGACGGCTTGGGAGCATAATGCCGTTCTGCGCCCGTTATACCAGTTAGAGGCTTTAGGGGCGGAACTGACCGTCATTCCTGCTGCCAGTCCTACAGGCGGGCTGGCGTACGATGACATGGAAGGGCTGCTGACGCCGAAGACTAAATGGCTGGTCTGTAATCATGCCTCTAATGTGACGGGCAATGTCCTCGACTTGAATTGCATCAAGGCTTTTTGCAGGGATCACTGTCTGGGACTCATTGTCGACGTATCTCAAACGGCAGGTGCTTATGACATAGACCTCTCCGACGGCATCGTAACGGCGGCCTGCTTTACCGGACATAAATCGCTCTATGGACCGGGCGGAACGGGTGGAATCGTCATCCGCCGCGGCGTCGATGTCCTGCCGTCTATTACCGGAGGCGACGGTGTTCATACTTTTGAGAAGGCGCAGCCTTCAGGGGTTCCTGCTGTCTTTGAAGCGGGGACGGCCAATGTCGCCGGCATTGCCGGCCTGAGTGCGGCTGTCGAACTTATCTTAAAAAAGGGAATCCCGGCTGTCCGGGCTCATCAAGCGGAATTGGCCCGGGCTTTTATTCCCGCTGTGAAGGCCATTCCCGGAATTTGCCTTTACGGGGATTTTTCCGGTCCCCGGGTAGGCGTCTACAGCCTCAATCTGGGCGATGCCGAGTCGGCTGTCGTCAGCGACATCCTATGGGAGACGTATCATATGGCGACGCGGCCGGCCTATCATTGTGCACCCCTCATGCATGAGGCCTTGGGGACGGCCGTTCAGGGGACGGTTCGCTTTTCTTTTTCTCAGTTTACGACCGTTGAAGACGTCCTAGAAGCGGCAGCAGCTTTGGAAGCCATGGCCCGCTCGTAGGTGTTTTTTGGCGATTGTGTAAATTTTTTGGGAAAACTTGACTCGATTGGTGTACTAATATATAATGAAATTAGTTACAAAAGGCAAATAGTCAAAAAGAAGAAAGGTGGCGTCTATTATGGAATATAAATTTTCAATGGATAATTTTGAAAAAGAAGTTTTGAACAGCAGCGAACCTGTTTTGGTCGATTTCTTTGCAACCTGGTGCGGTGTCTGCGAAAAGGAAGGACCGATTATTACAGAACTCGCCGAAGAATATACCGGCAAGGTTAAAATCGGAAAACTCGACGTCGATGAAAATCCGGCCCTTGCTCAGGATTACGATGTCAGCACGATTCCCAACATGGTCTTTTTCAAAGACGGGAAAGTCGTCGACCGGGCTATCGGTTCTGTTCCGGCCAATGTATTGAAGAACAAATTAGATTCCCTGCTGAAATAATCCGTTCCTTCTGCGGATATTCGAGGTGATTTTTTTATGAAAAACTATTCCTATAAGACCAAGGGCACTTGTTCTCGTGAAATTTCCTTTGCCATCGAAGACGGGAAGCTCCATGACGTCCGTTTCGTCGGCGGTTGTCCCGGCAACACCTTGGCTCTCGGCAAGCTCCTTGAAGATGCCGATGCCAAGCGGGCCGTCGCGATCCTAAAAGGAAATCCCTGCGAGGATCGGGGCACGTCCTGCGCCGACCAGCTGGCACGCGCCGTTGAACAGGCCTTGGCTCAGGAAGGGTAATGGCGGTCCTGGAATACGGCATCGTCTTAGTACCTTCGACGAGAGAGGCTATTGAAGGTGAACGCCTTGCGAAGGAAGCGGGACTTTCGGTGCGCATCATTCCTACGCCGGGAAAAATCGATGCGTCCTGCGGTTTTTCTTTAAAATACGAGTTGAACGATGAAGCGGCCCTCACTGCCTTATTCGACAAGGAGGCGGTGGAATGGGCCGCTTTATATCATGCCTGCCGTCAGGGCCTTGCCGTTTCATATACAAAGATAAAAGAAGGTTGACAGGATGACCAGACATATCGTTATCGGGACAGCCGGTCATGTCGATCACGGTAAGACGACGCTTGTGCGGGCCCTGACGGGAATCGAGACCGACCGAACGGCTGAAGAAAAACGACGGGGCCTGACTATCGATTTAGGCTTTGCCTGGCTGGATCTGCCTGATGGGACGCGGTGCGGTATCGTCGATGTACCCGGTCATGAAAAATTTATAAAGAATATGGTCGCCGGCCTGCCGGGCCTCAACATGGTCCTGCTCGTCGTCGATGCCAAGGAAGGGGTCATGCCGCAGACGAGTGAACATCTCGGCATATTGACCCTTTTTGGCGTTCGTAAATTTATCGTCGTCGTAACCAAGGCCGATACCGTTGCTCCCAAAGCCCTTGAGGAGTCATTAACCCGCATGGACCAAGCTTTCATCGGTACGGCTGCGGAAGGGGCCCCAATCGTCGTCACCGATGCTTTGAGCGGCCGCGGAATGCGCGAACTCGTCGATGCCATTTCCCGGATGGCCGAAACGATTCTGCCCCAGGATGCTTCCGGTCATGGCCGGCTCCATGTGGACCGTTCTTTTTCGCTTAAGGGAGTCGGAACTATCGTTACGGGTACCCTCCTTGACGGGGTCGTGGAAAGGGAGCAGTACCTATGGCTTTATCCCGGAGGGCGACAGCTGCGCGTTCGCAACATTCAGGTGTATGAGGAAGACGTCCTTCGAGCGGAACCGTCACAGCGGACGGCACTCAACTTGGCCGGAATTTCCTGCGGCGACGTTCCTCGCGGCTCGGTCCTCTGTGCGGCACCGGACGTGACGGCGACGCGTATGATCGATGCCAAGGTGACCTGCCTTAGAGAGGCGCCGCCACTGGTACTCTGGCAGCGTGTGCGACTCCTGGTCGGGACGCGGGAAGTCATGGCCCGTGTCGTCCCCTTAGGCGTCGAAGCCATCGAACCCGGTACGGAAGGTTTCCTGCAGCTGCGGCTGGAACGAGATGAAATTTATGTCAAAAGCGGTGATCCTTTCATCCTTCGCTCGTTTTCGCCCATGCATACCGTCGGCGGAGGAAAAATCCTCGATGCTCGTCCGAAAAAACACCGCCGCTTTAAAGCGAACCTGCTGACGGCCTTACGAGCTCGCGATGCGGATCTGAAAGAAGAAGTGATTGCTCAGTTTTTACAGTGCTGTCAGTCTCCGTTTTCGACGGTTGAGGCTATTTCTGCCGGAACCGACCTGCCTTCTGGGCAGGTTGAAAGTGCTCTCGACCATTTAAAAAATCAAGGACGGGTGAAGCCATTTCGCCTGGGCTGGATTCACGGCGAAGCCTTCAAGTCATGGCAGGCCCGGAGCCTTTCTGTCCTCCATGAATACCATCAACGGTGGCCCCTGCGCTTCGGCATGCCCCAAGCGGAATGGCGGCAGCGGTTAGGCCTTGGTGAAAAAGAAGGTCGGGCACTGCTGCAGTTACTCTTGTCACGAAAGGTCTGTCGACTGTCGCGGAATTTCGTTGCGGCCAAGGATTTTCGCCTCGTTTTTTCACCTCGTCAGCGCCAATACCAGTCGGAGATTGAAAGGCGATTGGCTCGAAGCGGGTACCGTCCGGTACCGGTTGCAGACCTGCTTTCTTTGGGGCCGGAAGTACGGGAGATCCTCAAGGCCTTACAGGGGAAGAGCCTCATCTTCCTCTCGCCGGATTTTGTCTTATCGAAGGCCTGTCTTCGACGAGCCGCCGAGGTCGTTACACAGTATTTCAGGGAACATGAAATTTTAAAGGTGGGGACTTTGCGAGACCTCTTGAAGGTTAACCGCCGCCAGGCCCTCTTGATTTTGACTTATTTTGACGGTATGGGCCTTACGGTGAAGGCCGGTGATGGCCGGGCTTCCGGGGCAAGGGCCGCTAATGATACAGCTAAAGGAGATGACATTTATGAATGAAGCTATAAAACAGCTGCTTCGCCAGCTGCCGGATGTCGACACGCTCTTGCAGCGTCCGGCTTTTCAGCAGTTAGAAAAACCGCGTCATGTTGTTCGCGATGCCATTCGCGCCGTCCTCGACGATAGGCGGAGAGCCATTCTAGAAGGACTCTGGAATGAACCTTTTTCTATGGAGCTTTTTGAACAAGCCGTTTCGGCCTCTATACAAGGCGCGGATAAGGGGCATTTGCGGCGAGTCATCAATGGGACCGGGACCGTCCTTCATACCAATTTGGGCCGGGCCGTTCTCAGTCCGGACATCGCCGGACAGATTGCGGAACTCGTCGGGCACTACACCAATTTAGAGTATGATTTGGCATTGGGAAAACGGGGCCTTCGTGATGATCATGTACGGGACCTCCTCTGTCAGCTTACCGGAGCCGAAGATGCCCTGGTCGTCAACAATAATGCCGCTGCGGTCCTGTTGGTATTGGCCAGCCTCATGCCCGGCAAAGAAGTCGTCGTGTCCCGAGGTGAATTGGTTGAAATCGGCGGTTCCTTCCGCATTCCCGATGTCATTGAACAGAGCGGCTGCACGATTCGTGAAGTCGGGACGACCAATAAGACCCATTTGGCCGATTATGAACGGGCTATTGGTGAAGACACGGGTGCTTTGATGAAAGTCCATACCAGCAACTACCGCATCATCGGCTTTACGGAAAGCGCAGCGGCAGCTGATTTAGTCAGACTGGCTCACGCCCAAAATCTTCCCTGCATCAATGACCTTGGCAGCGGCCTCTTTATCGACTTGGAGTCACTGGGACTCCCTCATGAACCGACGGTCCGAGAAGTCATTGAAGCCGGCTGCGACGTCGTTACCTTTAGCGGGGATAAACTGTTAGGCGGGCCCCAGGCCGGCATCATCGTCGGCAAGGCTTCCTATATCGAACGGATGAGACGCCACCCGCTGCTTCGGGCCCTTCGCATCGATAAGATGACCTTAGCCGGTCTCGAAGGAACGCTTCGCATCTATCGGGATGGAGAGGCGGTTCAAAAGATTCCGACATTGGCGGCTCTGGTACAGCCTTCTGATGTCTGCCATAAACGCGGGAAGTTGCTGGCAGCCGCTTTAGAGGAGGCCGGTCTTCCCCTTGAAATATCGCTCGTTGAAGTCGATGATGCCGTCGGCGGCGGTGCCTTCCCCGGTGTCGTCCTTCCCGGCTGGGGCGTCGCTGTCCGGCCGACGACCGGGACGGTAACGGCCTTGGAAGAAAGCCTTCGGAAGGGAGAGATCCCTGTTTTGGCCCGCATCCGCCACGATGCCCTTATCCTTTCCGTACGGACCCTTGGCGATGAAGAATTTTCGGACATCGTAAGGGCGATGAAATCGGTTTTTCAGTCTTGATGGCTGTATAAATGGATATAGAAAAGGAACGACCCCATAAAAATTTTTTTGGGGTCGTTCCTTTTACTAAATAAGGGGGAGGGAAAGGCATAAAATCACGAATTATTCTGCCGGCGAAGATTGTCCGATAATTTCCCGGCCTTCGACGAATTGAACCGTCGGATTTTCTTTTTTCTTTTCGATGAGGTCGACCATGAGGTGCAGGCAGTGCTGACCGATTTCACCCATGGGGATATCGACACGAGACAAGGAGGGGATGGCATAGTCATTGAGCTGAGCCATATTGATGCCGATGGTGAAGACTTCTACTTCCTCCGGAATCGCGATGCCCAAGGAATGGCAGGCATAGAGCATGCCGTGGGCCAGGACGTCCGATTCACAAAACATCGCCCGGGGCATACGTTTTTCTTCATAGAGTTTTTTCGTGGCAGCGACAGCACTGGCGGAAGCCGTGTCACAAAGAACGATGTTTTCTTCCGGTACGGGATGACCGTTTTTCGCAAAGGTATCGAGGAAGCCCTGCATCCAGGTACGCATGATGGGGAAGGTCGTGTCATGGGTCAAGACACCGGCGTCAAAGATCCCTTTGGCGATGAAATGATGCGCGACGTTGCAGCCGATCTGATAGTTGTCCATGGTGACGCTGCTGTATTTATCCGATTCTCTGTTGAACAGGACCACCGGGCAGGGAATATGGATGGAATTGAGATAATCCATATCCTTATTGGACATGTTCGCGATGATGATGCCATTGAAGAATTCATTCTGCATGGCTTCGAGCTGTTTTTGGAGCTGGTCGACTTTATATGGGACAACCGTTAAATGAATTGTTTTATTTTGTTTCATGATTTCTTCTTGGATACCGAGGGTGATACGGGCCAAGTAGTTGATACGAAAGTCTGTTGCCCAGTAGAAAGCAATGGCGTAGCTGTCCTTTTGTGCTGACCGAAGCTTCTTTGCCGATTGGTTTGGAACGTAGTTTAAATCTTGTGCAATTTTGTATATTCGCTGTTGAGTTTCCTGAGAAATTTTTCGTTCCCGTCCTTTTCCGTTCAGGACGATGGATACGGTAGCAATAGAAACGCCGGCAGCTTTTGCAATATCTTTAATTGTGGACACGATGGCCACCTCCACTCTTATGCTTATTTTGACATAATTTAAACGTTTTTTCAAGGAAATATATGCTACAGAATGGACAAATATTCATTGGTGTCTGTGTCAGGATTTTTTTAAATACAATTTTTTGTATTAAATCAGCCGTCGTGGCCAATCTTTACGAATCATGATACAATAAAAGACATAATAAGCCCGGACCTTTTAGCAAAGGGTATCCTTCGAATAACGGACGAAAAGGGGACGTATATGACCGAAGACAGAGATAAGTATCGCAAGCAGGCTCTATATCAGGTGGACAATTTGGCAAAGCCTCCCGGCAGTTTAGGCCTTTTAGAAAAACAAGCCAAGCAGGTGCTCCTAGCTTGGGGGCAGTTTCATAAAGAACTTCGGCCGAAGCACCTCATTTTTGCGGCCGACAACGGTGTCGTTCATTCCGGTGTCGTCGCCCAGCTTGCTGATATTACCTATATGCAGAGCCGGCACATGGTAGAAGGCACGTCGGCCGTGACCTGCTTTTGCCGCAGTCAGCAGATTCCCTACGCCGTCGTCGACGTCGGCATCGATAGTGAAGATGCCGTCGGCATCGACCGCAAGATCGCCCGGGGGACGCGGGATTTTTCCAAGGAACCGGCTATGAGTGAAGCGCAGCTTCAACAGGCCCTGGCTGCCGGTCGGGAACAGGTACAGCAGGCTAAGGAAGAAGGAATCAATCTATTGTCCTTCGGGGAAATGGGTATCGGCAATACGACGACGTCGGCTGCGGTGCTGACGGCCTTATCGCCGAAAAAGATGACCTGGCTTTCCGGATTTGGTTCCGCCACGGGAAATTATAAGCTGCTGTTTCACAAGCGCCGTGTCATTGCCGAGGCCATGAAGCGCTATGAAGGGCAACTGACGTCACCGGAAGCGGCCCTGCGCTGTGTCGGCGGATTCGATCTGGCTGCCCTATGCGGAGCTATGCTGGCTTGTGCCGATGAGAGGATCCCTTTTTATATCGACGGCTTTATTACGGCGACGGCCCTGGCCTGTGCTGCTGCTATGGATTCTCGCGTTCGGGACTATGCCCTGCCCTCTCATATTTCCAGGGAGCCCGGCATGGCTCAGGCCTTGCGCCTATGCGGTATCGACGAGTATGACGTGCCTCTTACGGCCGGTCTTTCCCTGGGAGAAGGGACGGGGGCCGTCTTGGGTGTTATCCTGCTCAAGACGATGATGTATGCCGTTTGGCATATGGCGACTTTAGACGGCATCAATCAGGAAGCTCAGGAACGGTATGATAAACGCCAAGGAGATGCGCATCATGGATGACATAACGAGAGAAAAGGCCCGGGCTGTCTTTGCCCGCTTAGGCTTGACAGAAGAACAAGCGATAGAACTTTTTTATAAGCGGACCATTGAGGTCGGACGGATGCCTTTTGCTGCATCTGAGGAAAAAACGCGGAAGATAAAGAAAAAACGGATGAATGAACGGTTTGCCGAATGGGATGCTTTCTAATTTGTTTACTTAAATATTACTCGTATATATTGACAAAAATGCTATTTCATCGTATTCTATTAGTAGGTAATTTTTAAATATCTAGAAAGGTAGATGTATACAGATGGATAAGAAGCAGTTCATGGAAATGTGCAAGGCATTGTCCAATGAAACGCGGGTAAATATCCTGATCTGGCTCAAAGATCCGGAAAAACATTTTCCTGGTAAAAAGCTTCATCTGTCTCCAGATACAGCCGACTGCCCTGGTGGCATCTGCGTTGGTTCTATTCAGGATAAAGCTGGGATTTCGCAATCGACGATTTCTCACTATTTGGATATGCTGCAGCGTGCCGGCTTATTGTCGACAGAACGCGTTGGGCGCTGGACTTACTATCGCCGCAACGAACAAGCGTTACAGGAACTATCCCGTTTCATCGGCCAAGACTTATAGCCTGATGATTTCACACAAAAAAAAGAGCGTCTGCTCGCAGGAGGCACGGAGCCTCGGCGAGCAGGCGCTTTTATTTTGTAATCATATTTTCGGCGGCAAAGCCCTGTTGATTCGCATAGTCCCCTTCCAGTATTTTGATGGGAATGAATCCGTCGTAAGCTTTGTCCTCGGTAATCTGGATTCGCGTCGGCTTGGCGAAAATCAGGATTTTATCGGAGCGGACGAGGGCACGGATCGTTTCCATGTCGCGGTTGCGGCTGGCTTTTAGAAAGACGGGAATCGTCTCTTTATCGGGGATGACATAGGTCCCGCGCATCATGAGGTAACGGCCGCTGCTGGATGGCAGGCGATGCTCTTTGGGCTGAGCTTCTTTTTCGGCATCACTCATGTCGGGGACTCCGTCTTGGGAATACTGGGAAAAGTTGACATTCGATTGATTGGCCTCGCGCTGGCGATGAATGTAGTGAAGGGTGAGGACCAGGCAGAGGATGACGAAGGGCAAGAGGAGGATATTCGTATAATGGCTCCATTTGCTGTACTTTCCCCTTTCTTCTTCAGCAGCGTCTCCCTCCGTGTCTGCTTGTTCGAGAACTTCCGTGCGGGGACGCAGGGCTCCGTCCATGACCGATGACAAGGGCATGCCGTACGTTGAAATGGGATAGCGTTCTTCGAGCCAGCTCAGTCCGCAGATACAGGCCATGGCCCGACTGATGGCGCTGTCCATGTCGACGGCGATGTCCATGCGATGGAGAATAGAGGTCAGCGAATCGTTGGCCAAATTGGGAATATAGGTCGCAGCCAGGAACTGCAGGTCCCGGATATAGACGTCATGGATGGGCCATTTGCGTCCGGATGCTTCGTAGCTGGCTTTGATGGATGTGAATAAGTCTTCTGAATGGTAGGCCGATAGGAAGGCATCTTCGATGAGGACCGATACCTCTTCATCCCAGACGGCATCGAAGGGCTTACTGTCTTTCAGCCTGGCTTCGGTTACATGACGGGTTTCAATGGGCCCTTCGCGGGGCTTGATGAGATACGAAATGCCATGGACGTTCCCGTCACTAATCCAGGCCAGGGCCAGCCGGCAAATACTATTTGGATTGTCGTTTGCCAGATCTGCGGCAATGGCGATCGAGGAATTGATCTCTCGCCGCCGCAGGGATTCCAGCGCCTTTTGGGTATTGCTGTTCATGACGGCAACCTCCGTGAGTGAAGCTTTCTTAGTGGCCGCGTTGTTTATAGTACGGGCGGAAGGTGCGGCGCTGCCGCTTTGGTGTCTGTTTAAGCTTGAAGTAGTTGTGTTTTACGGTGCGGTTTTTTTCGTCCGTAAACGTATTGACTTCAAAGAGATTCAGCGATTCGATGAAGGGAACGAATTTCTTGTACCCGAAGTTACGGACGTCGAAGTCGGAGAACTGTTTGCTCAGGAGATTCCCCAAGGTGCCGGAGAAAATCCAGCCGTTGTCGTCGGAGTTTTCTTCGGTCAGTTTGATGAGGGCCTGGCGGATGGTTGAGAAGTCTTTTCCGGGCGTCTTGCCGGAAGAAGGATTCGGTTCTGACGGAGTCGGGGTGTGTTCACTTTCCGTTTCACCGGGATGAGGTTCCGCAGGATGAGTTTCAGCTTCGGCTTTTTCCGGTTTTGCAGTATCTGCTTCCGGTGCCGTTTCTTCATGTTCGGCCTGTTCGATATCGTCAGCATCGTGTTCTTCGGCTTCTTCCCAAAGGACGTCGAGGTAGAGGAACTTGTTGCAGGCTGAGATAAAGGAGCGGGGCGTCTTGCTTTCGCCCATGCCTAATACGTACTTTTGCGATTCCCGAAGGCGCGATGCCAAACGGGTGAAGTCACTGTCCGATGATACGATGCAAAATCCGTCGAGATTGCTCTGATACAATAAATCCATGGTGTCGATGATGAGGGCCGAGTCCGATGAATTTTTGCGGATCGTATTGCTGTACTGCTGGATGGGCTGGATGGCGTTGTCGAGGATCGTGTTGCGCCATGAAGCCATCTGCGGCGTCGTCCAGTTGCCGTAAATTCGTTTGTAAACGACGTTGCCAAGGTTATTGGCTTCCGAAAGGATGACGTCGATATATTTACTGGAAATATTTTCGGCGTCGATGAGAACGGCGAGTTTCATTTCTTGATTCATAGTTGTTTTACCTCTGTTTTCATTACGTTTCATCAATACATGTTGGCCTTAGCGGATAAATTCAAAGCGAAATTTCCGACCTGGTGTAATGGTGTCGATGAGAAATTCTTCTTCAGGCAGGATTTTCGCAGCTATATTAGTCCGTTCTTCCGGCTCAAGTTCTCGTTTTACAATCTGCACTTCGCCCATGTAGCGCAGAAAATCGACATTGTCAATGGTGATGTCGCCGCGGCGGAGGCTGCGGAATCCGGCGCTGTCCGGCTCGACGATGCGGCCGTCTAAAAGGCTGCGGCTGTTGCCGGCGCGGACGACGTCGCGCGACGGGTCGGGACGTGCCGTAAAGGTATGGGACAGGAGGTCCTGCACATAGGGTTCGCGGATTAAGAAACGGGCTTTTAGGACGACGACGCCGGTTTCTTCCCGGCTGACGCGGGCTAATTGACGAAGTTCCGTCATAGAGGGACGGTCGTCACCGATGAAAATCGACTGCATCCCTAAGGCTGACAAATGACGGGCGGCCAGGCTGACGGGAAGCCTGCGGTGTTCTTCCAGCGTCGGCAGCCCTTCGGATAAAGGGCCGCGGCGGCCTTCTTGACTGGCGACGAAGGCTCCGACGGACAGGCCGCTGCCTTGGAGCATCTTCGTTTGCTCAATCATGTAAGTCCTGTCGAGTCCCGTGTGAGGCCGGGGATAGAAGTTATGGAGGCCGTCGATGGCATCCATACGAGCTCCTCTTTTCCGGAGGGCTTTCAGGTTTTCTTCGGTCAAGGTCGAGGCGTTGAGCTGGACCTTTATGACCTGACTGTATAGGGCGATTTTTTCGGCATCGAAGCCGTCGTCGATACGGATCGTCGTAATGCCGAGTTTGGCGAGTTTTACCGGTTCAAAGCGGTCCATTCCCAAAATCGAGGCTGAGGCCGGCGATATGTCGGCAACGACGTCCATACTATTTTCGCGGGCTGATGCCAGGACGGCATCCAGTTCTTCATGAAAGGCTGCGGCATCCGTTTCAGGAATATGGAAAGAGGTGAACAGACGGTGAATGCCTAAGGCTGTCGCTTCTTCAATAAGTCCCGTTTTTTCTCGGATGCTGCCTCGGAGACCGGGGTAGATGGAAATGCCTGTGTCCATTTATTCATCCTCCTTTGGATCATCAAAACCCAGAAGATAGGTGGCTATGAAGCCGGCTGCATAGGCTGCCGCCAAGCCTAAGAGATACATGGGGATGTTGTCCGTTCCGGCAGCCAGGGGCAGGCCGGAAATACCAATCGTGGCAGCGCCTACCATATAGGCTGCCTGGACGGCTCCGCCGACAGCCCCGCCGATGCAGGCTCCGATGAAAGGGCGTCCTAAGGGCAGTGTGACGCCGTAGATGAGGGGTTCACCGATGCCCATGAGGCCGACCGGGAGGGCGGAGGCAATGGTCTTCTTCAAACCCTTGTTTTTTGTTTTCAGATAAACGGCCAAAGAGGCACCGACCTGACCGCCGCCGGCCATCGCCAAAATCGGCAGCAGGATGGTTACGCCGTAGCGGGACAATAATTCTGCATGAATCGGAGTCAGCCCCTGGTGAATTCCGACCATGACCATGGGCAGGAAGGTTCCCCCTAAAATAAAGCCCGTCAAGGCCCCGCCGCTTCCGATGGACTTGGTGGCAGCATAGCCGATGACTTCGGATAAATAACCGCCCAAGGGTTGACAGATGAAGAGTGCCGCGAAGGTCGAGATGACGACGACCGCTAACGGCGTGACGAAGAGGTCAACCATATCCGGAACGATGCGGTGGAGTTTCTTTTCAAGCCATGACGAAAAGAAGACGACCAAGAGGACGGCGATGATGCCGCCCCGGCCGGGAACGAGATTATTCCCGAAGAGGGTAATCTTTGCCAGACCGGGATGACTGAGGACAGCAGCCATGACGCCGCCTAACATGGGAGAGCCGCCGAATTCTTTGGCGGCGTTGATGCCGACGAAGATATTCAGTCCGAAAAAGGCGGCGTTGCCGGCAATGGCCAGCATTTGAAATAAGGGCCGGGCGGCCAGGGTCGGGTCGACCTTCACGGCGATATTGAGCAGGCCCGTGATCAGACCGCAGGCAATGAAGGCCGGGATGATGGGTACGAAGATGTGGGCGATTTTCTTTAAGGCCTGTTTGGCCGGTGTGGCATTTTTCTGTCGGATTTCTTCGTGCAGGGCCTTGCCGTCAAAGGGGCTTTGCGGACTTTCTTCAGCAGGCTTTTTGGCCGATGGCTTGCTGTTACTGTCATCATCAACGATTTTGGCAAAAGCCTGATAGAGTTTCGTTGCCTTTCCGGGGCCGACGATAATCTGCCATTCGTCGCCCGAACGGTTGACGCCCATGACGCCGGGAAGTTTCGCCAAGTCCTCCTTGGTGAAATGCTCGTCCGTTACGGTCAGGCGCAGGCGGGTCATGCAGTTGTAGGCTTTTTGGATATTTTCGGAGGGACCGGTGAGGGTATAAATATCCCTGGCCAGTTTATCGTAATCCATGGGCAGCCTCCCTGATTACAGCGGCGACGTAGCCCTTCGCTGCGGCTAATTTGGCGTCTGCTTCTGCGGCGGATAGGCCGAGGAGTATCATGACGATAGCTGTTTTGGCATGGCCGTTACTTTCTGTCAAGGCGTCGATGGCAGCCTTTCGGCTGCAGCCGGTTGCGGTCATGACGATGCGCCGGGCCCGTTCTTCGAGCTTCTTGTTGGACGATTTCACGTCTACCATGAGGTTGCCGTATACTTTTCCTAAGCGGATCATGGCACCTGTCGACAACATATTGGCAATCATTTTTTGAGCCGTTCCGGCCTTCATCCGCGTCGAGCCGGTGACGACTTCCGGACCGACGACGGCACAGAGGTCGATATCGGCACAGGCCCCGATGGGGGAGTTAGGCGAGCAGTCAATGGCAATGGCAGCGGCACCGATACTTTTGGCATAGGTCAGGGCGCCGACGACATAAGGCGTTCTGCCGGAGGCGCTGAGGCCGACGACGACGTCGCGGGCGATAAGCTTTTTTTCTCTCAAATCAGCCTGCCCGAGGTCCGAAGAATCCTCCGCTCCTTCTTTGGCTCGGAAAATAGCGTCATAGCCGCCGGCGATAAGGCCCTGAATCTGTTCCGGATCCGTACTGTAGGTTGGCGGACATTCAACGGCATCGAGGATTCCCAATCGGCCTGACGTGCCCGATCCGACATAGAAAAGACGGCCGCCCTGACGCAGCCGGTCAGAAATGACGTCGACGGCACGGGCAATGGCCGGGATGATTTCCTTTATGGCTTCGGCAACTTTATGGTCTTCATCATTGATGACGTGCAGCATGGCCTCCGTCGAAAGCCGGTCGATCTGTTGACTGTGAGGATTTCGCTGTTCCGTTGCCAGTGATTCTAATTCAATCATAGTATTCCTTTCTTACCCTCTTTCCTCGGTGATGAAGAGCGGTCTTGGCGGCTCTTTCGGGAAAGGTCTATATATATCTAATTATAGAGAGTGTTGACAGTAGTTGCAATAGGGCTTTTTTTCGGAAGGCATGCCTTTATTTTTTTGCTGTTTCATGGTATTATTAATCTGCATGCAGCAGGCCTGTGTGTCATGTGCGCCCATAGCTCAGCTGGATAGAGCAGCAGTTTCCTAAACTGCGTGTCGGATGTTCGAGTCATCTTGGGCGCACCATTTTTTTATTTGTAAATTATATGCTTACTATTAATCCATAATACTATTACCGGAAAGGTGGGTTTCCTCATGTCTGATATGAAGGACCGAGTTGCTTCTTTCCATGAAGAAGTCATGCACGATGCCGATTTTACACTGTCTGAAGCGATTGCCGAAGCCAAACGCTGCCTCAACTGCAAAGTTCCTCAGTGCCGCAAGGGCTGTCCGATTGAAAATGAAATTCCACAATTCATCCATGCCTTGACCTTGGGGGATTTTGGCGCAGCAGCTGCGCATATTTATAACCGCAGTGATTTGCCGGCAATTTGCGGCCGTATCTGTCCGAGAGAAAAGCAGTGCGAAGGTCACTGCATCCTCGGCAAAAAAGGTCAGCCCGTTGAAATCGGAAAGCTCGAACGCTTTGCGGCAGACATGGCCCTGGAGGGTAAATTTATGGATCAGCCGGTCAGCAAGAAAACGGCCGGTACCGTAGCCGTCATCGGCTGTGGTCCTGCCGGGATGGCAGCTGCCCGCGAACTGGCTAAGCGCGATTACGATGTCACCATCTATGAAGCGGCGTCCCATCCGGGCGGTACCATGACCTACGGGATTCCGACCTTCCGCCTTCATAAAGAGCTCTTGCAGCGTGAAGCTCAGGCCCTGACCGACATGGGCGTTACGATTGAATACGGTGTTAAAATCGGCACCGATAAGCGTATCGACGAACTGCAGTCTTCCTTTGATGCCGTCTTTATCGCCGTCGGTACGATGGATGGCTGGAATCTCGGCGTTGAAAATGAAGACGTAGAAGGAATCGTCGAAGCGGAACCGTTCTTGCGTCAAGTACAACTGGCTCAGGACGGCGAATTTGATCCGGACAACCTGCCCGTTCAGGAAGGTGACAAGGTGATCGTCATCGGGGCCGGGAATGTAGCCATCGATGCGGCCCGCACGTCCCTTCGCCTCGGCGCCGACGTTACCATCGTTTACCGCCGGGCGGAACGAAACATGAAATGCTTGCCGTCTGAATATGAAGAAGCGAAAGCCGACGGTGTCCGCTTCCAATTTTATTCGGCACCGAAGGCTGTCCTTGGAGAAGGCCGTGTTGAAGGTCTTCGTTATGAACGGCAGCAGATTCTCGAAGACGCTACCATGGTGCCGACGGGAGAATTCGGCGTCGTACCGGCCAATAAGATCATCGCAGCTATCGGTAATAAGCCGGAACTTCAGGTCATCAAGTCCTTCGGCATTTCTTCCAATGACGACGGCTATATCGCCGTCAAAGATACGCCGTACGGCATGACCAGCAAGGAAGGCGTCTTTGCTGCCGGTGATATCGTCCACAAACCGCAGACCGTCGTTTTAGCTATGCGCGAAGGACGCAAAGCGGCAGAGGGCATCGACCAGTATTTAAAGGCTAAAAAAGTGATGGAAGCTGTAAAAGCTTAGGGGGCAAATAGGATGAGTGAGTTGATTCGTCAGATTCTTAATACGAATGAAAATTTTGTTAAACAGTCCTTGTCGCAAGGAGGTTTCGACGACGTCAGCAAATATCCGCGCCGCCACCTGGCTGTGTTGACTTGTATGGACACACGCCTTTTAAATTTTTTGGAACCGGCTATGGGCCTCGTCAGGGGAGATGCCAAAATCATCAAAGTCGCCGGCAATACGGCCTTTGAAGACTTCGACAGTGTCATCGGCAGTCTGATGGTTGCCGTTTACGAACTCCATGTCCATGAAATTATCGTCATGGGCCATGATGACTGCGGCATGCTCCATACGACGGCCGACAGCCTGTGCCGCCACATGGTGGAAGAAGGCATCGATGAAAAGGCCATTGACGCTATCCGCCCGCAGCTTCAGCAGTGGGCCGACCCGGTTACGGACGTCGATACGTCGGTCTGCGATACAGTGCGCCGCCTGCGGGCGAATCCCTACTTACCGAAATCCCTTACGATTTATGGAATGGTCATCCATCCGCATACGGGCGAAATCCGTGTTGTCGACGATGGAGAAGACCGGAAATAGGAGGTTTTATGAGTTTAGTAACCCAAAGAATGGAAGAACACGCCGCTGTCTTAGAAGCGACGAAAGCATTAATTCCCGATATTGAAAAAGCCGGGGCTCTCATTAAAGAAGCCCTGGCTTCAGGCCACAAAATCCTCTTTTGCGGCAATGGCGGCAGCGCCGCCGATTCGCAGCACCTGGCTGCTGAAATCGTCGGTCGTTTTCAGAAAGAACGGCCGGCCTTCCCGGCCATTGCCCTGACCGTCGACACGTCGATTTTGACGGCCGTCGGAAATGACTACGGCTTTGATACGGTATTCCGTCGCCAGGTCCATGCCCTCGGTGAAAAAGGAGACATCCTGGTCGGCATTTCGACGTCCGGCAACAGCGGCAACGTCCTCGAAGCCATTGAAGAAGCCCATGCTAAAGGCCTTACGGTTATCGGCATGACCGCTTACGGCGGCGGCAAGATGAAAGATGCCTGCGACATCTGCCTGGCCATTCCGGCTAAGGTAACGGCACGGGCTCAAGAAATGCATATCATGATCGGCCATATTCTTTGTGAAATCGCTGAAGAAGATATGTAATTAACGGACGACGCTTTGGAACTGCTTGTTGTCTCTGATTTTATCGAAATGACTCTGGGTCCGGGCAGCCTCCTTTACGGATTCGCCGCCGAGGTCGATGGCTTGTTTTAAATAAGGCAGGGCTTGGTCGGCTTTTCCCAAGTCGCCGTAAATCGTCGCAATGCCGTAATAACTCCAAGTGTTTCCCGGGTCGGCTGCGATGACATTTTTAAAGTACGTAATGGCCTTATCGTACTGGCCGTCGATTTTACAGGCCAGGGCCATGTTATACAAAGAGGCCACGTCTTTTGGGGCTAATTGCAGGGCTTGCTCGATAAGGGCAATGCCCTGTTCAACGTCCTTTTTATTTCCCGTCGCATTGCCGCGCATGGCCAGGGTGACGCCTTTGTTGCTGAGCGCCTGGTAGTTGTCGGCGTCGAGGGAAAGGGCTTTGTCGAAGTCTTCAAGGGCTTTGTCATAGTCTCCAGCCTGATATTTTTTTATCCCTTCGTTGCTGGCGGCTTTAGAATCGGTTTTGATGGCCGGAGCAGAAGGGGCTTTCGTGGCCTGTATGGGTTTTGCCTGCTGCGATGATATCGGCTGGGGGCTGCACCCGCTGGTCCACACGGCGGCTGCGGCTAGGAGCAGGATTGCTGCGTATTTTTTATTCATCGTTATTTCTCCTATTCGTCAGTCTAGAAAACATATGAAACAAATCATTAATAAATGGGATATTCTCCTCGTTGCCGTCCTCCTCGTCTTATCTCTTATTCCGGAGGGTATCTTTTACATGACCGGGAATGATGCGGCTGTTCATGATACGTATGCTGTCATCCAAGTCGACGGCAAAATATATAAAGAAGTCCCCTTGTCAGGTCATCAGGGAACGGAGACGATTCCTATCAAGACGGACCACGGCTATAATCTGGTCATCGTCAAAGATGATACCATCGGCATCGTCGAAGCGGACTGCCCGGATAAAATCTGTATCAGCGAGGGCTTTATCAGCCGTCCCGGGGCAACCGTCGTCTGCCTGCCGCACAAGATACTGATTGAAGTCAAGTCTGCCGGGGGCGGCGAACCGGATGTCATTCCGGCCCATTAGAGGTGGCTTATGAAAAAAACGTTTCGCATCATCATGCTGAGCCTGTTTATTGCTCAATCCTTAGTCCTATATATCGTCGAAGGCATGCTTCCCGTTCCTTTTATTGCGCCGGGGGCTAAGCTGGGACTGGCCAATTTGATTACCGTCATCGCCATGTACTCCCTGCCGCGAAAACGGGACGCCTGCCTTATTCTTTTCGTTCGCGTCCTCTTGGCAGCCGCTTTTGGCGGTGGGATTAACGCCTTCTTTTACAGCGTGGCCGGGGCTGTCCTCAGTTTAGGCATCATGCTCCTTCTCAAGGGAGTCGGGAAGTTTTCGATTCTCGGCGTCAGCATGGCCGGCGGCATCTTCCACAACCTCGGACAGGTCCTCGTTGCTTCGCTGGTCGTGGCCAACCTTAAAATCATGCTGTACCTGCCGATTCTGGCCATAGCCGGGGCAGGAACGGGGCTTCTCATCGGCATTACCTCGGTATTTACCCTGAGGCATTTGAAGAAGTTGCCGATCTATAAAAGGATGCAGGAATAATTACATCGGATATGATGGCCTTACGGCTGTAAGCTGACGGAGTCTATGATTTCGTCAGCTAATTTTATCTTATCGTCTTTACTTCCATCACAGGCCACGACGACAATCCAGGTCACAGGCCCGTCTGAAAATCCAAGGAGGCGCGCCCGCATGGATTTTTTTTCGTAGGTAAAGACTGCGTTGCGGACTACGGCGGGTTTTCCGTTCAGCGTCCGTTCTTCTTGCGTGGTTGAAACGTTTTCGGCTCCGATTTTGGCTAAGACCGCCTGTGTTGTCGTATCGACAGTCTGGGCGAGGTTCTGTCGGACCGTGTCTTCTTGTGTCAGATGGAGGTCATCGGCCATTTTTCGGACGTCGACACGGTTGGTGTAAACGGCGATGTAAAGACCGGCGTCGTTTTCACCGTAGAGTCGGCTGCCTTCATAATAAGGCTTGGCGGCGGGACTTACGGGAATGGGCAGGTCGAAGCTTTGCAGGTTGCCCGGTAATTTGATGGAAATAGCCGAACCGAGGCCGTCGACACGTTTTTCTTTTAAGGTGATGGTATAGCAGGCCGTCAAGGTAAGGGCCAAAATGGGCAGCAGTACGATCAGAATCAGAAATCGAATTCGCGTGTGAATCATAAAATACCTCGCAGAACGTAGACCGAAGGCGATATCCGTTTTTCTTCAAACCGCTTATTTACGGGCTTCACGGAAGGCATCGGCCAGTGAGAACGTAAGCGGACCGGTGACTTTGGTAGCGTCGATGATGGGCTGCATGATGTGGCGGAATTCATCGCTCTTCTTGGATAGTACATATAGTTTTGAAGTGTTGCGGGCATCCCACAAGGCGTCGTGCATTTGGCCGTCGAAGGTTTCGCCAAGGGTGCTGACCGCTTTATCAAGGGATATGACGTTGTCGAGCCCTAGAAGATTACAGTAAATTTGTTGGAAATTCTGCCAGTGTTCGAGCATCCAGCGGACGCGTTCATCTTCTTTGGCATTGGTGATTTTGAGACGGAGTTCACTGTCGAGCTGACGCCAGTCGTTTTCGCTCCAGGCATACATCTCGTAATCGTTGGGACAGCCTTCATTGCACCAGGTGAGAAAGTGATCGAAGGCTTCGGTGAAGTGGGGCTTTCCTTTTAACATTTCCATCGTAATGCCCGTCAATTCTTGGCAAGTCTGATTCATGGCCGTCGTGTATTCCGGCATGACGTATTCTTTGTATGCTGAGATTTCATTGCCTTCTTCGTCTATCTTGACGGCACCGATTTCGATGATTTCGCCCTTACACGTTCGGCGTGCTTCTTTTTGGTCTCGCCCGATGGGATTCATCTCGAAGTCGACGAATACTGCTTTCATAGGTCAGGCTCCTTTCTGATTCATGATGATAATTTTTATTATACCATAATAAAAAGGCCTCGTGCAGAAGATATTATGCACGAGGCCTTGTAGTGTCTGTCTTTTTTTTGAAGGACCGTCTTTTTGAAGCGATGGCTTAGAATGCCGGGAGAATCGTTCCTTGGAAGTGTTCGTCGATGAACTGTTTAATCGGGGCAGACTGGTAAATGGCGAGGACCTTTTTGTAGGTTTCGTTGTTTTCATCGCCTTGGCGAACGACGAGTACGTTGGCATACGGCGAGTCCTTCGATTCAACGAGGAGGGAGTCTTTCTGCGGGTTCAGACCGGCCGGAATGGCGTAGTTGGTATTGACGCAGGCCAGGTCCGTGTCATCGAGAGAACGAGGAATCTGAGCGGCATCGAGTTCGACGAACTGGAGATTTTTCGGATTAGCCGTAATGTCCGTTACCGAAGCGTCTACGGAGTTGCCGTTCTTCAAGGTAATCAGGCCGGCCTGTTGGAGCAGGAGAAGAGCCCGGGCACCGTTGGTCGGGTCGTTCGGAATCGTAACTTTGGCGCCGTCGGCGACGTCTTTGAGATCTTTATATTTATGGGAATAAACGGCCATGGGCAGGATAATCGTCTTGCCGATGGAAACGAGCTTTAAGCCCTGTTTCTTGACGACGTTATCGAGGTACGGCTGGTGCTGCATGGAGTTCATATCGAGGTCTCCGTCGGCCAGGGCCTTGTTGGGCTGGACGTAGTCGTTGAATTCGACGACTTTGATGTCGAGGCCTTGTTTCGCCGCTTCTTTGGCGACTTCTTCCATGACTTCTGCATGGGGACCGGCGGTGACGCCGACTTTGATTTCTTTCTTGTCACCGGAGGCAGCGGAATCGCTGGAGGAACCGCAGCCGGCGACCGCCAGGCAGGCCGTGGCGATGAGGAGGGCAGCAAAGACTTTTTTTACTGTTATTTTCATGTAAATCATATCCTTTCTGAAAGTAAATGGAAGTTGTCGCTCAAAAAGAAAAGCCGTCATTCAGATGACGGCTCGGATTGCGATTCGTTCATCTGCCGGTAATATACCGCTGGACTTGGCACCTATCCCGATTGGGGGTTGCCGCAGCGTCATCGGGCCATTCCCTCGGCTGCTCTTGATGAAAGACAATGTGTTGTTGATGGTGTATATAGTACCATTGAGAGAATACACTGTCAAGCCCTTTTTTGCTTTTCTTGAGAATTTTTTGGTCTCATGTTATAATGAACCTACTCATCGGAGGGCTTTATACCCGTATTGTATCAGGCTGGATAAGATGTCGCAGCAGCCATTGTCCGGAGGTCCTGCAAGTCCGTATATTTGCAGGTCGACGTAAGGGCAGTCAGGTCTGTTGTGGTTTTTTATCCGGCTTTTTTTGCGCACATAGCTTCGAGGTGATAAAACATGCAGTTTGAACGGGATTTACATTGGCAGATTTATTCGGCAAAAGCCTTTTACTTTATCGGCGGTTTCGGCTTTACGACGTGGGCGTCGCTCATTCCTTTCTTGAAACGACACCTGGCGATACCGGCTGACCACTTGGGCTTTCTCTTGCTGGGAATCGGCCTCGGGGCCTTGATCATGATGATGATGGCCGGTACCATTGCGGCCCGCCTCGGCTGCCGTCGTTCCTTGACTATCGCCGGACTGTGCATTGCTGCCTTTTTGAATCTCTTGTGCTATATGCCGGTCTATGGACTGGCGGTTTTTACGGCCGTTTGTCTCGGTGCCTCTTTGGGCCTCATGGATGTCGTCGTCAACATCAACGGTATCTTTATCGAACGCAAAGTTCGTACGCGCATCATGTCCGGCCTGCAGGCCATGTGGTCCTTGGGGAATTTTATGGGCGCCGCCTTTTTTGCCTTCCTCCTCCAATTCCATCTGCCCTGGCAGGGTGTGGCCTTTGCCAGTTCGGCCGTCATCATGGCCTGCGTTTTCTTTTTCGGGCCTCACTTGCATAATGAGCGTCAGGCGGCTCAGAAACGGCCGCACTTCATACGGCCTAAGGGCCAGATCGCCGTCATCGGCCTTATTTGTATGATTGCCTTTCTCGTCGAAGGGGCTATCGATGACTGGAGCGGCGTCTTCATGACCCTTGAAAAGGGCATCGATATCTCCCGGTCGGGCTTGGGGCTGACCTTATTTACGGCTTCGTCCTTCATTACTCGTCTGGCAGGGGATACGCTGACCATGCATTGGGGACCGCGGCGCCTTCTTGCCCTGTCTCTGCCCGTTGCCTTTTTGGGATTTATCGGACTCTTGACGATCAGCGAAGGCTGGCTGCTCTTCTTGTCCTTCATTTTGATCGGTCTCGGTACGGCCAATACGGTCCCTATTTTCTATTCTCTCTTGGGTCGGCAGAAGGTCATGCCTATTTCTGACGCCGTTTCGTCGGTCAGTACCATCGGTTACGCCGGCATCCTCCTGGCGCCGGCTCTCCTTGGCTTTATCGGCCGGACCTATTCGCTGTACGCGTCTTTCAGTTTGGTCACGGTCCTCTTGGTCGTCATGGCGGCCATTTCCTTGAAAATCGTAAAAGAATAATCGCTGCTGTCGGAACGATTGTGGCATAAAAAACTACGGCCTTATGA
>DCJQ01000026.1:62295-86926 GCA_002319965.1 Megasphaera sp. UBA1696
TCATAAGGCCGTAGTTTTTTATGCGTCGATGACTTTTCCCGGGTTTAAGATACCCTTCGGGTCGAGGGCTCGTTTGATGGTCTTCATGATGGTCAGTTCGCCTTTGGGCGTGAACTGTTCCATGTATTTCAGCTTTTTGGCGCCGATACCGTGTTCGCCGGCCAAGCGGCCGCCGACGCTGTAGGCATAGGCGTATACTTGCTGATGGAATTCTTCGACGTTTTTGTCCCACTCTTCGTCGCTCATATCCATCTTGCAGAGGACGATGTGCAGGTTGCCGTCGCCGATGTGGGCATTGATTTTGACTTCAAAGGGATAGTTTTGGCCGATGTCCATGATCTTTTCAATCGTACCGGCAATCTTATGAACCGGTACGACGACGTCGTCGGTCAGGAATACCTTGCTCTGCAGTTCGACCGAGGTCTGGCAGTTGCGGCGCATGTTCCAAACGCGGGCGTCGGCTTCGAGGACGTTTACAGCTCCCGATTCTTCGCAGATCGTGCAGACTTTGTCCATCTTGGTGTCCAGTTCGTCTTCCTGGAAGGTTTCGACGGTGATGATGACGTAAATGCCGTCGTCGTAATGGGGCATGTCCTTGTAATGGCAGTAATCGGCACAGCCGCGGACGTACGAGTTGTCCATGTATTCGACACTGGTCGGGTCGATGCCGGCTTTCATCAGCTTGGGAACCATGTGCAGGGCCTTACGCGGATCTGTGTAGACGGCCAAGACGTCGAAGCGGTACGGCGGCAGGGGAATGAGCTTTACCGTCACTTTGGTGATGATGCCAAGCGTTCCTTCACTGCCGATGATGAGCTGTTCCAAATCGTAGCCGGTCGAACTCTTTTTGAGGATCCGGCCGCATTCGACGATGTCTCCTGTCGGCGTGACGACTTCCAGGCAGTAGACCTGGTCGCGGGTGACGCCGTAGCGGACGGCGCGAAGGCCGCCGGCATTGGTTGCCAGATTGCCGCCGATGAGGCTGCTTTCGGCGCTCGACGGGTCACCGGCATACATGAGTCCGACTTTTTTGGCTTCGTTCTGCAAGTCGATGGTGCGGACGCCGGCTTCGACGGTCATGTACATGCCTTCTTCGTTCAGCTCGATGATTTTATTGAGGCGGTCCATGCAAAGGACCAGGCCGCCGCAGACGGGAATGGCTCCGTCGGCCAGGCTGGTGCCGCCGCTGCGGACGGTAATGGGAAAGTCGTATTCATTGGCAAGTTTCACGATGGCCGCGATTTCTTGGGCGTTGGCCGGCAGGACGGCGGCGTCCGGCACGTGGAACATGGCCGGGTTCGTTTCGTAGTCCGTCTGGTACTGCAATAGCAGGTCGCGGTCGGTCTTAACGTATGTCGGGCCGGTGATGGCCTTTAATTTTTCAATGATTTCAGGCGTAATAGGCTGATATTCTTTCACAAGAGGAAACCTCCTTTAAATTGTGTTGTCTTATTCTACCACGCCATCCGTCCTTAGGGAAGGTTTTTAGAATTTAAAGTCGATCGTTGCCGAGACGCCGACGCCCTGGACGCGGCTCAGATTGCTGACATCCGTCGATTCGATCGGGATCAGGGCATTGGCACGGGCGATGCCGTTAAAGGAAGCTTCGAGTTGAGCGACGGCCTTTACTTTATCGACCTGAGCCGTCGGTCCGACGACCTGGACAGCACCGATGTATTTACCCGTGCCGACACTGACGATGGGAACGACTTTCGTCGCGTAATCCGTGCCGACGCCGTTCTTCATGAGCAGCTTATTGAGAAAATCGTTGATGGAGTCGCCGTATTTGGATACCAAAACGGTGATGCCGCCGACTTTTAAAATAGAGCCGAGGTTGAAGGCCTGGACGGCGGTGCCGCCGGCAAAACCGAGCAGGGATGCGATGGTTACAGCTGCGATAACTTGTTTTTTCATAGAAAATACCTCCTAACGGTGTTTGGGAAGGGAACTGCCGCGGGCCAATGAGGCGGCTGCGGCGAAAAGACAAAGGACAGACAACAGGAGAAAAGAGATGTGAAAGGCGCTTAAAACGCCGTCTTTGTAGGCGGCGGCCTGTTCCGTTTCAGCCGTCATGATGAAGGTGACGGCTGCCATGCTGAAGGCTTGGCCCAAGTTGCGCGACAGGGCTAACACGCTTGAGGCGATGCCGTGATGCATCTTTTTGACAGAGCCCATGATGGCGCTGTTGTTGGGCGCTCCGAACAAGGCGGCTCCCATGCCGATGACGGCCAGGCACAGCGCCCCTTGGCCGACGGAGAGGTCGGGGAGGACGGCAAAGGCCAAGAGTCCCGGTGCGGTCAGGATAAGGCCGAGGGAGGCAATGCCCCGCGGTCCGTATTTGTCGGATAAATCGCCGGCCCGCGGCGATAAGACGGCCATGACCAAGGGCTGAATCAATAAGACAGCTCCTGAGACGGCCGGCGTAAGGCCGAGGATGACCTGCAGATAAAGGGACAAGAGAAAGGACACGGCATAGGTCGCGCTGTACTGGATGAGGGCCGCCAGGTTGGACATGGAAAAGGTCAGGTTTCGAAATAAATAAAGGGGAAGGAGCGGATGAAAGGACCGCCCTTCGTGAAGGACGAAGATGACCGAAAGGACGAGGCCGGCGTAAAAGAACAAGCTGTTGTCTGAAAAGGATGACAGGCCGTATAAGGTGCAGAGAATGGCACTGACGGACAAGACGGAACTGACAGCATTGACGAAAGGAGCCCCGTTTTCATACCATTCTTGTCGGACAGGACGGATGAAAAGGTATGAAAGGAGGACCAGGGCTGCTGATAAGAGAAAGATACAGCGCCAGCCGATGAATTCTGTCAGGGCACCGCCGATGACCGGTCCCAATGAGAGGCCGAGATACGTCAAGGCGACGGCCTGGCCGAGAATGTGACCATGGCGGGATTCGTCTGTCGTCGCCAAGAGGAGCGGCATGTAGGATACATAGATGCCGGCCAGGGCGATGCCTTGAAAGGCCCTGAGGCCGATGAGAAGCGGCAGCGTTTGAACAAAGGCCGCTGCTGCTGACGACAATGCCAGGATGATTAAGGACGCGGAGTACGTCCGCCGTCGACCGTGAACATCGGATACCTTTCCCAAGGGTAGGAGGAAGGCCGCCGTCGTTATCAGAAACAAGGTGACGACCCAACTCATACGGTCCGGTGTCGTATCGAACTGGTCGGCCATGACCGGAATGGCGATGTTGATCGACGTAGACAGAAAAGGGCCGACGAAACTTACCAGGCAAATCGAATAAAAGATACGTTTTTCTGTCGTCATCGCTGCACCTCACAAATGTCACTGTCATAGATACATTATACCAGTATATGAGGGGAGGGTGAATGAATTATTAAAAATTTGCAATTTTCCAGCACGGGACTGTCTTCTTGAAAAATAAATTTTTCCAGCCATAAGAGATGTAGAACTTGGAGATTTATGGTATAGTAAAAGAAAAATTATCGATAAAGGAGGTTCTTTTCTATGGATTTAGGACTTTGCGGCAAGGTCGTTGTCATTACCGGCGGGACGGCCGGCATCGGCCTTGCAACTGCCAATGCTTTTTTGCAGGAAGGCGCCTCGGTGGCCGTCTGCGGCCGGCGTCGGGAACTTCTCGATGACGCCGTAAAAACACTGGGAGAGGCTGTCTTTGCCTGTCAGGCCGATATGACCGATGAAGCCGATGTTTCTTCCTTTGCGCATCAGGTATATGCTCATTTTGGCCGGATCGACGTGTGGGTCAATAATGTCGGGGCCTCCATTGCCCGTCAGGGCGACTGGTATACGCCGTCTGAAATAGACGCTCACTACGCGGTCAACTTTAAGTCCGTCGTCATGGGAAGCCAGGCGGCCATTCCCTTTTTAGAGAAACAAGGCGGCGTCATCATCAACGTATCGTCCCTGGCCGCTCGTTGTGCGACCTCCGGGCGGGCGACGCTCTACGGGGCCATGAAGGCTGCCGTCGTTAACTATACCAATACCCTGGCCGGTGAAGTGGCCGCTAAGGGAATCCGCGTTCTGGCCATCATGCCGGGCTTCACCTTGACGCCCTTAGTGGCAGCGACTATCGACGAAGGTGAACTTCAGAAGCAGGTCAAAGAATGCCTGCTCCGCCGTCCGGCCAGTCCGGAAGAAATCGCCGGTCCCATCGTCTTTTTAGCCAGCCGGCAGGCGTCGTATATGAATGCCGCTGTCCTGGAGGTATCGGGCGGACGCAACGTGACCTTGAACCCGGGTTACTCCTACGGCGACTGATCTATTTTTTACGAAAAATAAAAAATCTTTTTTGAAACTATACTTGACAAGGTATGTTTTAAAGTGTACTATTGTTGTAGACATTGAGAAATGCAATGACCAAAACAAGTACACATAGGATGAGACAACAGAGAAGACGGGTCACCGGCTGAAAGCCCGTTTGGCCTTGGAATATGGTGGAATGCATTTGGGAGCAGGATGAAGGAATTGAGTATGTCATCCCGTATTACCGACGTTACCGGTTTTGAGTGGCAGCTTCAGGCTGCAATTCAGAGTGGAACCGCGGTCCGCCGTCTCTGTTGTAGAGATTGGCGGCTTTTTTAGTATGATTTTCTGATTATTCGATATTGCAGTGCAGGGGGATTTATGATGACACAAAGCAAAAAAGAGTTAGTCTTAGCAGCTATGGATGGAAAACCAGTTGAACGCGTACCTTCCGGATTTTGGTTTCATTTTTTGGACGATGAAATTCATGCCAACTCCTTTGAACATCCCGAATTGATGGAAAAAGTCTTTGCCGGCCAGACACGCTACATCGACGAAGCGAAACCGGACTTCGTTAAAATCATGACCGACGGATTTTTCCCTTATGAAAATGAAACGGCTATGAACCTTAAGACGGCCGCCGATTTTAAAAAGATTAAACCCTTAGCCGATGACGATAAGTGGTTTACTCAGCAAATCGACTATGCGAAACGCCTTACGGCGCGTTATGGCGATGAATTGGCTATGTTCTTCAACGTATTTTGTGCCGGAACGACAGTCAAATTCATGCAGGCCGACCTCGATGCCAGCGAAGCCTTCTTGGCCAATGCCGTCAAGGAAGATTCAAAGGCCGTACGCCAGGGATTGGATGTCATTTCCCATGATTTGGCGAAACTTGCCAAACGGCTGATTACCGAAGGCGGTGTCACCGGTATTTACTTCAGCCTTCAGAATTTACTGGGTATTTCGCCGGAACTGTACAAAGAAGTCTTGGAACCGGGAGAAAAAGAAATCTTAGCCGCTGCCAACAGCGTCAGCGACTACAATATTCTCCACATCTGCGGTTATGCCGGTCACCGCAATGATCTGTCCTTGTATAAAGATTATGATGTAAAGACCGTAAACTGGGCCGTTGTCGTAGAAGGCGTCCCCATTCCGGAAGGCCGTAAAATCCTCAACAATCGCCCGGCTTTAGGCGGTTTTGGCAACTTGGATTCTGAATTGTTGTATAAGGGCTCGAAGGAAGAAGTTCAAGCGGAAACGAAGCGGATTTTGGCAGAAGCCGGTCGACAGGGAGTCCTTCTCGGCGCTGACTGCACCGTTCCGCGTGATATCGATTGGAAACGTTTTGAATGGGTTCGTGAGGCTGCCCGATAGGCAGAGAGAGGAAGATGAAAATGAAGTTTACCATGAAGAAGTTAGGAAAAGCCGTATTGACGGCAGCATTAGTCGGTGTCGTAGCAGCAGTCCTTGCCGGCTGCGGTAAACAGAGTGATTCTGCCGCCGGCGGCGGAGACGGCCAGAAAAAAGTCGTCAACGTAGCCTTTACAAACTACTACGTGCCTTATGATTTCGTTAATGATAAGGGTGAACCCGACGGCTTTGAAGTTGCCGTCATGCAGGAAGTAGCGAAGAAGCTGCCGCAGTATACCTGGAAGTTTACACCGACCTCGGATGATGATTTGCTCATCGGCGTCGAATCGGGTAAATATACCATCGGTACCAAGGGTATCTGGAAAACGGAAGCTCGGGAAAAGAAATACATCTTCCCGAAAAACTATATCGGTGCCAGTGTCATCGGCTTAGTCATCCGCAAAGCCGACGCCGACAAGATTCATGACATGGATTCCTTTGCCCAGTACAGCGGCAAACTCGTACCCATTGCGCCGCAAGATGCCCGCTACATGGTCATCGATACCTATAATAAGGAACATCCCGACAAACAGATCAAACTCCAGTCGTCGGAAGCCTTCCAGATTGCCGACGCTTACAGCTGGGTCATGGAAGGCCGTTATGACGGCTACCTCGAAGTTGAGCTGAGCTATAAGAACAACATCGTCAAAGACGATGCGCCGTACCATAAGTTCAACGACAGCCTGACCTACATCCGCTATAAAGGCATTCCGACCTACCCCTTGTTCAATAAGAAAGAACAGAAGTTGGCTGACGAAGTCGACCAGGCTATCGACGAACTGCGCAAGGAAGGCAAGATTGCCGAACTGGAACAGAAATACTTTGGCGAAAGCCTGTCGAACTATATTACGCAGTAAAGGCGAAGGAGGACGTTTTGATGGATACACGTGTGTTTAATCCGTCTGTTATCTTCTCGGTTATGCCGGATTTATTGTCGTATCTGTCGGTAACGCTGCTGGTAGCCGTTTCAAGCATCGTATTAGGTTCCCTCTTGGGGATGGGCCTGACCTGGGCAAAACTCGGACGCCTCCGGGTTTTGCGCTGGCTGGCGCACGGGTACACGTACATCATGAAGTGTACCCCGCCTATCGTGCTGCTGTTCATTGTTTTTTATGGACTGCCCAAGCTGATAGAATCGATGACGGATTATGATATTAATGATACCAATCGGGCTCTGTTTGCAATCATTACTTTTACCCTTTTGTTCGGAGCCTATATTTCGGAAGTCTTTCGGGCGGCTTATCAAGCTGTGCCCAAAGGCCAGTATGAAGCCGGAGTCAGCATCGGCATGACGCCGTTCCAAACCTTTTACCAGGTTATGCTGCCCCAGGCGGCCCTCATTGCCCTGCCTAATTTCGGCAATTCGACGATTAACTTGCTGAAAGAAGGGGCCTTGGCCTATACGATCGGCCTCATCGACTTGATCGGTAAGGGGAATTTAATCATCGCTCAAAATTTTGGAGCCTATAGTATTGAAATTTATCTGGCCTGTATGATCATTTATTGGATCATGACCCTGATCATTGAAAAGGGCTTTGCCCTTCTTGAAGGCGTTCTGGATAAGGGCGTCCATATGGGTCATGCCCGGGCGGGAGGAGGTGAGCCGTAAATGGAACTCGATTATGGTTTTATGATTGAAACGTTTTATAAGATTTGGGACGGTATCGGCGTTACCTTAGGATTGACGGCTCTGTCACTGCTCATCGCCCTGCCCATCTCCTTTTATATGGCCGTCATTCGCCTGAGAGGGCATAAACTGGGGACGGGGATTACGCGATTTTATATCTCCTTTGTCCGCGGGACGCCGTTGGTACTACAGATTTTATTGATGTACAGTCTCTTGCCGAGCTTCCTTAACTTCGCATTGAAGTCCATGGGCTCGTCCTTTAATATTTTTGAAAGCGTCAATCCTTTCTGGTATGCCGTCATCGTCTTTTCCCTCAATACCATCGCCTTATTGGCCGAAGTATTCCGTTCGGCCCTGATGAGTATCGATAAGGGACAGATGGAAGCCGGCGTATCCATCGGCCTTTCGGAATGGCAAACCTATCGCCAAATCATCATTCCCCAGGCCTTGGTTGTCGCCTTGCCGGCGGTCAGCAATATTACGGTAAATTTGATCAAGGGCACGTCGCTGGCCTTCCTGATGACGGTCAAAGACGTACTGGCTATCGGGAAAATTGCCGCTTCATACGGCTATAACTATATTGAAGCCTATTTGGATGTCTTCGTCGTTTACATCATCGTCTGCACGATTGTCCAGCTCGTTTACCGTATAGCTGAAAAACGAATCGGTGCCTTCCGTGCCGTGTAAGGAGAGTATGCCTATGTTAATGTCTATTAAAAACGTCCGTAAAAAGTTTGGCGGCGTAGAGGTCTTAAAAGACCTCAATATGGAAATCAATAAAGGAGATGTCGTCGTCATCTTAGGCCCGAGCGGCTCGGGGAAGACGACCTTCCTGCGGTGTCTTAACTTCCTCGAACGGGCCGACGAGGGGCAGATGGAATTCGCCGACATGAACATCGATTTGAGCAAGCCTTCCGATAAAGAAATTGCCGCTGTCCGCAAAAAGACGGCCTTCGTGTTCCAGGGATACAATCTGTTTGCCAACAAGACCGTTTTAGAGAATGTCATGCTCGGCCTGACGACGGGCCGCGGCATTCCCAAAGCCGAAGCTGAACAGACGGCGCGGGATGCTCTGCAGCGCGTCGGCATGATCGATCGGGCCGATTACTATCCGGCTCAGTTATCCGGCGGCCAGCAGCAGCGCGTCGGTATTGCCCGGGCCATTGCCGTCAATCCGGACGTCATCTTATTTGACGAACCGACGTCGGCCCTTGACCCGGAATTGGTCGGCGACGTGCTGAAGGTCATGCGCGATTTGGCCAAAGCCGGGACGACGATGATCGTCGTCACCCATGAAATGAAATTTGCTGCCGACGTGGCGACCCATGTCATCTTTATGGATGGCGGCGTCATCGTCGAAGAAGGTACCTCGAAAGATATCTTCCAGCATCCGAAGGAAGAACGGACCAAGCGGTTCCTGCACCGCATTTTCTGTACCGCCTTTGATGGCCTGGATGAAGATGATTAAAAATAATAGAACATAAAAGACGGTCTCCCTCTTCTCTATCGGCGATAGGGAAAGGGAGACCGTCTTTTTATCGGGCATAATATGTATTGTAATGACTTAGCTGATGATGATGGAGATAATCTCGTCCGGTGCATCGACGAGGATGGAGGCGCCGTGGCTTTTCAGGAATTCGGCCGGTCGAAAGCCCCAGGTGACGCTGATGCAGTCGAGGCCGGCATTTTGGGCCGTCTGGATATCGATTTCAGAATCTCCGACATATACGGCTTCTTCCGGTGCCAGGCCGAGGTCACGGAGTACTTTTTGGACCATGTCCGGAGCCGGTTTACGGCGGATTTGCGGCTGTTCGCCAAGGACGCTGTCGAAGAGGTCCGGGAAATAGTCGGCAGCCAAGTCCTGTACGGCAGGATTCGGCTTGTTCGATACGACGGCAACTTTGACGCCCTTTTCGCGGAGGCGGCGGATCATGGCGCTGATGCCGTCGTATTCGCCGGTCTTTACGGCGCAGTGAGCCGTATAATAAGGCTTATAGATATCCTGGATGCGGGTGATTTCCTGCGCATCGATTTGCGGGGTGACCTTGTCGCCGGGCTGTCCGACGGCTTCGAGTTCATCATACGAGGCGAGGCCCTGTTCAATCGCTAAGGCTCGCGTGATGGCAACGACGACGCCGCTGCCGAAGAAATTGCGGACATCGGCTGTCGTATAAGCATGGGCGTGGCCGGTCTGAGCTAAGGCGTGGTTTAAGGCATCAGTCAGGTCGTCTAAGGTGTTGAGGACCGTTCCGTCCATATCGAAAATAACGGCATTATATTTTTGGGTTGTCATGAGAGCCTCCTGTGTGTCTTTTTACCGGAACAGTGTAACTTTCAACGGCCCGGTTGTCAAGTCAGGCTGCTTTGGTAAATTTTTTCTAAGTTGTCCCGCATGCGGTCGAGGTAAGACTTACCGTCTTCGCTGGTTTCGATGGTGTGAATCGTTTCTACGCGGGCGCCGACTTCGCGAGCTAAGGTTTCTGACGTTTCCGGACTTACCATGTCTTCGACGAAGATGGTCTTTACGTTATGGGCCCGGCAGTAGTCGGCCAGCCGTGCCAGTTGGCGGGCACTCGGTTCACCGCTGGAAAAGACCGATTCGACACTTTGTTGGGTCAGGCCGAAGTCTCGGCATAAGTAAGCAAAGGCTGCGTGGCCGGTGACGAAATCTTTTCGGGGCGCCTTTTCGAATTTGCCGGCATATTCGTCCTGCAGGGCTTGGAGCTGCCGGTTGTAGTTTTCGGCATTCTGCTGATAGTAGGCCTTGTTGGCCGGATCGGCTTCGGACAGGGCGTGAGCGATGTTCCGTACTTCCTGCTGGGCGTTGATCAGGCTGAGCCAGATATGCGGGTCATAGTCGCCGTGGTCGTGGACCTCTTCTTCGTCGGTGAGTTTAATCGGCGTAATGCCTTGAGAGGCATCGACCGTGTGAAGGGATGTATTTTTGGCCGCATCGACGACTTTTGAAGCCCAAGGTTCCATGCCCAGGCCGTTGTAGACGAAGAGCTGCGATTGACCGAGGCGCTTGATGGTCTTCGTCGTCGGCTGGAACTCATGGGGCTCCGTTCCGTCGGGAATGAGAGTGTAAACATCGACTTTATCGCCGCCGACGGCTTGGGTAAATTCTTTTAAAGCGTCAAAGGTGACGGCGACCTTCAGTTTTCCGTCGTCAGGCACATCGGCCGTGGTGCCGCAGCCGGCCAGGACCAACAAGGTCATAGCCGCAATCAGAAGCATCAAGAACCGCGCCGGGCGACGGATGTGATGAGATGACATAGATACCGACCTCCTATGGCGTTCATCGTATCACGGCCGCCTTTTTTTGTCAATTACTTGCAAATGCCTTGCATTTTCGTTTGCGTAGAGATATAATAAACTACCGATAATTTTATGGCAGCGGAGGCAGTTATGATCGATTTACAACACGTTTACTTCTCTTATGAACACGGCGAGTATTTGCTCGAAGATATCAATATGACCATTCGGAACGGGGACTATATTTCCGTCGTCGGCGAAAACGGCAGCGGCAAGAGCACCTTGATTAAACTCATCTTGGGACTCCTCGTGCCGAGCCGCGGCGTCATTTCCAATACCTATCGTCATCGGGCTTATGTGCCGCAGCGCTTTGAAACGCTGAACAGCCAGTTTCCCATTACCGTTTGGGAAGTGCTCAACTGTTACCGTCAAGTCCTTCGTTTGAAGGATAAGAGCCTCATACGGACTTGCTTAGAGCAGATGGGGGTCTATGATTTAAAAGACCAGCTCATCGGCAGTTTATCCGGCGGTCAATGCCAAAAAGTCCTCATCGCCCGGGCTCTCATGGGACATCCCGACCTGCTTATTTTCGATGAACCGTCGACGGGTATCGATGTCCGCAGCCAGGAAGAATTGTACCCCTTTATTAAGGATTTAAATGAGAACCGGGGAATTACAGTCCTTACGGTAGAACATAATCTGAAATTTGCCGTCCGCAATTCGACGAAACTGTTCCACGTCGTCGGCGGCCATGGCCATTTCTGCTCGCCGAAGGCCTACCTCGATGAATACATGTCGGTTACGATGGGAGGGAAAGACTGATGTTTGAATATGCCTTTATGCAAAATGCCTTTATCGTAGCCATCCTCATTTCCATCGTTTGCCCCCTCATTGGCATCTTCCTCGTCCTGCGCCGCTATTCCATGATTGGTGACGCCTTATCCCATGCGTCTTTGGCCGGCGTCGCCGTCGGGCTGCTCCTCGATTGGAACCCCGTCCTCGGTGCCTTTGGCCTGACCAGCTTTTTCGGCATCCTCATTGAAGTCCTGCGCAGTCGTTTCAGACGTTATGCCGAGTTGATTTTGGTTATTATCTTGTCCCTCTCCGTCGGTCTTGCCATTACCATCATCAGTGCCGGTTTAGTTCACACTAACGTAGAGTCTTTCTTATTCGGCAGTATCCTCACGGTCTCGACGGACGATGTGTACGCCGTCATCGCCCTCAGCGTCGTTTCCATGGCCCTCATTGCCAAGCTCTATCCTCAGCTGGTCATGCTGACCTTCGATGAAGACGGGGCCCAGATTGCCGGCGTTCACAGTAAAGTCGTCAATTATATTTTTTCTGTCCTGGTAGCGGCGACGATTTCCGTATCCATCCGCATCGTCGGTATCTTGGTCATCAGCTCCCTCATAGCCCTTCCCGTAGCGGCGGCCCTGCAGCTTCGCAAGGGATTTCGTCAGACCCTGATGTATTCCATCTTTTTCAGTTTCGTCGATATTTTGTCGGGCCTGTTCTTGTCCTATTATATCGATGCGGCCCCCGGCGGAGTCACGGCCTTGACGGCTGTCGCCGTCTTGGTGCTGGTCATCATCTATAAAGAAGGGATTTTATCATGGAGAGAAAAGAGGCGGCAGTCATGAGTGATACCTATAGAGACTGTCTTCGGCAATATGGATTGAAGAGTACAAAGGCGCGCAACCTTGTATTGGCTGTGTTAAGTCGGCAGCAAGGCGTCATTACCGTTGAGGACGTTTACGCAACACTTCTCGAAGGCGGAGATAAAGTCAGCTTTTCAACGGTTTATCGAACCTTGGAAATGTTTACCAAGCGGGATTTGACGGAAAAAATTTTTCTTCCCGACGAAGGGAAATACGGGTTTTCTCTGCGGCGGCCGGGTCATACCCACCGTTTAATCTGTTTACAGTGCCATAAAATCGTAGACTTACCGCACTGTCCGCTCCATGATTATGAACAGGACGTTGAAAAAAAGACCGATTTCGATATCGTCAGCCATCATCTTGAACTCTACGGGTACTGCCCTGCCTGTAAAAAAAAGCTCCCGCCGTCCGAACGGTAGGAGCTTTTCGCTGTATCAGCGGATAAACTTGATGAAATTGTCTTTTCTCGGAGACGCGGCCGGCTCCGGTCCGTCGCCGTATCCGACGATACAGTGGCCGACGCCGACTAAGTGTTCCGGCAGCCCCCACTTTCGGAGAAGCGCCTTTCCTTCGGGGAGTTCAAATTCTTCACGGGCTCTGTTTATCCAGCATGAACCGAGGTGCAGGGCTGCGGCGGCATTCATGAGATTGCCTAAAATAAGACAGCCGTCGGACCAGGCATTGGGAGACTTTTCCATATCGGCCAGGACAATCAGGACTGTCGGAGCTCCGTACAGCGGATCGGTGCCGGTGCCTTTGATTTTCGCATTCAGGGCTGTCAAGCAGCCTAAGGTGTCCGGATCTTGGACGACGACGATGGTACAGGGCTGGATTCCCGTTGCACTGGCGGCGTTCATTCCGGCTTGGAGAATGAGATGGAGGTCTTCATCGCAGATCTGGGCTTTTTTGTATTTGCGGACACTCCTCCGTGTCGTAAGGGTTCGAATCGTTTCATTCATAAAAATCACTCCTTGAAAGATTGCGGCAGCTTTTTCGACGTACCGCCATGATTGTTTGTCAGCCTTATTATAGGTCATGGACGTGGTCCGGAAAAGAGGATGGATGAGACAAAAAAGGATTCTTTTTTCCTGTCAGGCAGTCTCCGGAAACGACACCGTAATATATTGCTTGATACTGGCGATTTGATGGAAAAATATGCTATAATAAAACGATTAGATAGTGATGAAGATGGTATGTAGGAGCGATTGCATTGAAACCACAAGCACCGAAGCTTTCACAGGAGTATATTCAACCGCTGGCGGATGTTTTCAAGGTTTTGGGAGATCCGACACGGCTTCGCATTTTACGCCTTCTCATGGATGGAGAAGTTTGCGTTCGTTGTATTTCTGAAGAACTTGGCATGGGTCAATCGGCTGTATCTCATCAACTGCGTATTTTGCGGGATGCCCGCTTGGTTCAGTTCCGGCGGGAAGGTAAGAACGTGCAGTATTCCTTGGCCGATGCCCACGTATTTACGCTGCTCAACGTCGGGTTGGAGCACGTCGCCGAATAAGGGGGGGCCTATGTATCTTTGTTTAATGCGCCACGGAAAGGCACAGCCCTTTTCTTTAAAAAAGCCGGATAAGCTGAGAGAATTGACGGAAAAAGGCTGCTGTCAGGCCGCTTCGATGGCCTCTTGGGCCGCATCGTGGTGGCCGGAGGGAAAAACGGCACTCTGGGTCAGTCCCTATGTACGGACCTGCCAGACGGCTTCTTACTTGGAACAACAACTGCCAATCGGGCAGTTCCATACCCATGAAGCCCTGGCTTCGGGAGACCTCGTTGCCGTATATGATCAGATTTTGAGTCAGGAAAAATCGGACGTCGTCTGCATCGTCGGCCATTCCCCTTTCCTCGACCGCTGGGTTCAGGCCTGGACGGGGACAGCCGTCGACTTCAAGACCGGCAGCATGGCCCTTTTGGACTTTGACGTCCATGGCGGGCGAATCGGCTCGGCCTCTTTGCTTTTCTACGTTCATCCGAAAGCCTTGAAATTTTTGGAGGCGTCTCGTAAAAAATAACGATGGTTGGAGGTTTTATCTATGATGAAACATGTATTGTCTATAGCCGGTACCGATCCGTCCGGCGGAGCCGGGGCGGCAGCCGACTGCAAGACCTTTTGTGCTCACGGCTGCTTTGCCTTGAATGTCATTACGGCCGTTGTTTCGCAGAATACACAGGGCGTTCGCGGGTATATGGACGTCACACCGGAACTGATCGCATCTCAAATTGATGCCGTATTTGAAGATATCGACGTCGATGCCGTTAAAATCGGCATGGTCAGTGTGCCCGAAACGATTCGAGTCATTGCTGAAAAATTGAAGCAGTACCGTCCGGCCTTCGTCGTCATCGACCCGGTCATGGTTGCTACCAGCGGCCATCGCCTGCTGGCTCCGGAAGCCGAACAGACTTTGAAGGACGTATTGCTGCCCTTAGCCGATGTATTGACGCCGAACCTTCCGGAAGCGGAAGTATTGACCGGTAAAAAGATTGAAAGTTTTGACGATATGGAAAGGGCGGCGAAAGCTATTGCCGCCATGGGAGCTAAGGCCGTGTTGGTAAAAGGCGGTCACCGCATTGCCGATGCAACGGATGTCCTGTTCGACGGCGAAAAATTCCATTACTATAAGGGAAAACGCATTGAAAGCACGAGCACTCATGGGACGGGATGTTCTCTGTCGAGTGCCATTGCTTCTAATTTAGCCAACGGCATGAGTCTGTCCGATGCCGTTCAGGCTGCTAAAACCTATGTCTTTGAAGGAATCGCCCATGCCGAACCGATTGGCAAAGGCCATGGCCCGATCCATCATTTCTATGAATTATATAAGAAAGCAGGTGTGAATTGATATGAACATCACATACTCTTTGAAAAAGGCCTGCTGCCTGGTCATGACGGCAGCTTCTATCGGCGGCGTCGCTTTGGCAGCAACGCCTCAGGATACGTATGAAGAAGCGGCCCGCAATATGGCGGCCCATCCCCAGGGGGCTTATACCTTGACCTTAGGAATCAAGATGCCCTTCGTCGGTGACGGTGCCGTCGTCAATCAGATCAATATCCAGGAACGGCCTTTTGTCGTCGAATCGCAAGTAAAGACCGAAGGCTTTGCTGCCCAGGCGATGGATAACCTTCCGCAGAACAAGGCTTATGGCGTCCAGAACGGGAATAAACTCGACGTCTACTATATGGGCCAGGACAAGGACCGCCAGTGGATGAAGAAAAGCTATGACTTAAAGGACTCTAAACCCATTTCCAGTTATTTAACCAGCGACCACAACGTTCTTGCCGGCGTAAAATCGGTTGCCCGTGCCGGCGGCAACGACTATCATGTCGTCTTTGATGCATCCCGCCTCTATACGGCCTCGGATGAAGCCAACTGGAAGAAGGAAGGCATGACCGATGAACAGGTCCGCGTGTTGGCCAAGGTCCTTCAGGGACTGCAGAAAGTCGGCGACGTACAGACTGTCGTCACCATCGATCCTGCGACCAAGCGCATTTCCCGCATCAGCCTGCCCTTGACGGACCAGCTCCGCAGCTTGGCCTTGACGTTGGTTGATGAATTTGGCCGCAATGATGCTGAAAAAGCCGTATCCCAGTCTTTCATTAAAATGAGCGAAGTCAATTTGACCATTGATTATGCGGCCCTGCCCGAGGGAACCCGGCTGACGGTTTCGGAAAATATCATCAAGACAGCTAAAACCGGAAAGTAATTGTAAAATTTTTGTGTAAGAATGAAGGATTATTCAAAAAAAATAAGCTAGATTGTTGACAGCGTCCCGGAAATAACGGAAAATATGATAGAAGGATTTATTTCCACTACTGTTCGTTTTATCTTCATATAGGATAGACCTGTAGCTCCGATAGGGGGCTCCGGTTGGAACGGATACAACTATAATTATTTTTAGGAGGTATATTTTGGCTAAAAAAGAAAAACTCATGGTAATTCCCTTAGGTGGCTTAGGTGAAATCGGCAAGAACATGACGGTTATCCAGTACGGAAACGATATTATCGTCATCGATGCCGGTCTGGCCTTCCCCGATGACGATATGTTCGGCATCGACCTCGTCATCCCGGACATGAGTTACTTGATTGAAAACCGGGACAAAGTACGGGCTGTCGTCATTACTCATGGTCACGAAGACCATATCGGCGGCCTGTCCTACTTACTCAATGAAGTAAACGTGCCCGTGTACGCAACGAAATTGGTATGCGGCCTTATTGAAGGGAAACTCAAAGAAAACCACATTACGAATTACACCTTGAACGAAGTTCATCACGGTGACGAAGTACAGATAGGCTGTATGAAAGTCGGCTTTATCCACACGAATCACTCCATTCCCGATGCCAGTGCCCTCTATTTCCGTACTCCTGTCGGAACGATCGTCCACACGGGGGACTTTAAAGTCGATATGACACCGGTCGACGGGAAACAGATGGACATGCACAAATTTGCAGAATTAGGCCGCCGCGGCGTACTGCTCCTGATGTCGGACAGTACCAATGCCGAACGGCCGGGGTACACTGAATCGGAAACGACGGTCGGCCATGCCTTCCGCAAGGCCTTCCGTGCAGCTAAGGGCCGTATTATCTTGGCGACGTTCGCCTCGAATATTTCCCGTATCCAACAGGCTATCAATACGGCCATCCAATTCAAGCGCAAGGTAACCGTTCTCGGCCGCAGCATGGTCAACAACGTTCAGGTTGCTATTGAACTGGGCTACCTCGATGTGCCCGAAGGCGTCCTCATCGAACCGGATGAACTCAACCGTTATCCGGCCGATCAGGTCCTCATCCTGACGACGGGCAGCCAAGGCGAACCGATGGCCGGGTTATCCCGTATGGCCTCCAATAACCACCGCAGCGTCAGCATCATGCCCGGCGATACGGTCATCATTTCGGCAACGCCGATTCCCGGTAACGAAACCGGTGTCGGCCGTACCATCGACAACCTCATGCGCCTCGGTGCCAATGTCATCGCCGGTCGGGACAAGAAAATTCACGTATCCGGTCATGCCAGCCAGGAAGAACTGAAGCTCATGTTGGGACTCATTAAGCCGAACTACTTCGTTCCGATTCACGGTGAATACCGCATGCTTCGGACCCATGGCGACTTAGCGGTCATGATGGGCGTCGACAAAGATCACGTCCTCATTGGTGACAATGGACAGATCTTTGAATTTTCGAATCGCTCCGGCCATAAGACGGGCCATGTCAATGCCGGCCGCGTCTTCGTCGACGGCCTCGGTGTCGGCGACGTCGGTAACATCGTCATCCGCGACCGCCAGCAGCTGGCTATGGAAGGCGTCGTCATTGTCGTCATGACTTTGGCAAAGGGCACGAGCCATCCCTTGGCCGGCCCCGATATCGTATCTCGCGGCTTCGTCTATGTCCGCGATTCTGAAGAACTGATTCGCGAAGCCCACGACCGGGTTGCCGCCGTCCTCGAACGCTGTGAAGCCGGAAATATTCGCGAATGGGCCGTCATCAAGTCTCAAGTACGCGATACCCTCAGCCGGTATCTCTATGAAAAGACGCGGCGCCGCCCGATGATTTTACCGATTATTATGGAAGTATAAAACGTGACATATCGTTGTACTGTGACAGCGGAGGCATCTCTTGTCTCCGCTGTTTCGCAGTTTTTATTGGAAGGGGGAAATCCTATGGAGCAGAAGCGTGTTACGCCGCTGACGACGGCCGGTTGCTTTGCCGCCATAATGCTGCTTTTTGCGCTTCTAAGTACATTTGTACCTGTCTTTTCTTTCTTTGGCTACTTTATCATGCCCGTGCCGATGACGATTATCTTTATGAAATACGGCCTGCGTTATGCCGTACTGCTCGGCGTCACAGTCGGCGTCCTTATGGGCATCTTCATCGATCCGATTACGGCACTTTATCAGTTCATTATCTTCGGCTCTGTCGGCCTTGCCTTGGGGGCCGGATTTCGGAATCAATGGCCGGCTGCACGTCTTTTGGGAACGGTGGCGGCTGTCTTGGCCGGTGCCTTTGCCCTGACCTGCCTCTTGGCGTATGTCGCCTTGGATATCAATATCTTTACTCAGTTCAATGACTTCTTTGCCCAGCTCATGGATACACTGGAAGCCCAGTACAAGTCACAGGGCATGTCCGATGTCCAATTGACGGAAAATATGGCCCAGCTGGCACAGATTCGGGAATTGCTGCCATCTCTTTTGCCCATGTTCTTTGCCTTGGGAATGATGATCATGGCCTATATCCATATCGCCTTTTCCCAAGTTATCCTGCGGCGCCTGGGCTTTTCGGCAGAGTCCTTTTTGCCGATTCGTTATTGGGAAATGCCTCGTTGTATGATATACTTATATATATTGGCCTTGGTCATGAAGTATTGGGGCGTTACCCGGGAGATTGACTGGCTCAATATCATCGGCATGAATCTCTCTCAGCTTGCTTACTTTTTTCTTTGTGTTCAGGGGATTGCCCTTATTTTGTACCTCATCAGCCGCCGTTTCCAACTGAGAAATGGCTTGCAGGCCCTGATCCTCATCTTGTTTTTTGTCATGCCTGTTTTTTCGTATGCTGCCTTTGTGGCCGGCATCTTCGACATGCTTGCGAACTATAGAAAAAAAGATTACACGCGTTAGTGTGCAGGGGGCGGAACCATGTTTAAAAATTTGCTGTCAAGACGGTCGGACGGACCTTTTTTCCTGATTACTGTCTTGCTGATTCTTGTCATTGCCGTCTATAATTGGATCATTGCCTTGTTGGCCGTTATCCTGACCGGCGGTGCCTATGTCCTGACCCGCAAGAATCACAATGAACGCAGCCGAGAAATAAGTCAGTTTTTCGATGCCATTTCACGCAGTGTCGATCAGGCATCGACTTATGCGGTACAGAACCTGCCTATCGGCATTGCCATCATCGATATGCAGTCGAATCTGTGCTGGGCTAACAGTGTTTTTCGTGATTGGGTAGGCGATATCGACAATGATCAGAAGCTGGATCATATCATGCCCAATTTGAAAGTTGATAAATTTTGGGGAAAATCGGGCTATTTCTTTGAACACATTAGCGAACGATATTACCGCGTCGTCTATAAGTACTTGCAGACCGAAGCGGCAGAAGATGACAACTACCTCATCCTTTACTTTGAAGACATTACCGATACGGAACGGCAGAAGATAAATTCTTTGGCAGCTGTCCCCGTTTTTTGTGATATCGAAATCGACAATATGGAAGAAGTCGCCAAGGGGATGACGGCCGTCCAGCGGGCGACATTGGTGACCAATGTCAACAACGCCCTCATTGGCGAACTGTCCGGGCATAACTGCTTCATTCGCGGCTACGGCAATGAAAAGTACATCGCCTGTATGAGCCGGGAAACACTCGAATTTTATAAAGAGAACAACTTTGCTTTCTTAGAAAAAATTCGTGCCATCCATACGGTAAACCAGATTCCCGTTACCCTCAGTATGGGCGTGGCTCTCTTTCCGAGCGACGTCATCGCTGCCGGCAAGGCCGACTTCAATGAATTAGCCGATAAAGCCCGGGCAGGCCTCGATTTGGCCTTAGGGCGCGGCGGTGACCAGGTCGTCGTCTATGAAGACGATGGGTCACCTCATTTTTATGGCGGCAAGACGCGGAGCGTCGAAAAGAATACTCGCGTACGGGCCCGCGTCGTATCCCAAGCCATCCATGAACTCATCGATAATAGTGAAATGGTCCTGGTTATGGGGCACGAACGGGAAGATTATGACAGCCTCGGTGCTGCCGTCGGCGTTGCGCACATGGCCCGTCTGGCTGAAAAGCCGGTCCATGTCGTCCTCAGCGATCAGGCCGATGCCGTTCAGCGACTCACGTCGGAACTGATGGATGATCCTGACTTCAAAGACTTGATCATTTCCCCGGAAACGGCAGAAAAAATTTGCAATAACCAGACCTTGCTGTTCATCACCGATACGCACCGGCCGGATATGACGGCGGCGCCGGCACTCTTGACCAAGACCGATCACCGCGTCGTCATCGACCACCACCGCCGCAGTTCGGATTTTATCCAAAAACCGCTGCTTACGTATACGGAAACGTCGAGTTCGTCGACGAGTGAACTCGTAACGGAACTCTTACAGTATTTCCAGGAAGATGTAGATCTGGCTAAAATCGAAGCGACGGCCCTCTATGCGGGCATCGTCGTCGATACCAAGAACTTCGCCGTCCAGACCGGCGTCCGTACCTTTGATGCGGCTTCTTATCTTCGCCGCTGCGGTGCCGATCCCGACATCGTCCGCAATCTGTTCAGCTGTGATTTTGATACCGTAAAGGACCGGGCTGCCATCCTGTCGGGAGCTCGCATTAAAGACGGCATTGCTGTTGCCAGTTGTCCTAAGGGGCAGGCTAACGCCATGATCATTGCCGCACAGGCTGCCGATGCCTTGGTTAATATCGACAAGGTCGAAGCCAGCTTTACTTTTTACTACCTCGACGACGGTTATATTGGCGTCAGTGCCCGGTCGCGAGGCGATATCAATGTACAACTCGTCATGGAAGCCATTGGCGGCGGCGGTCATCGCACCGTAGCCGGTGCCCAGGTCAAAGGGCGCACGATGGAAGAAGCACAAGACGTCGTCATGGCGGCTCTCCGTGAAACGTTAGATAAAAATAAGGAGATTGATGAAAAATGAAGGTAATCTTATTAGAAGATGTAAAGAAACTCGGGAAAAAAGGAGACATCGTCGAAGTTTCCGAAGGCTATGGCCGTAATTTTCTCCTGCCCCGTAAATTAGCAGCGCCGGGCACGTCGGAAAATATCAACGATGCCAAGCAGAAGAAAGCCGCAGCTCAGCATAAGGCCCAAGTCGCATCGGATGAAGCGGTCATCTTGGCCAGTCAGCTCAAGAAGGTAGAGCTCACGATTCCCGTTAAAGTCGGTGAAGGCGGCAAGGTATTCGGAGCCATTACCGGCAAGAACATCAGTGACGCTGCGAAGGAACAGTATGACATCGACCTTGACAAGAAGAAAGTTGAAATCAAGGATCCGATTAAATCTGTCGGCGACTACGATGTCACCATCCGTGTTCATCCGACCATTACCAGTGTCATTAAAATACACGTTGTAGAAGGCTGATTTACTAGCCGCAAGAGGGTACAATGAAAGAATTATTGGATAAACTGTTACAGCGCCATAAGTACTTAGAACCTACGGCGGAGGAAGAACTCCGCCGTCAGGTTAATGTGCTTTATGGCGCTTTTACTGGCCTTATAGGGTCTGAAAAAATGGTTCTCCGTGCCAGCAAATACTCAGCCTTGTCGTACATTCATTCCGAAGACCCCCGCCAGCGTCTGGTCGGCCTGCAGCGTCTCATTTACGAAGACGTATCGTACGATAAGGTGCCCGGCGACGACGAAGTCATTAATGTCCTCAATGAGCTTGAAATGGTCCTTGCCGAAATGCTGGCCCGTCAGGCCGTTGAAGAACGACTGGAAAAGAAAATTACCCAGCGCATGGACGAAAAGCAGCAGGAATACGTGCGGGAAATCAAGATGGAACTCATCAAAGAAGAACTGCATGACGTAGAAACGCAGCAGACCAAGCGCAAGCTCAAAGAATTAGATGACCTCGAAAAGGTCGAACTTACGGAATCGGTCATGGAACGGGTACGGCCGAAACGGCTCAGTGCCATCGTCGGTCAAGAAAGGGCCGTCGAAGCGATGCAAAGCAAGCTGGCTTCCGTCTATCCACAGCACCTGCTCCTCTACGGACCGCCCGGCGTCGGCAAGACGACGGCTGCCCGCATCGTCCTTGATGAAGCGAAGAAACTGGCATTTACACCCTTTGGTCCCAAGGCTCCCTTTGTGGAAACGGACGGGACGACCCTTCGTTGGGATTCGAGGGATATGACCAACCCCCTCATCGGCTCGGTTCACGATCCGATTTATCAGGGGGCTCGCCGTGATTTGGCCGATACGGGCATTCCGGAACCGAAACCGGGCCTGGTCACCGAAGCTCATGGCGGCATCTTATTCATCGATGAGATCGGTGAAATGGATCCGATGCTGCTCAATAAATTGTTAAAAGTCATGGAAGACAAGCGGGTTCGCTTCGAATCGGCTTATTACGATGAAGACGATCCCAACGTTCCCCAATATATCCGCAGACTCTTTGCCGAAGGGGCACCGGCAGATTTCATTCTCATCGGAGCCACGACGAGAGACCCGTCGGAAATCAATCCAGCCATTCGCTCGCGCTGTGCGGAAATCTTTTTTGAACCGCTCATTCCGACGGACATCGAAAAGATCGTTTCTCATGCAGCGGAACAACTGGGGGCATCCCTTGAAGACGGCGTCGCGAAGTCCATTGCCGAATTTACCATTGAAGGGCGAAAGGCCGTCAACATCCTGGCCGATACCTACGGATTGGCTGTATTCCAGTCGGGAAATAAAGACCACGTGCGCATTACCAAGGACCATGTCCGCCGCGTTGCCCAGATCAGCCGCCTCGTTCCTTATGTGACGGAAAAGGCCAGCAATACGCCCGTCGTCGGCAAGGTGTTCGGCCTTGGCGTTGCCGGGTACCTGGGATCTGCCATTGAAATTGAAGCCGTTGCCTTTCCGGCGCGAGAACCTGGAAAAGGATACTACCGATTCAATGATACGGCAGGCTCGATGGCCAAGGACTCGATGTTCAATGCGGCAGCTGTTATGCGCCGCGTGACGGGGAAGGAGCTTTCCGATTACGACGTCAACATCAATTTTGTTGGCGGCGGCAATATCGACGGCCCGTCGGCAGGCTGCGCCATTACGACGGCCCTTATTTCAGCCGTATCCGGCGTGCCCGTCCGTCAGGACATGGCCCTTACCGGGGAAATCTCGATCCAAGGTCAGGTCAAACCTGTCGGCGGCGTCTTTGAAAAAGCCTACGGGGCCTGCCAGGCCGGCATGAAGGGCATCATCATCCCTAAGGAAAATTCTCATGACATTCCGGAACGCCATCTGGGGCTCGATATCCATTATGCCGCTGATATTGACGACGTACTGAAATTGATGTTGGTCAAATAGGGGGAATCATAGTATGGAACAGCGGGTGCCACCGCAGAATGTCGAAGCCGAACAAGCTGTCCTCGGAGCTATGCTCCTAAGCCATGATGCGGTCATCTTGGCGATGGAACGACTGCAGTCGCACGACTTTTATCGGGATGTCCACCGCGTCATCTTTGAGGGCATGGAACATCTGCACCGGGAAAATAAAGAAATCGACGTCATTACCTTAACCGAAGAGCTGCGGCGCATGAAGCGCCTGGATGATGTCGGCGGTGTCGAATACGTCCTGCAGCTGCCTAATATGGTCGCGACGGCAGCCAACATCGAATACCACGCCAACATCGTTTCTGAAAAAGCCTTGGCGCGGAACCTTATTTCGACGTGTACCGAATTGACGACCGAAGCCTATGACGGAGAAAAGGAGCCGGAGGACCTCCTCGATGATGCCGAACGAAAGATTCTGCAGCTGTCGGATACGAAAAATCGCGGCGACTTTGCCTCCGTCGGCGCCGTCGTCGAAACGACCCTCGATAAAATTACCAAACTTTATGAAAATAAGGCCGGTCTTACGGGCCTTCCTACGGGATTTCGCGACCTCGACCGCATGACATCGGGCCTTCAACCGTCTGATCTCATCCTCGTCGCCGCCCGGCCCAGTATGGGTAAGACGGCCTTTACCCTGAACATTGCCCAGAATGTCGGCGTCCGTCAGCGAAAGACAGTGGCCTTCTTTTCCCTGGAAATGTCTCAGGAACAGCTCGTACAGCGTCTGCTCTGCCAGATTGCCCATATCGATTCACAAAAGCTGCGTACGGGTCAGCTCAACAGTGATGACGAATGGACGCGCCTTACCGATGCCTGTGACAAGCTCTATGAATCGCCGGTCTACATCGACGATACGCCGGGGATTTCCGTTGCCGAAATGCGTTCTAAGGCGCGGCGGCTAAAGTCAGAGCATGGCCTGGACCTCATTATCGTCGACTACCTGCAGCTCATGCAGGGGCGCAACTCGGAAAGCCGACAGCAGGAAATCTCTGAAATTTCCCGATCACTGAAGGCCTTAGCCCGGGAACTCAAAGTGCCTTTAATCGCCTTGTCTCAGCTCAGCCGAAGCGTAGAAAGCCGTCAGGATAAGCGGCCCATGCTCAGTGACCTCCGTGAATCGGGGGCTCTTGAACAGGATGCCGACATCGTTTCCTTCTTATATCGAGAAGATTATTACGATAAGGAAACGGAAAACCAACACATTACGGAGGTTATCCTGGCGAAGCATCGTAACGGGCCGGTCGGATCAGTCAAACTTTACTTTAAAAATGAATTTACCTTGTTCCTCAACTTGGATACGCAGCACGAAGGATAACGTGCTGCGTTCTTTTCTCCAAGGGGAAGAAAAAAAGGTTAATTGCAATACCAACTAGGACACTCGAGATAATTCAATC
>DCJQ01000042.1 GCA_002319965.1 Megasphaera sp. UBA1696
ATAGGAAGCCGCTGATTAAGCAAAGAAGCACTAGCAAATGCTAGTGCTTCTTTTATTATATGAATGATGAAATAAAGAAATGACGGATGTCGAAAGACGACGAGCTTGCCGTTATCGGAACAATGTGTCAGCCTTTGCGACGGATGCCGAGAGGCGACAAGTCTGCCGCAGTCAGCATGATGTGTCCGGTTTTCAGACGGATGCGAAGCGACAAATCTGCCGCAGTCGGCATAATGTGTCAGGTTTTCGACGGATGCGAATGACGACGAGGCTGTCGTCATCAGAACGATGTGCCGGCCTTTAAGATGGATGCTGCAAGCGACTAGACAGAAGTCATCTCACTCATATGACATCTTTTCAGACGGATGTCGAGGGCGACCAGTCGGATGCTCTCAAGGAAATCGATACGTTAAAATGCGAACCTTTCTTCTCGTCAACGTATCCTCCCGTCCCATAGTCCGCTTTACGAGGCATACCTCGAAAGATGCAGCTCCAAGGGCTTGTCTCTTTTTTCAGTCTTTTTATAATAGCTATTCACTATAATACATATAATTATAGTAGTTGACGATTCCCTCATGAAACGATTTTTCTGACACTTATACAATTATTTTAAGCCATTCATGCAAATACAGAAAAGGATAAGCAGCAGGCCGTGTATATCCTTTGTATTTTGAATACATCGCAGATATATATAGACTGTTTGTTGTCATTCTACTTTGAATGTGGTATAAATGTGTATGTAACTAAGAAAGGGGAGTTGATTCATATGGTAAAAAGTGTTGCAGCACCGCAGGCAAAGGGGAAGAGTGCTGAAGATAAAATTTTTGGCGCAAACAATCGGGCCGTTGCTTTGACAGAAACATTAGGGGCTGATAAAGTCATCAACGGGACTGTCGGTTCTTTGCTCGATGAAGACGGCAATTTGGTCATGCTCGATGTCGTACAAAAAGCTTATAAAGCACTGACACCGAAAGAAATCGTCGCTTATGCACCCATCCAGGGCTATCCCGATTATCTGGAAGCTGCCATTGATCAGTGCTTTGGTGAATCCCGTCCGGACGGCTACATTCGTGCCTGTGCTACGTCCGGTGGTTCCGGCGTTCTCCATCATGTCATTCACAATTATTCTGAATGGGGTGATGATATCCTGACCAGTGACTGGCACTGGGGTGCCTACGGTTCCATGTGTCACGATAACGGTCGGAAGCTGCGGGAATTTAACTTATTGACGGACGACGGGAAATTTAATTTCCAAAGTTTTAAAGAACATGTCAGTGATATGGTTGCCAAGCAGTACAACACGGTTATCATCATGAATTCACCGGCCAACAACCCGACCGGTTTCGGTCTGTCCGACTCCGATTGGGATCAGGTTCTGTCCTTCCTTAAAGACGTCGTCAAAGGGCAGGATAAAAATATTATCTTCGTCTCTGATGTAGCTTATCTTGACTACAGCGGTGAAAAACATGAATGCCGCAAGTTCTTCAAAAAATTCGGTAACATGCCGGATAATGTCTTCATCATCGTGGCCTATACCTGCAGCAAGGGCTTTACCATGTACGGGCAGCGTATGGGGGCTATGATCGGTATTACCCAGAATAAAGATATTGCCGATGAATTTGTTGCCATCAACCAGTATACCAGCCGTGCTACGTGGTCCAACTCCAACAGCGCTGCCATGAAGGTCATGGCCAATATCTGCAAGGATCCGGCGAAAGTTGCTGAACTCGATGCTGAACGGGCCAAGTATTTTCATCTCATTCAGGAACGGGCCGATTTGTTCATGAAGGAAGCCGACGAATGCGGTTTGAAATATCTGCGCTATATTTCCGGGTTCTTCATTACCATCCCCTTAATCGGCGCTCAGAAAGTCTGTGACGAATTGGAAAAGGAAAATATCTTCCTCGTTCCCTTGGAAAAAGGTATCCGCTTGGCTGTCTGCTCCGTTTCCAAGAAAAAGATTCACGGACTGGCGGCTAAGATCAAAGCGACCTTTGATGCCGTCGGCGTTCAGCAGTAACGGCTGAGGAAAGGATTGGGCTTATGTTTAAAACTATCGGTGTCTGCGGAACCGGTAATATGGGACAGGCTATCGTCAAAGGCCTGGTATCTTCGAAGGCTATGGCTGCAGATCATATCTATCTGTACAATATCCATCGGGAAAAAGCAGATGCCTTAGCGAAAGAAACGGGAGCTGTCGTCGTCGATTCACCGCTGAAATTAGCAAAGCTCTCCCAAGCGCTTATTATGGCCGTCAAGCCGAATATGATGAAACCGGCGATTTATGCTGTTCGTGACGGGCTGGCATCGGACACGGTCCTCATTTCGATTGCCGCCGGCCTCTCTTTGGAAACCCTTGCCGACTATGCCGGAGAGAAGACTAAAATCGTTCGCGTCATGCCCAATACGCCGGCCATGGTCGGAGAAGGCATGGCCTCGATTTCGTTAAACGGCAACGTGACGGCTGAAGAAACGGCCGGTGCTGTCGATATTTTTTCCAGTTTTGGCAAAGCTGAAGTTGTCGATGAAAAATTGATCGACGCCGTCTGCGGTCTCAGCGGCAGCGGTCCGGCTTATGTCTACCTGTTTATCGAAGCCTTGGCCGACGGTGCCGTCCGCGAAGGTATGCCGCGGCAGATGGCCTATACCTTTGCCGCTCAGACCGTCTTAGGGGCAGCTAAGATGGTCTTGGAAACGGGAACCCATCCCGGTGCCTTGAAAGATGCCGTCTGCTCTCCCGGCGGAACGACCATTGAAGCCGTACAGACTTTGGAAGAAAACGGTTTCCGGGCTGCGGTCATGAAGGCCGTCAGTGCTTCGGCAGAAAAGAATAGAAATCTTTAATCTCATTACCCGGCGAAGGTTCGAAAACCTTCACCGGGTAATTTTTTAGTAAAAATGGAGGGACACTTTTCGTTATAAATCGTTTATAAATGGCTTTGTTATGCGATTTTTAGATAATTTAAAAATTACAAAAAGTAATAGTAAAAATAATATTTAATTATTTTTACTTT
>DCJQ01000048.1:0-9850 GCA_002319965.1 Megasphaera sp. UBA1696
TTGGTTGAGGGTTCGATTCCTTCTGCCCCTGCCACAAAAAACGGAATGAAGTTCAATCTTCATTCCCACATGACTCGGTAGCTCAGCTGGATAGAGTGACTGACTACGAATCAGTAGGTCTAGGGTTCGAATCCCTACCGGGTCACCATTAAAAGCCATCAACATTTTGTTGATGGCTTTTTTACGAATCTTTTTTCCTTTTGACTGGCTCTTATCCATGCTATAATAAATAAATACGTTGGATCAGATGAAAGGGATGTATACTTGATGAAAGTTCAATTGGAAGACTTATTGAAAGCTTTTGAATTAAATAATCCGTACCTTAAATTCTATGTACATAAAGACGACGGGAAGTTGACCTTGGTGACTGAAATTCCCGGGAATGAACCGACCGATAATGATGTGACGGCTCATCCTGACGACTATATCAAACTGCCGACGCAGGCCGATTTGAACCTGCCTGAGATGATAAAGGGGTTTGTACCCATGATGAAGGATGCCGACCAGCGTGCAGCCTTTGCCGCTTCCATCGAAGCCGGAAAATCCCTGGGGCAGCTTGAACAGGAACTGCGGGATATGGGACTCGTCCAGTATTGGTACACCTTCCAGCAGATGGAATTTGAAAAGATAGCCAAGAAGTGGTGTGAAGACCATGGACTTTCTTATGAAGCATAGTGATCTGGGGGTTTTGTCATGAAAATTTCAGATGTCGGAGAATTCGGCTTAATCGATATTATCAAAGAAAATACCTTATATCATCCGGAAAATGTCGTCATCGGCATCGGTGATGACGGCGCTGTCTACCGGACGACGCCGGGTTGGCAGCAGGTAACGGTCATCGATACGATGGTCCAGAACAGCCATTTTATTATCGGAAAGACGGCTGAGTGGTATGACGTCGGCTTTAAATCGGTGGCGTCCAACCTCAGTGATATTGCGGCCATGGGAGCCGTCCCGACGCAGGTCGTCTTGTCGACGGCCTTGACTTCGTCCATGGAAATCGATGATGTCGTCGAACTGTATCGGGGCATCAAGGATATCTGCCGCGATTATGAAGTCAATATCCTCGGCGGCGATACGGTCATGGCGAAAGAAGGTGCCGTCATCACCGTCGCTGCTTTCGGTGAAATTGAAGCCGACAAAGCTTTGCGGCGCAGCGGCGCTAAGGACGGCGATATCATTGCCGTCTCTCATACGGTCGGCGATTCTTCGGGAGGTCTCGACGTACTGCTCCAAGGACGAGAAGGTTATGAATCCTTGAAAAAGGCCCATCAATGCCCGGTGCCGCGCATCGAATTAGGACGCCTTTTAGTAAAGCATGGCTGCCACAGCCTCAATGATATCAGCGACGGGTTGGCCAGTGAGGCCAATGAAATCGCAAAAGCCAGCGGCGTGGAACTGGTCATCGACGGCAGTGCCGTTCCGACCAGTGCGGAATTGAAGGCCTGGGCTGCCGAATCGGGAAAACACCTGTTGAACTTCGTCTTTAACGGCGGCGAAGACTATGAATTGGTCTTCACCATGGCCCCTGATGATTTTAAAGCCCTGAAAGCCGACTATCCCGACGTTACGCCAATCGGTACTGTCCGCGCAGGAGCCGGGCGGGTCCTGTTGCAGCATGACGGGAAAGAGTCGGTCCTCTTGCCCAAGGGCTGGGATCACTTTGAGAGGAGATAAACCTATGTCGATCGATATTAAAACGCACTCCGAGGCAGAAACCATCGCCCTCGGCGCCTTTTTAGGCCCCTTGCTGACGGACGGCTCTGTCTTGGCCCTGCGCGGTGACCTGGGCGCCGGCAAGACCCACTTTGTCCAAGGCATTGCCAAAGGGATGGGGATTGACGATGTCGTCGTCAGCCCGACTTTTACCCTGTTGAATTACTATGAAAATACGATTCCTCTCCAGCACTTCGATTTTTATCGTTTGGAAGAAGAATATGAACTCGATGATCTGGGCTTTGAAGACTATATCGACAGCGGCGTCACGGTCATCGAATGGTCTGAAAAATTCCCGGACCGCCTGCCTGACGATGCAGCCACCGTCACCATTGAAAAGATGAGCCCGACGGAACGCCTGTTTCACTTCGACTTTTCCGGAAATCGCTGGCAGTCTATAGAAAATGAGGTACAGAACTATGCTCTTAGCCATTGAAACATCGAGCCTCGTATCGAGTGTCGCCTTGCTCCACGAAGACACCCTGCGGGCTGAACTTACGATTCAGGCACGGCTGACCCATTCGGAACAGCTCATGCCCCATATTGCCGACATGCTGGCCAAAGCCTCGGTTACGAAATCTCAGATCGACGGCGTGGCCGTTTCCATCGGCCCCGGCTCTTTTACGGGCCTGCGCATCGGCCTTGCGACGGCCAAGGGCCTTTCCTTTGCCTGGAATGTCCCCATCGTCGGGGTCACGACCCCCATCAGCCTGGCCTATAATTTTGTCGGCACATCCGATCGGGTATGCACCCTGATCGATGCCCAAAAGGGCAACGTCTACGCCGGTGTCTACCGCTGGGATCGGACGAAGCTTTTGACGGAAAAAGATATCTATATCGCACCCCTTACGGATGTTTTAGATACCCTTGAAGGCGAAGGACAGCCCGTCGTATTCTGCGGCGACGGTTCCTTGAAAGGGCGGGGGAAAATCGAAGGCCGGACCGACCTTTTCCGCATGGCACCGCCGACGATGGTCATTCCCCGTGCCGGAAGCGTAGCCCTCGGGGCAAACATCCGCTTTGCCGCCGGTGATTACGACGACTGCATGACCTTGACGCCGTCGTACCTTCGCCGCAGTGAAGCCGAAGTCCTTTGGGAAAAACGGCACGGCAGCGCACCATGTCAGTAACAATCAGAAGGGCCGTGATTCAGGACTTGCCGGACATCATCGCTATTGAAGAGGCGTCCTTTTCTTCCCCCTGGTCTCACCAATCTCTGCGGGCTGAATTCGACAACCGCGTCGCCCGCTACTACGTCTTGGAAGGGGAAGACGGGACGGTGGCCGCTTATGCCGATCTGTGGCTCATTGCCGACGAAGGTCAATTGGCCAACATCGCCGTCCATCCGTCGGCGCGGGGCCTCGGCTACGGCGAAACCTTGCTGCGCACGGCCATGGAAGCCATTTTTCACGACGGCTGCCGCTCCGTTTTTTTGGAAGTACGCTTATCGAATGCGGCCGCCATTGCCTTATATGAAAAGCTGGGCTACGAAAAGACGGCCATTCGCAAGGGCTATTATTCTCAGCCTGTAGAAGATGCTTACATTATGAACTGCACCAAAGAAAATTATCGATGGCTCCGCCATTTAGTATAGAAAAAAGGATGAAATCTATGTACACCTTAGCACTCGAAACCAGTTGTGACGAAACGTCGGCCGCCGTCATCGAAGACGGCCGTCACATTCGCTCCAATATCATATCGACGCAGGTACCGATCCACCGGAAATTCGGCGGTGTCGTACCGGAAATCGCCTCGCGTCAACACATTGAATACGTCATGCCCATCATCAAAGAAGCCCTCGATACGGCCAAGGTCACCCTCTCCGATATCGACCATATCGGCGTCACCTACGGCCCGGGCTTGGTCGGCGCCCTCTTAGTCGGCGTGGCTGCGGCCAAGGCCATCAGCTTTGCTGCCGATAAACCTTTAGTCGGCGTCAACCACATGGAAGGCCATATTTTTGCCAACTTCCTCAGTCATCCCGAACTGGAACCGCCCTTTTTGGCTCTCGTCGTTTCCGGCGGCCATACGCAGCTCGTCCAGATCAATGACTATAATTCCTTCAAGCTCATGGGCCAGACCCGCGACGATGCAGCCGGCGAAGCCTTCGACAAGATTGCCCGGGTCATGGGGTATCCCTATCCCGGCGGCCCGCAGATTGAAAAGCTGGCCAAAGACGGCAATCCCGATGCTATTGAGTTTCCTAAAGCCCTTCATGAACGCCATAACTTTGAATTCAGCTTCAGCGGTTTGAAATCGGCTGTCCTCAACTATCTTCATACGCAGGAACAGCGCGGCGAGTCCTATAATGCCGCCGACGTCGCCGCCAGCTTCCAAAAGACCGTCGTCGAAACCTTAGTGGAAAAGACGATGGACGCCGCTTCGTACAGCAATGCCAAGAAAATCGTCCTGGCCGGCGGCGTCTCTGCCAACGGATGCCTGTCGGCGGCCATGCAGGAAGCCTGCGATAAAAAAGGCTATGCCTTTTACCATCCCGACCCGATCCTTTGCACCGACAACGGAGCCATGATCGGCTGCCGGGCTTACTATATGGCCAAGGCCGGTCGCTTTGCCGATTTGACACTCAATGCCAAGCCGGCCCTGCCGATTACCGGGGAATAATCTTTGAGGCCGTACTGGGGGGATTTCCGTGACTGCACTTGCACCCATTTGCCGGACAGCCAGCACGCTGTCGCCGGTTCAGATCCATATCTTACAAAATAGTGAAGAGCTGCTGCAGTTTGCCAGCGACTTGTCGCACCGGGAGCTCTTCGTCTACGTGCCCGGCCGGCGTAAGGGGACGCTGGTCCTGGCCGCTCATCGGACGCCGCTTTTGCAGAAGGGGCGGCAAAATGAACCGGCCGAACCGGGGACGGTTTTTTCCCATTATGAAGAACCGCTCAATTTTCAGGTCTTTCAAGACGGAAAAGCCATGCATGGGGAAAAGGAAATCGAATACGGCCGTACGGCGCCCATTGTGGCCTATCCCTTTGTCGATAACGGCGGCAGGACCATTGCCGTCATCGCCTTTGTCGGCGTCGTAGAAGATAATCGGGAGTTGTTGACCGAAACGGCTTTCCTGTCCCTCCAAGTACCGATGGATTTTCATTCCATGTACCGGCCCTTATCGATTCAGGACGGCGTCGTTCTGGTTAACTGCAACGGCATCGTCATTTATGCCGACGACATGGCTGACAGCATCCTCCACATGTGCGGTCAGCACGGGATCATTACGGGTACCAATATTTACAATACCAGCCTCGATGTGACCGGCGGCAAACAGGTCTTGGCCGCGGCCAATGGTTTGGCGGACGATATCACCGTCGGCGACGCCGTCGTATCGCGGCGGGTCATTCCCATTTTGCAGCGCGGCAAGGTGCGGCGGGTCATTTCCATCTTGACGGAACGGACCGAACTCCATCGCAAAGAAGCGGAATTGATGGTCAAGACGTCGGTCATCAAGGAAATCCACCACCGGGTCAAAAATAATTTGCAGACCATTGCCAGCCTGCTGCGGATGCAGATGCGGCGGACGGCCAGTGACGAAGCACGGGACGTCTTAAAGGAGAGCCTGAATCGGATTTTGAGTATCGCCCTGGTCCATGAGACCCTGTCCTATGACGATGATGAAAACATCAATTTGTCCGACGTCGCTCAGAAATTGCTCAACCTCCTGGCCCACAGCTTGGTCAGTAAGGAATGCCGCGTCGAGACGAAGTTTTCCGGCGATAAACTGCTCCTGCCTTCCGATGTCGTCACGTCCTTGGCCCTGATCCTCAATGAACTCATTACCAATGCCATCATCCACGGGTTTGAAGGCCGGTCGGACGGCGTGATTTCCATTGCGATTCGCTGTGAAGGCGACGCTTGCGTCATTACCGTCTGTGACGACGGTGTCGGCATGGATCAGGCCGAGAAGGAAACGAAGCGAAAACATCTCGGCATGGCCATCGTTCAAACGCTGATCGAAAAGGATCTGCACGGAACGATTGCCTTTTCTAAGGCGCAGCCGCAGGGGACGGCGGCGGTCATTCGCTTTCCATTGTCAAAGAGGGGGGACTAAATCATGGGATATCGCATTGTAATAGGGGACGATGAATCGATCATTCGAATGGATTTATGTGAAATGCTGGAAGATGCCGGCCATACCGTCGTCGGTGAAGCGGCAGACGGACTGGAAGCCCTGGAATTGGTGCGCCGGGAAAAGCCGGACATCGTCTTATTAGATATCAAGATGCCGCGCCTGGACGGCATCCACGCTGCCCGCATGATTGGTCATGAAGGACTGGCGCCGGTGCTGCTCCTTACGGCCTACAGCCAGGAGGACATGGTCGATAAAGCGAAAGACTCGGGCGTTCTCGGCTACCTGGTAAAACCGGTGAGCCCGGTCAACCTCTTTCCGGCCATTGAAATTGCCATGGCCCAATTCAGTCGCCAGCGGGAAGCGGCCCGACAGCTGGAAGAGATGAACGACCGGATTGAAACCCGCAAGGCCGTCGATCGGGCCAAAGGCTGCCTCATGGACTTATACCATATTTCCGAAGACGAAGCCTACCGGCGCCTCCAGCAATACAGCATGAAGAACCGCAAACCCTTGAAAACAGTGGCTGAATCGGTCATTGCCGGCGCTGAAAAGATAAAAGGTCAAAAAAAATAGAGCCATTAAAGAAAAAGTTGAGGTCCAAGCCTTGACTTTTTCACCTTTAATGGCTAATATATATATTGTAAGTTAGCACTCAGAAGTGAAGAGTGCTGATAAAGACTAGCAACTTACGTCTAAGGAGGAATATACAATGTTAAAACCGTTAGGAGATCGCGTCGTTATCCGCGTATTGGAACAAGAAGAAAAAACTGCAAGCGGTATCTTTTTACCGGACACCGCTAAAGAAAAACCGAGTCAGGGTGAAGTCATCGCCGTTGGTTCGGGCAAGCTTCTGGATGACGGGAAACGCCTTGCATTGGATGTTAAAGTTGGCGACAAGATTATTTTCTCGAAATATGCCGGTACGGAAGTCAAATTCGAAGGCACCGATTATTTAATCGTCAGCGAACGCGACATTCTGGCTATTATCTAATAAATTAAAACTACTGACTTTTCATATAGGAGTGTGTTAAAGATGGCAAAACAGATTTTGTTCAATGAAGATGCACGTCGTGCCCTCGGCAAAGGCGTCGACGCTTTGGCAAATGCCGTAAAAGTTACCTTAGGGCCTAAAGGCCGCAACGTCGTTCTCGATAAAAAATTCGGGGCTCCGACGATTACCAACGACGGTGTTACCATCGCCCGCGATATCGAATTGGAAGATCCCTTTGAAAACATGGGCGCTCAGCTCGTCAAAGAAGTCGCTACCAAGACCAACGACGTAGCCGGTGACGGCACGACGACGGCTACGATCCTGGCTCAGGCTATGATCGAAGAAGGCATGCGCAACGTCGCTGCCGGTGCCAATCCGATGATCCTCAAACGCGGCATTGAAAAAGCTACGGCGAAACTCGTCGAAGAAATCAAGAAACGTTCGATCCCCGTTTCCGACAAAGCTTCCATCGCACAGGTAGCATCCATTTCTGCCGGTGACGAAGAAGTCGGCGGCCTCATTGCAGACGCTATGGAAAAAGTCGGCAAAGACGGCGTCATCACCGTTGAAGAATCGAAGACCATGGGTACGCAGCTCTCCGTCGTCGAAGGCATGCAGTTCGACCGCGGCTACATCTCCCCGTACATGGTATCCGACCCGGATAAGATGGAAGCTGTCATGAGCGAACCGTATATCCTCATTACGGACCGCAAGATCGCTTCTATTCAGGAAATGCTCCCGGTTCTCGAAAAAGTCGTTCAGTCCGGCAAAGAACTGCTCATCATCGCTGAAGACGTCGAAGGCGAAGCGCTCGCTACCTTGGTCGTCAACCGCCTCCGCGGCACCTTCAAAGCCGTTGCCGTTAAAGCTCCGGGCTTCGGCGACCGCCGCAAAGCTATGCTGCAGGATATTGCAACCCTTACGGGTGCTACGGTCATCACGGAAGATGTCGGCCGTAAACTCGACAGCGTTACCATGGAAGACCTCGGCACGGCTCGCCAGGTCCGCGTAACGAAAGATGAAACGACGATCGTTGAAGGCCACGGCGACGCTCAGGCCATCAAAGAACGCGTAGCTCAGATTAAATCTCAGATCGCTGACACGACGTCTGATTTCGATAAAGAAAAACTCCAGGAACGTTTGGCTAAGATGTCCGGCGGTGTCGCTGTCATCGAAGTCGGCGCTGCTACGGAAGTTGAATTGAAAGATAAGAAATATCGCCTCGAAGATGCTCTCAACGCTACTCGCGCAGCTGTTGAAGAAGGTATCGTATCCGGCGGCGGCACGACCCTCATCGACATCCTCCCGGCCCTCGACGAATTCAAAGAAGAAGGCGACATTCAGACCGGTATCAACCTCGTCAAACGCGCTGTTGAAGCTCCGCTCCGTCAGATCGCTGAAAACGCCGGCCTCGAAGGCTCGGTCATCGTCGCTCAGGTCAAAGCATCCGATGACGGCGTAGGCTTCAATGCCCTTAAAGAAGAATATGTCGATATGGTTAAAGCCGGTATCGTCGATCCGGCCAAAGTAACCCGTACGGCTCTTCAGAATGCAGCTTCCATCGCAGCTCTCGTCCTCACGACGGAAACCTTGGTTGCTGACAAACCGGAACCGGCTCCGGCAGCTCCGGCAGCACCGGCCGGCATGGGCGGTATGCCCGGCATGATGTAAGATCGTCCGGTTAGAATACACTGACTGTACTCTCCTTAAAGAAACCTGCCTTATGGCAGGTTTCTTTTTTTTGCATACCAAACAATCTTGACTTTTACAGGGACGGCGAGTACCATAAAGAAGTTCAATTTTGCAAAAAGGAGGACTCTCATGCTTCGCACTATTCCTTTAAAATATGTACTGCCCCTCTTGGGGCTTACCGTATCGGCCTTTATTTTCAATACCTCTGAATTCATGCCCATCGGGCTGCTCATTGACATTTCTCAGTCCTTTGGGATGACCGAAGACCAGACGGGCATCATGATTACGATCTACGCCTGGATGGTGGCCTTATTGTCCCTGCCGCTGATGCTCGTACTCTACCGCGTTGAACTGCGGAAACTCTTATTGGCGACCCTCAGTGTCTTTGCCTTAGGGCAATTCCTGTCGGGGATTGCCGTCAACTATCCCATGCTGGTCGCTGCCCGTATCTTGGTCGCCTGTGCCCACTCCGTTTTCTGGTCCATTGCAGCCCCCATGGCGGCCCGCTTAGTCACCCGGGTACATCGGCCCCTGGCCCTCAGCATGATCATTACCGGCTCGTCCGTGGCCATGATTTTCGGCCTTCCCTTGGGGCGGGTCATCGGCCTTTATGCCGGTTGGCGCATGACCTTTGTCAGCATTACCGTCGTGGCCTTGTTGGTTTTGGTCTACTTGTTCCGTTTCGTCCCGGCCCAGCGCAGTCATTCGTCTTTTTCGCGGGACGAATTGCCGAGACTCTTAAAAAATCCCCTCGTCGTCAGTGTCTACTTGATCTCCGTCCTGTTTGCGACGGCCTATTTTACCGTTTACAGCTATATCGAACCTTTCTTGAAGCTGGTAGCGCAGTTCAGTGCTGACGGCATTACGTCGACGCTCATGCTCCTCGGCGTCAGCGGCCTCATCGGCAGCTATATTTTCTCTCATTTTTACAACCACTACCGCTACGGCATCATTCGCCTGGGCTTCATCGGCCTGGTACTGATGCTCGCCCTGTGGCAGTTGGCGTCGTCGCAATGGGAATGGATGCTGGCCGTCTGCCTGATGTTGGGCTGCTCGTCGACCCTGTTTAACGTAACCTTCCAGGCCGAACTCATTCGACAGGTCCCGTCGGGAGCGACGCCGGTCGCCATGTCCATCTTTTCCGGCATCTTCAACGTCGGCATCGGATTGGGAACCTGGATCGGCGGCCGGACCATGGCCTACGGCTTCTTGCCTTATATCGGCTACGTCGGTGCCGGCATCGGACTGCTGGCCTTGCTCTATTGCTTCATTGCCTACTTTCACTTCCTGGGCCGTCCCGATCCGGCCCTTCGTGAAGCGGGAAGGGGAAGTTTGTGAAATTTAGGTTAATTGCAATACCAACTAGG
>DCJQ01000048.1:10005-10267 GCA_002319965.1 Megasphaera sp. UBA1696
TCGTTCAAAGGACGAATAAGGATGGGCGTAATAGAAGCGAATGGACGGAAAGTGTTCCGTTAATTGAGCGAATTCACTGCCGTTATCCGAGGTGATGGACTTAAACACCGACTGTTTAGTATCCGGATACTGGGCCAGAATTTGCTGCAGCCCTTGTTTTACGGCAGCTGCCGTCTTATTTTCGATTTTCACCATATGCCGTTTTCGAGTCATTCGTTCGTCCAACACCAACAGGACGGGACCTTGATTCCGGGCATTTACG
>DCJQ01000024.1 GCA_002319965.1 Megasphaera sp. UBA1696
TAAAATAAGATTCAACAAAATGTGTTTGTTTTATGATATATGATATAATATTTACTATAAAATGGATGTTTGTAGAAATATGACATACATTAACCGGCATAATTCTTAAAAATGAACGACTTCCACGAATACATAGAAAATACTTGTATATCATAGAATAAATAAAACAAGATGATTCATTATTATGTAAAATTATTATAGTTTTTATGTAAATTAAATACTTCAATAGGGAGGGCTTGTATAAAAAATCCAGCGTTTATTGAAAAAGTCATTGTTTATCGTTCTAGTTAGATAGGAGGACATTGTATGCAGTCTGTGGCGGAGCATTTAGAGAAAATCAAGGCGGAATTTGAAAAACAGAGACAGATTTTAGCGTCTCAAGGCGAGAAGGTATACATTGTAAATGCCGGTAATATGAATCATGGGAAAAGCAGTATGTTCAATTCGCTGTTGGATAAGGAGGCCTTCAAAACGGAAGATATCCGGACGACGGTCACCTGTGATGAAGCGCCTTACCGGGACAACGTTATTTTTGTGGATACGCCGGGTATCGGCGCCACTGCCGCCGATGATGCAACGGCTGCAGAAGCGTATAAAAAAGCGAATCTGATTCTTTTTGTTCACAATCCTTCCGTAGGCGAACTGCATGCACCCGAAGTGGATCAGATTAAAAAATTGATAAAGCTGTTCCCTGAAAATGCCGACTTTTGGAAGCGTTTTTGTCTGGTTCTGACGTATAAGGAAACGGATAAGGAGCAGTCGCTGGATACGATTCAGCAACATATTACAGATCGAATTTTTAAGGAATTCAAGGTCAAGGATTTTCCTGTTTTTCGTATTTCCAATACGCGGTACCAAAAAGGACGGAGTGAAAATAAAAAGGTGCTGGTCGATAAGAGCGGAGTCCTTGAATTGCGGTCCTATATTGACGGGTGCCTTGAAGCCTTGAAAAAAGACAGTATGGCCTTGCAGGTACAGCGACTGACCAAATTAAAAGAAGAAACTTGCCGAGAAATCAATAATCTGAAAAATAATGTGGAACATCGAAAAACTACGAAACAAAACCACCTTGAGAAACAGGGACAATCTATTTTGACGACTATTGGGATGTATGCTAAACAAGAGCGGGATTTTCAAGCAAAATCGAGAAGTATTTCTTCGAATTTGAGCGCAATAAAATACGAGCGAGATAAATTAAAGAAGCGTTGGGAAAATGAAAGATATTGATTTGATTCATTAATCGAATGTGAAATGTGAAAGGAGCAGAATTATGTTTGTAGCGGCAGTAGGTGTAGTTGGTGTCGTTGCTGCTGCGGCGGCACACAGTGATCACAGCAGGTATAGTGATTATGGCGATTACAGCAAGTATGGCGATGCGTCTTTAAAAAACGAAATCCAGGCTAAAAGTGCAAAAATCGAGCAGTATGAAAAGGATCTTCAACGCGTAAAACAAGTGAGAAGTGAGAATTTTGACGATTGTGTACGAGAAATCAAGGCAGAAAATGGCGGTCTGCTTCCCAGTGATTTTAATAGCCGGCGCGAATATTATAAGGAGCATTCGGAGGCTTTTAAAAGTGCTGTAAAACGAAGGATACAAGAAAAGCTTGAAAGTGAAATTTCTCGTGAACAGCAGGAGCTGAAGGATATCGATGCCTTATTAAATCAGATTAATAAATCCATTTTGACGAAAAAGTAAGGAGAATCGCTGATGAATGAATCACTGGGCATGGCGAAGACGACAGAAGAATTGTTTTTCCAGCTTGATTTGATCGGAAAACAACTGGAAAACTTTTCTCTGACCATTGATAAGAAGAGAGATGATGTATTTAACTTATTGCAGCAGTTTGGTCAAGGGATTCAACAAGATTTTTCCGTTTCAGGCCAGGCGACGGATGGAAACGGCGTCGAGTCTGCTTTGCAAGCGGCCCTTCTTCAAATCCAAAAATCGGTTAATCAGTGGGATGAGGCCATGAAGGTAAAGGCCAAGGGCGTTGACTTCATGAGCAAACATGAAAAGCATCTGGTCGTCATGGTATTCGGTGCCGTTAAGTCCGGTAAAAGTTCTTTAGGTAATTTATTTGCCGGCAATGCTTTTCGCCAGGCATCCTTTGACAATGCCTACAAGCATCATGATAAACCCATCTTTGAAACGGAGGAAAAAGGCCGGAACAGCGGGGCCATTGTCCGCGGTGACGGAGACGATGCCTTTGCCGTAGGCTATACCGATACGACCGGAGACATCCAATACTTTACCCTTTCAGGGCTGCGTTGGATCGATTCACCGGGGACCGGCGCCTTGAAGCAGGATGGGGATGCACGGTTTATGGAAGACATGGTCAAGGAGTACATTCCCTATGCCGATATTTGCATCTTCCTCATGAATTCCTCGGAACCGGGACTCCAATCAGATATGAAGTACATGCAGTTTTTAGAAAAGCAGCGCCAGTCTGCTATCGTCGTCATCACCCATTCCGATGTTGTCGATGAGGACGAAGACGAAGAAGGCAATCTCGTCCAGTGCCTGGTCCCCAAGTCTCCGGATCGGCGCAAACGGCAGGAAGATGATATTTGTAAGCGCCTTGGCGAAGAATATCCCACTCTTTCTCCGGAACAGTACCGCGCTCTGAGTATTTCGACGCTATTGGCCGAGCAGGCCATTCAGGAAGAAGATGAACAGAAATTCCACGACAGCCATATCGATCTCTTAATGAAGGCCATTTACGATAAGGTCGGAAACGACGTTATTCAATTGAAAATAAATAAGCCTAAAATCAGTTTGAACACCTTTATTGAAGAGGTTGTAAATGGCTCTGGCGCCGATGCTGTGAGCATTCACGGATTGATTGAGGAAATGGATCGTGTCACCGATGAAATAAGAAGGTACCAACAGGGGATCGACCAAAGCGTAGACCTCATTTTACGGAAAGTTAAACAGGATGTACGCAATCAGATTCAGAGCCTGTCCAGCACGTGGTCGGTGCAGATCGATCAACAGGGCGGTGAAATTTCACAGTCAGAAATTCTGCGGCGAGTGTCTTCTCTGATTCATGATTCTTTAAATAAGAACATAAACAAGCACATCGGCCATATCATAAAAAACTATAAGCAGCAGCAACTGGACCGCGTAGAGATGAATATCAATATAGGGACGATTCGTAAGAAAACGAAAGTCATTGAAACACCGTACGAAGAAGTCTATTATGTTGAACGCGATCCTTCGGGCATTATAGAACACGTCTGTCATTTCTTTGGAAAGACATACTTACGGCGTGTTACGGAACATCGAGTATTGTCGAGGCAAATCGATATCGGCAATAATGCCATGGAAGTTTTGGATGCAGCCTGGCCGAATATTTCAAAGTCTTTAGAACAACGCGTCCGCACTGCCTTAGGGCGTGTACGCGATACATACTTTAAACCGCAGCAAGTTTATATCGAGACAGTGCGGAAGGGCCTCTTTGACTTAGAAAAAGGCCTTCTCGAATTAAAATATAAGGAATAGGTGACGTCTGTTGCAGGTAATTGTAAAGGTTACGACGGCTTGTAATTTGAACTGCACATATTGTAGTGAAGGGGATAAGCCCGTCCAATACATGGAAAAAGAAATCATAAAAAAAATGATTGATGATCTTCCGGCTTTAGCCGAGAAGGATAATACGAAAAAAATCGATATCCTTTGGCATGGCGGCGAGCCGTTAATGATGCCCAAGGAGATTCTCACTGAGGCTATGGACTATGCGCGGCAGCAGTTGCAGGGCTATGAACTGCGGTTCCTGGTCCAGACCAATGGAACACTGGTTACGCCGGAGTGGATCGATGTTTTCAAAAAATACGGTGTTGAAGTCGGTGTGTCCATTGACGGCTATCGGGAACTTCATGATGAAAACCGCCGTAAAAAAGACGGCACCTCTTCTTATGATGACGTCGTCAGCCATATTCACGACCTCCAGCAAGCGGGGATTCCCGTAGGTACCTTAATGGTGCTGAATACCGAAAAGGATATCGATGTCGATCGCCTGTATGACTGCATACAAGATATCGGGACCAGTATCAAAATCCATCCGGTCATTCCTTGCGGCCGGGCCAAAGGAAATCCTCGAAGTGAGGAAATTGCCAAGAAATATGTAGCTTTATTGAAAGAACTGTTTGTAAGGTCTATGGCCGATGAAAACCCGGTGACCATCAATCCACTAGAGGAGCTGATTAATGCTTTGTTGGGAGTCCGGACCGTGGGGGAATGTTCCTTTGCCGGGACCTGCTGTCGGGGGCTAATCTGTATCTACCCCGATGGCGGTGTCGGTTATTGCGGTCGTGACGGCGTTCATGCAGACTTTCTCTTTGGACATATTCAGGATCAGCCGTTGATTGAATTGTACAGTGGTGAGAAGGCCGCATACATCCGTCAGCGCCAAGCCTATTTGCAGCAGCATGACTGTAAAGACTGCGAAGATTGGGACTTTTGTCATGGCGGATGCAGCTTTGAAGCCATCAATATGTTTCAAACGATGTATCACGCCTATCCGAACTGTCAAGAACGGCGAGAACTGATCGAATATTTGCGTACGACAGGCATGGTTCTGCTGCGCGACCACTTGATTAAAGAGAAGCGAAAACGGCGCAGTCATATTAAACAGCACCGACAATTGTTAGAGGAACTTAGTTATGAGAAATAATGATGTCATTTTTTTTAATCTCCATAGACGGTATACCAATGCTGCTCCACAGTTTGGAGGATTTATAGGAACTTTTATTCTATCAGCCGTCATGAAGCAGAACGGTTATGAGGCCCAAGGCTTTGCCGGCACGGTCATGGAAGGCAAACGGCTTATTGATGAAGCCTGCCAAGCACATAAGGTATCGGTCATCGGTTTATATTGCGACTATGAAAATGTAACCGAAAACATACAGTTATGCCGGTATATCAAAAAGACGTACGGCCTTCCCGTCATGGTAGGCGGCCCTCAGGCGACGGCGTTGGGGAAACGTTTTTTGGATGAGTCGGGCTGTGACGTCATCTCTCGCTATGAAGGCGAACTTACCGTTCCGGAACTCCTCGATTACTTTTTAGACGGCGTCGGCTCTTTGGATACGATTAAGGGAATTATGTATAAAAAGGGGGATGAGGTCGTTGTCAATCCGGAACAGGATTTGGTAGAAAATTTGGATGCCTTGCCTTTTATTGACGATGACTGCTATCTTACAGGAAGGAGAAAGAAAAACCAATTAAGCATTATGACGGGGCGCGGATGCCCCTTCCACTGCGCTTTTTGCCATGAAGGGCACCACACTAAAAAAGTGCGCTTTCGTTCCGTCGACAATGTTATTGAAGAAATTGAAACCTTTCTAAAGCAGCGGCCTGAAGAACACTGTTATATTTTGTTTACGGACGATACCTTTACGTTGATTCCCAAACGAGTGAAGGAATTGTGTCAGCGCTTAAAGGTTTTAAGAGAAACTTACTCTTTTGACTGGTTTTGCGAAGGCCATGTCCATACCCTTCATGTGCATCCGGAAATGATTTCTTATATTGCAGACGCCGGTGCCAGACGCATTCAACTCGGCATCGAAGCCGGGACCCAGGAGGTGTTGGATGCCTACCGTAAGGGCTCGACTCTCGATGAAATCCGCGACGTCGTAGTCCGCTGCCGTGATGCCGGAATCGAGCAAATCTACAGCAATATTATTCTAGGCGGAGCTTTTTTTACGCGCGATGTTTATGAAAAAAATTTGCAGTTTACAAAAGAACTGATACGCTTAGGGAAGGGCTGCGTAGAAATTGGCGTCGTATCTTACTGGCCGTTGGCGGAAACATCTATAACCAACCATCCGGAAAATTATGATTTGAAGATTGTAGACAAGGACTTTATCACGTCTGTCGGTGATTTTCCACAAACGGAAACCGATGAAATCAATCGCTGGGATATCGTTGCCATGATGCAGCATATGGAAGCTGAAATCAAGCAATTAATGCTGGATATGCTGTACCGGGATGACGTGCCTGTAGAGCGTGTTATTTCATGGGTAAAAAAATCTAGATATGACAGTCATTGCGGGATGTGGCTCCTTTATTTAAATGCTGAGCCGGACTTATATGCCTATTACGAAATGTTGGCGAGTGATGAAGGGAGACAGTCGAAAGATCTTTCCGTCCCCTTTTTAGAGGCCCATCCCATGCGCGTCGTCAGCCTATATAATCATGTGCAAAAAGAGGCGGAGGGATATACCTTCTTTACTTGTTCCTTATCGGAGTTTGAAATGCTGGTGTTGATTTATTCGACAGGGAAGTTATCTGTGCGAGAAATCATGGAACATGTCGGTGCCGATGATGCTGAGAAACAAGAAGCCGTCATCGCTGCCTTGAAAAAGATGGAAAAGCATAAGGTACTGGTTTTCTGTGAAATATAGGGAGGGCTTTTTATGCAGGATAATATCTTGATCAACTATCGGGAAGAAATTCAAAAGCGTGTCGATTCGTTCTGCGCGTTGGCCGAAAAGCACGCAGAACCTGAGTCGAATACAGCCGATATGGCGCGAGAATTGAAAGACTTTTGTGAGGATAAGCTCAAAGACTTTAAACCCCGCATTATGGTCTATGGGATTTATAACGCCGGCAAAAGCAGTATCATCAATGAACTGATTCGCGAAGACAAGGCGAAGGTTCAGGATGTTCCGACGACGGATCGGATTGATTCCTATGAATGGAATGGCTATGTCATCGATGATACTCCCGGTGTCGGAGCCCCGATGAAACATGAAGAAGTCACGCAGGCCCACCTTAAGCGAGCCGATATCGTGCTCTTTGTCATCAGTACGACAGGCTCTAATGAACTGGAGCAGAACTATAGCCGCATGAAATCGATTGTCGACGCCGGGAAAAAGTTGATTATCGTCTTGAATGATAAGGGCAGTCAGTTGGAGACGAATGATGAAGCGATTCAATTGATTAAGATGAAAGTCATTAAGAATATGGAGCAAGTAGGCATTGTCCAGGCGAAGGACTCCTATCATTTTGTCGTCGTCAATGCGAGTCGTGCCCGTAAAGGCCGCCTTGAGCAGAAGGAAACCTTTTGGAATAAGTCCCATATGGCTGAACTGGAACAGGTTATGCTGACTGAATTGAAGCAGTCCGGCGGTTTTGATGTTCTGCAGCGGACCGTTTTGGGAATCGAAAGCCATATGAGAAGCATCATGTCTTCTTTAGAGCAAACGGAGGGTGAACATAAAGTTGAATTTTTTAATGATATTTTAGAGGACCTTCGCGATCAAGAAAAAAGCGTAAAAGAAAGCATGAATCGGGAAATTACCCTGGGAACACAGTCCTTAAGCCATAACTTGCCAGAATTGATTTGGAGTCAAAGCAAGCAGGGAGAAAAAGATGTCGATGAAGGGGCAATCCATAAATTAGTCAAGGAACATGAAGAACGGTTAATCGACCAGATTGACAAGGCCTTATCGTCCCAGTTTGAATCGGTGTGCCAAAATTTAGCGGATATGGTGAAGCAGCAGTTGGTCGAAGAATCGTTAGCCGATTCACAGCCGGGAAATCACCTTGAAGTGGATGCTGCCGGGGCAATACAGACAGAGGCCCTTCAAAACGTATTAGGGCAGGTGCGCGAACGCTGCCAAGCCTGCGCTGATTTTAGCTCAGGTGAATCAAGCTCTGCAGCCGGTTTGAATGTTGGGGCTGAAGCGGTAAGAGCCATGGCAGATGGTGAGCTCTTGAAAGCGGTTGGCGGTAAAGTAGGAAAAGAACTTCTGAAGACGGGAATTGGGAAAACTCTTAGTAAATCAGTAGTGGGAAAATTTCTGCTGCCCGTTGTTCCGAATATCCCGATTGTCACGATCATTACGGTACTCAGTGTCGTGAAGAGCCTTCTTGGGGGGGATGGGGATGCAAAACGGAAGCAGCAAGAAGCTGAAGCGAGAAATGAACGGATGCGTCAATTGGCGGAAGCGCGGCAGCAGGCCCATGAACAATTACGGCAGAATTTCCGCTACTTTGCAGATGATTTGAGAAATAAATTGTTAAGGCCGGTATTTTCTAACATTGAAATGAGAATGCGTGCTTTGAAACAGCCGATTACTTCGGAAATTCAGAAATTAAAGGCTGATAAACGGAATTTAGCAGACGATCTTGAAAAAATGCATCTGTTATTAAATGATTGTGAACAATTACGATATGAAATTACGAGGAATGAGCAAATCGGATAGGGCGTGATGCGTTGAAAAAGGATAAGGTTTCACGTGTGTTAGCTTTATATTCGCAGTTGTTGGCCGGCCGGACGGTGCAGAAGTCGACGGCAGCGCAGCATTATGAGGTCAATGAGCGCAGTATCCAGCGGGATATTGAGGATATCCGTTCGTTTTGCCGGGACGACGTGGCGGTTCATGACGGTGTCGTCTGCGATGTTGTTTATGACACTGGCGAAAAGGGATATCGTCTGGAAGGCGGGCAGGTGCCGAAACTGTCTAATAGTGAAGTATTGGCTTTATGCAAGATTCTGCTCGACAGTCGGGCCTTCGTCAAGACTGAGATGGAAACGATGCTGCACAAGGTCATTGCCTGCTGTGTGCCCGAATCGAATCAGGCCTTGATCAGTAAGCTGGTCAACAACGAAGCCTTCCATTACGTCGAGCCGCGGCATCGGACGAGTTTTCTCGATACGATGTGGAAGCTTGGCGAGGCTATTCAGAAGCATTACTATGTCGATATTACCTATGGCCGGCTGAAAGACCGAAAAGTCGTTAAACGGCGGCTGAAGCCCTTAGCCCTGCTGTTTTCGGAGTATTATTTCTACCTCATCGCCTTCATTGACGACAGTGACATCCAAAAAATTTATGAAAGCGCCCGCGATATAACGCCGACTATTTATCGCTTGGATCGGATCAAGACCTTGTCTGTAGAACAGGAAAATTTCCGCATCCCTTATAATCAGCGTTTTCAGGAAGGTGAATTCCGTAAGCGCATTCAGTTCATGTATGGAGGCCGACTGCATCGCGTGACCTTTACCTACACCGGCGGCGATATCGATGCCATCTTGGATCGCCTGCCGACGGCTAAAATCTTAAATGAAGATAAGGGCAGCTATCAAATCGAAGCTGAAGTTTATGGGACGGGAATTGAGATGTGGCTCCGCAGTCAAGGGAAATACGTCAAGAATGTCAAAATCGTTCAGGTGTAATCTTTCTCTCTGCATATGAAGTCGTTCGTTATTTTATTTAAAAATGGTGACAGTCGCTGAGATGCCATAATTATCTGAGGATAATTACCTTGTTTTGCCTAGCAAAAGTCATGAATCTTGGAAAATCTGAGATTCATGACTTTTTTTTGTCGATTATTTTTTTATCATGACAGGACCTGTCTTTGTCAAATGATAAGATAAAGATAAGTAAAAATATAGAGGGTAAGGAGTAATCGTATATGAAAATTCAATCCGTGTTTTTTGGGAGTAAAATTCAGCGGTTTAGCTCTCGGAAGATGTCGCTTTTATACATCTGGAGGCAAGCGTTGATGCCTCTCATTTTATATAAATTATAGGAAAAATGATGCTGAGGATTTGTCGGCAAGATACGAAGATGGTGCCGGTCGATGAATTGCAGGCTGCAATTCGTTGATCACGATGGGATGGGTCATAATTATTTGCTCATCGCCCTGACAGCACCGTATACGTATCAGAGAAGCTGAACGATATCAAGGTGGGAAATATCTTGTCGGACGATTTAACGAGTTATTTTCTGTCATAACGAAAGAGATGAGAGGTATGAAGGAAGATAAAGTTTCACGAGTATTATCACTATATTCGCAATTAATGGAAGGGCGGATTATTAAGAAATCCGTAGCCGCCCAAAAATATGGCGTCAATGAACGAAGCATTCAACGGGATATTGAAGATATCCGGGCCTTTTGCCGCAACTGTGTGGCCCTGGGTGACAGCATGCCCGGTGACTTGATTTATGATTATATCGAAAAAGGGTATCGTTTGGAACGGAGGCAGGCACCGAAACTGTCCAACAGCGAAGTCCTGGCTTTATGCAAGATTTTGCTCGACAGTCGGGCTTTCGTCAAAACAGAAATGGCGGATATGCTGCACAAGGTCATTGCTTGTTGTGTGCCCGAATCGAATCAGGCCTTGATTACAAAGCTGGTCAACAACGAAGCCTTTCATTACGTCGAGCCGCGGCACCGGACGAGTTTTCTAGACACGATGTGGCAACTTGGCGAGGCCATCCAACAGCATCGCTACGTTACGATTACCTATGGCCGGATAAAGGATCGGAAGGTTGTCGAACGGCGTCTGAAGCCGCTGGCGCTGCTCTTTTCGGAGTATTATTTCTATCTCATCGCCTTCATAGACGATAGTAAGATTCAGAAAATCTATGAAAGCGCCCGTGATATGACGCCGACTATTTACCGCTTGGATCGGATCAAAAATTTGACGGTAGAAAAGGACCTTTTCCGCATTCCTTACAACCGGCGGTTTCAGGAAGGGGAATTCCGCAAGCGCGTCCAGTTCATGTATGGGGGCCCTTTGCAGCGCGTGACGTTCACCTATACGGGCAGTGATATCGATGCCGTATTGGACCGCCTGCCGACGGCTAAAATCCTGAGCGAAGAAAACGGGACCTATCGGATTGAAGCTGAAGTATACGGCAAGGGGGTCGAGATGTGGCTCCACAGTCAGGGAAAGAATGTCAGTGATGTTCAGATAAAAGAAATATGACATTGGTGACGGTGTGAGAAAGATTTTTGATAAAGAAGAGATTGTTCATCGACATGGACAATCTCTTTTGGTTTTTACCGAACCTTGTTATAATAAAATAAAGCTTTTATTTCTGCCGATGGAAGCAGAGACAATTTCGGATTCGTTATATTTAGATTATCTTTTTTCTGGAAAGCAGGTGTCGCCGTGCTCTTATTTTCAACTATCTTACAAATAAATAAGAAGATGACTAAAGAGGCGTTTATTCGCTTGGTCATCGAGTGGAATCAAAAAAGCAACTACACGGAGAATATTATTCCCAATCTGGTATGGGATGGTCAGTACAATACGTCTTATGGAACGGATTCGCTGCTTCTCGACATAAAAGAATATCCTAAAGAGCATATCGTTGCTGTCCGTTATGAAAAGCGCGACAAAGAAGGCGTCATTTGGGATTCTGACTATATCATGAATTTTAAGGATATGAAGATGTCCATTCGCTTAGACCGCAGTTATCTGGAAGAAGCGCTGAAGGTCGACCCGGAATTTTCGACGCCCCACTTCATTTCCATGCTCATTGAGGGCGGTTATTTAAAAGCCGATAACGGCTTAGAGGTACGGCGGACGCCGCTTATCATCGATGAGGATAATCTCGATATAGCCGTCGATATCATGACCGGGAAGCGTCGGACTCGTCTGCCCGTGGTCTTCGTTTCTAAGACGTCGGACAATGAAAATCCCATTGATGTAAAGGCCTTGGCGGGCCGACTAAAGGGAGCGGCCCACGTCTTGGTCCAAGGCGATTATGGGACGGGAGCCGTCCTTCAGGAAAGCAGCGGTGATGAGAAATTAGGTAATGGCGGTATCGATATTTATTTCCCGAATCCTGCCGTTGGCCATAAACGATATATTTATCGCCGCAATCCGGGCTATGACATTCAGATGACGGAAAAGATTATTGAACGGGTCATCCAGTACAGCAATGCCAAGCGCGTGTCGCCACTCTATGTCTGGGCCGGCGTCACCGGTGCTATTTATGAGGCTCAATATCTGAAGTCAAAGGAAGACTATGCGGCAGCCGACAAGGAACGACATGAGGCGCTGTATAAACTCCTTGCCTTACAAGGCCGGTATAAAGAAACTGAAAAATCCATGCGTGATCAGGCCTATGCTGAAGCTAAACTGGAAGCCGATCAGCTGTTAGAAAGTTTTGACGAGGAGAATCGAAAGCTGCGGGAGGACAATGAACGCCTGCGCTGCGAAAACGTACAACTGGCATATGAAAACCAAGTCCTGCGTTCAAAGCTTGATGCTCAGTCGAGGGTTCCCGTCCTGCTCATGGGGGATGAAGATGACTTCTATGCCGGCGAGATAAAGGATCTGCTGTTAAAAACATTGGAGGCCAGTTTAACCAACCTTCTGGCAACCGGTACGCGTCGATACGATGTGGTGAAAGACATCATTGAGTCCAACGACTATCAGCGCATCAGCGAAGAGAAGGCTGCCGAAGTGAAACAGCTACTCAATAATTATAAAGGAATGACTTCAAAAGTGCAGAAAGGTTTTGAAGCACTGGGCTTTCAAGTTACCCATGACGGCGGTCACTACAAGACGATTTACTATGGTGATGATCGCTACATCATCGTTCATGCGGCGACTCCCAGTGACGGACGGGCCGGGAAAAACAATGCGTCTGATGTCATCAAAAAGGTATTTTGATTCACGTTTCCGATAAGAAAGTGGCTAACTTGAGCCGTTGAAAGGGGGAAGATTTGTAATAATCAGTTATTCCATGGTATAATTAAATGCTATGAATTTATGTACGGGAGGTATATGAATGGCTACAGGTCAGGAAAAGATTGACCAGCTCCGTGAAAAGCTCGCAAAAATTGAGCTCGGCGGCGGTCAGAAGCGAATTGATTCGCAGCATAAAAAAGGAAAGTTGACGGCCCGCGAACGGCTGGCAAAGTTGTTTGATGAAGGCAGCTTCACGGAAATGGGGCAGTTTATTCATCATCGCGGCACCCATTTCGGCATGCAGGAAAAGGAAATCCCCGGCGACGGCGTCGTCACCGGTTACGGTACCGTTCGGGGCCGATTGGTCTTTGCCTATGCCGAAGATTTTACCGTTGAAGGCGGATCCCTTGGCGAAATGCATGCCCATAAGATTGCTCAGATGCAGGAAATGGCTCTCAAGATGGGGGCACCTGTCATCGGTATCAATGATTCCGGCGGCGCCCGCATTCAGGAAGGCATCGATGCCTTGTCCGGCTTTGGCCGAATTTTTATGAACAACACATCGGCGTCCGGCGTCATTCCCCAGTTGGCCGTCATCATGGGGCCTTGTGCCGGCGGTGCCGTTTACAGCCCGGCCTTGATGGACTTCGTCTTCATGGTCAAGAATACATCCAATATGTTCCTCACCGGTCCGGCTGTTATCAAATCGGTTACGGCGGAAGAAGTCACGGCAGAAGAACTGGGCGGAGCCATGACGCATAACTCCATCTCCGGCGTTGCTCATTTTGCCTGTGAAAGCGAAGACGACTGCTTTGAAAAGATCAAGGCCCTCCTCGATTTCCTGCCCAGCAACAATATGGAAGAAGCACCGGTCGCAGATACCAATGACGATCCCAATCGCGAAGACGAAAGCCTCAATTCGGTCATTCCTGATGACAACAATGTGCCCTATGACATGCTCGACATCATCCGTTCCTGCGTCGACGACGGATACGTTTTCCAGGTTCTTGAAAATTATGCTCTGAACATCATCACCTGCTTTGCTCGTTTCGACGGTCAGACTGTCGGCATCATCGCCAACCAGCCGAAATTCCTGGCAGGCTGCCTTGATATCAATGCGTCGGACAAGGCCGCTCGCTTTATCCGTTTCTGCGACAGCTTCAACATTCCTGTCGTCACCTTCGTCGACGTACCGGGATTTTTGCCGGGTACGAATCAGGAATACGGCGGCATCATCCGCCACGGTGCCAAAATGCTCTACGCGTACTGTGAAGCGACGGTGCCCAAGATTACTGTCGTCACCCGCAAGGCTTATGGCGGTGCCTATATTGCCATGTGCTGCCGTCAGCTCGGCGCCGACATGGTCATGGCTTGGCCGTCGGCTGAAATCGCCGTCATGGGTCCTGACGGTGCCGTCAACATCATCTTTAAAAATGATCCGGACAAAGAGCAGAGAAAGCAAGAATACATCGACGAATTCCTCTCGCCTTATAAGGCTGCTGAACACGGCCAGATCGACTGCATCATTGAACCGAAGGAAACGCGGCCGCGCATCATCAGTGCCTTGGCCATGCTCTACAGCAAGCGTGAAGAACGGCCGGCCAAGAAACACGGCAACATGCCGTTATAAGGGGGTGGCCGTATGTTAGAAATCCTATTTGCGGCTATCGGTGTACTGATCGTCCTGATCTTGGTCCTAAGCCGATACTACGATACCCGCTTCCGGGCTTTAGAAAGAAAGATGGAAGACATGACTGCCTTTCAGCAGAGTGTCAAAGATCTTTCTGAAGCCGTCTATGATTTAAAATCCGCTGAAAAGAAGGAAACAAAGACACAGCCTGTCTCTGAGACCAAAGACACTGCCAATTCCATCGTTCCCGTTGGTCAGCGTCAGCCGGCTGTTGTCGAAGCCCGTCCGCTGGCAACGGTGCCTGAAAGTCGAGAAATCTCTGATTCCGACGAACTCTCTGACGACGTCGTCGCCGTCATCATGGCAGCCGTGGCAGCTTACGGATATTCGCCGGCAGGGATTCGTTCGATCCGGCTTTCGCATCGCGGATATAAACGCCATCGGGAAAATTGGGCTATGGCAGCCCGCCTGGGTGGTATGAAACGTTAAGGAAAAAGTCTTTGAATCCAGGAGGATACGGAATATGAAAAAGTTTAAGATTACAGTCAATGGCAAGTCTTATGAAGTTGAAGTAGAAGAAGTAGGCGGCGCGGCTCCGGCGGCTCCTGCTCCGGCAGCACCCGTGCAGGCAACAGCTCCTGCAGCCCCGGCAGCTCCGGCACCGACTCCGGCTCCGGCAGCACCGGTACAGTCTCCGGCCCCGGCCGTAGGCGGCCCCATTCCTGAAGGTGCGATTACCGTAAAAGCTCCGATGCCGGGTAAGATTTCAGCCCTCAAGGTCGAAGAAGGAACGGATGTCAAACGCGGCGACGTCCTCCTCGTACTGGAAGCTATGAAGATGCAGAACGACATTACGGCAACGGCTGACGGCAAACTTCACGAAATGCGTGTCAAAGTAGGGGACAATGTCAAAACCGGTGACGTCTTGGCCGTCATCATGGCCTAAGAAAAGCCATATCGACAAAGGAATATGATAAAAAAGAGGTCCGTCGGCATGTTTGCTGACGAACCTCTTTTTATGTTGCTGCGCGTTTTATTTGGCAGCCGCTTTTTTAGCTTCTGCTTTAGCTAAGAACGGCGCTGATTCGATGATGAAGCGTTCGTGCGTGGCTTCGCCGACGAGGCCGGCGTCGTCATGGGCTTCAATCTTAAAGGTTAGTTTTTTGCGGTCCTGTTCGACGAGGGTGGCTTTGGCCGTAACGGTCAGGCCGATCGGCGTAGCAGCGACGTGTTTGACGTTCATGGCGATGCCGACGGTGTTATAGCCTTCCGGGAGCTGGGGATCGCAGGCGTTGATGGCTGCGTTTTCCATGAGGGCTACTAAGGCCGGTGTAGCGTAGACCGGTGATTTGCCGCTGCCCAACTTAATGGCCGTATTATCTTCCGTGCATTTTTCAGAGATTTCTGCTGCTGAGTTTTTTTTGATATCAAATTCCATCGTTCATAACCTCCTTGATGTAGGTGAGAATATGCCTGAATCGTATCGATAAAGGCAATTTACATAACCATATCATATCACATTTTATTCTTTTTTGACAGCAAACTGTTTGATTAAATAGGGGCGGATCCGGGGCTGTCATCAATCAGAACGGGGATTTTTGACAGAAAAAGCGCCATAGGATACAATAAAACTATATTTTTCAGAGGAATGGGGAGTGACATAATGAAACTGAAAGGAATATGTCTGATTGCAGCAGCGGTCCTGTCTATCGGGACGGCGTCGATGGCTAAGGACAAGGGCACTTTGACGAAGTTTCCCAATTGGGGCGTCATTACCGTGCCCAGCGATATATACATGCAGAAGGGGACTCAGCCCATGCTGACGGCAGCCGATGCCGGCAATGATGTGACGGCCTTGTTTGAAAAAATTTTTCCCATCCAGGCGGAAACCTATCAGGTCGTAAAGAAGGATGATGCTGATTTTCAGTACGCATACTTGATGCATTATACGGCAAGTCTCTGGGATGTCCGGGCTGCTGTTTACGGGGAAAACCGGGAAAATGCTTACTTGCGCGATATCGGCGGCCGTCCGGATCCGAAGACCTTGATGGACCGGCTCAATCAAAATATGGCCAGCCGTTTGCCTGACGGTTTTCGCCTGACGGCACCGGTTACGGCTAAAAAGTATAGGGGCCGAGTCTTTTATGAATGGACCGTTGAAAAATCGCTGGTTATTAACAGCAACGCCTTTACGGAAACGATCCACGGACTGGCTTGGCAGCATGGCGATACGATGGAAATTGCCGTCATCTTAGGCAATGTCGCTAAATCCGGCGACGACGATATCATCAGCACCGTGACCGACATGCTGAAAGACGCCAATAAGATGCCGAAAAAATAAGGATGATTTAAGGGATAAAAAAAGCCTTGCATGAGTGAAAAAAATTGCATCATGCAAGGCTCTTTTCGATTATAAGGTTTTCATTAATTGTTCGAGATGGGCTGTGAGCTTCATGTTTTCTTCGTAGTCGATGGGGCAGTCGATGATGACCGGTTTATCCTGCTGGAAGGCCTTTCTCAAAGTCGGCAGGAGGTCTTCGGTTTTTTCGATGCGGTAGCCGATGGCGTGGAAGCTTTCAGCCAGCTTTACGAAGTCCGGATTGGTAAAGTCGACACATTCGTGATGGCCGTACTGCATGTCCTGTTTCCATTTGATGAGGCCATAGCTGCTGTCATTGAAGATGAGGGTGACGAAGTTCGTTCCCAAGCGGTAGGCCGTTTCAAATTCTTGAACGTTCATCAAGAAGCCGGCGTCACCGGTGATGGCCAAAACTTTCTTGTCGGGGTGGACGAGTTTGGCCGAAATGGCGCCGGGAACGGCGATGCCCATGGTGGCGAACCCGTTGGAAATGAGGCACGTATTCGGTTCATAGCAGTTGTAGTGGCGGGCGATCCAGACTTTGTTGGCACCGACGTCGGAGATGACGATGTCGTCTTTATCCATGATCTTGCGGCAGTCGATGAGGGCCTTTTGCGGTTTGACCGGGAAGGATAGGTCTTCGGCATAACTTTCGTGTTCAGCAACCATTTTTTGACGGATGTTGAGGAAGGCCTTCGGTTCCGGCAGGCGGGCGGCTTTTTCCATGATGCGTTCCAAGGAATCGGGAATATTGCCGACGACTTCGACCTGGGGCTGGTAATTTTTATTGATGTCTGCCGGCATGGTGTCGATGTGGATGATGTCGGCGTTGGTCAAATGCCATTTGGCCGGGGCGTATTCGATAATGTCGTAGCCGACAGCGATGACCAGGCTGGCTTTTTCGAGGATTTTCGTCTGATAGTCGTCCATGGGAATGCCGACGGTCCACATGGAATACTTGTTGTCAAAAGGAATGGCTCCTTTGGCCATCATGGTATTGACGACAGGCAGCTTCAGCTTTTCGGCAAAGGCGGTCAGTTGTTTCGCGGCATGACTGCGGATGACGCCGCTGCCGGCCAGGATAACCGGGTTTTTGGCGTAGGAAATCATGGAAGCTGCCATTTTGATCTGCGATTCTAAGGCCGTTTCCGGCTGAATCGTCTTGTGCTGCAGCGGTTTTTCGTCATCGCCGACAGGCATTTCACTGATGTTGACCGGAAGGTCGATGAAGGTGGCACCCGGTTTTTCACGTTCGGCATACTTAAAGGCCAAGCGGGTGATTTCGGCCATCGTATCAGGGCGGACGACGGTGTAGGAACGGCGGGTAATGGGTTCAAACATAGCCCTGAGGTCGAGGTATTGATGGGCCGTGATATGCATCTTGTCGGTCCCGACCTGGCCGGAGATGGCGACGACAGGGGCTCCGTCGCAGTCGGCATCGGCGACGCCGGTGATGAGATTGGTAGCTCCCGGGCCGAGGGTGGCCATGCAGACGCCGGCTTTACCCGTTAGTCTGCCGTAGACATCGGCCATGAAGGCAGCTCCCTGTTCATGACGGACGGTGATAAATTCAATCTTTGAATGCTCTAAGGCATTGATGATGGCTAAGTTTTCTTCACCGGGGATACCGAAAATATAATGGACGCCTTCTTCTTCCAGGCATTCGATGAGAAACTCTGCCGTATTGCGCATCTTTTTTTGTACCATTCCGAGAACACTCCTTTAAAGCTAATGGATAAATTAAAATTGCTGTTGTAACCTGTATTATAATATGGGACAGAACCTTTTTCAATGACTTCCTTGTATTATCAGGATGTACAATTCAAGGCGACTGGAATTGGCTGTATCGGAACGGTCATTCAAAAGGCCCGTCATGAATCCTTTATGACGGTTATTTTCCCGGGATTTGATTGGAAAGGATAGGAGCTTAGGATGAATATATTGATCAGCAGTTGTCTCTTAGGACAGTATTGCCGCTATGACGGAAAGACCAAAACTTATGAGCGCATAAAAACGTTATTGGGCCGTGACGACCTTCATTTCATTCCTATTTGCCCGGAGCAGGCAGGCGGCCTTGCGACGCCGAGACCTCCTGCTGAGCGGTGCGGAGATCGGGTAATGACTAAAAACGCCCTCGATGTGACCGAGGCCTATGAACGAGGGGCGGCAGCGGCACTGTACCTAGCTCGCCTCTTTCACTGTACCAAGGCTGTTTTAAAGGAAAAGAGCCCTTCCTGCGGCTGCGGCCTCATTTATGACGGGACCTTTACCCGGACGCTTACCGAGGGCGACGGCGTGACGGCCGCCCTCTTAAAAGCCGAAGGAATTGAGATTTTTGGCGAAGGGGCGCCTTTAGAATACTTGCTTTTATAACGTCTGTTTGCTACAATATACGAGTACGCAAGTGAGGAGGTTTCAGGGTGAATACGTTTTTGCATGAAGTTTGTGAATGGCTTTATTCTATTGTCATCGCCTTGGCCATTGCTATGGTCATCCATATTTTCTTCTTCCAGCCGACCCGCGTTTCCGGCGAGTCCATGATGCCGACCCTTAAAAATGGGGAATACCTCATTGTTTCTAAGTGGAGTCACGTCATGGGAGAGGTTCCTGATTATGGAGATATCGTCATCATCGACAGCCGCGTCCAGTATCCGCGCACTTGGAAAGATGATGTCGCTGAACCGATGAACAACTACTTGGCGTTCTTTGACCACGATTTACAGACGAAAAATGTTTGGGTCAAACGAGTTATCGGCCGACCCGGTGATACGCTGGCTTTCCACGACGGAAAGGTTTGGCGCAATGGGGAACCTTTGGATGAACCCTATATCAACGGTCCCATGGAATACAGCAGTCGGGAAGAAGTTAAAGTTCCGGAAGGCTACGTATTCTGCATGGGCGATAACCGCAACCACAGCAGTGACAGCCGTTTTATCGGTCCTGTTCCTATCGACCACGTGTTGGGCCGCGTTATTTGGTAACCGGTCTTTACGACAACTCTATACGACAGTTCGCAATCCATCCTGTCGTTAAACAAAACTAGGACGCATTACCATCATTGGTGCAGTGCAGACGGGATTGTTTCGGCAGCCCCGTCTTTTTTTATTTCTTAGAAAGGTGTAATATACGATGTATAACTTTGTTCTGAATACCCGGCGGATGACCTTTTCTGCTTTGGTCATCGCCATTTATATCGCCGTCCTCTATGTGACCCAGGGCATTTCTTTCGGTCCTTACCAAATCCGGATCGCAACGGCTCTCTACGGACTGGCATTTCTCTATCCTTTTTTAGTCGTGCCCTTGGGCATAGCTAATTTTATCGCCAACTTTCTCTTTGGCGGACTGGGCCTTATCGATATGGTCGGCGGTTGTGCCGTCGGCATGATTACGACTTGGCTCATCGTCCAAATCCGGCAGCGTCAGGGCAGTACCTGGCTGGCAGCGCTTCCTATCTGGTGGGTGCCGGCTCTTTTGGTCAGCCTTTGGCTGTCATATTTATTGAACCTGCCTTATGCGGTACTGGTCAGCAGTTTGGCTGTCGGTCAGCTGCCGCCGGCTATTTGCGGCGTCCTGCTCATTCAGGCGCTTCGTCATCACTACGTCTTAGAAAAGGGGTTATAATATGAGTCGAGATCATGAAGACCTTCAGGGCATTACCTTCCTTGGCAATCAGCACACGACCTATCCGACGGACTACAATCCGGACCTTTTGGAAACCTTCGTCAACAAACATCCCGACCGGGACTACTTCGTCAAGTTTAACTGCCCGGAATTTACCAGCCTCTGCCCCATGACCGGTCAGCCGGATTATGCGACGATTTACATTTCCTACGTCCCCAATGAACGGATGGTCGAAAGCAAGGCGTTGAAACTCTACCTGTTCAGCTTCCGAAACCACGGAGACTTCCACGAAGACTGTGTCAACATCATCATGGATGACCTCATCGATGCCATGAATCCGAAGTATATTGAAGTCTGGGGGAAATTCCTGCCTCGTGGCGGCATCAGCATTGACCCCTACTGCAATTACGGCCGGCCCGGTACGCCTTGGGAAGACGTTGCCTGGCAGCGCCTGTCCCAACATGACATATATCCCGAAAAAGTGGATAATCGGTGAAACTTCTTACCTTTTCCAGATAATCCATGGTATAATAAAGTATAAATCATAGGAGTGAGGAGTGTTATCTGTGAAATTGAAAAAAGTGCTTTTGGCCCTCGGTTTTTCCCTGGCCTTGTCGGCCTCGGTCTTTGCGGCCGACAATATGTGGCAGTATAATCAGTATACATCGATTGACATGAATTCGGCGAAACTCTACTACGATATGGGCCGCCAGGTTCTGTCCTTCAATACGGTGGAAAAATCCGGTGATACGACGGATTACTGTACCTATGTATACAACATCGACGATCAGACGATTCAGCTGAAGAAGATGATTACTCAGACTAAGAAGCATAAGTATAAGAGCAGTTTCTATCCCGAAGCAATCAAAGACGGTAACGCTGTTATCAAAGCCAGAGCCCGTATGGCCACGGACGTGTTGGAAAAGGTCATGGAAAAGCAGAACGCGAAAAAGTAAGTCCTTGGCGGCGAACGGGCTGCCGAAGCGTGCCTCGTCTGCCTTACGTTCTTTCCGCGCATAGTCGGAATCGCTTGGTTTCCGGTGCTGCCGGCAAGGGAGGGCGATCAAAAAGGGACTGCTGCATGGAGCGGTTTTCTTCATGCAGCAGTCCCTCTTTTGTTATTTTCCTTTGACGCAGATGCTGATCCATTTCGGAAGCCGGTGCTCGACGACGACCCAGGAATAGGCCGACGCACAGGCGACGACGATGATGTAAATGGCGATGATGTGAATGGCTCGTAAGTAAATGTGCAGGTGAGCCGCCAGCCCCGTACAGAGGCTGAGAAAAACAGGATGGACCAGGTAGATGGGATAGGAATAGTCTCCTAACCGGGAGAAGAACTGATGGACGGCGTGTGGTACAGGTCGGCATTCCCACCAGTAGAGGAGGAAGAGCATCGTCGACAGGGTATATACCATGCCGATGGGGCTGAGCTGGTGAATGGTGAAGACTGCCGATAAGGGGTCATAGCCGAGATAATGCATGACGCCGTAGTAGGCGGCCAGCATGCCCGCCGTCGAAGCGATTTGAAGGAGATTGATCATCGTGCCGTGCCGTTTGAGCCAGGCTGTGACCGACTGAAAGTGTTCCGCCGTAAAAGCGCCGAACATGAAGATGAACAGATAGTGCAGGACCATGTAGTTCAGGCGCAGATTCGAGGCATCTTCGAGGAAGGGATTGTCCGAATGGAGATTCCAACTGTAACTCGAGTAAAAGTTGAAAATCATGTTGATGAAAAACAAGGCTGTAAAGGAAAGAACCGGTTTGCGGTCCATGAGGCGCAGTAACGGCCGCCACAAAGGCATGAAGAGGTAGAACCATAAGAGGATGACTAGAAAGTAGATATGATACATGGCCAGGCCGTACCACAAGGTGCGAAAGATGGCATAGGGATGAAAGAGATTGAGATTATGGCTGATCGCTGATACGAAGGCCATGTAGAAAAACGACCAGGCCAGGTAGGGGACGAAAACTGTCCGCAGTCGGCGCCGTAAATAGTCTTTATAGTCAAAGGGGTCATGGAGCCCCTGGCTGTAAAACATGCCGAAGGCCGATAGAAAGAAGAAGGCCGGTACGGAAAAGCGGGATAAGATTTCTAAGATGGCGACGAGCGCCAAATTTGGCGACGGATTGACGATGGCTACTGAGCCGACATGGATGGCGATGACGCCGAGCATGCAAAGTCCGCGCATATAATTGATAGAATGAATAAATCGTTTTGACATCTGACACCTCGGAAGATACAATATAGATACTAAAGCTATATTCTATTATAGCAAATTTTTGCAAAATGGACAGGGAGGCTGTATGACCGACGACACACAAAAGGTAACCCGAACGGGACTGATATTGGCAGCGACCTTGATTTTACAAGGGCTCAGGCTCATCATTCCCATACCGCCTCAGATCAGTCTGTTCCTCATCGGGTCTTTGGTCAATGCCTGCCTGATTACGGCCGTCCTTGCCGTCGATCGAAGGGCCGGCTTTGTCGTCGCCGCCTGCACGCCGATTTTTGCCTGGCTCGAAGGGATGCTGCCTTTCGTTCTCTTCGTCTTTCCCGTCGCCATTGGAAACGGCGTCTACGTCTACTTCGCCTGGCGCTGGCAGCACTACGGCCTGCCGGCACTGTTGGTCGGAGCCTTGGCTAAGGCCGCTACCCTCTACGCCTTATTTTATTTACTCTTTGCCGGCATTGAATTTCCCCCGGCTATGCGTCATCTGCTGTTGACGGCCATGAGTTGGCCTCAGATCATCACCGGTGTTATCGGAGCGCTGCTGGGCTTGGAACTCAGTCGCTTTCTAAGTCACCGCCATGAATAGAAAGGAATTTTGCTATGCTGTTGCAAATCTTTTATTTTATCCCGGCCATCCTGGGCACCTTGTTCATTGCTGTCGGCCTGTATCACGGCTCTAAATTTTACAGCCTTACCCGACGCTGCACACAGGAAGGGACAGGCACTCTCTTGGGATTTGAAGAAAAGAAGATGAAAAGTGGGACCCTTTATTATCCTGTCGTTCGTTTTACGTCCCAAGACGGAAAGACCCATCGGGCACGCTATGCCTTTGGCAATGCCGAATGGAATTACGTAGCCGGCGATGAACTGCCCCTGCGCTATAATCCGGACGACCCCGAGGAAATCTATCTCCACCGCGTCCAAAGTCTGTGGCAGCAGTATGCCAGCCCGTTATTCATCATCTTAGGGGGCATCATCTTTATGACGTCCTATTACTTCATTTTATAATCATACGGAAAAGGAGGAGTCGCCACATTGGTAGAAAATGAAAAAGCTGTCGCCGCCATGCGGCAATTTTTAGAAGCCTTAGGGCTCGACTTGACGGCGCTGGGGATGGAAAAGACGCCGCACCGCGTGGCCGAGACCTTTGCCCGATTTTTTTCAGGTCTTCAGGAAAATCCTGATGACGAATGGAACAGTCCCATCGTAACCCGGTCTAATGGACTGGTCAGTGTCCGTAATATCCGCTTTCATTCACTCTGTGAACATCATTTGTTACCTTTTTTCGGTACCGTTCACATCGTATACTACCCTAAAGCCAACCGCATCGCCGGTTTCGGTCACTTCGTCCGGGCTGTCGATATCCTGGCCCGCCGGCCGCAGCTTCAGGAACGGATGACGGAAGAATTGTGCCAGTCCATCGTCCGCGGCCTCGACCCGGAAGGTGTCCTGATCGTCGTCAAAGCAACTCACTTATGCCTTACCATGCGTGACCAGCTGGCCATCGATTCGAATATTATGACGACGGCGTCGACCGGGTGCCTGAAAGAAGGAACCGATGCCTATAAAGAAGCTTGGAAGCTCGTCATGGAGGAAACACAAGATGGATAAAATCATGCTCAAAGGACTTCACTTTTGGGGGCACCACGGCTGCCTGGCATCCGAAGCAGAGCTTGGTCAGCCGTTTCATATCGATATATGCCTTGAAACGGACCTGTCACAGGCCGGAGCCTCTGATGACCTTCACCAGACCGTCGACTACAGTGTCGTCTATGCTCGGGTTAAGGACATCGTCGAGAACCGCCGCTATCAGCTTATCGAGCGGCTGGGAACGGTCATTGCCGAGGAGATTCTCGCCACCTTTCCTCCTGTCGAAGTCGTGACGGTAACCGTCCATAAGCCCCAGGCTCCGATTGGCGGCCTCTTTGACGATGCGGCCGTAGTCCTTGAAAGGCGACGACATGGCTGACTTTTATCTCAGCATCGGTGCCAATCTGGGGAATCGGGAAGAGACGCTGAAACGGGCTGTGGCCCTCCTCGATGCCACGCCTGAAGTAACCGTTAAGACGGTGTCTCCTTTTTACGAAACGCCGCCGTGGGGGAAGGAAGATCAACCGCCTTTTATCAACGGTGCCGTTTTGGTGGAGACGAGTCTTACGGGCCAGAAGCTCCTCGAACGCTGCCTTTCCATTGAACGGCAGCTGGGGCGGGTACGCCATGAAAAATGGGGCGCCCGAACCATCGATATCGACCTCGTTTACAGCCCGGACGAGGTCTGCCGGACGCCGGAGCTGGCCTTGCCCCATCCTTATCTAACACAACGGGCTTTCGTATTGGTCCCATTGCGGGATCTGCAGCCGGACCTCATCCTCTTTGGCCGGCCGATTGATGACTGGCTCGCTCAGCTGCCAGATACAGACGCTATCAGAAGGAAGGATTAACTATGGAAAAGATACTTATTGCAGATGACGAACAACTTATGCGCCAATTGGTCATTGATTTTTTAAAGCCTGAAGGCTACGAAATTTTAGAAGCTGTTGACGGCAAAGAAGCCCTGGATATCTACGACAAGGAACATCCGGATTTGGTCCTTCTCGACGTCATGATGCCCGGTTATGACGGCTGGACCGTATGCCGTGAAATCCGCCGCGAATCGACGGTTCCCATCATGATGCTGACGGCAAAAGGGGAAGAAATCGACCAACTCTTTGCCTACGATCTCGGAGCTGACGAATACATTACCAAGCCTTTCAGCCCAAAAATCTTGGTTGCCAAGATAAAGGCCCTCTTACGTCGGTCTCAGAACGACTCGGAAACGCAGGAAACTGAAGCCGGTGTTGCTATCGACCGCGATGCCCGCCAGGTCGTCCTCGACGGGAAGAATGTCGATCTCAGTCCGACGGAATACAAGCTTCTCAACTATCTGATGAGCAATACCGGCAAGGCTTTGAGCCGCCGCCAGATCCTCAATCAGGTATGGAATTACGACTACTACGGGGATCTGCGCACCGTCGATACGCACATCAACCGCCTGCGCATTAAACTCGGCGACAAAGGCCGCTACATTCGTACTGTCCGCGGCTACGGATACCGCTACGATTCCAAATGAGACGGAAAGGCTTATTGTCCTTAAAGGTTAAGACCGGTGTCTATGTCGGCTGTTTTTCTATCTTCTTTATCATCGGACTGATGATGGCTGTCGGCCTTGGCTTTGACCGCTACTACTACTCCATGAAAAAAGAAGCTATGATCGAAGCCAGTCAGAAGATCAGTGCTACCTATCAAAAGAAAAACGGCCCTGACGAACATTCGCTGGACTCACTGAGTCAGCGCTACGGTGTCGATATCCTCATCGTCGACAACAACAAGCTGGTCTATTCCTCGCGGCCGGGACGGCGAGTCCATCTGCCGCCGGAAACCGTTCCCGAAGATCAGGAAATCATCGCCCTTGGCAAGGAAAATGAAGTTCCTGCCGATCGTCCGGAGGGCAAACCGCCGGTACACATCAAGGAACTCATGGAACTTCTCGACGGCAAGGCCCCCGATGAAAGCCTGTTGGGAGCCGTTCATCTTTATAAGGATATGCCTGATTTTGAGTATTTTAACCTCGTCGACCGCATTCAGGATGGTACATACGTCATCATCAACCAGTCCGTCGCACCCATGCAGGAAAATATCTATATTGTCCAGCATTTCATCATCGTCTGCGGCATCGTCTGGCTGATTGTGGCCTGCGTCAGTACGCTGTACCTGACCCAGCGCATGACCAAGCCCCTCATCGAATTGAAGAACCTGGCCTTCGCCATGGCTCACCTTGATTTTTCCAATAAGTGGAAAGGGAACCTTAGCGATGAAATCGGCGAACTCGGTGAGAGCCTGAATATCCTGTCCAACCAGCTCAATGTCGCCTTGACGGCCCTTCGCCAATCGAATGAAGAGCTGAAACAACAATTGGACGTAGCCAAAGAGGTTGAGCACATGCGAAAGGCCTTCCTATCGGCCGTGTCCCATGAGCTGAAGACGCCTTTGGCCATTATCCAGGGGTACGCAGAAGGTCTCGATACCCTCGACATCGATGAAGAAACGCAGCGTCGGTATTGCTCGGTCATCCACAGTGAGACCCAGAAGATGGATAAATTGGTTCGCGACCTGCTCAGCTTATCCCGCTTGGAAACGGGCTCCTTCCATTTGGAACAGACCGTCTTTGACTTCAGTGCCTTGGCCGAGGAAAGCCGGGAACGGTTCTCCAAAGTCATGGAAGACAAGGGAATCATTGCCAAGGTCGATTTGCCGGAGACCATGACCGTCTATGGCGATCCGGAACGAATCGATACGATTCTAACGAATTTCTTAAGTAATGCTATCGATTATACCGATGCCGATCAACATATCCGCCTTTGGGCCGAAAATCTCGGCGAACGCTACCGAATCTGCGTCTACAATGAAGGCAGCCACATTGAAGAAGAGCATCAGCAGCGTATTTGGGAGCCCTTCTATAAGATCGATTCGTCGCGTGCCCGCAGTCCGAAGCGGATTTTTGGCGGCCATGGCTTAGGCCTTGGTACGGTGGCGGCCCTGGTGAAGCTCCACGGCGAATCGTACGGCGTGAAGAACGAAAACGGCGGCGTCACCTTCTGGTTTACCCTGCGAAAAGATGCCGGACAAACGCCGGATAACGCATAATAAAAGAACCCCTCTGATTCTGTGAGGCGCATTCGTTAGCCTTTAACGAATGCGCTTCACAGGCGGGCAGAGAGGTTCTTTTTTTGTTCTGTTAAAAAGAGCGATTCCCGAGGGTGGGATGGCTGCATTTTTTCAGCGTCAAGTGGTCGACGAGGTAACCGGCTTGCTCGAGGTCGATGTCTTCTTTTTGGCCGTCGTGTTCAAAGACGCAGAGCGGCCGGTCGGTACCGACTTCACCGCCGGGAAGATAGATGTATTCCCCCGTTTCGGCATCGCCGAAGATGATGCCGGCTAAGAGATGTTTTTGGGCTATTTGACTCATGGCAGGGCCTCCTCACCGTCAAATTTGATTTCAAGGAGCCGGCAGTCCCGATAGTCGGCTGACACCAGGTGAAGCAGGGTCCCGTTATAGCGGCGGGGGAACATCGTTCCGGGCTGCATCCCGTGAAGGTGGCCGAAGATGCACAGGGGCACCTTGTATTTTTCTAAGAGCTCTGTAAAGCCGCTGGGTTTCGTCAGGTCGCAGACCGGCGGATAGTGGAGCATGAGAATCGTATGACCGCTGCCGATTTTTTCCGCCTCCTGGAGCGTCCGTTCGACGCGCAGCAGTTCTCGGCGGTACGGCTTGGCATCCCGTTCTTCCTGGTAATGGATGTCGCCCGGGCAGATCCAGCCGTGAGTGCCGCAGATGACCGTTCCGTCGTCGAGGACGGCCGTCGAGCCGTAGAGATAGTGCATGTTATTTTCGGCATCCATGCGGTTCAGTTTTCCCGCACTGGCCCACCAGTAGTCATGGTTGCCGCGGATGATGATTTTTTTGCCCGGCAGGGCGCGGATTTGATCGAGGTCCTCCTGGGCTTCGTCGAGGCGCATAGCCCACGACGTATCGCCGGCAATGAGGACTGTATCGTCATCGGTGACTCTTTTTTTCCAGTCTTCGGCAATGCGCTGCCAGTGATTTTTCCAGCGGGGGCCGAAGACTTCCATCGGCTTTTTTGGCGGATTGCCCGATAAATGTAAGTCACCTATTGCAAATAAACGCATAAATGTATAAGGACCGTCCTTTCTATAGGTCATGCAGCCTGGTCTGCAATTCTTGGATAAAATGCGCCGAATGGCCTCCGTTTGCGATTTGTGGAATCATGTAGCCGACAAAGAGCGGGTTGGTCAGAAAGCGCGGGATGATTTTGACGTATAAGGCATTGTCGTCGGGAAAATCATAGAAAAAGATGTTGTAACTGTCGTTAAAGCGGATGAAGGAGTGCATGAAATAATGGGCCGTCGTCTGCATGCAGCGCACGAATTTTTCGAGTTTCGCCCGGTCCTTCAAGATGAGATTTACTTCGTAAAAGCCGATGATGGGCCGTTTGGACAGGGTAATCGTAAGGCCGTCTTCTTCGAAGATGGTCGGACCGACGAAGTGGAAAGGCTTAATGTCTTCATGGTAGTCATAGTCTTTGAAGCCGACGATCTGCGAATGAGGATGGTGAATCGTCCCGCCGGACATATAGCCGTGGTTGCGGTAAAAGACGACCGATTTAAATTTGCCCATCTCCTTGACTTGCTGCCACTTTTCGAGGCCGAATTCGATGAGCTTTTGGGCGTATTCCGGGGTATAGTCGGAGAACTCGCCGTCGCAGTCATCGGTTTCGATGATGAGCGTCTGCCACGAGTCCTTAAGGACCGGAAAGGCATTTTCAAGCCAGATCATGTGGCCCCGCTTTTCCATGACGTTTTTCAAATGAGCGACGTCACAGAAGGGGCAATACCTTTCGTCGCGATGGACCGTATCGGGCTTCGTCTTGCCCAGGTCCAAATTATATTCTAATATATGGGATAAAGGTTTTTCGTACATACGACCGCTCCTTTTGATGCTTCTTATACATTGTAGCATAGCGAGAGGCAATTTCAAACTGCAATACGACAAAAGGATGCCCGCCAAGCACCGCAATAAGGGCAGTCAAAATGGGGCATCCTTAATTACTTTATTATATGAAATTCCCTAGGTCTTGTCAAATAGGCTTTGTCTGAAAAAAATATGAAAAATAGCGAAAACGGTGTGACGAAAACTAGAGTAATGTGGTATCATATAGAATTGAGGATTGATAAAATCAAGCATGGGCTTCCATGTTTTTCACTCCAGAACCGCCCTTCCATGGAAGAGGTGAAGGGGGTTTGATAGATGATGTGTAAAGGGGGAACTGTACATGAGTATTCATATTGCTGCCCGCGACGGTGAAATTGCCGATCGCATCCTGCTTCCCGGAGATCCGCTGCGTGCGAAATATATTGCTGAAAATTTTTTAGATGACACCTTCTGCTATACCCGAATTCGCAATATCCTCGGCTATACCGGAACCTATAAGGGCGTCCGCCTGTCGGTCCAGGGGACGGGCATGGGGATTCCTTCCATTTCCATTTACGCTACGGAATTGATGCGTGACTACGGTGTGAAAAAGCTGATCCGCGTCGGTACCTGCGGTGCCATGCGCCGCGATATCAAGCTTCGCGACGTCATCATGGCCCAAGGCGCGACGACCGATTCGTCGATTATCCGCAACATTTTCGGCGGCTCGATCAACTATGCACCCTTAGCTGATTTTACCCTGCTTTGTCAGGCTTATGGCCAGGCAGCGGCCCTTGGCGTCCCGGCTCGGGTCGGCAATGTCGTCTCTGTTGACCGTTTTTACGACGAAGAAATCGATAACGAAAAACTGACCCAGTACGGCATCATGGCCGTTGAAATGGAAACGGCCGGCCTCTATACGGCAGCTGCCAAGTTTGGCGCCAAGGCCCTGGGCTTGTTTACCGTCAGCGACCACTTATTGACCGGAGACGCCTGCACGCCGGAAGAACGGCAGACGTCTTTTGATGATATGATCCAGATTGCGTTAGAAACGGCAATTTTGGAATGAGGTACTGTAAATGAAAGTAAAAGAATTACGAGTGATTGACAGCCATTTTCACTTTTGCGACTTTCCCGGCTTCGACCAGGTCGCCCTGGCCGCCGGCTATACCAATACGGAAGCGTCACTGCATCAGGCTTTTGAAGAAAACAACGTCGTCCACGGCGTCGTCATGAGCAATAAGACCTTAGATGCTAAAAAACATAACTATCCCGATTACATGAGCTACTGCATCGGCATCGATAGCCTGACCGGCAAGGATGATATGGAAAATATCGCAGCCAATGTCGAAGAAAACCTGAAGCGCAGTCAGTGCTGCGGCATCAAGCTCTATCCGGGCTACAGCCATATTTATGTCTATGATGAATGGTATGACCCGATTTATGAGTTGGCCGAAAAGTATGATAAGCCCGTAGCCATTCACACCGGGCTGACGGCGACGGCCAACGCCCTTTTGAAATACAGTCATCCCTTGACCCTCGATGAAGCGGCCGTGCGCCATCCTAAGGTCCAGCTCGTCATGTGCCACATCGGCAACCCCTTCCTGCAGGATGCCATTGCCGTTTTAGAAAAGAATCACAACGTCGCCGTCGATCTGTCCGGCCTTCTCGAAGGCAAGGTTCCCGACATGGTCGCCTTCCTGCGCAATAAACGGGGCTATATTTCCATGCTCCGGGATTGGCTCAAATATCTCGGTGCCTATGACCGGGTCATGTTCGGGACGGACTGGCCCCTGGCGAATATTGCCGACTACATTTCATTTGTAAAAGGTTTCATCCCTGAAGCTTACTGGGATGACGTATTCTTTAATAACGCCAACCGCATCTACAAGCTGGGCTTATAAGCCTTTTGATGCACCATAAGGGAGGAAATTGTTTGTATACTGTAACCAAGCGGCTGGAAGTCTCCGCATCTCACCATTTAGTCCTCGACTATGCCAGTAAATGTGAAAATCTCCATGGCCACAACTGGATCATCCACGTGACCTGTCAGGCCGAAACACTCGATCACAACGGCATGGTCGTCGACTTCAAAAAGATTAAAGAACTGGTCCACCACAAGATGGATCATCAGAATTTAAACGATGTCTTTGATTTCAATCCGACGGCAGAAAACATTGCCAAGTGGATTTGTGACACCGTACCGAATTGCGTCCGGGTCGAGGTCCAGGAAAGCGAAGGGAACGTGGCTGTCTATGAAGTATAGTCTCTGCGTCAATGAGATTTTCGACAGCATCGACGGCGAAGGGAAGAAGGCCGGTCAGCTGGCCACCTTCATCCGCCTCTGCGGCTGCAACCTGCGCTGTTCTTACTGTGATACGACCTATGCCTTTACGGAAGGCAAGGACATGGACGTCGACGATATCCTTCGCCAGGTGACGTATCCCAACGTCACCCTGACCGGCGGGGAACCGCTCTGTCAGGACGTACATTCCCTTTTGACGGCCTTAAAAGGGCACAGCGTCAATATCGAAACCAACGGCAGCGTCGACATCGAGCCTTATTTCAAATACGACCACGTTTGGTTTACCGTCGACTATAAGAGCTTGTCATCGGACATGGCCGGCCGGATGCTGGAGGAGAATTTTGAAAAGCTCCGCCCTCAGGATGTCCTGAAGTTCGTCGTCGGCGATGAAGCCGACCTCAAGCAGGCCCTGGCCGTCTATGAACGCTATCAGCCGAAGTGCGCCGTCTACGTCGGTGCCGTCTTCGGGAAAATAGAGCCTTCGCGCATCGTCGATTTTATGAAGGAACACGAGCTGACCGACTGGCATCTCCAGATTCAGCTTCACAAGATTATTTGGAGCCCCGACTTGCGAGGGGTGTAACCTCGAAACGACAAAACGCCGTTATCCGCAGAGTTGCGGGTAACGGCGTTTTTTAAAGATGGCCCGGTCATCTTCCAGCATCTGGTGGAAACAGAACAAGGTCGCGTCCGTATCGGTCAGACTGTCGTGCCAACTGCGGCGGTTGTCATAGCCGTAATAGGCGGCACAGTTTCGAAGCTTGTCATAAGTGATGGTCTTCGTTTCCTTATAATGGATGAGGGAAAAAGCCTCGGCCAAGTCGAGATAGATGTCGCGGTCGGGCAGGACGACGCCCGATTCATAAAGGCGTTCGATATCGTTAAAGGTACCGTAGCCGACGATGAGGTCTGCGTCCATGAAAAGACGGCTGACTTCATCGGCCCATAGGATGAAGGGATCTTCGTGAGCCACTTGTTCCGGCGTGATATGATTGACTGCCATCGCTTCGTCCCATCGCTCCGTATGGATGGGCCTGAAATAACGGTTCAAGAGAACCTGGCCAAAACCGTTCATGATGGAAAGCTGAATGATTTCGGCGTCTGCCGTAAGTCCCGTCGTCTCTAAATCGAGGGTCAGGATGCGGGCCGGGTCGAGCGTCCGGATCGTTTTTTTGATGGCCGGCGACAGGCGAATGCTTTGTCGGCGGGCCTTTTCTTTTTTGGACAGCATCTTTTTCATGGAAAAACCTCCTTTCTTCACAATGATATATTATATGAAGAAAGGAGGTTTTTGTCAATTTATGATAGGAAATGAGCGGGCGGAGTATTATTCGTAGTAGCCGTTCGGTTTTTCCGAGAAGTTGATGAGGATGTTCTTGGTCTGCATGTAGTGGTACATCGTCGATCTGTCCGTTTCACGGCCGATACCGGAGAGCTTGTAGCCGCCGAAAGGAGCGCCGGCCGGCAGGGCATTGTAGGTGTTGACCCACATACGGCCCGTCTGTACGCCTTTCGCTACGCGCAGAGCACGGTTGATGTCGCGGGTCCATACGGCGCCGCCGAGGCCGTAGATGCTGTCGTTAGCCATATCGATGACTTCTTCTTCCGTATCGAAGGGGATGATGACGACGACCGGCCCGAAGATTTCTTCCTGGGCGATGCGCATGTCGTTCTTGGCGTCAGCGAAGATGGTCGGACGGATGAAGTTGCCCTTTTCGAGGCCGTCGGTGGTAATCTTTTCACCGCCGCATACCAAGCGAGCGCCTTCTTTTTTGCCGATTTCGATGTAGCTCAAAATCTTTTCGAGCTGCCGTTCGTCGACTTGAGCGCCCATCTGCGTTTCTTTCAGCCAAGGCAGGCCTACTTTGACGCGATTGAAGCGTTCAGCCAGTTCGTTTACGAATTTGTCGTAAATGCTGCGCTGTACGAAGATACGGGAACCGGCGCTGCAGACCTGGCCCTGGTTGAAGAGGATGCCGAATTCGGCGCCTTCCATAGCCATGTCCCATTTGCAGTCTTCAAAGAAGATGTTGGCCGATTTACCGCCAAGTTCCAACGTAGCCGGAATCAGTTTTTCCTGAGCTGCCTTGTAGACGTCGCGGCCGATTTCCGTCGAGCCCGTGAAGGCCAATTTCTGGATGTCCGGATGGTCGAGGAGGTACTGGCCGGAGCGGGAGCCCTTGCCGGTAATGATGTTGACGACACCGTCAGGCAGGACGCCTTCTAAGAGGTGCATCAATTCGAGGAGGCTGAGAGACGTCGAGCTGGACGGTTTGAGGACAATCGTGCAGCCGGCAGCTAAGGCCGGAGCCAGTTTCCAAGCACCCATGAGGAAGGGGAAGTTCCAAGGAATGACCTGACCGACGACACCAATCGGTTCATGGATGACGATACTCATCATGTTTTCATCGAGGCTCGATACGCGGCCTTCTTCGTCGCGGAGGACGGCGGCGAAGTAACGGAAGTGGTCGGCACTGTAAGGAATGTCGATGTTTCTCGTTTCACGAATCGGTTTGCCGTTGTCGAGGGATTCGATGAGAGCTAATTTATCGGCGTTCTGGTCGATAACATCAGCGATTTTTAAGAGGATATTCTGACGGTCGATGGGAGATACTTTTTTCCAAGCCGGGAAAGCAGCTTCGGCGGCACGGACGGCAGCGTCGACGTCTTCTTTCGTAGCTTCGGCGCAGACCGATAATTGTTCACCGTTAGAAGGATTGAAGGCTTTGAAGGTTGCGCCGTCGCTGGCGGGAACCCATTTGCCGTTAATATAGAGGTCGTAAGATGAGCGAATAGCATTTTCCATGAATTAACACTCCCTTTTCGTATAATTTTAGAATTTAAATAAAAATTGTTCTTTGTTATTGCTAAATGCATTATATCATAAGTATACGAAAATGGTCAATATTGTACTAAAAAGAACGTAATACGAAATGATTTACCGAGACACATAAGGAATATGGCGACTTCAGCTAGGATATGAAGCGGTGAGCTCATCCTGTAAAGACTTTGCCGGCGAAGCTGTCTGCCGGATTCGTTCATACTCCATTTATCGATGAAAAAGGTCAGTGAGTCCTGTGAATCTCTGCCATGGAGGAGAAACGGTACGAGCCTCAAAACCGGAGGTGCTGAAACGGTGGAAACATGCATTACTGCCGTTTTAAAGGGAGGGAACCGTGAAATGGTAAAAATGTGGTGTTCGTTGTAGGAGGTTCAGGTTTGCAAATATTAGTAAAGCACGCTAAAATAGATAGCGTACACAATAAGTATAGATTTCAGGAGTATAGTCAATGTATAAATACGTCTTATTCGATCTCGATGGAACCTTGACCGATTCTAAAGAGGGCATCCTTAATTCCGTGGCCTATGCCTTAGAAAAGATGGGCATTTCGTCCGAAGGCCGCCTCGATCCGCACGTCATCGTCGGTCCGCCGCTCTTAGATACCTTTGAAGGCTACTACGGTTTTGAGCCGGAAAAGGCCCGGCAGGCCTATTCCTTTTTTCAGGAACGATACAGCACAATCGGCAAGTTTGAAAACCGTGCTTTTGAAGGCATCGTTCCTTTATTAAAGAAACTAAGGGAAAAGGGCATTCGTTCTTTTGTGGCTACGTCGAAGCCCCAGGTCCACGCCGAAGCCATCTGTGAAAAATTCGGACTGGCGCCGTACTTAGAAGCCATTGCCGGTCCCGCTGTGGGCGGTACCGATACGAAGGCTGACGTCATGAAACGGATTCTGAAGGGCATCGATTCCCTTGAAAAAGGGGAAGCCGTCATGGTAGGCGACCGCAAATTCGACATCATCGGCGCCCATGAATTGGGACTTCCCGTCATTTACGCCGCCTATGGCTACGGCAATCCGGCCGAACGAAAGGAATACGGTCCGGACTACATCGCCGAAACCGTAGACGAGCTGGGCAAGTTGCTTCTCGCCGACTGACGGTTCACGGCGATGGCTTCAATTCGTCGTGACTATGAGTATATATTGAGTTTTATATAAGCTATATTAGAAGATAATATATGATAAGGAGCATTTTTATGAAGTTACAAGAAAAACAGAAGATTCACGGCTTTACCGTTGAGCGTTCGCAGTACGTTCCGGAACTCCACAGCCAGGCTTATGAACTGCACCACGACCAGTCCGGTGCCCACCTGCTCTACATCGAAAATGATGACGACAATAAGGTCTTTTCCATCTCCTTCCGTACGACGCCGTCGGACAGTACCGGTGTGCCTCATATTTGTGAGCACTCGACCCTTTGCGGCTCTCGGAAATTCCCGTTGAAAGAACCCTTCGTCGAACTGGTCAAAGGCTCGCTCAATACCTTCCTCAACGCCATGACTTTTCCGGATAAGACCATGTATCCCGTCGCCAGCCGCAATGCGGCCGACTTCAAAAATCTGATGGACGTCTACATGGATGCCGTCTTCTTCCCGAATATGCTGAAGGACAAACAGGTCCTGATGCAGGAAGGCTGGCATTACCACCTCGATTCGGCCGACAGTGACCTCATTTATCGCGGCGTCGTCTATAATGAAATGAAAGGCGTCTTTTCATCGCCGGACTCTCAGCTCGAACGGCACGTCATGGAGAATCTCTTCCCCGATACGACCTACGGCGTTGAATCGGGTGGTGACCCTGACGACATTCCCAACCTGACCCAGGAAGACTTCGTCAAATTCCATGGCACATACTACCATCCGTCGAACAGCTATATTTTCCTCTACGGCGATATGGATATCGACCAGACCCTGGCCTTCATCGACGGCGAATACTTGAGCCAATTCCAGCTTCAGTCTGTCGATTCGGCCATCGGCCGTCAGGCTTTCCCGGGCAGCGCCGTCAAAACCTATCCCTACGGCATCGCTTCCGGCGAAAAGACGGAACACAAGACACTCCACAGCCTGACTTACGTCATCGACCAGGCCCTCGATCCGACGGTGGCCCTGGCCTTTAAAGTCCTGACCTATGTCCTCCTCCAGTCGCCGGCAGCGCCCCTTAAAAAGGCCCTCGTCGACGCCGGCCTCGGTAAGGACATTTCCGGGGACTTCCAGGACGGCATCCTCCAGCCCTTGTGGAGCATCTCCGTCAATGGTTCCGATCCGGATAAGCAGGATAAGATCATGCCTATCGTCACCGATGTTTTGCGCCGCATGGTACAAGACGGTCTCGACAAGACGCTTTTGACCGGTGCCTTGAACCGGACGGAATTCACCCTTCGTGAAGCCGACTTTGCCGGCCGTCCCAAAGGCCTTATCTATGCCATCCGCTGCATGGATACCTGGCTCTATGACCTCGATCCTTTAGAAGCCCTGTCTTATGAAAAATCCCTTGACGTCCTGCGCAAGGGCATTGACAACGGTTACTTTGAAGACTTGATCCGGCGCTATATCCTCGATAATGCCTACTACGCTCTGGTATCGCTGGTACCGGAACCGGGCCTTACGGAAAAACGCGATAAGGCCTTAGCTGAAAAACTGGCAGCCTACAAAGCGTCCCTTACGAAAGAAGAAATCGATGCCATCGTCGCTGAATCAGAAGCCCTGAAACTGCGCCAGGCGACGCCGGATACGCCGGAAGCCTTGGAATCGATTCCGACCTTATCTCGTGACGACCTCGAAAAGAAAGTCGATACGGTGGTCATGCATGAAGAACGACTCGGCGATGTGACCTTGTGCCATGTGCCCGATGAAACGAACGGCATTACCTACGTCAATGCTTACTTCGACCTTCACGGTCTGACGCGGGAAGAAATTTCCTATGCGTATCTTTTGAGTGATATCCTCGGCGACATCGATACTAAGTCTCATACGTACGGCGAACTGGCGTCCCTCATCGACCTCTACACCGGCGGCATCGGTTACAGCGTGTCGGCCTATTCTAACCGCTTGGACAACAGCGATTATACGCCCGTATTCCGGATTAAAGCTAAAGGATTGGCTATTAACTTCGATAAATTAATCGACCTCTTGCGGGAAATCTCCTTAGAAACGGTCTTTACCAACCGGGAACGATTGATCGAACTGGTCGATGAAATCAAGGCCGGTTGGGATATGGATACCTTCCGCCGCGGCCATACGATCGTCATGCACCGCGTCCTGTCCTACGTATCGCCGGTTGAAGCTTTCTGCGATGCCGGAGAATTCTCGTACTATGAATTCATTACGGATATTGCAAAACGCATCAAGACCGATGCCGATGAAATTGGCAGGAAACTAACGAATCTCATGGAAAAAATCTTCAGCCGCTCAGCTCTGACCTTAGAAATGACGGCCAGTGACAGCGATTGGGACGGCGCTAAGGCCAGTGCTGCCCGCTGGACAGAAGCCTTGCCGCAGGGAGAAAAGCGGACCGGGCTTTGTGACTTCGGCCTCACGGCTAAGAACGAAGGCATCATGACCAGCGGTACCGTCCAGTACGTCGCGAAAGGCGGCAACTTCCGCGGTCACGGTTACGACTATACCGGGGCTTTGATGGTTCTCGATACGATCCTCCAGTACGGTTATTTATGGACTAAGGTTCGCGTCCAGGGTGGGGCCTACGGTGCTTTTACCCGCTTCTATGATAACGGCGACATGGTATTTTGCTCCTACCGGGATCCGAATCTGCGTTCCAGCGTCGAAGCCTATGACGGCTTGGCGGACTACTTAAAGACCTTTGACGTATCGGACCGGGAAATGACGAAATACGTCATCGGTACCCTGAGCCGAATCGACGTGCCTCTGACGCCGTCCCTTCGCGGTGAAAAAGCCATGACCCGTTACTTTACAGGGACGACGGACGAAGTTGCCCAGGCTCGCCGCGATCAGCTTTTGGCGACGACGGCAGCCGACATCAAGGCCCTTTCTCCGCTCATCGAATCGGTCATGAAGGATGATAACCTGTGCGTCATGGGCAGTGAAGCGACGATTCGCCAGGAAAAAGACCTGTTTACGAACCTCGTTTCCCTTCCCGACTAAGGCATGGCTTCCATGCGAGGGCGATTTGCGCCGAGCCCGACAGGATATATCCACCTGGGAAACGTCTGGTCGGCCTTTTTGGCCTGGCTCCAAGTGCGTCAAGGCGGAGGCACCTTGGTCCTGCGGATTGAAGACATTGATGAACAGCGTTCCAAGGCTGTGTATACCAAGGCGCTTATGGAAGACCTTTCATGGCTTGGCCTTGACTGGGACGAAGGCCCCGATGTGGGAGGCCCTTACGGTCCTTACGTCCAGCAGGAACGCTACGACCGTTATGATGAGGCCTTGGACGTCCTGCGGGAAAAAGGCCTGCTTTATCCCTGCTACTGCAGTCGGACGCGGCTTCAGGCCATCGGGGCGCCTCATGCCGGCGAACATACGGTGTACGACGGCCATTGTTACGGCCTGAGTGAGGTCGAACGCCGCCGTATGACCAAGAAACCGTCTTGGCGCATCCATGTACCGGACGAAACCATTTACTTTACCGATGGTGTTTACGGAAAGCAGGCTGGGAATCTGCCCCACGGCTGCGGTGACTTCGTTGTCCGCCGGGCCGATGACATGTATGCCTATCAGCTGGCCGTCTCCGTCGATGACGGCAGTATGGCCATAACCCACGTCTTGCGCGGTGAAGATCTCTTGTCGTCAACGGCCCAACAGATTTGGCTTATGAAAATCCTTGGCTATGAAGCACCCCACTATACCCACGTGCCGATGCTCATCGACGGCGATGGGAACCGCCTGTCGAAACGGCAGCAGGGCATTACCGTCCGAGCTTTACGGCAGGACGGCGTCGATGCCGAGACAATTTTATCCCACCTGGCCTATGCCGGCGGCTTGGTTCCGGAACGGCGCCGCTATAGCCGAGCTGAATTAGTGGCCCTTTGTGACTTTAAAAAAATGCATACTGAGCCGATTGTTATTACCGGAACGATGAAGTAAATCGGTTTACTAAACGATATATTAAAAAAGTAGGCTGTCGCCAGTGCGACAGCTTATTTTTTTTCTCCATTCTTTGTCAACATTATTGTCACAGAGTGTGTAAATGTGGTAGAATGTGGGGGAGAGTGAAAGGAGTGACGCGCCTAATGTTTATGGGAGAATACGAACATACAATCGACGCTAAAGGTCGCGTCATTTTGCCTGTCAAATTTCGGGATGAACTCGGGCCAACCTTCATCGTTACCCGAGGTTTGGAAGGCTGCCTTTCCGTTTACACGATGGAAGCATGGATGAGGTTTGCCGGAAGTTTAAAACAGCTGAAGGCATCGAAGGAAAACGTCCGTGCTTTCCAGCGGTTCGTCTTTGGCAGTGCTGCTGAAGTCGAATTCGATAAGCAAGGCCGTATCCTTATTCCGGCTACTTTGCGGGCCTATGCGAAGCTGGTTAAGGATGTGACCGTTCTGGGGACAGGAGACAAGGTCGAAATTTGGAGTAAAGACGCATATGAAGCCTATGTTGCCAAGACTGTTCCGGCCATGGAAGAAATCGCCGAAAGCCTCGACGATTTCCTGAACCTGGACTTTTAGGAGGAATTATGGATTTTCATCACGTCAGTGTTCTTCGTAAGGAAACCATAGCCAATTTAATAACTGATACCAGCGGCGTTTACGTCGACTGTACCCTCGGAGGCGGCGGCCATTCCAAGGCCTTAGCCGATCAGCTGACGGGTGAGGCGACGATTATCGGTCTTGACCAAGACCGGGACGCCATTGCAGCGGCAACGGAACGCCTTTCTGATACGCCGTGCCGACATATTCTCGTGCAGCGCAATTTCAGGTATATATCGGAAGTCCTCGACGAACTTCACATTGATACCGTCGACGGCATTATGTTTGATCTCGGCGTATCGAGTTATCAACTGGATACACCGGACCGGGGATTTTCTTATATGCAGGACGGCCCCCTCGACATGCGCATGGACCGCAGCCAGGGCCGCAGCGCTTACGACGTCGTAAACGGTTACAGCGAAGCCGACTTATACCGTATCATCAAAGATTATGGGGAAGAACGGTGGGCTAAGCGCATTGCCGAATTCATCGTGAAAGAACGTCAGGAAAAACCTTTAGAACGGACGGAAGAACTGGTTCACGTTATTAAAAAAGCCATTCCGGCCGGCGCTCGCAAGGACGGGCCGCACCCGGCGAAGCGAACGTTTCAGGCCATCCGAATCGAAGTCAATGACGAATTGGGAATCTTAAAGGATTCCCTGGAACATGCCGCTCAGCGTTTAAAGCGCGGAGGACGTTTGTGTGTCATTACCTTCCATTCCCTGGAGGATCGTATTGCAAAACAGACGCTGCGTCTGTTGGCGACCGATTGTATCTGTCCGCCCGATATGCCGGTTTGCACCTGCCATCATCAGGCCATCCTAAAAGTAAAGCGACAACCCATTTTACCGTCGCCGGAGGAACTGGATTTGAATCCGAGGGCCCGCAGTGCAAAACTTCGCGTCGGTATCCGTAAATGAAGGAGCCAAGCTAATGATTATTGAAATGGATGTGTTGCGTATGCTGGCAAGGAAAGTCGGAAATTTACATGAAGAAAGAAGCGTTCCCCTGTGGAGGTCAGCTGCGGTACAGGCTGTCCAGCAGGGAGCCGTATATGTTCTGATTCCCATCGGAATGATCGCAGCGATTGCCATCGCTTCTAATCTTATTACGTCTTGGACGTATCAGCAGAGTGGCGAACTCATGGAATTAAAACTTCAAGCACAGCAGTTACAACGTGAAAATGAGCAGTTACGGGTCCAAATTTCCAAATTGGAAACGCCGGAACGAATTTATACGACGGCGACGAAACAGCTGGGAATGGTGGCACCGTCACGTATTCTCTATGGGAATCAAAGCGATCAGGCCGCAAAGGGGAACCGTCGATAATTGCTTAAATGAGAGGTCGACGCACTTTTGTGCGACGACCTCATTGTTATTTATCCGATAAAGCTGTACAATGTAGAACAGTACAATGAAATGAACCGTCAAGGAGGTTCTATAATAATGACAAAAACAATAGGTGAACTTTGCAAGCAACTTAAAGGAATTTATAATCTCAGCGGCAGTGCCGATACGGTAGTTACCGGCATTTCTTCGGACTCCCGGGACATCGAAGCGGGCTACTTATTCGTCTGCATTTCCGGTGCTCATGTCGACGGGGCTGCTTTTGCAGCGCAAGCTGTCGAAAAGGGAGCCGTCGCCGTTTTGACGACGAAACACCTCGACCTGCCGTCGAGTGCCGTCCAGATCCAAGTACCCGATATCCACCATGCCTTAGAAGACATGGTACCTTTCTTTTATGATTATCCCGGCAAAAAGATGCGCATGATCGGCGTCACCGGCACCAACGGTAAGACGACGACGACGCATATCATCGCCCACATCCTGCGTTCTGCCGGCCATCATGTCGGCGTCATCGGTACGATTCACGCCCTCATCGACGATGAAGAACTGCCCATTCACAATACGACGCCGGACGTCGTCGAACTCCAGCGCTTCTTGGCCCTGATGTATGAAAAAGGCATGACCCATGTCGTCATGGAAGTGTCCAGCCACGCCCTGGCCTTAGAACGCGTCGCCGGTATCGAATATGATACGGCTGTCTTTACCAACCTTACTCAGGACCATCTCGATTTCCATAAGACCATGGAAAATTACGTCGCTGCCAAAGCCAAGCTCTTCCAGAGCTTGACCGCTGCCGACCATGTCAAAGACAATAAAACGGCCATCGTAAACGTCGATGATCCCTGGTCCGAACAGATTCTTAAAGCCTGCCACTGCCAGGTCCTGACCTATGGTGTCGAAAAAGATGCCGACCTCAAAGGGTCCCATTTAAATGTCGAACTGAAACGCTCGTCCTTCGACGTCGTCGGCCCCTTTGTCAATGTCCACCTCAATATGAACATCACCGGCCTGTTCAACGTTTACAATACGCTGGCAGCTATCGGTGCGGCCCATGCCGAAGGCATCGATGAAGCCACTATCGACAAAGCTATTCAGACCTTCCACTCCGTAGCCGGTCGTTTTGAACTCGTCGAAGCCGGTCAGCCCTTTGCCATCGTCGTCGACTATTCCCATACGCCGGACAGCCTCGAAAAGGCCTTGGAAACGGCGCGGGCTATGAACCCCAACCACGTCATTGCCGTCTTTGGCTGCGGCGGCGACCGCGATCGGACCAAGCGCCCCATCATGGGCCGTATCGGTGCCGAACTGGCCGATATTCCCATCGTTACTTCGGACAATCCGCGGTCGGAAAACCCCGATGCCATCGTAGCAGAAGTCGAAGAAGGCGTTAAACAAGGGCTCAAGGCGGGACAGCACCATGAAGTCATCGTCAACCGTCGTGAAGCCATTTACCGCGCCGTCGAACTGGCACAAGAAAACGATATCATCGTCATTGCCGGTAAAGGGCATGAAACGTATCAGATCTTAAATGACGGTACGATTCATTTTGACGACCGTGAAGAAGCCCGCAATGCCGTTCGCGATCTGCATCGAGGAGATAAATAATGGCTGACTTTACCCTTGAAGAAGTACAGAAAGCGACGGGAGCCCGTTTGCTCTCTCCGGTAGGGAGCGTGCTTTTTCATGACGTTTGCACCGATACCCGGGCGGTGGAAAAGGGTTCCCTTTTCGTCGCCTTCAAGGGGACCTCTTTTGACGGCCATGACTTCGTCTTAAAGGCCCTCTCTTCGGGCGCAGCCGGTGCCGTCGTATCCGAACTGCGGCCGGAATATAAAGGTGCTGTCGTACCGATTTTCGTCGTGTCCGATACGCTGAAAGCCTATCAGGATTTAGCTCGTTTTCACCGCCGCCGTTTTTCCATTCCCGTCATTGCCGTAACCGGCTCGGTAGGGAAGACGTCGACGCGCAATATGATTGCCGCCGTCTTGAGTGAAAAATATAAGGTATTGCAGACGGAAAAGAATTATAATAATGAAATCGGCCTGCCTAAGACCCTGTTCCAGTTGACGGCAGACCACGAAGCCTGCGTCGTCGAAATGGGCATGCGCGGTCTCGGGCAGATTGCCGAATTGGTCGATATCGGTGAGCCGACTATCGGCGTTGTGACCAACGTCGGCAAGAGCCATATCGAACTCTTGGGGTCGCAGGAAAATATTGCCAAGGCCAAGGCCGAACTGGTTCAAGGTCTTGATGCCCATGGGACGGCCATCTTAAATGGGGACGACCCCTTTGTCGCACCTATGAAAAATCTCTGCCAAGGCCGGTCTATCCTCTACGGGACCGATGATTCGGCTCAGATCCGGGCCGAGAATATCGTTTGTGACGAAAAAGGGGTTCGCTTTATCTGCCGCTGCTTCGACCGCACCTTTGATGTTTCCGTTCCGGTCATTGGCCGCCACAACGTCTATAATGCCTTAGCGGCGATTGCTGCCGGCTATGTAACCGGTCTCAGCGATGCGGAATTGCAGGCCGGACTTTCTGCCTACCGAGGCATGGCCATGCGCCAGGAACTCCTGCACCTCGGGCCTTATACCTTCATCAACGATACTTATAATGCCAATCCGGCTTCGATGGCTGAAGCTATCCGTACTTTGGACCTGTTGACCAAAGGCCGCAAAATCGCCGTTCTCGGCGGCATGGGAGAACTCGGCGACTGGGCTGAAAGAGAACACCGGGCTATTGGCCGCTTAGTGGCGGATATGAAGCTCGACGCTCTCATTACCATGGGGGATTTAGCAGAAGACATTGCCCGGGCAGCCCGGGAAACCGGCATGGAAGCTGTCTATACGACGGCTACCCATGAAGAAGCAGCCCGACAATTGAAAAAATTGATCCGCCATGGCGATACCGTCCTGTTAAAAGGCTCGCGCAGCTTTGCTATGGAAAAAATACTGCCCTATTTTGAAAGGAAGTAATGTGAATGTTTAAAATGCTGATTTTCAGCTTCATCGTCAGCCTGGTCATCGGCCTTGTCCTGGGACCTTTCGTCATCAAAAAACTGAAACAGTTCCACGCCCGCCAGTCTGAACGAGAAGAAGGGCCGGAAAGCCATAAGTATAAAGCCGGTACACCGACCATGGGGGGCATCCTCATCCTGACGGCGCTGACCGTGGCCTGCCTCCTCTTTGATCCGATGGAAATCAGAAAGGCCCTGGCCTTATTCCTGACCCTCGGTCACGGCGTCATCGGCTTTTTGGATGACTCCATCAAGGCCGTTAAACACCGCAATTTGGGCCTTACGGCAAAACAGAAACTGGCCGGCCAGTTCGTCATGGCTGCCGTTTTCTGCTACATCCTCCAAGCCTTCCTTCATTTTCCCACGACCTTGTGGATTCCTTTCACGTCGACTACGGTTGACTTAGGTTTGTTCTACTATCTCTTCGTATTCGTCATGATCGTCGGAGCCAGCAATGCCGTCAACCTGACGGACGGACTCGACGGATTGGCAGCCGGTTCATGCTCGATTACGGCCGTTGCTTACGTCGTCATCGCCGTTGCCTTGGGGTATACTCATTTTGCCATTTTCAGTACGGCCCTGACTGGTGCCTGCTTGGGCTTCTTGTTCTATAACCAGCATCCGGCTAAAATGTTCATGGGCGATACGGGGTCTTTGGCCCTCGGCGGCGCCTTAGCGGCTATGGCCATTTTAACGAAGACGGAACTCTTGCTCATCTTGGCCGGCGGCCTCTATGTTCTCGAAGCTTTGTCGGTCATCATCCAGGTTATTTCCTTCAAAACACGGGGCGTCCGGGTCTTTAAAATGAGCCCGATTCACCACCATTTTGAATTATCCGGCTGGAGCGAAGTAAAAGTAGTTACGGTTTTTTGGAGTTTTTCGGCGTTAATGGCTATCTTGGCTATTATCGTCGTCATGGCAGGAAAGTAAACAGCCTTTTCCCATTGTTAAGACCATATTTTACATAAAGCAGGTGTAGGTAATGAGCATCATGGATTTTTCTGGAAAAAAATTTTTAGTCATCGGCGCGGGCATTAGTGGTCGTGCCGCTTCACTGGCCTTGGCAGATTACGGGGGGACCGTCGTCCTCAACGATATGAAGGCCATCGATGTGAGCGAAAAGCCATGGCCGGACTTGGCGTCTCGCGGCGTGAAGCTCGTCTTTGGCAGCCAGGAAACGAGCCTCCTCGACGGCATGGATGTCGTCGTACCGTCGCCGGTCATTTCTCCGGAAATTCCCATTATGAAAGCCGCTGCTGCGAAAGGGCTTCCTATTTGGAGCGAAGTCGAAGTCGCCTGCCGCGTTACCGATGCTGACATCATCGGCATCACCGGTACCAACGGTAAGACGACGACGACAACCCTGGTAGGGGAAATCATGAAAGCTACAGGCCGTCAGACCGTCGTTGGCGGCAACATCGGCTACGGCCTTTCGGAACAGGCAAAGGATCTTCCGAAAGCCGCCGTCGTCGTGGCCGAACTTTCAAGTTTCCAACTCGAATTTACGCGTACGATGAAGGCAAAGGCGGCAGTTATCCTCAATATCACGCCGGATCATTTGGACCGTCATCACACGATGGAAGCCTACAGTGCTGCGAAACAGCGAATTTTCCTCAATCAGGACAAGGACGATTATGCCATCCTCAATTACGATGATGACCGCGTCCGGGCCATGGCCGATGCCATGACCGGTACGGTCCTGTACTTTTCGACAAACGGCGAGGTCCCTGAAGGAGCCTTTTATCGGGACGGCGACCTTATTCTGCGCCATGAAGGACAGGATACCGTCGTCTGTGCTGAATCGGAGCTCCATCTCTTTGGCAAGCATAATATACAGAATTGCTTAGCGGCGATTCTCTTGACCTATGCTGCCGGGGCTTCCCTTGACGTCATTAGACAAGTTTTAAAATCTTTTAAGGGTGTTGAACACCGGCTTGAAAAAGTTCGGACCATCCACGATGTAACTTATTATAATGATTCCAAGGGTACCAACGTCGATGCTTCCATGAAGGCTTTGGATGCCTTTCCCAAGGGCCATCTCATTCTCATCGCCGGCGGCTACGACAAAAAGACGCCCCTCGATGACTTTATGGCCTTAGCGGCAAAACGCGTCGACACGCTGATCCTCATCGGCGATGCCGCCGACCGTTTTGAAGCCGCTGCGAAAAAAGCGGGTATTGCAGATATTCGTCGTACCGGTTATAGTATGGAAGGTGCGATTATGTTAGCCCGCAGTATTGCCAAAGCTCCTCAGGCCGTCCTCCTTTCACCGGCTTGCTCGAGCTTTGATATGTATGATAATTTTGAACAGCGTGGCCGTGTCTTTAAAGGCATTGTCAACGCGATCTGATACTATTTAACACAGACGACAGGAGGCAGGAACATGCGTCGAGTTATTATTTCCGGAGGCGGCACAGGCGGCCATATCTACCCGGCTATTACCATTGCCCGGGCGATTGCCGACATCGAGCCTACCGAATTTCTCTACGTCGGCTCCAAAATCGGCCTGGAAAATACCTTGATTCCAAAAGAAGGGTTGCCCTTCGTCACCCTCGACGTGCGGGGCCTCGAACGGAAGATTTCCGTCCGCAACCTGGTTACACTCGGAAAGACGGCAGCCAGTCTGATTAAGGCAGAAGGCATTATCCATAAATTTAAACCGGACGTCGTCATCGGTACCGGCGGTTTCGTCTGCGGCCCGGTCTTACTAGCCGCAAGTCTCAGCGGTGTACCGGCATTGATCCAGGAACAAAACGTCATTCCCGGCGTTACCAATACGATTTTGAGCCGCTTTGTCAATCGCGTCGCTCTCGGTTATGAAGAAGCTGCCGAGCGCTTTCGCAGAAAAAGCATTCTCGTTTATACAGGCAATCCCGTCCGCAAGGATATTTTGACGGTCACCCGTGAAGAGGGCCGGAAAAAGCTGGGATTGGATCCCCATAAATTTACCCTCCTCGTCGCCGGGGGAAGCCGCGGTGCCCGCAGCATCAACACGGCGATGATCGAGGTTCATAAACATTTTCGCAACGACGATACGATACAGATTCTCCACGTTACCGGCGATCACGAATATGACCGCGTCGTAAAACAGCTGTCGGGCATCGAATGCCGCGGCCGCTACGGTAAAGGGAGCCGCATTATTCCTTATCTTCACCATATGCCGGAAGCCTTGGCTGCCTGCGACCTGGCCGTATACCGTGCCGGTGCCGTCGGTCTTGCCGAGCTGACCGTTCGCGGCGTACCGTCGATTCTCATTCCCTATCCCTATGCAGCGGAAGATCATCAGAGCTATAATGCACAGGCCTTGGTCATGTGCGGCGCCGCCAAGATGATTCTCGATAAGATGCTGACCGGGCGGGAACTATTGGAAGAAATCATTCACTTAAAAGACGATCCGTCGGCCCTGGCAGCCATGGGCAAAGCCAGCCGTTCGATGGGTAAGCCCCAGGCTGCTCAGGATATTGCTGAACTGGCCTTGTCGATTGCCCGAAACCGTCGTCCGTAACAGGAGAAGAAGGGTGTGGAATAAACCTATGGTTAATCTGAACGATGTGACAAACGTTCATTTTATTGGGATTGCCGGAGCCGGAATGCGGGCAATCGCCAATGTTTTTATTGAAAAAGGATATCGCGTATCCGGCTCAGACCTCAAAGCCTCGCCTGTAACGGAGCAGTTTGCCAAGCGCGGAGCCCGTATCTGCATTGGACAAAGCCCTGAAAATTTGCAGGACGCCCAGGTCGTCGTCATTTCGTCGGCCATCCGCGACAATAACGTCGAACTCGTCGAAGCACGGCGCCGGCAGATTCCGGTCATCCACCGTTCCGATGCGCTGGTTCACATTATGAGCTGGGGGAAGGGGATTTCTGTTGCCGGTGCTCACGGCAAGACGACGACGTCGTCTATGCTGGGCCAGGTATTTGAAGAATGCCGACAGGACCCGACCATCGTCATCGGCGGGGAAGTCGACTATTTGCACAGCAACTCGATCTTAGGGAAGGGGCAGTACGTCATTGCCGAAGCCGATGAAAGCGATGGCACCTTCCTCAAGCAGCATCCGTATATCGCCGTCGTTACCAATATCGACGCCGACCACATGGATCACTATAACTCCCTTGAAAACGTCATCGCAGCCTTTAAGGAATTCATACAGAAACTCGATCCCGAAAAGGGACTGGCTGTCTTGTGCTTTGAAAATGACAAGATTCGCGCCATGGCTCCTTCCATCGGGCGGCGCTACGTTTCGTACGGCCTCGAACAGCCGGCGGACTACCAGGCAAGAGATCTTCATTACCAAAAGGGTAAACTCCACTTTAGTGTCTATAAAGGCGGCCAAAAGATGGGCGACATGGTCTTAAACGTACCGGGCCGGCATAACGTCCTCAATGCCTTGGCGACGACGGCCGTTGCCGATGCCTGCGGCCTGCCCTTTTCTGAGATAGCCGCTGCCATGAGCCATTTCCACGGGGCTAAGCGTCGGTTCCAGACCAAGGGTTTTGTCGGCGACGTTTGGGTCGTCGATGACTACGCCCATCATCCGACGGAAATCAATGCGACCTTGACGGCTGCCCGCGACATGGGGACCCACCGCGTCGTCTGTCTCTTCCAGCCGCACCGCTACACGCGGACTCAGCTCCTCCTCGAACAGTACGGCAGTGCCTTTGCCAAGGCCGATAAACTGATCGTAACCGATGTATACAGTGCCGGTGAAGACCCTATTCCCGGTGTATCGGGCGAACTCATTGCTAAAAAAGTCAAGGAGACGACCGGGCAAGACGTCACCTACATTCCTCATAAAGAGGATTTGATTGCCTATTTGAAAGAAACTTCCCGACCCCTCGATTTAGTCATCACCATGGGCGCCGGAGATATTTATAAAGTCGGCGAACGATATATTGCCGAAGCGAAAGAAATGGAGAAATAACGCATGGAAGACATGAAAGGTAAACAGATTGCCGTCGTCGTCGGCGGCCCTTCGACAGAAGCGGAAGTATCGCGCCGCACGGGAGCTGCCATTGCCGAAGCACTGAAGAAAAAAGGCTATGCCGTCGAAACGATTGAACTCGTTCCGCATACCTTGGCGGCAACCTTGAAGGAAAAGAAAATCGACGTCGTATTCAACGCCCTTCACGGCCGCTACGGCGAAGACGGTGTTCTCCAGGGCCTGTGCGAAATGATGGGCATTCCTTATACCGGCCCGGGCGTCATGGCCAGTGCCGTCGGCATGAATAAGGTCATGAGCAAGGCTGCCTTCAAAGGCGCCGGCATTGCCACGGCTCCCTTTGCCTACTACTTTGCCAATCAGGATCGCAAGGAGATCATCGCCGATATTGAAAAACAGTTTTCTCTGCCCGTCGTCATCAAGTCGTCCGGCCAGGGCTCGAGCATCGGAACGGTCATCGTCACCGCCCGGGAAGAACTGGAACCGGCCCTTGAAGAAGCCTTTAAGTACAGCACATCGATCGTAGCCGAAGCCTTCATCGACGGCGATGAATTTACCGTTGCCGTCATGGACGGACTGGCCTTTCCGGTCATTCAGATCGTATCCAGTACGGGGAAATACGACTTCTATTCGAAATACGAACCGGGCATTGCCAAGCACATCTGCCCGGCTCCCATTTCAGCAGCTTTGGCTAAGGAAATGCAGGACCTGGCCTTAATGGTCTTCCGCCTCTGCCACTGCAGCGGTGTGTCCCGCGTCGATATGATGACCGATAAAGAAGGCCATCCCTTCGTCCTTGAAATCAATACCGTACCGGGAATGACGGCGACCAGTCTGGTCCCCGACGCAGCACGGGCCATGGGCCTTTCTTTTGAAGATTTGTGCGAAAAGATTTTGCTCGAAGCATCGGTAGGTAAATTCTGATGAAACAGCATCCATATCCGGGAAGGCGGCCGCGAACGGTAGTGCCGAACGATCCTCATGATGTCTTTGTGCCTCCTCATCTTGACAGGGATCCCTTGCGCAGCGATGAGGATATGAGACTGGCTGAAGAAGAGGAACGTCGCCGTCAGCAGATACGGCAGGCTGCCCGACTGAAGAAAAAAAGAAAGCAGCAGAAAAAAGCGCGTGCTCGCCGGCGCAGATGTACGATTATCTTAGGCGTCCTCGGCGTCTTTGCCTTGTGGCTGTTCCTGCGGCTGGCACCGGTTCCCTTTGGCACGATCATCGTCGACGGCAATGAAAACATGTCCTTTGACGATGTTTACCGCGCCGCCGGCGCTTATTCCTATGTCAACGTCATCCAACTGTCGACAGCCGGCATTGAGGAGCGGCTGAAAAAAGACCTGCGTATTGCCGATGCCACCGTAACCCGGGAATTTCCGGCGACCATTCACATCGAGCTGACCGAACGCAAGCCGGCCGCTATCATTACGACGCTCTATGGTTTTGCTTACGTCGATAAGACGGGACGGGTCATCGATTTGGAACCGCAGATCAAAGGCGTTTCCCTGCCCATCATGACTGGGAAAAAAGTGGACAATTTGCTCCTTGGCGATACGATCAACGATCCGACCCTCCAGGCGGCTATGGTATACCTTCAGAGTCTGCCGCCGGATCTGCTTAAAACGATTGTCGAAGTAAACGTCGGTAATCCCGAAAGTATCGTCGCCTATACGACCGATTCCGTTCCCATCCGCCTCGGTAAGGGCGATGACCCGGCTGAACGGGCCAAGATGACTGAAACCTTACTTACCGAAGCTCAAAGCAACGGAATCAATGTACAGTATATCGATACCGACCTCAGAGCACCGGCAATTAAGGCAAAATAAACAGGCTGGAGGCCTTGATTTTTAAAAACAGCTAGATAATTTTTCGAAGATAGTGTAAAATAATAAAGAATCCTACTGCACAAGGTGTGCGTATAGAGTCCGAAGGAGGAAAATGCGATATGGCAGAGTTTGCGAATATAAAAGTAATTGGTGTCGGCGGCGGCGGTAACAACGCTGTCAACCGTATGATAGAAAGCGGTTTGCAGGGGGTCCAGTTCATTTCGGTCAACACGGAAGACCAGGTACTGGAAGTATCCCAAGCCGATGTCAAAATTCAGATCGGTGAAAAATTGACACGCGGCCTCGGCGCCGGTGCCAATCCTCAGGTTGGTGAACAGGCTGCCCTTGAAAGTAAAGAAGAAATCATCAAGGCTCTCCAAGGTGCCGATATGGTATTCGTTACGGCCGGCATGGGCGGCGGTACCGGTACCGGTGCAGCCCCTATCGTAGCTGAATGTGCTAAGGAAATGGGCGCCCTCACGGTCGCTGTCGTTACCAAACCGTTCTTATTTGAAGGCAAGCGCCGCAGAGAAGTTGCCGAAAAGGGTGCCGACTACTTGAAAGAAAAGGTCGATACCATCATTACCATCCCCAATGATAAGCTGCTCCAGATCATCGACAAGAAGACGCCCCTCAAAGACGCTTTCCTCGTCGCTGACGACGTACTCCGCCAGGGCGTTCAGGGCATTTCCGACTTGATCACGACGACCGGTCTCATCAACCTCGACTTTGCCGACGTCAAGACGATTATGTCCGACCAGGGCGAAGCCATCATGGGTATCGGCATCGGCTCCGGTGAAAACCGTGCGGTCGAAGCGGTTGACGGTGCTATTCACAGTGCCCTCTTAGAAATGAGCATCGATGGCACGCAGAGCATCCTGCTCAACGTCACCGGCGGTCCGGACGTCAGCTTGTACGAAATCAACGAAGCTGCTGAAAAAGTGGCTGAAGCCGTTGATCCGGAAGCCAATATCATCTTCGGTTCGGTCATCGATCCGGACATGGAAGATTCGATCCGCATTACGGTCGTCGCTACGGGTTTCGGTAAAGAACCGTCTTCGATTCCTTCTTTCGGACAGGGAACGGGCGGAACGACAAAATCCGGCGATAAAAAAGATAGTGCCGGCGGCGTAGAAATTCCTGCGTGGATGAGATAATCAGCATGAAAAAAAGCGGATCCCGGCGGACCCGCTTTTTTTGAAAATATCGTCGGAAAGAAGGTAGGAAGAAGGATGAGATGCCCATTTTGCCAATGTGCAGATACAAAAGTAACCGATTCACGGGCAACCGATGATGGCAAAGCTATCCGCCGCCGCCGCGAATGCCAGCAGTGCGGCCGCCGGTTTACGACGTATGAGATGGTCGAAGAAGTCCCGCTCATCGTCGTCAAGAAAGACGGACGGCATGAACTGTTTGACCGCAATAAGTTGATCAACGGCTTGCTTCGGGCCTGCAACAAGCGGGAAGTCACGCGCCGACAGCTGGAAGAGATTGTCACCAAGGTTGAACGCAATATCCGCAACACACTGGCTCAGGAAGTGTCCAGTGAAAAAATAGGGGAAATGGTTTTGCGCGAACTTCGCTCTGTCGATGCCGTTGCCTATATCCGCTTTGCTTCCGTATACCGCGAGTTTGCCGACTTGGAAAGTTTTATGGCTGAATTGAAGTATCTCATGGGTACGAAAGAACAAAAATAAGAGATTGAATCGAGGAACGCTATGACAGAAAATTACATCGACCACTTTTTTTATCATGTCTTGCCGAACCTGAAAATTGCCGTTATCGGAGATATTATGGTCGACCGCTACATCTTTGGCAAGGTCGAACGCATTTCACCGGAAGCACCGGTGCCGGTCAATAAAGTCGATCATATGACGTCGGTCTTAGGCGGGGCGGCCAATGTCGCATCCAACTTGGCTAACTTGGACTGCCATGTCTTATTGGGCGGTCTCATCGGCGACGACGAAAACGCCGACTTGCTCCACGAATTATTGACCGAGTCCCACATCGACGGCTCAGGCCTTGTCGTGCGAAAAGACCATGCGACGACGACCAAGATGCGCATTCTCGGCTCTCGGCAGCAGATGGTTCGCCTTGACTTTGAAGAAGTGACGCCGTTAGCCGAAACGGAAGAAGAAACTCTTCTGGCCTGGCTGAAACAGCAGCTTTCATCAGGCCTCGATGGGATTATTCTGTCGGACTACCAAAAAGGCGTTCTTACCGATTCCCTGTCTAAACGCGTCATCGAAGCCGCCAATGAAGCTCATATCCCGGTCCTGGTCGATCCCAAGGGCAGCGATTGGAGCAAATATAATGGGGCTGACTTCGTGACGCCGAATATGAAAGAATTAGGTGACTGCTTGGGGACCCCTGTTGCCAACGAAGGCCAGGCCGTCGTCAAAGCAGCCAATGAACTGTATAAACAGTATTCCTTTGCCCACCTCATGGTGACCCGGTCTGAAAAGGGAATCACCGTCGTCGGAAAAGACGGCAAGGTTTGGAACAATCCGGCCACTGCCCAGGAAGTCTTTGACGTATCCGGCGCCGGAGATACCGTGGCCGCTGCCTTTTTAGCAGCCGTTGCCGGTAAGTTGTCCATTCGCACCAGCCTGCAAATCGCCAACGCCGCAGCCGGTATCGTTGTCACCAAGGTAGGGACCTATCCCATTCATCGCCATGAGCTCCTGAAATTATGGGAAGATTGGCATCCCGTCCGGTGGCAGCCCTATCAGTCCCTGACTTGGGATGAGATGGCTAAGAAAATCCGGGATTGGCAGCAGAAAGGGGAAACCGTCGTCTTTACGAACGGCTGCTTCGACATTCTGCACCGCGGCCACGTCCTCTATCTGCAGCAGGCAGCCATGCTGGGACAGCACCTGGTCGTCGGCCTCAACTCTGACGACTCCGTACGGCGCCTCAAAGGGGAAACGCGTCCTCTTGTAGCTCAGGAAGACCGGGCCGTTCTGCTCGGAGCCTTGGGATGTATCGATGACGTCGTCATCTTTGACGAAGACACGCCGAAGGAACTCTTAGAGGTCCTCCGTCCCGATATCCTGGTCAAAGGCGGCGATTATAAGGCCGATGAAGTCATTGGCCGCGAGTCCGTAAAGCGCGTAGAAATCATTTCCTTTGAAGAGGGGTATTCGACGACGGGACTCGTTCAGAAAATAGCTGATTTGGTAAAGAAGGGGAAATTATGAAAATAGTAACAGGCGGTGCCGGTTTTATCGGCAGCAATATCGTAAAGCAACTGAATAATCGGGGCATCGACGACATCATCATCGTCGACGATCTGACCGACGGCCGCAAGTGCCGCAACCTCCAGGGCCTCGATTTCTTTGATTATATGGATTACGCCGACTTCGATGAACAGATGGCCGACGATACCTTTGACTGCGGCTACATCGACGTCGTCTTCCACGAAGGGGCCTGCTCGGATACGATGAATTACGACGGCCGCTACATGATGAAGAACAACTATGAAGGCAGCAAGAATCTTTTGCGCTACTGCATGAGCCGGAAGATTCCCTTCCTCTACGCGTCGTCGGCGTCGACCTACGGCAGTGGCCGAAACGGCTTCCGCGAAGATCCGTCGTGTGAAGAGGCCCTCAATCCCTATGCGTATTCCAAGCTCCAGTTCGACCGTTTCGTTCGCCGCGTTCAACCTATCGCCAAGAGCCAAATCGTCGGTTTCCGTTATTTCAACGTCTTCGGACCGCAGGAAAACCACAAGGACAAGATGGCATCCCTGGTATTCCAGAAATACCATGAACTCCAAGAAACAGGGAAAATTACCCTCTTTAAAGGGACGGCAGGCTACGAAGATGGCGGTCAGATCCGCGATTTCATCTACGTAAACGACGTCGTCAACGTCATCTTCTATTTCTGGGAACATCCGGAACTGTCGGGCATCTATAACTGCGGTACCGGTATCGGCCATACCTTCAATGAATTTGTCCAAGGCGTCATCGATTATTGCGGCAAGGGCCATATCGAATACGTTCCTTTCCCGGATATTCTCAAGGGCAAATATCAGAGCTACACCCAGGCCGATACGGAAAATCTCATGAAAGCCGGCTATGACAAGGGCTTTACCCTCCTGTCGGAAGCCGTTAAGGAATACTGCAGCATCCTCGATAAGAACGGCGGCTATTTCGCATGAGAAAGGCTGTCTTTTTCGACCGCGACGGCGTCTTGAACGTCGATAAGTCGTACCTCGGATTCATCAAGGATTTTGAATGGATGGACGGGGCTAAAGAAGCCTTGGCCTATTTGACGGCTGAAGGGTATACCATCATCGTCGTCACCAATCAGAGCGGCGTCGCCCGCGGTTATTACACCGAAGACGACGTAAAGACCCTCCACGATTGGATGTGCCGCGAGGCGGCTGCTGCCGGCGGGACGATTACTGCCGTCTATTACTGCCCCTACCTCGAAGGGGCGCCGATAAAAGCGTATGATAAAAAGAGCGATTGGCGCAAGCCGGAACCGGGAATGGTCTTGGCAGCTGCCCGCGACTACGATATCGACCTGTCTCGATCCTTTATGATCGGCGACATGCCCCGTGACGTCGAATGCGGTCGCCGAGCCGGCATGGACGGCTACTTATTCACCGGCGGCAGGCTCGATGCCTTTGTAAAGGCTATTGTCACAGAAAGGAAGGAACGTGAAAGCGTATAAAAACATATTGGTCATCAAGATGAGTTCCCTTGGTGACGTTCTTCATTCGCTGCCGACGCTCCATGCCCTGCGACAAAATTGTCCCGACGCCCGCATCGTCTGGGCCGTTCATCGGCAGTTTGCCTCGGTGCTGCCGGGAAAGCCCTACATTGACGACGTCATCTATGTCGATAAAAAACGGCTGAAATCCTTGTCATACTGGATGGAACTGCGCAAGACACTCCACCCCTATCATTTCGATCTCTGCCTCGATCTGCAGGGCTTGGCCAAAAGTGCCATCGTCGCCTTCCTCAGCGGAGCCAAAGAGAAATACGGCTATTGGGAAATGCGCGAAGGGAGCTTTTTAGTCAGTAAAGGCCTGGTCGGGGCTCATAAATACGACCACGTCATCGAGCGCTATCTCGATACGGTCCGGGCCTTAGGCGGCCGCGTCGATGATTTGGCCTTTCCCTTGCCGGATATTACGGCCGAGAAGGAGGCCTGGCGCCGGCGCCTTTTGCAAGACGGCCTCAAAGGGCCTTATATCGCCGTCGTTCCCGGTGCCCGCTGGAATGTCAAAGAATGGCCTCTTGACTATTGGAGACGCTTTTTGCAGCGCCTGACCGATAAGGGACTGTCAGCCGTCATCTTAGGCGGCGACGACGATCGGGAGAAGGGCCGCCGGCTCAAAGAACAGGATGCGTCGGGGCTGGTTTTTGATTATACCGGCAAGACAGATCTTCGCCAACTCATGGCGGCCATCGATGAAAGCCTGATTTATCTCAGTGCCGACACGGGCCCCCTTCACATAGCCAATGCCCTTAAAAAGGAGCTCATCGCCCTTTTTGGCGCGACGTCTCCCGAACGGACCGGTCCTTATGGGGGAACGGACTGCGCTTATATCCATCTCATCATTTCGCCGACGTCGAAAGCCACGCCGGAAGAACCTCTCGTCGACGATCCGGACTGCATGGCCCAGATTACCGTCGATACGGTGTGGAACCTTTTTGAAGAGGTACTGAAGAAGGTGGAACCATGATTAATTTACGCAAGAAAAAAATAATTGTCACCTTTCTCATGCATCTTGGCGATCTCATCCTCATCACGCCGTTCCTGCAAGTCCTGCGCCGTCATGCCCAGGGGTCTGATATCACCCTCGTCGTCGACGAAAAAGTTGCCGACGTCGTCCGCTATAACCCCGATATCGATCACCTCATCACCATCGATAAAAAGGGGAAGGACAACTCGATCAGCGCCTTGTGGCATATCGGCCGCCGCCTGCATCAACAGCACTATGATATTTTGATTAACCTGCATCCCAATGAACGGACGTCTTTTTTGGCGGCCGCCATTCAAGCTAAGAAATTCGTCGGCATGAGCCATTTTCTGGCCCGCCCGCTGATGAACCGCTATACGCGGCTGGATCGCATCCACCTCCACGCCGCCGATATGTACATCAACGTCCTGGCCCAGCTCGGCATCGACGACTATCGCAGCGATGGGCTGCAGTTCCCGACTTCAAAGGCCTGGGATGACAAGGCTGCCGCCTTTTATGAATCCCACGGTGTCTCGCCGGCTGACAGCCTTATCGGCTTTAATATCGGCAGTGCCGTTCCTCAGAAGCGGTGGCCGGCCAAACGGTTTGCCGCTGTGGCTGATTACTTTGGCCGCCGGGGCTTCAAATGCGTCTTCTTCGGCGGCGATATGGACCGCGATATGGTCAGCGAAGCGACGGGGGAAATGACCTCGAAGCCCATCGTGGCCACCGGGGCCTTTACCATCGGCGAACTGGCTGCAGCCATTCGCAGGTGTTCCCTGTTCATAACCAATGACAGTGGCCCGATGCACATCGCCGTCAGCCAACGGGTGCCCTTGGTCGCCCTCTACGGGCCGAGCAATCCTAAGCTCTACGGTCCCTATACGGACCGGGCCATCGTCCTCGAATCGACGGACCATTATGAAGTCGGCAAGAGCATGAAGAAAATTATCCGCGAAGGTAACTATAAAGGTATTTCGGTTATTCCCATGAGCCAGGTCATCGCCGCAGGCGAAGAACTCCTGAGCCGCTATTATGGAAGAACATAAATCTTGTATTCTATTTGGAGGTGTCATGTCATGAAAAAATTTATCTTAACGGCGACATTGGCAGCATTTGCCATTACGTCAGCAGCGTGGGCAGCCCCTATCAAAAATGAGCAGCCCGGTGATTTGAAAGCGAACATCAACTATGGCTTTGACCAAAAAGAAGGTCACGGCGACGCCGACAGCCGCTTTACCGGCGGCGACGTCACCTACGTCCTGAACGATCGTTGGAATCTCCAGTACATCAACAACTATACGAAGGGCGACGATTCCCACAAGATCAATGAAAACTATCTCGTCGGCAATTACCGCCTGACGGAATACCTCTCGGCTTATGCCGGTGCTTCCTACGTTAAGACCGATACGTACAACACGAAAAAATCCTACGGCTACCAGGTCGGCGTCCGCGGCCAGGTTCCCATTTCCGAACGTTGGCAGGGCTTTGCTTCCATCGGTGTCGGCGATGACGTCAATACCTATGAAATCGGCGTCGGCTACGACATTACGCCGGAATGGGACGCTCACCTCAAATATCGCCGCAGCAGCGTCGATGTCGACAATTACGATGACGACGTCCGCGGCTGGCAGGTCGGTATGGGCTATAAGTTCTAACGTTGACAATGGGGCAGCCTGTCCCGTATAATGTATCAATGACATGTGCTGTGGTTGAAAGTCGATGTCAGTCGCAGACGAAGCGATCCACGTAAGGTGCCCAAAGCGGTACTGATCATAGTGCGGCCTAGAAGTAAGACCTGCCGCGTCATAAAGCGCGAGAGGATTATTAGTGGGGGACAACAGTCTATGAGCAAGGGTCCCGGCAGGCGAGTGTGGGGGTAAAGACCAGGTCAGGCATGTCACAGTGATAAGGTCTCGCATAAAGGCTCGTGCCACTATGCGGGACCTTGTTTTTTCCCGTTCTTAAAGTTCAGTTTAAGGGGCATAAATAGTCGTTTTTTGTTTGACGGATGATTATTCGTATAGTAAAATATAAGGGATTTATGTATTAGCCTAAGGAGTGGAGTCATAATGGATCGCGAATGGTTAGAGCATGAGATTCAAAGAAATCCTTTTGATACCTTTATGCAGTTCCATGTAGCCAAGGCTGAACAGGAGTGTACTGTTCTCACCTTTGAGAATAAGGGCTCAAAATGGGATAATCCCAACGGTACGATGTACGGCGGTGTGTTGTACTCCATGGCCGATTCGGCGATGGAAGCTGCCTGTGCTGTCCACGGCAAGGCGGTCCTGACCTTGGATCTGGGCATGAACTATCTTCGCCCGGCCTTTGCCGATACGGTCATCCGTGCCGAAGCAAAGATCATTCACAACGGCCGCACGACGATGGTCGCTCTTTGTGATTTTTACGATGATGACGATCGCTACTTAGCGCATGGGAAAGGAACCTTCTTCGTGACCGGCCCGTACGGCGGCGAAGAACAAGGAGGTACGGACCATGGATGAGCCAAGACATGGCGTCGGCCTGTCCGACTCTGCCAGAATGCATGCCATCATCGAAGGCATTTATGCCAAAACGCCGTATTTCAAGAGCATGCCCTGCACCATTGAAACGGTAGCTGTCGGCCGCGTCCGCGTCGGCTTTGACGTTAGCCGCCACATTTGTAATTATCGTAATATTGCCTCAGGCGGTGTCCTGGCAGCCTTTTGTGATACCCTTATGGGGATGGCCTGCCGGACGATGGGTTTTCAGGTTACGACCTTGGAAATCAATATGAACTACATTCGCAGTGTCAACAGCGGCGAGCACATTACCGGAATCGGACAGGTTCTCCATCACGGCAGAAATACGATTGTCGTCGAATGTGAATGCCGCGATGCCGACGGTAGTCTCATTGTAAAAGGGCGGTCGTCTTTTTACATTTTAAAAAAAATCGATTAATATGATATTCACGTATTACAGGGAAGGTTGGTTAGTACAAGATGGATTTTGCTTATAACGACGAACAGAAAGATATCATCAAAGTCGTCCGCGACTTGGTGCAAAAAGAAATCGTCCCCTACGCTGCAGAAATGGATGAAACGGGAAAGCTCCATGAAGGGCTTTTAGAAAAATTGGCAGCACAGGGACTATTGGGCGTCGCTATTCCGGAAGAATTTGGTGGAGCCGGACTGGATGCCATTACCATTGCTGGTGTTTATGAAGAATTAGCTAAAGGCTGCGGCGGCGTTGCTACGACGGTAGCTGCCAATGCACTGGCTTCGTATCCGGTCATCTTGGCCGGCAACGACGACCAGAAGAAACGCTATTTTGACGTCATCAATGAAGACAACCTGGCTGCTTTTGCCCTGACGGAACCGGGAACCGGCTCCGATGCAGGCTCCGTATCGACACGGGCTACCAAGACGGAAGACGGCAAAGGCTATCTCTTGAACGGTACTAAGTGCTTCATTACCAACGGCGGTTTGGCTGAAATCTTTGTCGTCTTTGCCAATACCCGCAAAACCGGTGGTATTCGCGGTCTTACGCCGTTCATCGTCCGCAAGGGCACGCCGGGCTTTACCATCGGTAAAGAAGAAAATAAGATGGGTATCCGTGCGTCCAACACGACGGAACTCATTTTTGACAACTGCTTCGTTCCTGTTGAAGACCGTCTCGGCCGCGAAGGCAGCGGTTTCCGTATCGCCATGGCAACCCTCGATGCTGCTCGTCCTTTCGTCGGTGCCGTTTCCGTCGGCATTGCCGAAGCTGCTTTCCGTGCTTGCTGTGAATACGCCAAGGTTCGCGTACAGTTCGGTAAACCGATCGCATCCTTCCAGATGGTTCAGGCTATGATCGCCGATATGGCCATGAAGGTCGAAGGCGCTCGCCTCCTCGTACACCGCGCTTGCTGGATGAAGGATCAGGGCATGGACTTCAGCCGTGAAGCGGCCATTGCCAAATGCAACGCTTCCGACGTCGCCATGCAGGTTACGACCGACGCCGTTCAGGTTATGGGCGGGTACGGTTACATCAAGGAATACCCCGTTGAAAAATACATGCGCGATGCCAAAATCATGCAGATTTATGAAGGCACCAACCAAATTCAGCGGTTAGTTATTGCCAATAAGACACTTTACTGATACAATGTATCGTGAATTGAATAGCGATTTATTATGACGATGATAAAGAGGGCATGAAGGGACTTCCGTTTACAGGAAATCCGGGGCGTGGATTGAGAACCCGGTAACGGAAGCTTCATGCGTTCACTTTAGAGTCTCTTGCTGAACGGAGTAGGCAGGACGGGTGTTCCCGTTATAGGACATGAGAGAATCAAGTAGGGTGGTACCGCGGATAAGACTTTCGCCCCTTAGGGGGCGGGAGTCTATTTTTTATGTACTTGCCAGTAGGAGGAAAACCATGATCAGTGAAAAGATTGAGGCCATTAAAACGGCCGTAATGGAAGAGCTCGCCAAGAGCGAACATTTGCAGGATATCCAAGATATCCGCGTCAAGTTCCTGGGGAAAAAAGGGGAACTGACGGCGATTATGAAGGAAATGAAAAACCTTTCCAAAGAAGATCGTCCGAAAGTCGGCCAGTTGGTCAATACGGCACGCAGTGCCATTGAAGAGCAGCTGAATGCTAAGTTGGAAGAAGTCAAAGCCAAGGAACTGGCTGCGAAACTCGAATCGGAAAAAATCGATATCACCCTGCCGGGACGTAAGCCGGTTACGGGCCACGAACATCCCCTCCATCAGACACTGCGCCTCATGGAAGACTCCTTCCTGCGCATGGGCTTTTCCATCGTCGAAGGGACCGATATCGAATCGGACTACTATAACTTCCAGTGCCTCAATCTGCCCGAAGACCACCCGGCACGGGATATGCAGGACTCGATGTACATTACCGACAACATCCTCCTCAGAACCCATACGTCAGGCATGCAGGCTCGGACCCTCCAGTCCCATAAGCCGAACGAACCTTTTAAGATCATCGCTCCCGGCAAGGTATATCGCTGCGACTACGATGCGACCCATTCGCCGGTCTTCCATCAGATGGAAGGCATGATTATCGATAAGAACATCCGCTTCTCCGACCTCAAGGGCATGCTCGAAGACTTCCTCCGCGACATCTTCGGGGAAGACACGAAAGTCCGTTTCCGAGCCAGCTACTTCCCCTTTACGGAACCGAGTGCTGAAGTCGATATTTCCTGTGTCATGTGCGGCGGTGAAGGCTGCCGTGTCTGCTCCCATACGGGCTGGCTGGAAATCCTCGGCTGCGGCATGGTAAACCCCAATGTCCTGCGGCTGAACGGCTACGATCCGGACGTCGTCACGGGCTTTGCCTTCGGCATGGGTGTCGAACGTATTGCCATGCTGAAATACGGCATCGACGACCTGCGTCTGTTCTATGAAAACGATATGCGGTTCTTGAACCAGTTCTAGTTTCGGGAGGGAAAAGATAATGAAAAGTTCTTTAACATGGATGCAAGAGTATGTCGACGTCGATATGAATCAAGACCCGCAGGCTTTTGCTGATAAATTGACGATGGCCGGCATTCCTGTCGAACAAGTTGAATATTGGGGACGGGACATCAAAAAAGTAATGACCGGTAAAATTCTTCAAATCGACCGCCATCCGGATGCCGATAAACTCGTCGTCTGCCAGGTAGACATGGGGGATGAACAGCTCCAGATCGTTACGGCTGCCACCAACGTGCGTGTCGGCCAAATCGTTCCCGTCGCCGTCCATGGCGCTCACCTGCCGGGCGGCACTAAAATCAAGCGCTCGAAGCTGCGCGGCGTCTTGTCCAACGGTATGTTCTGCTCGGCTCACGAATTCGGTTTCGATGACAGCCTGCTCCTGCCGGAAGAAAAAGAAGGCATCTGGATTCTGCCCGCTGATACGCCCCTTGGCGTCGATGCTGCCGAATACATGCAGGTCCGCGACGTCGTCTATGAATATGAACTGACGGCTAACCGCGCCGACTGCTTCTCCATGGTCGGCCTGTCTCGTGAATTCGCCGCCCTCAGCGGGAAAGAAGCCCGTTACCCGGAAATTTCCGTCAAGGAATGCGATACGGCTATCGACGGCAAGGTCAAAGTTTCCATCGACGACGAAGAACTGTGCAGCCGTTATACGGCACGTCTTCTGCTCAACGTCAAAATCGGAAACTCGCCCTTGTGGATGCAGCAGCGCCTGCGTAAGTACGGCGTTCGCCCGATTAATAACGTCGTCGATGCCACGAACTATACCATGATCGAATTGGGGATTCCTCTCCATGCTTACGATTACGACAAGGTTGCCGACCACCATCTCATCGCCCGCCGCGCCAAAGACGGGGAAGGGATGAAGACTCTCGACGATACGGACCGTACCTTGACCGACAACATGCTGGTCATTGCCGACCCGGAAAAAGCCTGCTGCATCGCCGGCATCATGGGCGGCCTCGATTCGGAAGTCACGAAAGATACGACGTCGGTCATCCTCGAATGTGCGTCTTTCAAAGGCTCCAATATCCGCCATACGGGCCGCATGCTCGGTTTGCGCTCGGAAGCGTCGGGCCGCTTTGAAAGAGGCCTCGATTCGGACAGCTGCATCAATTCCATCAACCGCTGCGCTCAGCTTCTCCAGGAAATGGGTGCCTGCGACGTAGCCAAAGGCATCGTCGACGTCTACCCGAATAAACCGTCCGTCCGCCGCATCGCTTTTTCGGCCGATAAGATCAACGCCTTCTTGGGCACGGACATTCCTGAAGCCGACATGATCGATTTGTTGGAACGCCTCCAGTTCGGCATCGAAAAAGACGGCGAAGCCTTGACCGCCGTCGTTCCCAGCTACCGCGGCGACTGCACGGAAATGTCCGACATCGCCGAAGAAGTCGCCCGTATCTACGGCTACGAAAACATTCCTTCGACTCGTCCGGCCGCTCCGATTTCAAAAGGGGAAACGGGCTTCCGCCACGAAGTCAATGAACGGATTTCGACGATCCTCAGCCGGGCCGGCCTCAACGAAACGGTCACCTTCAGCTTCATGCATCCTGACCAGCTCCAAAAGCTGCTCTTTGCCGAAAGCGATCCCGTCTGCAAGGCCGTTCCCATCCTCAATCCGATCACGGAAGATTTCCCCCTCATGCGGACGACCCTCATCCCGACCCTGATGGATGTATTGGTCCGCAACCAGGCCGTAAAGAACGCCTCCGTCGGCATCTATGAAATCGCCCCCGTCTATCGTCCGAAACAGCTTCCGCTCACAGAACTTCCCGAACAGGAAGACTGCGTCGCAGGCCTCCTCTACGGCCAGCGGACAGACAACTCCTGGCCCGGAAAGGCTGAAAATTACGATTTCTATGATGTAAAAGGCATGGTCGAAGCCGTCCTTGAAGGCTTAGGCATTCAGGCCGACCTTGAAGTGTCCGACTTTGCACCCCTTCATCCGGGAAAAGCCGCTCGCTTCGTCAAAGACGGCAAAGTCCTCTGCGACTTTGGCGAACTCCATCCAAAAGCTATGGACAACTACGACGTCGCCGGTCCGGTCTACCTCTTTGAAATGCACATGGATGCCGTCATGCCGTACGTCAGCCTCCTGCCCGATTACCACAAGGTCGCCAAATTCCCGGCTTCGAGCCGCGACCTGGCCTTCTTGGCACCGGTAGGAACGGCCAACGCCGACATCGTCCGGGTCATTAAAGAAGACGGCGGCGACTACTTGGAAGCTGTCCGCCTCTTCGATATGTACACGGGCAAACAGGTTCCCGAAGGCTATAAGAGCCTGGCTTACGCCCTCGTCTTCCGTTCCGAAGAAGGAACCTTGACCGATGCCGATATCACCGAACCGGTCAATGCCATCGTAAAAGACCTCGAAGAAAAGTTCGGCTGCCAGCTGCGCTGATTCGAAGACCCTGCTCCGGCCTTCAGGACACGATAAAAGGCCGTCGGAATAGAATACTTGGGAATAAAGGACGCTGTGCGCGGCGTCCTTTATTCTCATATATTGTAAAAAAAGTAAAGTTGTGTTATGATGTAGAGCGTAATATGGTATTTTAGAGATATTAAGGGCTGTACCGGCCCATAAGGAGGACATACTTAGAATGAACGTAACAGTAAACGAAGTAGACCAGCACAAAGTGACCCTGCGCATCGAAGTGCCTGCGAAAGACGCTTCCAAACAGGCCGCAGCCGCTTGCAAAAACTTGGCAAGCCGCGTAAATATCCCGGGCTTCCGTAAAGGCAAGGCGCCGCGCATGGTACTGGAAAGCTTCTTAGGCAAAGATGCTGTCAAACAGGAAGTTTTTGAAGCCATTGCCAATAAAGCGTACAGCGACGCCCTCGATCAGGAAGGCATCGTTCCCGTAACGGAACCGGAATTGAACGTTATCTCTGACGAAAACGGAAAAGACGTCGTATTTGAAGCTACGGTTACCAAGAAACCGGAAGTCAAACTCGGCGAATATAAAGGCATTGCAGTTGCCAAAGATAAAGCAGAAGTAAGCGATGAAGACGTTTCCAAAGAATTGGTTAACCTCCAGAAACAGCACGCTAAATTAGTTGTCGCTCCGGAAGGCACGGAAATCGCAAAAGACGACTTTGCTGTCATCGACTTCAAAGGCACCGTCGACGGCGTCGCTTTCGAAGGCGGCGAAGGCAAGTCCTATCCGCTCCAGATCGGCTCCGGCAGCTTCATTCCGGGCTTTGAAGATCAGCTCATCGGCAGCAAAGCCGGCGACGAAAAAGACGTCAAAGTTACCTTCCCGGAAGATTACTTTGAAAAATCCCTGGCCGGTAAAGAAGCCGTATTCGCCGTTAAAATCAACGACGTAAAACGCAGCGAACTCCCGGCTATCGACGACGAATTTGCCAAAGAAGCCGGTAAATTCGAAAGCGTTGACGACCTCAAAGCCGACATCCGCAAACGCCTTGAATCGAAGGCTTCCTACCAGGCTTTGGAAAAATTCAATGCCGAAGTTTTGCAGACCGTCGTCAACAACGCTGAAGTAGATATCCCGCAGGTCATGGTCGACGACAAGATCGATCAGATGATCGAAGAATTGTCGGTCAAGCTCGAAACGCAGCGCATGAACCTCGACGACTATCTCAAATACATGAACCAGGATATGGATAAGCTGAAAGAAAGCTATGCCGAACCTGCGAAAGAAAACGTCAAGATGGACCTCGTCCTCGAAGCCATCTCTAAAGCGGAAAACATCGAAGTAAAAGACATTGATCTCCAAGCTGAAATCATCACCATGTCCCAGAACTTCGGTGCCGATCCGAAAGAAGTTTATAAGATTATTTTGAAAGAACACCGCGTTCCCATGTTGGTACAGTCTGTTGGCCGTAAAAAAGCAGCCAGCTTCATCTTGAGCAACGCTATCGACACCAACGAAGACAAGAAAGAAGAAGCAAAAGCTGAAGAATCTGCAAAGGCTGAAGACTAATACCGGAAACGCGTCATCCGGAGGTGTTTGTTTTGACAAATATGTATGTGCCTATCGTCGTTGAACAGACGGCGCAGGGTGAACGTAGTTACGATATTTATTCCCGCCTGTTAAAAGACCGTATCGTCTTTCTCGGCGGCCCTATCGATGATACCGTTGCCAACAGCATCATCGCCCAGCTCCTCTTTTTGGAAGCCGAAAATCCTGACAAGGATATTCACTTATATATCAACAGCCCCGGCGGCGTCGTTACGGCCGGCATGGCTATCTACGATACCATGCAGTATATCAAGCCGGACGTATCGACCATCTGCGTCGGTTCCGCTGCCAGCATGGCTTCTGTCCTCCTGACAGCCGGCGCCAAAGGCAAGCGCTTTGCCTTGCCTCATTCCCAGGTCATGATTCATCAGCCTTTGGGCGGTGTCCAGGGCCAGGCGACGGAAATCGAAATCCATGCCCGCGAAATCCTGCGCATGCGTGAAGAATTAAACGGCCTCTTGTCGAAACACACGGGACAGCCTGTGGACGTCATCCAAAAGGATACGGAACGGGATAACTTCCTGACGGCTGAAGATGCAAAAGCTTACGGTCTCATCGATGAAATCCTGTCCCGCCCGTTGACTCATGAAACGAAATAGGACAGGAGGAAGATACATGAACGATAAGCATGATGAACCGCGCTGCAGTTTTTGCGGCCGTCCTCAGGACGAAGTGCAGAAACTCATTGCCGGTCCCGGCGTTTATATCTGCGATGAATGCGTTGCCGTAGCGCAGCACATCATCGAAGAAGAAAAGACGGAAGATACAGAAGAGTTCGAATTGAAGGATTTGCCGACACCTCATGAAATCAAGGCAACCCTCGACGAATACGTCATCGGCCAGGAAGCTGCCAAGAAGACCCTTTCGGTCGCTGTCTACAACCATTACAAGCGGCTGCAGACCAATTCGACGGCCGTTTCCGGTGACGTAGAACTCCAAAAATCAAATATCGTCATGGTCGGCCCTACAGGGAGTGGTAAAACCCTGTTGGCTCAGACTTTGGCGCGGCTCCTCGACGTTCCCTTTGCCATTGCTGATGCGACGAGTTTGACCGAAGCCGGCTATGTTGGCGAAGACGTTGAAAACTGTCTGCTCAAACTGATTCAGGCTGCGGACTACGATATTTCCAAAGCCGAACGAGGCATCATCTATATCGATGAAATCGACAAGATTGCCCGTAAATCAGAAAACCCGTCGATTACCCGCGACGTATCCGGTGAAGGTGTACAGCAGGCCCTTTTGAAAATCCTCGAAGGGACCGTTGCCGGCGTTCCGCCTCAAGGCGGGCGCAAGCATCCTCATCAGGAAATGCTGCAAATCGATACGACGAACATCCTCTTTATCTGCGGCGGTGCTTTTGACGGTATCGATAAGACCATCTTGAGCCGGACGACGGATAAAAACATGGGCTTTGGCGCTGACATTCAGACCAAGGATGAACATTCTATGGAATCCCTCCTGCGGGACATCATCCCGACGGACCTCCAGAAGTTCGGCTTGATTCCTGAATTAATCGGCCGTTTGCCCGTTTTAGTTACACTCAATCCTCTCGATGAAGAAGCGATGGTACATATCCTCACAGAGCCCAAGAACGCCCTGGTCAAACAGTATCAGAAGATGCTGTCCATGGATGACGTAGATCTCGAATTTACGCCGGACGCTCTGCAGGCCATTGCCAAGGAAGCGCTGCGGCGCAATACCGGTGCCCGCGGACTTCGCTCGATCATCGAACGAATCATGCTCGATGTCATGTTTGACGTACCGAGCCGTGATGACGTTGAAAAATGCGTCGTAACGGATTCCTGCGTCAAAGACGGTGCCGAGCCGGATCTCGTGTTGAAAGAGGCAAAATGATATAGTGGTATGATAAAACTCATTTCTTAATCCGGAAATGAGTTTTATTTTTCAATAGAAGAAGGTGAAATTATGGAAGAAAATATTGTCATGGATGAACGCGATATTCTGTCTTTGCCCTTTGTACCCCTTCGCGGCCTCGTCGTTTACCCGAACTTGGTCAGTCATATCGATATCGGTCGGGATACGTCCCTGGCGGCTGTCGACTATGCTATGGAACATGACCGTCAGCTCTTAGTGGCGACTCAGGTCGATGAAAACGAAGACAATCCCGGCTTTGACGACGTCTATACCATTGGCTGCGTCGTGAAAATCGAACAATTTCTCCGCATGCCGGGCGGTTTGGTCCGCATCTTGGTCAACGGGATTTCTCGCGTCCGCATGCAGGGCTTTTCTCAGAAAGCAGGCTACCTCGAAGGCGCTGCCGTCAAAGTGGCTGAAGTCAGCCGCAATGCAACGGGAGAAGAAGCCTTGCGCCGGGTCATCCTCAAACGCCTCCTCGATTGGCTCGATAAACTTCGCGACGGGGAAGAAGCCAGCGAAATTGCCAAGAGTATCGAAGAACCGGGAGTCTTGGCCGACTATGCAGCGTCCCAGCTTCCTTTGAAGCTCGTCATCCGCCAGCAGATTCTGGAAATGACCGACGTCGAAGCCCGTCTGCGCCGCATCGGATCCCTCCTCGATACAGAAGTCGACATTGCCAACCTCGAATCGAAGTTAAACCGCGAAGTCCGCGGCAAGATGGACCAGCAGCAGAAAGAATACTATCTGCGTGAAAAGATAAAGGCCATCCACGACGAACTGGGGGACAAGGTCGATAAGGATACGGAAGTGCAGGAACTCCGCGATAAGATCAAGAAGATGAAACTTGACGAGGACATCGAAAAAGCCCTGCTCAAAGAAACGGATCGTCTCGACTCCATGCCGCCTATGATGGCAGAATCGGCGATCATCCGGACCTATCTCGACTTGGCCATGGCTCTTCCGTGGAAGAAAGAAACGAAAGACCGACTGGACCTCAATGAAGCCCAGAAGGTCCTTGACGAAGACCATTACGGTCTGAATAAGGTCAAAGACCGCATCATCGAATACTTGGCCGTAAAACAGCTTACCAACAGCCTCAAGGGACCGATCCTTTGCTTCGTAGGCCCTCCGGGAACGGGGAAAACCAGTATTGCCCGGTCCATTGCCAGAGCCATGAACCGCAAGTACGTCCGCGTCTCCTTAGGCGGCGTCCGGGATGAAGCCGAAATCCGCGGCCATCGCCGGACCTATATCGGAGCCCTGCCGGGCCGCATCCTGAGCGGTATGAAACAGGCCGGTGTCAAGAACCCGGTCTTCCTCCTCGACGAAATCGATAAGATGACAGCCGATATGCGCGGCGACCCGTCGTCGGCACTCCTCGAAGTCCTCGATCCGGAACAGAATCATACCTTCAGTGACCATTTCCTGGAACTGCCTTTTGACTTGTCGAAGGTGTTCTGGATCACGACGGCCAACGTTCTCAGCAACATTCCCCGGCCTTTGATGGACCGAATGGAAATCATCGATTTCACGAGTTATACGGAAGACGAAAAAGTCCAGATTGCGAAAAAATACCTGGTACCGAAACAGATCAAGGAAAACGGCCTTAAGGCCAGTCAGGCTAAATTCTCCGATGCCGTCCTGCGCCGCATCATCTCCGGCTATACCCGCGAATCCGGTGTCCGCCGCTTAGAAAAGATGATCGGTACCGTTTGCCGCCGCATCGGAAAATCCCTGCTGATGAACGATGAAGTACCTCTCAGCGTATCGGTCAAGAACTTAGAAAAACTCTTGGGGCCGGTAAAATTCCTGCCCGACACCGTTCATAAAGACGACGAAGTCGGCATCGTCACCGGCATGGCCTGGACTCAGGTCGGCGGTGAAGTCCTGGAAACGGAAGCCGTAGCCGTCAAAGGGCGGGGACGCTTGATGCTCACGGGACAACTCGGCAGCGTCATGAAAGAATCGGCCGAAGCCGGCGTCACCTATATCCGCAGCCGTGCCGAAGCCTTAGGCCTGGCCGAAGATTTCTATACCAAGACCGATCTTCACATCCACCTGCCCGAAGGGGCCATCCCGAAAGACGGTCCGTCCGCCGGGATTACCATGGCTACGGCCATTACATCGGCTCTGACCGGCAAGGCTGTCCGCCACGACGTTGCCATGACCGGGGAAATTACCCTGCGCGGGACCGTCCTTCCCGTCGGCGGCATCAAAGAAAAAGTCATTGCCGCCCACCGGGCCGGTATTAAAAAGATTCTCCTGCCGGAACAGAACCGCCGCGACATGGTCGACGTGCCCCAGTCTGTTCAGGACGACGTCAAGTTCGTATTCGTCCACCATATGGATGAAGTGCTGGCTCAGGCACTGGTGAAGTCCTGATGGCCTCTTTTGACATCATTCAGGCTGAGTATGCGGCAACGGCTGTCCGCCGCGATCAATATCCGACGGACGGCCTTCCGGAAGTGGCCTTTCTCGGCCGCTCCAACGTCGGCAAGTCGAGCCTGATCAATTCACTCTGCCGCCACCGCGGCCTGGCCAGGGTCAGCGGTGCGCCGGGCAAGACCCAGACCATCAACTATTTTAAGGCCGCCCTGCGAAGCCGCGATGAAGAAGAAGGGGAGCAGCGCCTGCCCTTTTTCCTGGTCGACCTTCCGGGCTACGGCTTTGCCAAAACAGGCGGTAAGAACCGCGACCGCTGGAGTGCCTTCATCAGTGAATACGTCACGGGTTCTGAAAACCTCTGCGTCTTGTGCCTCCTCGTCGACCTGCGCCATCCAGGCCTTGCCATCGACCGCGAAGCCTATGAATGGCTGGCGTCGTCCGGCGTGCCCCTGCAGATCGTCGGAACCAAGGCCGATAAACTGAAGGCTAATGAAAAGCACCGTAACCTGGCCCAGTTGAACAAGCTTTTTCCAACGGGGCATCCGGCTCTGGCTTACTCGTCTTTAAAAAGCGAAGGCTTCGGCCCCTTAGCCAAAAATCTCTTCAGCCGCCTTCAAGCGTTCACGAATCAGCCTTAAAATATATAAATTTTTTCTTGTTGACACGAGATACACCGCGATTTTACTGGAAAATCGCGGTGTTTTTTGATATAATTAGTGTGATTTATTATCGGCTAGACAGGAGGTTAGGTAATTATGGCAATCGTGTCGCTTGACAGTGATTCCGATTTTTCAGTAAAAGTCTTTCATCAGCCGGGCATCGTCGTCGTCGATTTCTGGGCACCTTGGTGCGGACCGTGCAAGATGGTTCATTCCGAAGTCCGACAAGCGGCTGCTCGCTTTGGCGACGCCGTCAGTGTCGTACAAGTCAACGTTGACAATCACCGCGCGCTTGCTGAAAAATATGAAATCATGGCCGTTCCGACGCTATTGTTTTTTAAAGACGGTAAACCGCTTAAACGAATCATTGGTTACGCTTCACGATCCGAAATCAGTGACTTCTTGGCAACCCTGGTACCAAAACGCAGGACTTGCCGGTTTTGACAATAAAAATATTGGGATGATATAATTGAATTTAGAAGAAAGAGGGACGGAAGGGCAATTACTGTCGATTGTCGTTCCTGTATATAACGAACAGCCGAATATCGAGGAGTTCTATATGGAGGCGACGAAAGCCGCAGCGACACTCGATATGGATTATGAACTCATCTTTGTAGACGACGGTTCTAAGGATGCTACGCCCCTTATTCTCAGTCGGTTGGCCCAAGAGGACGAACACGTCCGGGCCTTTATCCTGGCTCGCAATTTCGGGCATCAACTGGCCATTACCTGTGGAATGGACCATGCCCGCGGCGATGCGATTATCACCATGGACGGTGATTTACAGCATCCGCCGGAAATGATTCCCGACCTGGTTCAAAAATGGCGTGACGGCAGCGACGTCGTGCAGACGATTCGCGAAGCCACCGACGACGCAGGCTTTCTCAAGAAACAGACGTCCAAATGGTACTATCGCGTCTTGAATGCCGTGTCACCCGTTCACATTACGCCCGGCGGCTCTGATTTCCGCCTCCTTGACCGAAGGGTTTTGGAAACATTTAAACAATTTCGCGAACACGACCGTTTTATCCGCGGTCTTATCGGGGATATCGGTTATAACCAGACCTTTGTTCGTTTTGTAGCCCCTAAACGCTACGCCGGCAGTTCAAAATTTTCCATGCGCAAAATGCTCCATTTTGCCTTAGATGGAATCATGGCTTATTCGAAAATACCCTTACGGGTTTCCTTTTACATCGGCATGTTGAGCGGTATTTTAAGTTTACTGCTGATCCTGCATGTCGTTTACAGTAATTTAGTGGGCAAGGTCGTACCGGGATGGACGACGATGATGATCGTCCAATGCCTGTTCAGCGGCATCCAGCTCATTTTTATCGGTGTCATCGGAGAGTATATAGGACGTATCTTTGAAGAGGTAAAACACAGGCCCCTGTATTGGCTGCGTGCCGAACTGGGTCAACGAAAAGAACCATAAATGCCTTTGCGTTGTATGGACTTCGAGACAGAGAGGAGTTTTTATGTGGAGAAAACACAGTAAGGTGTGTATATTGACTGCCCTTTTCGTATGTACTGCTTTGCCGGCACTGGCTGCATCGACCTTAACCGTCGGCAGTCGGGGCGATCAAGTCCGCGCTGTTCAGAAGGGACTGCGCAGCCAGGGCTACAAGGTCAATGTCAGTGGTGTATATACGAAAGAAACGGCCAAGGCCGTGTCGAAATATCAGAAAGATAAGAAAATCCAGGTCAGCGGCGACGTTGGCGGCTGGACCTATTATCTCCTGACAGGCAGTCGGTCCATGTTACCTGCCAATCCACCCAAGAATAATCCCCCAGTCGCTAAAAAAGCACAAGCTATCAAGGTCAACGACAAGGCCGTATCGAAATATAAACACTTTGGCGGCGGTGATGCCTTTGGCAATAAACTGGTCAACTCAGCGTACCAGTACCTGGGCGTTCCCTACGTATTTGGCGGAAACACGCCCGATGGTTTTGACTGCTCGGGATTTACCAAGTATGTCTTTTCCCATAACGGCATTGAACTTCCGCGTATGGCCGACCAGCAGTACGAAGTCGGTCAGCGCGTTCGCCGTACGGACCTCATGCCGGGCGATTTAGTTTTCTTTACGACGTATGAACCGGGTGTATCCCACACGGGAATCTATGTCGGCGACAACAACTTCATCAGCGCTACCAGCAGCGGTGGTATCCGCGTAGACAGTTTAGACAGCGGCTACTGGTCGTCGCGCTACGTCGGCGCTACCAGAGTCCGAAAATAAGATGTAATGGCTAGGGAACAAGTCGTCTCTAGCCATTCCTTATACGGCAGTCCTTGAGATTTTTATCGTCAAAAGGTTGCCGAACCGGGGGAAATGAGCGTATAATTTTCCCATATAGAAAGATATGTAGAGGGAGTGTTTATTAACTATGAAGTACATGACGGGTAATGAAATCCGCAAGGCCTATTTACAATTTTTTAAGAGCAAGGAACATCTGATCCTGCACAGTTTTCCCCTCATTCCGGAAAATGACCCCAGCCTGCTCCTCATCGGCGCCGGCATGGCACCGCTCAAACCGTACTTTACGGGCAAGCTCGTCCCGCCGTCGTACCGTGTCACGACGAGCCAGAAGTGCATTCGCACCGGGGATATCGACAACGTAGGCCGTACGGCCCGTCACCATACGTTCTTTGAAATGCTCGGCAACTTTTCTTTCGGCAATTATTTTAAGAAAGAAGCCATTTCCTGGGCTTGGGAATTCTTAACGGAAGTACTCGAACTGGACAAGAGCAAATTGTACGTTACCATTTATCCTGACGATAAAGAAGCTTATGATTACTGGCATAATATGATTGGTCTTGCCGACGAACGGATCTTCAAATTCGACGACAACTTCTGGGAAATCGGCGAAGGCCCCTGCGGTCCGGACAGCGAAATCTTCTACGACCTCGGCCCTGAACGCGGCTGCGGCCAGCCTACGTGCAACGTCGGCTGCGACTGCGACCGTTACCTTGAAATCTGGAACCTCGTCTTCACCCAGTTCAATCGGACGAAAGACGGGAAATACGAACCCCTCGAAAAGAAAAACATCGATACCGGCTGCGGCCTCGAACGACTGGCTTCGGTCATTCAGCAGAAGGAATCGAACTTTGAAACAGACCTGATTTTCCCGATTATCGAAAAGGTCATTGCCATCAGCCACGGCGATTACAACGATCCCCAGCAGAAGGTCGCCATGAAGGTCATTGCCGACCATATCCGAGCTATTACGGTCATGATTTCTGACGGTATCCTGCCGTCCAATGAAGGCAGAGGCTACGTCCTTCGCCGCATCCTGCGCCGTGCCGTCCGTTTCGGCCGCCTCCTCGGCATCCGCGACATGTTCCTCGGCAGCCTCGTCGATACGGTCATGGACATCCTCGGTGATGAATATCCGGAACTTCGGGAACGTCAGGAACTGATCAAACAGATTATCGACACGGAAGAAAAACAATTCAGCGCCACCCTGGCTCAAGGCATGGAACTCTTGAACGACATGATGAGTCAGAGCCATAATAAAGTCCTCTCGGGCGACGACGTATTCAAACTCTATGATACGTACGGCTTCCCCATGGAACTGACTGAAGAAATTGCCGGTGAAAATGGCATGACCATCGACACCGACGGTTTTGAAGCGGCCATGAAAGAACAGCAGGAACGAGCCCGTGCTGCCCGTGCCGACGTATCGGCTAAAGTAGCAACGCCCGATACGACGAAACTCGATCAGTCGAAACTGGTCAACGACCCGTCGGCTACGAAGGCCTCCATCGTCATGATCGGCAAAGGCGGCGTCGAAGTCGATACAGCGGCAGCCGGGGAAGAAGTGACGATTATCGTCGACAACAACCCCTTCCACGCCGAAGGCGGCGGTCAGCTCGGCGATACGGGCATCCTCGCCGGTGAACAGGGGAAGGCTCAGGTCACCGATGCCAAAGCCCTGCCGAACGGTTTGGTATACCTCATCGCCACTATCGAAGACGGCTCCCTTCAGAAAGGCGATGCCGTCGACGTCACCGTCCATCAGACACGTCATCTGAACTTGGCCCGCAACCATACGGCAACCCATCTCCTGCAGGCAGCCCTGCGCAAGGTTTTGGGCAACCACGTCAATCAGGCCGGCTCCTTAGTTACGCCGGATCACCTGCGCTTTGACTTTACCCATTTCTCGCCCGTTACCCAGGCCGAACTCGATGCCATCGAAAACTTGGTTAACGAAGAAATCCTCAAAAACATACCCGTCACCATCGAAGAAATGCCTATTGATGACGCCAAGGAAAAGGGCGCCATGGCCTTATTCGGTGAAAAATACGGCGACGTCGTCCGCGTCGTCTCCGTCGATGACTTCAGCTGTGAACTCTGCGGCGGTTCTCATGTCGACAACACGTCGGTCATCGGCTCCTTCCGCATTACCGGTGAATCCGGTACCGGGTCCGGCGTTCGCCGCATCGAAGCCGTCACCGGGGCCGCTGCCTTGGCACTGGCTAAAGATGAATCTCGGGAACTGCAGCAGCTGGCCGATATGCTGAAAGCCAAAGTCGGCGATACGACGGCGAAATTGGAAGCCCTCCTCGCTCAGGCCAAGGGCCTCGAAAAAGAATTGGCCCAGCTCAAGAAAGAAGCAGCCATGTCCGACATGGACAGCATCTTAGCCGGTAAGGAAGACATCGGCGGCGTCTCGGTCATCACGGCCGAAGCCCAGGCTGATTCCATGGACAACCTCCGCGATTTGGCCGACTCCGTCCTCGATAAGGCCGGCAGCGGTGTCGTCCTCTTGGGGATGGTTCACGACGATAAAGTTAACTTCGTCTGCAAAGTCGCCAAGGCCGACGTAAAGCGGGGCCTCCATGCCGGTAAGATCATCAAGGCAGCAGCCCAGGCAGCCGGCGGCAACGGCGGCGGCCGTCCCGATATGGCCCAGGCCGGCGGCAAAGAACCGGAAAAATTAGCTGATGCCTTGAAAGCCGGTGCCGACGCTGTCCGCGAGTTATTAGGATAAATTTTTGGCAGTCATGCCAATTGAATAAAAAGGATGTGATTGAATATGGCAGTTAATGACGAAACGATGATTATGCAAAACCGCAGCGAAGAACAGACCGTTGCCTCCATGATTCTTGAAGATGTCTATCACGCATTGGAAGAAAAAGGGTATAATCCGATCAATCAGATCGTCGGCTATCTGCTGTCCGGTGATCCGACCTATATTACGAGCCACAACAATGCCCGCAGCAATATCCGCCGCATTGAACGGGACGAACTCATCGAAGAATTAGTCCGTTCCTACGTAAAACAGCGGAACTTATAGGAGGAACATGCGAATTTTAGGACTCGACGTCGGTTCCAAGACGATAGGCGTTGCCTGCAGTGACGCCCTGCTGATTACGGCCCAAGGCGTAGAAACGATTCGCCGTAAGTCCGATGAAGCAGATTTCGCCCGTTTGCACGAACTGATCAAAGAAAAAGAAGTACACTGCATCGTCGTAGGCAAACCACGCCATATGAATGGTGATTACAGTGATAACATGAAACATATCGAAGAATTCGTTCAACGATTCCAGAAAACCGTCCCGAACGTAGACATTGTCTATTGGGATGAACGCCTGACGACCATCATGGCCCAGAATGTATTAAAGGAAGGAAATGTGCGGCGCGAAAAGCGCAAGCAATTTGTCGATAAAATGGCGGCAATCCTTATTTTACAAAATTATTTAGACGCTCATGCTCACTAAGGAGGACTATCATGTCGGAAGAAATGAACAACGAATTAAACGAATTAGAAGAAGTTATCATCGTTACCGCAACCGATGACGACGGCAATGAAGTAGACTATCAGGAAGTACAGCGCCTCGAACTCGACGGCAAAGTATTCGCCCTTCTCGTCGAAGTCACAGACGGTGAAGAAGACGACGGCGATGCTATCGTAGCCCGCGTCGATCAGGAAGACGGCGAAGACGTCTATGTAGCGCCGACGGATGAAGAATTCGACGCCGCCAATGCAGCCTTTGATGAACTTTTTTCAGAATAATGATTCAGCAGGTACTGTCCCGGCGTAAGGCTTGGGACAGTTTCCTCATTTCTTATGGCAGTAAGGATGACACAGGGACTCGCGCCCCGGCAAGATGCCCGGATGCGGAGTCCCTTTTTAGTGGGGGAGTAACATGGAATTGCCATCGATACAGCAATTGCGGAACTTTGTCATTTACAGTAAGTACGGAAACTTTACGGCTGCGGCCAAGGCAGCCAATATCACCCAATCGGCCTTCAGCGCCCAGATGAAGAAACTCGAAGAACTCCTTGGCGTGCGCCTTATCGAGCGGTCTAACCGCGGCAGCCACCTTACGCCGGAAGGGAAGGCCTTCTATACCAAGATAAGCCATATCCTCGGCGAACTGGAAGCCGTCGTCAGTGAGCTTCCCGGAAGGGCTGCGACGGCTCAGCCGCTGGCCGTCGGCATCATGCTGTCCTTAGGCGACGTCCACATGAATCGCCACCTGGCCTATTTTCAGGACCATCACAGCGGCGCGTCCTTTCGGGTCTATAATTTGGAAGTGCGGGAAATGCTCCAATGGCTGAAGGATGACCGCTTGGACATCGTATCCTTGTTTTACCTGCCGAGCCTTGATCTCGACGACTATGAAAAAGTCTTCTTTGGGACCGATGACATCGTCTATTATAAGCCTGATCTCGACGTCGCCGGCCCGTCCATTTCGGCCTGTGCCGTAGCGGCCGAGCCCTTGGCTCAATACTCGCCGCAGTACGAGATGAATGCCTATATAGGCCGCTATTTCACGACCAGCGGCTGTCCGCCGCAGAAGACCAAGGCCTGGTTCTCGACGCCTTATGCCATGCTTAATTACTGTCAGCAGAACCATATCGGGGCCTTGCTGCCCGAACGGTTCTTACAGGCCATGGGCGTCGGCAAAGACTACTGTCGTCTCGAACCGCCCATTCATTTGCCCTGTTATCTGGTCTACAAAAAGAACAATCCCAAGTACGCTGCGATCCAAGTATTTGTCGAGTATATCCGCCGCGTCTACCATATCGAACCGTAAGTCAGAAAGATATTTGTCATCAAAAAAAACGATGACAAATATCTTTTTTTTCTGTTATACAAGGAGCGGCGGAAGGTGTAGAATCTAGCTTGCAAATACGAAAGGAGCAGTGAATGCTGTATGTCAAATCAATCACTTTGGAACAAGGATTTCCTGCTTGACACGGGAATCAACTTCGTCGTCTACCTCATCTATTATTTGTTAATGGTCATCATCGCTGTCGTCGCCAAAGACCAGCTCCATGCCTCCCTGGGGGAAGCGGGACTGGCATCGGGCATCTTCATCGTCGGTACCCTCTTGGCACGCCTTCAGTTCGGTAAGGCCATTGAACTCTACGGCCGCCGCATGTCCCTTTATGGCGGCATCATCTTTTATTTCGTAACGACCTTATTGTATTTCTACATCCCCAATTTGGCTATCCTCTACGGCATCCGCTTCCTCAACGGCATGGCCTACGGCATCGTATCGACGGCGACCAACACCATCGTCGCCTCCTGTATTCCTCCTGAAAAAAGAGGCCAGGGCATCAACTACTACGGCCTCAGTACCAGTCTGGCCGCCGCTGTCGGCCCCTTCCTGGGCATGCTCCTCATCGTCCTTACCAACTTTACCTTCATCATTACCCTCTGCGCCGTCTTGGTCGGTCTGTGCATGATCGGCTGCATCATCCTTCACATCGACGAAATTGAACTGACAGACGAACAGATCGCCAAGATGAAAGCCATGAGCCTCGACAACTACGTCGAATACCGGGTACTCATCATCTCCATCATCGGTTTCTTCATGGGCTTTGCCTATTCCAGCGTCCTGACCTTCCTGGCCGCTTATGCCCGGGAAATCAACTTAGTCGAAGCCGGAACCTTCTTCTTCGTCGTCTACGCCGTCGTCATTACCATCACACGGCCTATGACGGGCATCGTCTTCGACCGCAAGGGCGAAAACTACGTCCTCTATCCGTGCTACATCTGTCTGGCCATCGGCCTCTTCCTGCTCAGCATTACCGGTGCGTCGTGGCAGCTCCTCCTGTCCGGTGTCTTCGTCGGCCTCGGCTATGGGACCTTCATGTCGAACGGCCAGGCCGTCTGCATCAAACTGACGCCGCCGTACCGCATCAGCGTGGCCTTGTCGACGTACTTCGTTGCCCTTGACCTCGGCCTCGGCGTCGGGCCTTACGTTCTCGGAAGCTTCCAAGGCCTTCTGACCTTCCCTCAGCTCTACATCGTAGCCGGTGTCGTAGCTGCTGCCTGCTTCGTTCTGTATTATCTCTTCTATGGACGGAAAATCAACCTCATCAATCGTGCCGTCCGTATCTATATTCACGCCTAGGCGTATCATATATTTCATTTTCCCCGGACTCAGGGACTGTGCCGTACTCTTCGGCGCGGTCCCTTTTTTGGATCTTGGGAGCGTGTTTGAAGTTTCGCTTTCAGTCGGTTATAATGGACGAAAGGAGAACTTATGACTACGAAAACAAAGATACTTTCCCTGGTGGCGGCTGTCTGCGTCGTCCTCAGCCTCTTTTTCTGGCCCGAGAAAGAACCGGACGCCTACAGCTCGGCGACGATCGAAGCGGCCGAAGAGGTGAGCCGGGCCGAAACGGAAATGCTGGCTCCTGATGAACGCCTTTACGGCTCGAATGGAGAAGTGCGCCTGCAAAGCTTATATAATGAAAAACCGGTCTGTCTCTTCTTCTGGGCCGTCTGGAGTGACGACAGCTTGAAGAATCTGGCCGTCATGGAAGACATGTATCAAAAGTACGGACAGGATATTTCCTTCGTTGCCGTCCCCGTCGGACCCGATGCCGAAGAGAGTGCGGAATACTGTCGGAAAGAAGGCTATGAAATTCCCGTCTATAAAGGGGACGGCCAGCTTTTCCGAGACTATGGCATCAGCAACGTACCGCAGGTCATCTTCATTGCCCGCGGCGGTCAAATGAGTCGGCCTTATGGCGGTCTCGTGACCCGCCGTCAGATTGAATATGCCTTGGCGCAGATTCAATAAAAAAAGACTTGCCAAGATGGGAAAAACAAGGTATACTATATGAGTCGCACGAAATGTGCACTGTATGGGCGGTTAGCTCAGTTGGTTAGAGTATCTCGTTGACATCGAGGGGGTCGATGGTTCGAATCCATTACCGCCCACCATACATGAAAACCGGTTGTATTATTGCTCTTTGAGTAATGATACAACCGGTTTTTTCTTTTTGCTCTTTTAACGGAGGGAAAATTATTCAAAACTTTTGCGAAAAATGGACTGATTATGGACAAATTATGTCCCGATTATTGCCCTGAATACTTGAAGCAGACACTTGGTGTAAAAATATAATACGATGACAGAACCATCCGATATATCCTATATCGGATGGTTTTTTGTATAGAAAGCGCTTTGTTATCGCCTTTTGTCGGGGGTTTTGTAATGGAAATAGGGACTTTGTTCTTATAGATAAATTGGTAATATGTTGACACACAATATACTTTATTGTCGATAAAATATATATTTTATTTTGTCTATATTTATGTGGTAGAACGGATTTTTTATGGATAATCTTTACAAGTTATTTGTTGTATGATATATTATATCAAAGATTAAAACAATCCACATTAGAAATGAAACAATAATTGGGATTACGGACGTTTTTTTTTATATGTTTAAAGTTGACACCTTCAATTGAAAATAAAATAAAACATTTTGTGGAGTGGTTTTATCTATTATAAAGAGTGACATAGTATTTATAAATGTACTTTTATTACATTCCCAATTTTGTTTTGAAGTGTAACTTATCGTTAAAGTGTATACGTTTCATGGAAGAACATCACAGCAGAAAGGGGTGTTGGCAGCCTGATTTGTGCTTGGCGTTTTAACGGGGGACGATTTACCGAGACGGTATTTTTTTTGTTGAAACCGTAAGTCACAAATCATTGACATATCCTGACAGGCCGATGCTTATTGTCAGGGCAGATTCCGAGTACATCCGTTATTTTTTTAGACGAGTTGTTATTGGGATTTAATTAAGGAGGAAGATTTTTTATGAATAAGATCTATAAGGTCGTCTGGAGCAAGGTGAGAAATGCCTACGTCGTCGTTTCCGAACTTGCGAAACGGAATAGTAAAACGAAATCACAGCATACGGCGCGTGTATCTCACAGCCTGCTCAGCCTGGCTGTCCTAACCAGTTTAGCCGTAGGCGGTACGCTGCTCAATCCCATGTCGGTAGAAGCAAACAATCTCTTTGGTACAAGAAGAAATGCTACTAATGATACCACATCGGTAGGTGGTAATAACCTGTCGGTAGCTGATGGTGCCGGTGCCGTTGCTGTAGGTACAGCTACTGCTACCGGTGAGGATGCCCTTGCTGTTGGTAAAGACGCATCGGCTACCGGTACAGATACGATTGCTATCGGTGGTGCTACAGCGGCCATTAATTACTCAATTGCAATGGGCGATGGTGCTATCGCCGGTGGTACTTATTCAGTCGGCGGCGTAACCCAAAGCGGTGCCAATGCCGTTGCTATTGGTAAATCGGCCTTAGCCTACGGCATCAATGATGTCGTAATCGGTGCTAATCAGACTGCTATTGCTCCGACCGAAACTGCAAAGGAAGATACGCCTGAGGGAACGGGCCTCAGCTCAGCTCTTGGTGGCCGTGTCATGATTGGTCATGACAACATTGCTTATGGGCGTGCAGGAAATTCGGTTATTCTAGGTTCAAATAACCGATCGAATGCTATTCATGGTATTGCCATCGGTCAGAATGCGTATGCCGGCCAACCTGATGGGAGTACGCTTGCCTATGAAAATACTATGTCCATCGGTACTAACACTCGTTCATACTCTACGGACGCTATCGCTATTGGTAATAATGCGGTTGCCGGTAATACCGATACTAGCAGAACTTCGTATGACGGTAATGGCCTAGCTGCAGCTGCCATAGGTTCAGCGGCTAAAGCAACTTCGTATCATACGGTAGCCATTGGCGCTACAAGCCAGGCGACGGATATCAGCGCTACCGCTGTCGGTGATGCCGCCATTGCAAGTGCTGTTAGTACTACTGCCGTAGGTAACAGTGCTCAGGCTACGTCCATAGGTTCCCTTGCTGCCGGGGCAGCTGCAACTGCCAGCGATCAATATACTATAGCTGTAGGTAATAGTGCTAAGGCAACGGCTTTACGCTCCATGGCTGTAGGTTATGGTGCTGTGGCTAATGCCGGTGGTGCCCTTGCATTAGGTCGAACAGCTCAAGCTACAAGTACCTACGCTATGGCACAAGGTTACGAAACTACGGCTAGTGGTGCTAGTTCTCTGGCTGTTGGTTATCAAACTACTGCATCTGGCACAAGAAGTATTGCTATTGGTCGATCGGCTGCTTCTGGTGTTGCAAGTACCGGACAAGATACGATTGCTATTGGTTCATATGCTAGTACACAGGCTGCAAATGCAATAGCTATAGGTAATACAGCAACCACCGATTCATCGGCAACCGGATCTATAGCGATTGGTAATACGGCAACTGCAAATGTTGCGAACAGCGTGGCTATCGGTTCCGGTTCTTCTACTACTCGTGCAACGGATACGACCAGTCAAGGTTGGAATAATCAGGACAGCACATGGAGCAGTTGGCTTTCTACAAAAGGTAATGCCGGTACAACCAGTGGCGGTGTCTGGAATAGTACAGCCGGTGTTGTTTCCATCGGTACTGACGGGGCCAGCGGTACTGCGACAACGCGTAAACTTACTGGTTTAGCGGCCGGTCAGTATGATACGGATGCCGTAAATATGAAACAGTGGACCAATACCATGCTGGCTACTACCGGTGATTTCAAGGACAGCAGCTATAGTACAACCTATGGGTCTGACGGAACACCGCGTACGGTTACTAAGCTTTTAAATCAATCCTTGAAGATTACCGGCGGTGTCGACAATACTCTGTACTATCAGTCTGATTTTGCGGCTCAACCTAATATCGGGGCTATTATCAGTGATAATACGGTAACCCTTCGTTTGAATAAAACACTTCGTGGCTTGGAAACGATATATTTAACAAATCCTACTACGGGCAATGGGACAACGCTTAGTGGTAATGGCGTTACTATCAGACCTAAATCCGGTAGTAATGTAACCTTGACTACGGCAGGCCTCAATAACGGCGGCAACAAGATTACCAACGTGGCTACCGGTACGGCCGGCACCGACGGTGTTAACGTAGACCAATTGAATAAGGCCATTGCCGGTGTCAGCACCGGATCCGGTACAACGACTACAGTTACTGTTGAAGGCGGTACGGCAGCCGGTACAAGTGGTACATATACAGGCAATAACTTGCAGCTTACGTCCACGACCGGAACCGGTACAGCGACGTATGACTTGAAACTGGCCGATAACGTAACCTTAGGCAGCACCGGTACCAGTGGTACGGACGGCTCCCTTACGGTGAACGGCAAAGACGGTGAATCCATTGCTATTAACGGCTCGGACGGCTCTATTGCCTTGACCGGTGCAGACGGTTCTACTGCTACTATTGCGGCCGGTACTGCAGCTAACGATGTAAACGGCACTTCTGTGAACCGTATCACTGTAGGCAATCAGACTGTAGCAACCTTGAATGACGGTATGGTATATACCGGTGATACAGGTTCTGCGGCCGTTAAGTTAAATAAAACGGTGAATATTGTTGGTGGTGAAACTGATTCATCCAAACTATCTACGGACAATAATATTGGTATTGTGGCCACTCAAGATGGCGATAATGGCAAATTAACCGTCCGTTTGGCTAAAGATATTACCGGCCTCAATACTGTAGAAGCCGGCGATGCTGTAATTGGTAATCAAGGTGTAACTACAGCCGGTAATGTTGCCCAGGACGGCAGCTATGTGACCGGATTGGATAACACGACTTGGAATGTGACAAATCCTGACATCGTAACCGGTCGTGCAGCGACGGAAGATCAGCTGAAAACTGTAAGTGATGCAGTGGTTGCTGTTACTGACGGCACCAGCGAAAATGCAACGGGCGGTTTTGGCTTGACCGACGACAGCGGCACCGCTGTTAAGCAGGACCTGGGCAAAACAATTCAGATTGCCGGTGACGGTAATGTTACAACCACTGCCGGAGACGGTAAAATTACTGTTGGTTTGAGCAATACTGTTGCTCTTGGCGACAAAGGTACTACCGATGGATCTATGACTGTCAATGGTGCCGATGGTTCTTCCGTTGCAATTAATGGCTCGAACGGTTCTATCGTAATGAACACAGCTGATGGTTCCCCTGTAACCATTCAGGCAGGAACCAGTGCTAACGACGTAACCGGATCGCCGATTAACCGTATCACTGTAGGTGGACAGACTGTGGCCACCATGAACGACGGCATGAAATACGGCGGTGACTTCGGTACGGTTTCCAATGTAAAACTCAACAATCAAGTAGATGTAAAAGGTGAAGCGACTACGGAAGCTGACCTGACTTCCGGTAACATTGGCGTTGTTTCCAGCCAGGCTGGCGACAATGGTCTCTTAGTCGTGAAATTGAATAAAGACATCGACTTAGGCTCGACTGGTTCCTTAACAACAGGTGCTACTGTTATTAATAATACCGGCGTAACCATTGCACCTGCTGCTTCCGACGGCAAACCTGTGACCTTAACCAATACTGGCCTCGATAATGGTGGTAATAAGATTACCAACGTTGCAACCGGTACGGATGGCACGGATGCTGTCAATGTCGATCAGTTGACCAAGGCCATTGCAGGCGTAAGCTCTGGTGAAGGCAGCAAAACGAACCTTACTGTTGAAGGCGGCACTGTAGCCGGAACAGGCGGGAACTATACAGGCAGCAACTTGCAGATTACTGAAAAAACAGAAACGACCGGGGCTACGACTTATGACGTGAAATTGGCCGATAACATTACCTTAGGTAGTGCAGCCGACAGTGCAGCTGGCACAGAAGGGACAGACAGCTCCATTACCGTAAATGGTAAAGACGGTTCTTTCGTAGCTGTTAACGGTGCCGATGGCTCTATTACCGCGAAAGGTACCGACGGTTCTGCCGTGGCTATCAATGGTGTCGACGGCTCTATCGGTTTGACCGGTTCCAACGGTACGACCACTACGATTAAAGGCGGCACCAGTGCCAATGACGTAAACGGAAATGCTGTTGATCGTATTTCCGTAGGCGACCAGACCGTTGCTACTTTGAATGACGGTATGGTATACACTGGTGACACCGGTTCTGCCGCCGTCAAACTCAACAAGACTGTCAATATCGTTGGCGGAGAAACGGATACTTCCAAATTATCTACGGACAATAACATCGGCATTGTTGCGGCTCAAGACGGCGACAATGGCAAATTGACCGTTCGCCTGGCCAAAGATATTACAGGCTTGAATACGGTCACAGCCGGCGATGCGACTATCGGTACGCAGACAGAAACCACGGCTGGTGGCGTTGCTCAAACAGGCAGCTATGTGACCGGATTGGATAACACGACTTGGAATGTGACAAATCCTGACATCGTAACCGGCCGGGCAGCGACGGAAGATCAGCTGAAGACCGTAAGTGATGCAGTGGTTGCTGTTACTGATGGTACCAGTGCTAATGCAACAGGTGGTTTCGGCTTGACCGACGACAGCGGAACCGCTGTTAAGCAGGACCTGGGCAAGACGATTCAGATTGCCGGTGACGGTAATGTTACGACAACCGCTTCAGACGGTAAAATTACTGTTGGTTTGAGTAATACTGTTGCTCTTGGCGACAAAGGTACTACCGATGGTTCTATGACTGTCAATGGTGCCGACGGCTCTTCCGTTGCAATTAATGGCTCTAACGGTTCTATCGTAATGAACACGGCCGATGGTTCCCCGGTAACCATTCAAGCCGGCTCCAGCGTCAATGACGTAACCGGCTCCCCGGTTAACCGTATCACTGTAGGTGGACAGAGTGTGGCCACCATGAACGACGGCATGAAATACGGCGGCGACTTCGGTACCGTTTCCAATGTCAAATTGAATAATCAAGTTGATGTGAAAGGCGAAGCCACGACAGAAGCTGACCTCACGACGGGCAACATCGGCGTCGTATCCAGCCAGGCCGGCGACAACGGTCTGCTGACGGTTAAACTCAATAAAGACATCAACTTAGGCTCCACCGGTTCCTTGACCTTTGGCAGCGGCGATAATAGGGTAAGCCTTTCTAACGGCGGCCTCAATAACGGCGGCAATAAGATTACCAATGTTGCAACCGGTACAGATGGTACGGACGCTGTTAACGTGGATCAGTTGACCAAGGCCATCGCAGGTGTAAGTGCCGGTGAAGGCAGCAAGACGAACCTTACGGTTGAAGGCGGCACAGCAGCCGGAACAGGTGGTAACTATACAGGCAGCAACCTGCAGATTACTGAAAAAACAGAAACGACCGGTGCTACGACTTATGACGTAAAACTGGCTGATAACCTTACCTTAGGCAGTGCAGCCGACAGTGCAGCCGGCACAGAAGGGACAGACAGCTCCATTACCGTAAATGGTAAAGACGGTTCTGCCGTGGCTATTAACGGTGCTGACGGCTCTATCGCTTTGAATACGGCTGACGGTTCGCCGGTTACGATCCAAGCCGGAACGAGTGCTAATAACTTAGCCGGTAATCCTGTTGATCGTATTACTGTAGGTGGTCAAACTGTGGCCACTATGAGCGACGGCCTTAAATTTGCCGGCGATGACGGTCAGAGTGATACAACCAAAATTATTCCTAAGACACTTAATGAAAAATTAGATATTGTTGGCGGTGCTGAAGGCGAATTGACGGACAAAAATATTGGTGTCAACAACGTTAACGGCCAATTAAAAGTTCAGTTAGTCAAAGACGTCGACCTTGGCTCGACCGGTTCCTTAACTCTGGGGAATACCGTAGTCAATAACAATGGCATTACCATTACCCCGGCTACGGGCAATCCGGTATCCTTGACCGGTTCCGGTCTCGATAACGGCAACAATGTCATCAGTAATGTGGCTACCGGTGTTAAAGGCACCGATGCTGTCAATGTCGATCAGTTGACAAAAGCGATTCAGGAGGTCAACGCCGGTGAAGGCAGCAAGACGCACCTTACGGTTGAAGGCGGCACTGCAGCCGGAACCGATGGCAACTATGCGGGCAGTAACTTGCAGGTAGCCGAAAAGACAGAAACTAATGGCTCTACGACTTATGACGTGAAACTGGCTGATAACCTTACTTTAGGTAGTGCAGGTACAGACGGCGTTGATGGTTCTGTTACAGTTAACGGCAAGGACGGCTCTTCCGTAGCCGTTAATGGTGCCGATGGTTCTATCACCGCGAAAGGTACCGACGGTTCTGCCGTGGCTATCAATGGTGCTGACGGCTCTATCGGCTTGACCGGTTCCAACGGTACGACCACTACCATTAAAGGCGGTACCAGTGCCAATGACGTAAACGGCAATGCCGTCGATCGTATCACTGTAGGCGACCAGACCGTTGCTACTTTGAATGACGGCATGGTATATACCGGCGATACCGGCTCTGCTGCCGTCAAATTGAATAAGACCGTCAATATCGTTGGCGGTGAAACAGATTCCTCTAAATTATCTACGGACAATAACATCGGCATTGTTGCTGCACAAGACGGCGACAATGGTAAATTGACCGTTCGTTTGGCGAAAGATATTACCGGTTTGAATACGGTAACAGCCGGCGATGCGACTATCGGTACTCAGACAGAAACTACGGCTAGTGGTGTTGCTCAAACGGGCAGCTATGTAACCGGGTTAGACAATACCGAATGGAATGTGGCTAATCCTGATATCGTAACCGGTCGTGCAGCTACGGAAGATCAGTTGAAGACCGTAAGCGATGCCGTCACTGCCGTTTCTGACGGCACCAGTGCAAACGCAACCGGTGGCTTTGGCCTCGCTGACGGCAGCGGCACAACGGTTAAGCAGGACCTCGGCAAGACGATTACCGTTAAAGGCGGCGTCACCGACGGAACGGCTACGACCGAAAATCCGACTGGTACGTCTAACATCACGACAACCGTTAAAGACGGAGCCCTTGAAGTCAGCCTGAATAAGGATCTCGACTTAGGCTCGACCGGTTCGGTAACCACCGGCAATACGGTCATCAACAATGACGGCGTAAAAGTTGGCGACACAGCCCTTACCAGCGGTGGCTTGACCATCACTAACGGTCCGTCTGTCACAACCGGCGGCATCGATGGCGGCAGCAAACAGATTACCAACGTAGCCAGCGGCTCTGACGGTGTCGACGCTAACGGTAACCCGACGTACAACAATCTCACCAATGGTGCCAATATCGGTGACATTAAAAATATTACCGATGCGGCTAAAACCGAATTAACCAATGATGGCTTGAATTTCACGGCCGATAGCGGTGATTCCGTACATCGTAACTTAGGTGAAACCTTAAACATTGCCGGTGACGGCAACATCACGACTACCAGTGATGCAACCAACGGTAAAATCACCGTAGGCTTGAATAATACGATTGCCCTTGGTGAAAAGGCAAGTGAAGACGGCACTAATGAAGGCGCAGACAGCTCTATTACGGTTAGTGGTAAAGACGGCTCGGCTGTAGCTATTAACGGTGCTGACGGCTCTATCGCCCTCAATACAGGTTCCGGCTCGTCGATTATCATTCAAGCCGGCTCCAGCGTCAATGACGTAACCGGTAGTCCTGTTAACCGCATTACCGTAGGTGGTCAAACCGTAGCGACTATGAATGACGGCATGAAATACGGCGGTGACTTCGGTACTGTTTCCAATGTCAAATTGAATAATCAAGTGGATGTCAAGGGCGAAGCCACGACAGAAGCGAACCTGACGACGGGCAACATCGGTGTCGTATCCAGCCAGGCTGGCAATAACGGTCTGTTAACGGTTAAGCTCAATAAAGACATCAACTTAGGTGAAAAAGGCTCGGTAACTACAGGCAACACCGTTGTTAATAACAGCGGTTTAACCATCACTAATGGTCCGTCTGTTACAACCGGCGGTATTAGTGCAGGCGGTAAAAAGATTACCGATGTGGCTACCGGTACAGATGGTACTGATGCGGTTAACGTAGCTCAGTTGGAAGATAGAATCAGCAAGATAACGATTGGCGAATCAAAAACAACCGAAGTTACAGTTGAAGGTGGTACGGCTGCACCGACTGATGGAACCTATGCGGGGGACAACCTGCAGGTGAAAGCAGGGGCGACAGCCAATGGTTCACCGACCTATGATGTGAAACTTGCTGATAAGATTACTTTAGGCAGTGCTGCTGACAGTGCAGCCGGCACAACCGGTACCGATGGCTCTATTACGCTGAACGGTGCCAGCGGCTCCTCCGTAGCTGTCAACGGTGCTGATGGTTCGGTTACCGCTAAAGGCACAGACGGCTCGGCCGTAGCTATTAATGGCTCCAACGGCTCTATCGTACTCAATACCGGTTCCGGTTCGCCGGTAACCATCCAAGCCGGCGCCAGTGCCGATAACTTAGCCGGTACATCTGTTGACCGTATTTCTGTAGGCGGCCAGACGGTTGCCACTATGAGCGACGGTCTGAAATACGCCGGTGATGACGGCCAGACCGACACGACGAAAGTCATTGCGAAGAACCTCAACGAACAGCTCGATATCGTTGGCGGTGCTGATGCAACTAAGCTGACGGACAATAACATTGGCGTCAACAACGTTAACGGCCAGTTAAAAGTCCAGTTGGTCAAAGACATCAACTTAGGCGATACCGGTTCTGTAACCGTCGGTACGGCAGTCTTGGGGAACCAGACTGTAACCACGGCTGGCGGTGTATCTCAGACAGGAACCTACTTAACAGGTTTAGGAAATACAGCCTGGGATACGTCGAATCCGGATGCCGTAACGGGTCGAGCTGCCACGGAAGATCAGCTCAAAGCGGTCAACGATAAGGTGAATGCCATTTCGACCGGTACCGGTGCCTTCGGCTTGACTGATGATAGTGGAACCAAAGTTACATAAAGCCTTGGCGAAACGATTCAAGTCGCCGGTGACGGTCAGAATATTACGACCACAGCCGATGCTGAAAACGGTAAGATTACCGTAGGCTTGAGCAATGAGCTCTCCGTTGGTAAAGCCGGTACAGATGGTACTGATGGTAAGATTGGCGTCAACGGGAAAGATGGTTCGTCCGTCGTTATCAACGGCGCTGACGGCTCCATCGGCTTGACCGGCCCTGCCGGAGCTGACGGAACGCCGGGAACAACGGTAAATATCAAAGTTGGTCCTAGTGTTGACGACGTAACGGGTACGCCGGTAGATCGAATTACCGTAGGTGATTCGACTGTCGCAACCCTCGATGACGGCATGAAGTATGGCGGTGACTTCGGTGATACCTCTAAGGTTAAGCTGAACAACCAGGTTAACGTCAAAGGCAATGCTAAGACGGAAGCTGATCTGACTGATGGCAACATCGGCGTCGTATCCAGTCAGGATAACGACAATGGTCTGTTAACGGTTAAGCTCAATAAAAACATCAATCTGGGTGACACCGGTTCTGTCACGACGGGCAACACCGTAGTTAATAACAACGGTGTGACCATCACGCCTGATACCGTCAATCCGGTAAGCTTGACGGGCTCCGGGCTCAACAACGGCGGCAATACGATTACTAACGTTGCAGCCGGTACTGAAAATACGGATGCCGTCAATTACGGCCAGTTAAAAGCTGCTGCAACGGCAGTTACTGTTGAAGGTGGTACCCCAGCCGGTACTGATGGCAATTATACCGGCAACAACTTGAAGCTTACAGCTGCTACTGTTGGCGATAAGACGACCTATGATTTGAAACTTGCTGACAACCTCTCTATCGGTACGAAAGGTGAAGATGGTGCTGACGGCTCGATTGGCGTCAATGGTAAAGACGGCTCGTCCGTAGTTATCAACGGCACGGACGGTATTTCCGTCAAAGGTGCTGACGGCAAAGACGGTGTCACCATTACCGGTAAAGACGGTGTCGATGGCGTCGACGGCGCCGAAGGCCATATCGGCCTCAACGGCAAAGACGGCATGACCGACATCTATACCACTCCGGGACAGCCTGGCGTCAATGGCCAAGATGGCGACACCATGACCCGTATCATCTACACCGACCCGAATGGGGCAAATCATGAAGTGGCCACCCTCGATGACGGTATGAAGTATACCGGTGACTCCGGTTCTGCCGCTGTCAAGCTGAATAAGACCGTCAACATCGTCGGCGGACAAACGGATGCTTCCAAATTATCTACCGATAAGAACATCGGCGTTGTAGCCTCTCAAGATGGCGACAATGCTAAATTAACCGTTCAGTTGGCGAAAGACATTACCGGCTTGAACACCGTAACTGCCGGCACGGCTACCATTGGCAATCAGACAGAAAAGACGGCTAGTGGTGTTGCACAAGAAGGCAGCTATGTAACCGGTTTGGAAAATACGACGTGGAATGTGGCTGACCCTGATATCGTAACCGGCCGGGCAGCTACGGAAGATCAGCTCAAGACCGTAAGCGATGCCGTAAAGGCTGCTTCCGACGGTACCAGTGAAAACGCAACGGGCGGCTTCGGCTTGACCGATGACAGCGGTACCGCTGTTAAGCAAAATCTGGGCAAGACGATTCAGATTGCCGGTGACGGTCAGAACATCACGACCACAGCCGATGCCACAAACGGTAAGATTACCGTAGCCTTGAGCAACGATATCTCCATCGGCGCGAAAGATGGCGCTGACGGTACAGACGGTGTCGACGGTAAGATTGGCGTCAACGGTAAAGACGGTTCCTCCGTCGTCATCAACGGCAAAGATGGTTCCATCGGCTTGACCGGCCCTGCCGGAGCTGACGGAACGCCGGGCACGACGGTTACCATTACCGCCGGATCTAGCGTCAACGACGTAACCGGAACTCCGGTAGATAGAATTACTGCCGGCGGCCAGAACCTTGCTACCTTGAGTGATGGCATGAAGTACGGTGGTGACTTCGGTACTGTTTCCAATGTCAAATTGAATAATCAGGTCAATGTGAAAGGCGAAGCAACGTCTGAAGCCAACCTCACGACAGGCAACATCGGTGTCGTATCCAGTCAGGATGGCGATAACGGCCTGTTAACGGTTAAGCTCAATAAAGATATCAACTTAGGCTCTACCGGTTCCGTTACCGTAGGGAATACCGTCGTCACCAATATCGGTATGACCATCGGCAGCGGCGATACAGCCGTAAGCCTCACTAACGGCGGCCTCAACAATGGCGGCAATCAGATTACTAAAGTAGACAGCGGTTCCGATGGCGTTGATGCTGACGGCAACCCGACCTACAATACTGATACTAACGGAGCCAACATCGGTGATATTAAAAACATCACTGAAACGGCTAAATCCGACTTGACCAATAAAGGTATGGACTTCACGGCTGACAGTGGTGAAACCGTACATCGTGACTTGGGTGAAGCCCTTGGCATCGTAGGAGACGGTCAGAACATCACGACTACAGCTGATGCTGAAAACGGTAAGATTACCGTAGGCCTGAGCAATGATCTCTCTATCGGTACCAAAGGTGCTGACGGTAAAGATGGTGTGGACGGTTCGATTGGCGTCAATGGTAAAGACGGCTCGTCCGTCGTTATCAACGGCTCTGACGGTATTTCCGTCAAAGGTGCTGACGGCAAAGACGGTGTCACCATTACCGGTAAAGACGGTGTCGACGGCGCCGAAGGCCACATCGGTCTCAATGGCAAAGACGGCATGACCGATATCTATACGACTCCGGGACAGCCTGGCGTCAATGGTAAAGACAGTGAAACGATGACTCGTATCATCTACACCGACCCGAATGGTGCAAATCATGAAGTGGCCACCCTCGATGACGGCATGAAGTATACCGGTGACTCCGGTTCTGCCGCCGTCAAACTGAATAAGACCGTCAACATCGTCGGCGGAGAAACGGATGCTTCTAAATTATCTACCGACGCTAACATCGGCGTTGTAGCCTCTCAAGATGGTGACAATGCGAAATTGACGGTTCAGTTGGCGAAAGACATTACCGGTTTGAATACCGTAACTGCCGGCAAGGCTACCATCGGCAATCAGACTGAAACTACAGCCGGCGGCGAAGCTCAAACGGGCAGCTACGTAACCGGTTTGGAAAATACCGAATGGAATGTGGCTAATCCGGATATCGTAAGCGGTCGTGCAGCTACGGAAGATCAGCTCAAGACCGTAAGCGATGCCATTACCGATGGTACCAGTGAAAATGCAACGGGCGGCTTCGGCTTGACCGATGACAAAGGAAATGCTGTTAAGCAGGACCTTGGCAAGACGATTCAGATTGCCGGTGACGGTCAGAACATCACGACTACAGCCGATGCTACAAATGGTAAGATTACCGTAGGTCTGAGCAATGATCTCTCCATCGGTACCAAGGGTGCTGACGGAACAGACGGCGTCGACGGCAAGATTGGCGTCAATGGTAAAGACGGCTCGTCCGTCGTTATCAACGGCGCTGACGGCTCTATCGGCTTGACCGGCCCTGCCGGAGCAGACGGAACGCAGACAACGGTTACTATTGCAGCCGGTGACAGCGTTACTAACGTAGACGGCACTCCTGTAGATAGAATTACCGCAGGCGGCCAGACCATCGCTACCATGAGTGACGGCCAGAAGTATGCCGGCGACAACGGTCAGAATGATACGACACAAGTCATCGCCAAGAAACTCAACGAACAGTTGGATATCATTGGCGGTGCCGATGCGACCAAACTGACGGAAAACAACATCGGCGTCAATAACGTCAATGGTCAGTTGAAAGTTCAGTTGGTGAAAGACCTCGACTTGGGCGACACCGGTTCTGTTAAGATGGGCAACACCGTAGTCAATAACGGCGGTATGACCATCGGTACTGGTGATACAGCCGTAAGCCTTACTAATGGTGGCCTCAACAACGGCAGCAACCGGATTACTAACGTTGGCGCCGGTACGGCAGACACAGATGCTGTCAATTACGGTCAGTTAAAAGCTGCTGCTACGGCAGTCACCGTTGAAGGTGGTACTGAAGCAGGTACGACTAACTATGAAGGCAGCAACCTGAAACTGAAAGCCACTACCGTTGGTGATAAGACAACCTATGACCTGAAACTGGCTGACAACCTCTCTATCGGGGCCAAAGATGGCACGAACGGATCCATCGGGGTTAATGGCAGCGATGGAAATGTTGTTACAATCGACGGCAACGACGGTATCTCGATTAAGGGTGCCGACGGTAAAGACGGCGTCACCATCACCGGTAAAGACGGTGTCGATGGCGTCGAGGGCTTGGAAGGCCATATCGGCCTCAACGGCAAAGACGGCATGACCGACATCTATACCACTCCGGGACAAGCCGGCGTCAATGGTAAAGATGGAGACACCATGACCCGTATCATCTACACCGAGCCGAATGGGGCAAATCATGAAGTCGCAACTCTTGATGACGGCATGAAGTATACCGGTGACTCCGGTTCTGCCGCTGTCAAATTGAATAAGACTGTCAACATCGTCGGCGGACAAACTGATGCTTCCAAATTATCTACCGACGCTAACATCGGTGTTGTAGCCTCTCAAGATGGTGACAATGCTAAGTTGACGGTTCAGTTGGCCAAAGATATTACCGGCCTGAATACCGTAGAAGCCGGCACCGCTGTAATCGGTAACCAAGGGGTCGTTACAGCCGGTAAAGTTGCTGAAGACGGCAGCTTTGTAACCGGTTTGGACAACACCGAATGGAATGTGGCCAATCCGGATATCGTAAGCGGCCGTGCAGCTACGGAAGATCAGCTGAAGACCGTAAGCGATGCTATTACCGATGGTACCAGTGAAAATGCAACGGGCGGCTTCGGCTTGACCGATGACAAGGGAAATGCTGTTAAGCAGGACCTGGGCAAGACGATTCAGATTGCCGGTGACGGTCAGAATATCACGACCACAGCCGATGCTGAAAACGGCAAGATTACCGTAGGCCTGAGTAATGATCTCTCCATCGGCACGAAAGGTGCTGACGGTAAAGACGGTGTCGACGGCACAATCGGTGTCAATGGTAAAGATGGCTCGTCCGTCGTTATCAACGGCACGGACGGTATTTCCGTCAAAGGTGCTGACGGCAAAGACGGTGTCACCATCAGCGGTAAAGACGGTGTCGATGGTGTCGACGGTGCCGAAGGCCACATCGGCCTCAATGGCAAAGACGGCATGACCGACATCTGGACGACTCCGGGACAAGCTGGTGTCAATGGTAAAGATGGTGACACGATGACTCGCATCATCTACACCGATCCTGAAGGTAAGGACCATCAGGTGGCAACTCTCGATGACGGCATGAAATACGGCGGTGACTTTGGCAATGCTTCTGCAGTGAAACTGAACAATCAGGTCAATGTGAAGGGCAATGCCACTAATGAAGCCGACCTCACCGATGGCAACATCGGCGTCGTATCCAGCCAGGATGGCGACAACGGTCTGTTGACGGTTAAGCTCAATAAAGACCTGAACCTCGGCTCCACCGGCTCCGTCACCATGGGTAACACCGTAATCAACAATAGCGGGGTTACTATCAATGGCGGTACGAATCCTGTGACCCTTACTAATAAAGGTCTGGACAACGGCGGCAACCAGATCATCAATGTAGCCAGCGGTATAGACGGCAAAACCTATGATACGTCGGTAACCGGTCAGGAAAACTACAACAACGCAGCCAGCATCGGTGATTTAAGTAAGGCGGTTAACAATGCTGTCGACGACATCAAAGATGCAAATAAAGGCGGCGGCTTCGTCTTAGGTGCTGACGACAACAATTCTGTAAAACAGAACTTAGGCGGTACGATTAACATCGCAGGTGACGGCAATACCGTAACATCCGTTAAAGATGGCAAGATTGAAGTTGGCTTAAATAAAGATGTTAACCTTGGTACAGATGGCTCTATCGCCGCCGGCAATACGACCATCAATAAAGATGGCGTTTCTACCGACAAGATTGCCATTAAGGATTCTGGCATCTCCATCGATAAAGATGGCATCAATGCCGGAAATACGGTAATCAAGGACGTAGGCAGCGGTCTTGGAAATACTTATGACACGTCTGTAGCCGGTCAGGAAAACTACAACAACGGTGCGAATATCGGTGACGTTTACAACATTGCGAAAGGTCAAGCCGACGCAGTGAAAGCGCAGTCCGGTAAGAACATCACTGTAGATGCTGACAACAAGGTTAACCTGAATGACAACATCACTTTGGGTGATACCACCGATGCTTCCAAGCAGGTCAACATCGACGGCAACGGTGCTGCCGTTACGGCCGGCAGCGGCGACAACCAGGTCAAACTGGATGGCTCTAAGGGCCAGATTTCCGCAGGCGGCGCCGTTCTGGGCAACCAGGAAAACACGGCAAACGATGGCAATCCGGCAACGGGCAACTACCTCACTGGATTGGATAACACCAAGTGGGATAGCAATAACATCCAGTCCGGCCGTGCTGCCACCGAAGATCAGCTGAAAGTCGTAGATGACAAGGTCAGCAAAGGCCGTGTCTTCCAAGGCGACGACGGTGCAGATAACAACGTCACCGTAGGCCTCGGCGATACGTTGAAACTCAACGGCGGTGCCGATACGTCTAAACTGTCCAGCGGCAACATCGGTGTTGTGAAGAACAGCAGCGGTGACGGCCTCGACATCAAGCTGGCCAAGGACTTGAAAGACCTTGACAGCGTCACAACGGGCAACACGACGATTAATGACAACGGTGTCACCATCAAGACCGTAGACAGCGACCGCACGATTACCATTCAAGACAGTAATGTCAACATGGGCAACAACGTCGTAAGCGGTGTTGCTGACGGCACCGTAGCTCCCGGCTCGACGGAAGCTATCAATGGCGGTCAATTGGCTCTCCGCGACCAGGCTATCAATAACCTGGGTGGGGAAGTCAATAAACTGGATAACCGCATCAACCGCGTCGGTGCCGGTGCAGCCGCTCTGGCAGCCCTCCATCCGCAGGACTTCGATCCCGATGATAAATGGGACTTCGCCTTTGGCTATGGCCACTATCGCGGCGCTAACGCCGGTGCTTTCGGTGCCTTCTACAAACCGAACGAAGATACCACCTTCTCCGTCGGCGGCACCATCGGCGGCGGTGAAAACATGATCAATGCCGGTGTTTCCTTCAAGTTAGGTCAGGGCAACAACGTATCGAATTCTCGCGTTGGCATGGCCAAGGAAATCAAACACCTCCGTGATGACGTAGCTAAGCTCGAAGACATCGTCAATCGTCAGAGTCAAATGATCAATCAGTTGACCGGCCAGAATCCTGGTACGATTGAATCTAAGGGCAGCGAACTCTTCCCGGATGTTCCGGCCAACCACTGGGCTTACGAATACGTCACGAAACTTCATCAGCTGGGCATCATTGAAGGATATCCGGATGGAAACTTCGATGGTAACCGCATGATGACCCGTTACGAATTCGCTGCGGTTGTCTATCGTGCCATCATGGCAGGCGCTGCCTCGAATGCAGCCCTCCAGGGCGATGATACGTTGGATCGCTTGGCCAACGAATTCTCCGCAGAACTGAAGTACATCCGCATCGATACGATCGCTAAGGATAAAGACGGGAAACCGACCATCCAGCGTGTCCGCATCGTTCCGGAAAACAAGCAAAACTAATCCTGTTCCTATGGATATCTTTTAAGAATCTTCTGATTCGCATGTGAAGTTGCGGCTGTCTTTTGGCAGCCGCAATTTTTTTGCAGATATAAGTACTGCAGCTTTTAGGAATCAAAAAAAGAGGCCCTGTGTTCTCCGATACCGACAAGACGGTGTAGGGAGGCACAGGGCCTTTTGTAGTATTCTATTTAGAAGGTTTGTCTCTTTGAAAGGGGACTTAGTCGATAGAAATCAACTGATATTTGTCATTTCCCATTTTTAACTGCCGCATGGCCGTCAATTGGTGCAGGCCATGGCGGGATTCGATGCGTTCTACCAGGTCGTGTTTATCTCTTTCAGGCTGGGCATATACCATGTCGACGCTGGCCTGGTCGATGGCCAGGATATCCGTCGAGGCCATCATGCCTAAGTCTGGGATGACCGGTTTGGCAGCCGAAGTGCCGGTGCAGTCGCAGTCGACGGACATGGAGCGCAGGACGTTGAGGAAGACGATGTGTTTTCCGAAGTAGTCACAAATAGCCTTGCCGCAGTCGGCCATGTTTTCCATAAAGCCTTCTTCGAGGACCATATTGTCCGACCAGTCAGAGCCGATGGGAGCCCGCGATTCATGGAAGGCGTGGACCTGCCGCTTGCCGACCTGTCCGTCTGCGCAGCCGATGGCGATATTTTTTAACGAGCCGCCGTAGCCGCCCATGGCGTGGCCCTTGAAATGGGTCAGGACGATCATGGAGTCGTAATTAGTGATGTTGCGGCCTAAGGATACTTCCGAGAAATGAAGGCCGTTTCGGACGGGCATCATGACGTTGCCCTTTTCATCCAAAATATCGACGGGGCAGAAATTCCAGCCGTTGACTTCTAAGGTCCGACGATGTTTTTCCGTCGTATCGCGGTCGCCGGGGTAGAGGGTGTTCGTTTCGACGATGCTGCTGTCAGGAACCTGGGCCTGGAAGGCTTTTACCATGTCCCGAGGCAGGATGTACGGGCCGTGCTGTTCGCCCGTGTGGACTTTGATGGCCGTCTTGCCGTAAATGCCTTCGTTGACCTTCTGATACAACTTAATAAGGTGTTCGGCGTCGATGTGCTTGGTGTAATAGACTTTGGCATAGGAGCCGGGCTGATCGGGTGTGGCCGGCGTTTCTTTGCTGCCGACGACGGGGGCTTGGGCCATGGCGGGCAGGATATTGGTTTTGCCCAAAGCGAGGCCGAGGGCGGCACTGCCGGCTAATTTTAAGAAGCTGCGCCGAGTTATACTTTCCATAATAGATGACCTCCTGTAAGATAACCGGCGTCAAAGCCTGCAAAGGGTGAAAAAGGCCCTCGGTGCTTTGGCAGACGTTTTGCAAAAGAAATGGCGTCGGCAATTTTTGTGTGAAATTCTTGAAATGTCGACTCTTCTTGGCTGAAAAGGGACTATATAATTAAAATTTTCCCTCGTCGTATAACTTGATTTTCCAGTCCAAGTGGCTCAAGGCGTCTTGGATGTCCTGCAAGTTACTTTGGAGTTGTTTTCGTTCATTGACTAAAATTTCTCGCCGTTCCTTGCGAGTAGCGTCTCCCTGTTCGAAGAGCTCCATATAACGCGTCAGGCCGGAGATAGAGACGTTGGCTGCCCGCATGCACTTGATGAAGGCAATGCTTTTGCAGTTTTCTTCGCTGTAGTCGCGGACGCCGTTCTTATCGCGGGGTACGTTGCGGATGAGCCCGATTTTTTCGTAGTAACGAAGCGTGTCCGGCGAAATCTGTAATTGTTCACTTACATCTTTTATTTTCAAGGTAGTCCCTCCTTTTGATTTACATTATAGCTATTGGAGTCGTCTCTAAGTCAAGGCGAAAAAATAAATTATAGGATAGTTTTTTGATGCCCATCATTTTACGGTGATGCCGGGAGCCGGATATTGAAAGAGAAATATTAAGAATAAGATTTCCGTGAAGACAATCAGATAGGCTGGGGAAGCATTGGTGATGAGACAACGACTGTCGATTTTAGCGATTCTTGATTGTTCTTGAGAATCAAGATACAATATAATTAAGAAGTTGAGAGGAGTGAGCGTCATGTTGGAAAGCAAGAGCTATATCGCGACGCCGCCCGGTGCTACCATTACAGAACAGCTTGAAGAGAGAGGCATGACCCAAAACGAATTTTCTAAACGGATGGGAATGTCTGAAAAGCAGATTAGCCAATTAATGAATGGCGACGTTCGTGTAACGTCAGATATGGCTGAAAAACTCGAGTTGGTATTAGGCGTGCCGGCTGATTTTTGGAATAAGCTGGAATCGATATACCAGGAAAAATTGGTCAAAGCAAAACTGGAAAATAAATAGGGACTATCTTTATGAGACAAGAAAGGCCCCGTAAGGTCAGATTTTTCGTCTGATCTTACGGGGCCGTTTACTCTATCAAGGATGAATTTGTGATACCCGCAGAGATTTCTTATGCGTCGTAGGTGAAGGTCAAATCTTTTTTGATATCGGGATGGAGGCTGCGGCCTACGATGCACATGTCACGCGTTGAGGCTTCGATGGCGCTGCGATGGCTTTCATCGAGGGATTTGGGCATATGGAAATGGATGCCGATGTGGGCGATGCGGAATTCTTTTTCGTCGACAGATGTTTCGGTGTCGGCATAGGTTCCGGTCAGATCGCAGCCCAGCTGGCCGGCAACGGCTGCCATGATGGTGATGGCGCAGGATGCGTAGGTATCAGCCAGCAATTCGACAGGGGAGTACGTTTCTTCGAGGCCGCCGTGGCTCTTCGGACCGTCGGTGATGATGGTCTGTTTCTTTTTGGCGTCGTTCAGTTCGTTTCTCAGGTTACCTTTAAATGCTGCATGAGACATGGTGTTTCCTCCTTTTAGACGATAATCAAGTTAATGTTATATATAGGGCGTCCTTAACCGGTTGCCCTTTTCTTGATTATACCATAGATGAGCGGCAAATACCCCCGTCTTTACAGCTTCTTTTCATAGCTGGTTTATGGGTTAAAAAGGGGCGTTTATGCGGTCTTTGTCTATTTTGATATTTATTTTGACTTTTTGACTATAAACGCTTGACAAAAGAATGGGGTCATGCTATCTTATATATAGTCTTAGAGGTCAAATAGTCAGAACGCTAAGAAAAGTCAAATGAGCAGAGGTGATATCGTCATGAACTTAGATGCACGCAAACAGAAGATACTGCAAGTCATCGTTCAGGACTATATCGCTTCTGCCGAGCCTGTCGGGTCGCGGACGATTGCCCGCAAGTACGACTTGGGCATCAGCCCGGCGACGATCCGCAACGAGATGTTCGATTTGGAAATGATGGGATATTTGGAACAGCCGCATACGTCGGCCGGCCGTGTCCCGTCCTTGAAAGGCTATCGGCTCTATGTCGACTGCCTCCTCAAACCGACGAAGATTACGGAAGCGGAAAAGCAGTTCGTCCAATCCTGGTTTCAGGATAAGCTGAGCAGCGTCGATGAAATCTTTCAGTCGACGGCCAAGCTCTTGGCCCGGATTACGCACAACGTCACCTTGATCATGGCGTCGGAGCGGCTTAGCTCGAAGTTGAAGTACATCCGCTTCCTGCCCCTCGATGACAGGAGGGCCATCATGATCGTCGTGACCGATACGGGACAGGTTGAAAACTGTATTTACCCGAAACCCGGCGGGGCCAGCATGGACGATTTGAACATCATTGCCCAGAAGCTGACCAACTATTTGACCGGTACGGCCATGGACCGCATCGATGAAAAGGCTATCGAAACATTTCATGAAACCATCGTCGCCGACGTCGAGTTATATCGACTGGCTTTCCGGGCCATGGAGCAGACCCGCCGCCAAGGCGAGCATTTCTACAAAGGCGGTACGACGGAACTGCTCAACAAACCGGAATTTAAGGACGTCGACAAGGCCAAGAGCCTCTTTACCATGCTGGAAGAACAGGACATCGTCGCCAACATCCTTCACGATGAAGGCGAAGGGCAGTCCGTTACCGTTCGCATCGGTGAGGAAACGAAGCTGTCGCCGATTAACGACTGCAGTATCATTGAAGCGACCTTCACCGATCATGATGTCGTTCTCGGCAAGCTGGCCGTCTTAGGGCCGGCACGGATGGAATATGCTAAAATTATCGGCTTGTTGGATTTCATGAAACAGCATATGACACAGATGCTGTCCCATTACCAGGACGAGACGTAAGGAGGAGTACCGAACGAGATGAGTAATGAAGAGAAAAAAGATACTGTATTGCAGGAAGAAGCAAATAAAGTGGCTGAAGACGCTGCCAAGGAAAAGGCTGAAGCCGTAGAGGCTCAGGCGGCAGATGAGGGCTCTGCACAAACAGAACCGGATGCCAATGACGGCGCTGATAAGGCCGATGCGGAAAAAGCCGCGAAGTTTGAGCAGAAGTTCGTCCGCCTGCAGGCTGATTTTGCCAACTATAAGAAGCGTACTGCTTCCGAAAAGCTTCAGATTTCGGAAGTCGTCAAAATGGATGTCCTCGGCCGGATCCTGCCGGTCATCGACAATTTTGAACGGGCCCTCAAGGCTCCGACAGATGCCGTTTCCGACGACGTACACTCCTTTATCGAAGGCTATGAAATGATTTATAAACAGCTTATGGACGTCCTTGAAAAGGAAGGGGTTACGAAAATCGATGCCGTCGGCAAACCCTTCGACCCCAATTATCATCAGGCTGTCATGCGTGTGCCCAGCGACGAATACGATGATGACATCGTCGTAGAGGTCCTCCAGGAAGGTTATCTCCTGGGCGAAAAGACCTTGCGTCCGGCCATGGTTAAAGTTGCATTTAACGGTTAATTATCGTTTAGTATAAGAATGGAGGAATCTTTTATGAGCAAAGTTATTGGTATTGACTTAGGTACGACAAACTCCGTAGTCGCTGTTATGGAAGGCGGCGAACCTACGGTCATCACGAATACGGAAGGTTCTCGTCTCACCCCGTCGGTTGTCGGCTTCTCGAAGACCGGCGAACGCCTCGTCGGCCAGTTGGCAAAACGCCAGGCCGTTTCGAACCCGGAAAACACCATTGCCTCGATTAAGCGTCACATGGGTGAAAACTACACCGTTGACGTTCAGGGCAAAAATTATACGCCTCAGGAAATTTCGGCTATGGTCCTTCAGAAATTGAAGGAAGACGCTGAAAGCTACTTGGGCGAAAAAGTAACCCAGGCCGTTATCACCGTTCCGGCTTACTTCAACGACAGCCAGCGTCAGGCTACGAAAGACGCCGGCAAGATCGCCGGTCTCGACGTTCTCCGTATCGTCAACGAACCGACGGCAGCAGCCCTCGCTTACGGCCTCGATAAAGGCGGCGACGGCAAAATCCTCGTATTCGACCTCGGCGGCGGCACATTCGACGTCTCAATCCTCGAACTCGGTGATGGCGTCTTTGAAGTAAAGGCTACCAACGGCAACACGAAACTCGGCGGTGACGACTTCGACAACAAGGTCATGGACTGGATGGTTGACGAATTCAAGAAACAGACCGGCATCGACCTCTCGCAAGATAAGATGGCCGACCAGCGCTTGAAAGAAGCTGCTGAAAAAGCAAAGATTGAATTGTCGACGGTCCTTTCGACGAACATCAACCTGCCCTTCATCACGGCTGACGCTTCGGGCCCGAAACATCTCGACCTGACCCTGACCCGTGCTAAATTCAACGAACTGACGGAAGACCTCGTTCACGCAACGATGGAACCGACCAAGAAAGCCATTGCCGACTCCGGTCTCAGCATCGACGAAATCGACAAGATCATCCTTGTCGGCGGCTCCAGCCGTATTCCGGCCGTTCAGGACGCTATCAAATCGATCCTCGGCAAAGAACCGAGCAAGGGCGTAAACCCGGACGAATGCGTTGCTATCGGCGCTGCTATCCAGGCCGGTGTCCTCGTAGGCGATGTCAAAGACGTTCTCCTCCTCGACGTTACGCCGTTGTCCCTCGGTATCGAAACCCTCGGCGGTGTCTTCACCAAGATCATCGACCGCAACACGACGATCCCGACTTCCGGCAGCCAGGTATTCTCGACGGCAGCCGACAACCAGCCGTCCGTTGACGTTCACGTCCTGCAGGGCGAACGCGAAATGGCAGCTGACAACAAGACCCTCGGCCGCTTTGAACTGACGGGCATTCCGGCAGCTCCCCGTGGAGTACCTCGTATCGAAGTTACCTTCAACATCGATGCCAACGGTATCGTAAACGTTTCGGCAAAAGACCTCGGTACCGGCAAGGAACAGAAGATCACCATCAAATCCTCTTCGGGCCTCGACAAGAGCGAAATCGACCGCATGGTCAAAGAAGCTGCAGCTCACGAAGCTGAAGATAAGAAACGTAAAGAAGGCATCGAAGCTAAGAACAACGCCGACTCCCTCATTTACCAGGCTGAAAAGACCATCAAGGATATGGGCGACAAGGCCGACGCTGCTAAAGTTTCGGAAATCAAAGATAAAATCGCCGACTTGAAGGAAGCTGTAAAGAGCGATGACGTCGACAAGATCAAAGCTGCTTCGGAAGCCTTGACCAAACCGCTTTACGACTTGACCAGCGAAATGTACAAGAATGCTGACGCCGCTTCGCAGCAGGCACAGCCGGAAGGCGGCAGCGCTCAGTCCGATGCCGGCAACAGCCAGAAGCAGGATGACAATGTAGTTGACGCCGATTACACCGTAGTCGACGACGATAAGAAGTAAGATAGATAAGAGGGGCTTCTCAGATGAGCAAAAGAGATTACTATGAAGTGCTCGGCGTTTCCAAAGACGCCAGCGATGCGGAAATAAAAAAAGCTTTTAAAAAGCTGGCCCTTAAGTATCATCCGGACCGCAACCCGGATGATCCGAAGGCAGCTGAAGAAAAGTTCAAAGAAATCAACGAAGCCTACAGCGTCTTGTCTAATTCGCAAAAACGCGCCCAGTATGACCAGTTCGGTCCGGCAGCATTCCAAAATGGGAATGCTGCCGGTTCCGGTGCCGGTTTTGGCCAGGGCGGCTTCGGAGGGTTTGGCGGCTTTGGCGGTTTCGGCCAGGGTGGCCAGGGCTTCGGCGGCTTTGAAGATATCTTTGATTCCTTCTTTGGCGGTCAAGGCGGCCGGCAGTCGTCCAACGGGCCTCAGCGAGGCGCCGATCTGCGCTATGACGTAGACATTGCCTTGAAGCAGGCTGCTTTTGGGACGGAAATGGAAATTGAAGTTCCCAAGGAAGAAACGTGTGACCACTGTCACGGCGAAGGTGCCGAACCGGGCAGCAAGGTCGATACCTGCCCTGACTGTCACGGTACAGGTCAGCAGCGTGTCGTCCAGAATACGCCTTTTGGCCAGATGGTCAATGTCCGTACTTGCAGCCGCTGCGGCGGTTCGGGCAAGATTATTCATGACAAATGCAAGAAATGTCATGGTTCCGGGACGGTAAAGGTTCGCAAGAAACTGAAAATCAAGATCCCTGCCGGTGTCGATGACGGCGCACGCCTGCGCGTTGCCGGTGAAGGTGAACCGGGTACTCGCGGCGGCGGCCATGGCGATTTGTACGTCTACATCTTTGTTCGCCGCGATCCGAAGTTTGCCCGTGAAGGAAGCGATATCCTGTCAGAGGAAACGATTTCCTTTGCTCAGGCAGCCTTGGGAACCAAGATTCCTGTCGAAACCTTGGATGGGAAGATTGAGTTGAACATTCCGGCCGGTACTCAAACCGGTACCTTGTTCCGCATTCGCGGCAAGGGCATCCCGGTCCTCGGCGCCAAGAACCGCCGCGGCGATCACCACGTCCGGGTCACCGTTTCCATTCCTAAGAAATTGAATGACAAACAGCAGGAACTCCTGCGTGAATTCGCTTATGCCGGCGGTGAAACGTGGGTGGGGGAGCCAAAGTCGGCTGAAAAAAAGGCTGATGACAGTGCTGTGAGCAATACGAAAAAAGATACCAAAAAGAGCAAGAAAAGCGTCTGGAACAAGTTGAAAGACGATCTGTTTCAGAGCTTGCGAAAAGTATGGGGCGACTTCTGTTGGAGTTGGGCCCGATTAAAAGAAGATCTGTAAAGATGAAGGGAGCATAGACGATGCAATGGAATGAAGTCGATTTGCTCGTTTCCCCAATGGCCACCGATTTGGTGGCCCTTCTTGTTTATGAATGCGGCAGCAACGGTTCGGTCATCGATGACCAAGAGCCGGACGCGGAGGGACGCATTCGCATTACAGCGTATTTCCCGCTGGCACAAGAAGGATTGGTGGAAACGGTACGAGAAAAAATGAACGCCCTTGAAAGCCGCGGCGCCGACCTCGGCCATTGGCAGGTCATCGAGAAGAATGTCAATGACGAAGACTGGCTCTTTGCCTGGCAGGAGCATTTCCATCCCAAGAAGATATCACGCCGCTTTTGGGCAGAACCGGCTTGGGAAAAGGTATCGCCGGGTCCTGATGAAGATGTCCTTACGATCGATCCCGGCCTTGCTTTTGGCAGCGGCTTTCACGATACGACCTGTCTCTGTGTCCAATACCTCGAAGAGGCAGTGCGGCCGGGCGATGTCGTTTTTGACATCGGTACGGGTACGGGGATCTTAGCCATTGCCGTGGCAAAACTGGGCGCCGCTCACGTGGCTGCTGTCGATTTTGACAGCGCTGCCGTCGCTCAGGCTCGGGTCAATGCGGCCCTCAACGGCGTTGAAGACCGGATGTCTATTGCCAACAGCGATCTTTTGACGGCGATTCCCAAGGGGCAGCAGGCTGATGTCATCGTAGCCAATCTGGTGACCAACGCCGTATTGGCTCTCTTACCGGCAGTAGGTCCGTACTTAAAAGACGGCGGTACGCTCATCGTCAGCGGTATCATCGACGAACGCATCGACGACGTCCGCTCGGCTGCCGAAACGGCTGGGTTTACCTGGGCTGATGAACAGCTCCGAAGCGGCTGGTATGCCGTGAAATTGACGAGGTGAGATCATGCGTAAGATTTTTACGGATTTTCCAATTTGCGGGACCTTCGAATTATCGGCTGACGATGCCCGCCACGTCGTTCTCGTCCTGCGCCACACCGTAGGCGACACCCTTCTCGTTACCGACGTGACCGGTACGACCTATGAATGCTTCATTACTCGCATCGAAGGTCATTCGGCCTATTTGACACCGGCCAAAAAGTTATCGGATCCGGCAGCTTCGGCAGGGACGGTCACCTTGGCAGCGGGACTCTTAAAAGGGGATAAGTTCGATTGGGTCATTCAGAAGGCGACGGAGCTCGGCGTCAGCCGAATCGTTCCTGTACAAATGGAATATTGTGTAGTAAAATTAGATGATAAACGGCAGAAGTCCCGCTTAGAGCGCTGGCAGCGCCTGGCCCTTGAAGGGGCTAAGCAGTGCGGTCGCGACGACGTGCCCGACGTGGCACCGGTCATGACCTTTACGGACTTTGTCGACGCTTATGCCGACCGGCGCTGCATCCTTCCCTATGAACGGGAAACGGCGCCGCTGTCCGAAGCCTGCCGCGACGTGCGGACCGGTGATGTCGTCATTGCCATCGGACCCGAAGGGGGTTATGCCGAAAAGGAAATCGCCTACGCCGAACAGCACTTTGCCTGGTGCCGCACGGTCTCTCTCGGACCGCGTATCCTGCGGGCTGAAACGGCGTCGCTGGCGGCCTTATCTATCATTATGTACGAAAGAGGATTCAAGTAATGCCAACTATTGCTTTTGCGACCCTGGGCTGTCGTGTCAACCAGTACGACACGGACAGTATACGGGGCTTATTTCTTCAGGCTGGCTTTGAAGAAGCCGATTTTAACGGCCCTGCCGACGTCTATATTATCAATACCTGTTCGGTCACCCAAGTCGGTGAAAAAAAGTCGCGCCAACTCATTCGGCGGACCAAGAAGCGTAATGATGCTGCCAAGGTCATCGTCACCGGCTGTTACGCCCAGCTCGACCCGGAACTTTTGGCATCTATGCCCGAAGTGGACGCCGTCGTCGGGACGAACGAACGAAAACGCATCGTAGCCATCGTCGGCGATTTACTCGATCATGGCCGTGATGAAGCTTTCACGGCCGTCCATGACGTGCGCCAACACGATGAGTTTGAGGAAATTCCCCTCTATCCGTCGGCCGTCGAACATACGCGGGCAGACCTGAAGATACAGGAAGGGTGCAATAATTTTTGTGCGTACTGCATCATTCCTTATACGCGCGGTGCTTTGAAGTCCCGCCGTCCCGACGCCGTCATTGCCGAAGCGAAACGCCTCGTCGACGCTGGCTTTAAGGAAATCGTCCTGACCGGCATCCACCTCGGTGCCTATGGCCGGGATCTCGACGATCATCCGTCGCTGGCGCACATCCTCGACCGGCTGGTCAAAGAAACGGACGTATCCCGTATCCGCATGGGTTCTATTGAATCGCTGGAAATCGACGACGATATGATTGCCGTCATGAACAGCTCCAATCGGATTTGCCGTCACCTGCACCTGCCTCTTCAGGCGGGGTCCGATGCCGTGTTAAAGGCGATGAACCGCCATTACACCGTCGCCGAGTATGAAGCCCTCATTGCCCGTCTGCGCAGCCGTATCGACGGCCTCACCGTTTCGACAGACCTTATTTTAGGCTTTCCCGGTGAAACGGAGGCACTCTTTGAAGAGACGATGGAGACCTTGAAACGCCTCAATTTTTCTCATATCCACGCCTTCCCCTATTCACCGCGTAAAGGGACGCCGGCGGCGACCATGAGCGGTCAGATCGATACGGCTGAAAAGAAGCGCCGTGTCGAATTGGTCAATGAATTGTCGGCCCGCCAAAAAGCAGCGCTCCTCGAATCTCTCGTCGGGACGAAGGCTTCGGTCCTCGTTGAAACCCAGGAGGGGGCAGAAGGGGAGGGCTTTACGGGAAACTATGAACGCGTCGCTGTTAACGGACTGCCGGAAGGTGCACAGCGGACGGTCGTTTCCGTAGCCCTTGTCGGAACCGATGGCAAGAAGCTCTTGGCTGAAGCCCTTTGATGGAAGGCTCGTAAGCCTCATTTTGCCGTACCAAGAAGGAGGAATTTATTATGGAAGACTGCATTTTCTGCAAGATCATCGCCGGGGATATCCCGAGCACTAAGGTTTGGGAAGACGACAATTTCTTCGCCTTCAAGGACATCAATCCTGTCGCACCGGTACACGTTTTGGTCATTCCAAAAAAACACGTTCAGAGCATTGCTGCCCTGACGCCGGATGATGAGGATATGGCCGGCAAAATGCTCTATGCGATCCAGAAAGTCGCTCAGGTCATGAACCTCGATAAGGACGGTTTCCGCGTCGTATTCAATACGGGAGAAAAAGCCGGTCAGACTGTTCATCATATGCACGCCCATATCTTAGGCGGCAAGGAAATGGCATGGCCCGGCGTATGAGTGAACGTCGGCCGCAAAGAAGGGCGCAGAAGGATGTTCGGATTTCCCTGGCCTCGATTACCCGTATCATTGCCATCGTACTCCTCATCGTCCTGGTCGCCTTTTTAGCCATTCATAAAATCTAATGATTCTTTCATGAAAAAAGACCCGTGAGGGTCTTTTTTTTTACGCCCCTTTAATCCGTGACGGTTATAATGGAAGGAATAACCACGTGAAAGGGGAAGGTATCATGGAAACAAAGCTTTTAGGCTATTATGGAGAACAGGCCGCCTTGGCTTATATACGGCATCAGACGGATTATCGCATCCGCTGCTGCAACTACCGCAATCGTATGGGTGAAATCGATATTATTGCCGACCATGGACGGACCCTTGTTTTTATCGAAGTCAAGACGCGAAGATCCGAGCGTTACGGCCGCCCTTGTGAGGCCGTCGAATGGCGGAAGCGGCAGAAAATCACGTCCGTCGCCTCCGGCTATCTGAAACAGTTTCGACTATGGGATAAGCCCTGTCGTTTCGACGTCATCGAAGTCTGGCCCGGAGCTGACGACCAACCCGTTATCCGACACGTCGTCCACGCTTTTTTGGCAGAAAGGCGGTGAATTCATGTTTGCACGTATTTCAGGCGCTGCCACCTTGGGACTCGGCGGCCACGTCATCGCCGTCGAAACGGATATATCCAACGGACTGCCGTCTTTTGATTTGGTAGGTCTGGCCTCGACGTCAGTCAAAGAAGCCAAGGAGCGTGTCCGAGCGGCCATTAAGAACAGCGGCTATGAGTTTCCCATGCGCCGCCTGACCGTCAATTTAGCACCGGCCGATTTGAAAAAGGATACGTCAGGCCTTGACTTGGGACTGGCCATTGCAATTTTGGCATCGAGCGGCCAGATTCCCCTGGAGGCCTGTGCGGACTGCCTCTTTTTAGGCGAATTGGCTCTCGATGGGGAGATACGACCGGTAAACGGTGTCCTGCCTATGGTTATCGAGAGTGCCGCCCAAGGCGTGAAATCGGTATTTGTCAGCTCGAAAAATGGTGCCGAAGCCCTCCTTTGTCCGTCCGTTACGGTATACACGGCCGAGTCCTTGTCTCACGTTGCCGCTCATTTAAAGGGCGATGCGCCTTTAAAGCCTATAACTGCACAAGAAGGGGCGTCAGATATTCTCGATTACGATCTTGACTTCTCCGAGGTACAAGGTCAGGCCGAAGCCAAACGGGCTCTTGAAATCGCCGCTGCCGGAGGCCACAATATTTTAATGATCGGCCCGCCCGGAAGCGGTAAGACGATGCTGGCTAAGCGGATTCCGACGATTTTGCCGCCTTTGGGGAAGCAGGAAGCGCTGGAAGTGACAAAAATCTACAGCGTCGCCGGCCTCCTTCGCGAAGGGCAGCTCATGCGACGGCGTCCTTTTCGAAGCCCGCACCATACGATATCTCGGGCCGGTCTTGTCGGCGGCGGCACCATTCCTCATCCCGGCGAAGTGACCCTCAGCCATCACGGCGTACTCTTTCTTGATGAATTGCCGGAGTTTCCTCGGTCGGTCCTGGAAGTTTTGCGTCAGCCCTTGGAAGACGGCATCGTCCACATCGCCCGGGTCAATGCGGCTTTGTCCTATCCGTCGCGGTTTGTCTTGGTGGCGGCCATGAATCCTTGTCCCTGTGGCCGCTATGGATTTGACGACGACTGTACGTGTTCTGAAAACAACCGCCATCGATACATCCATAAGATTTCCGGCCCCTTGTTGGACCGCATCGATCTTCACGTTCGTGTAGCCAGACCGGCTTACGGCGATTTGGTGGCAAGTCACGGAGCGGAGACGTCGGCGACGATACGTGACCGGGTCCTTGAGGCCAGAGCGCGTCAGGCCGCGCGGCTGGCGGCTTATGACTGTTACTGCAATGCCCACATGGGGCACCGGGAAATCAAGGAGACTTGCTGTCTGAGTTCGCCTGCCCGGGATATGCTGCGAGAGGCCTTTGACCTCCTTCGTCTCAGCGCCCGCAGTTACGATCGGCTCATTAAAGTGGCCCAGACCATTGCCGACTTGTCCGGGGCGGAACAGATTGAAGAACGTCATGTGGCAGAAGCCATCAGCTACCGCAATAAAATGTAACGGAGGTGACGCTGTGAGCGGCGTAACGGAAGAAACGATGTATGCAGCGGCGCTGCAATCCCTTCCCGGCCTCGGCAGTCGGCGCCTGAAGACGATCCTCGACCGCTATCGGTCAGCCAAGGCGGCTTGGAATGCGACGTGGGACGATGATCTGCGGCGCCGGTTGAGGTTTTCGACAACTTCTTTTGGTAAACTTATTGAAGAACGAAATGTTTTTAATTGGGACGGATTTTCACGGAAGCTTTCCTTTTATGGCGTTCGTCCCATTGCCTTGTGGGATGATGACTATCCGTGCTGGCTGTCCTTCATCGCTCAGCCGCCGTTGGTTCTCTTTTGTCAGGGGATGCTGAAAGCAGACCGTTATACCCTGGCCATGGTCGGTTCGCGAAAGGCCAGCCCTTACGGACTGAATGCTGCCGAAACCTTGGCTATGAACTTGGCTGAGCGGGGAATTACCCTGGTCAGCGGAGGCGCTCGGGGCATCGATACGCGCATTCATGCGGGAGCTTTGAAAGGGAAGGGGCGAACGGTTGTCGTCGTTGCCAATGGCCTCGATCGGACCTATCCGCGGGAAAATAAGCGCCTTTTCCGAGACATTGTCGAGCAGGGCGGAGCCATCCTTTCGGAATATACCTTCGGGACCGAGCCGCGGGCCCAGCATTTTCCTGCCCGCAATCGGATTATCGCCGGTATGGCGGCGGCAACCGTCGTCATCGAAGCGGCCCTCGGCAGCGGCTCCCTCATCACAGCCGACTTTGCCTTAGAGGAGGGGCGCGACGTCTTTGCTATGCCGGGGAGCATTTTTGCCGAGACCAGTAAGGGGACGAATCGTCTTCTGCAGATGGGGGCCATGGCCGTTACGGATACGGACGATATTTTACAGGTCTTTGAAAATCGAGGATGGCTCCTTCCGACGGCCGCCGCTGAAATTGGAGAAGCCGTCGACCTCGATGAGACGGAAAAGCAGGTCCTGAAAGCCCTTTCGATGGAGAGGGCCATTCCGGCCGAAGACCTGATGCTGGCGACAGGCCTGGCTCTTCCCAAACTCTTACATACTCTTTTGCGACTGCAGCTCAAAAAAGCCGTCGAAGAGCTTCCCGGCGGCTATATTCGTTGTGCTGCAGCCGCGATTCGGTTATAAGTGGGAGATATAGTGTCTCGTCTTATCGACGGAGACGACATCGACCCAGCCGAAGGGGCGCAGGACGTGACAGATATAGAAGAGGCTGTTATAGTCGAGAATGAGGTCTTTCAGGCCTTTGATTGTTCGCCGGCTGCCTTCCACACCGGTGTATCCTGTAAGGGCGGCATCGGTGAGGGTATGATCGGACCATTTTTCTCGGAAACAGCTGTGAATGAAGAGAAAGAGGTCGAGGACGGCAGCCGGTGCATGGATAAATTTCTTTTCATTTTCCCAGTCCAGGAGGGTAATGGCATCGGTTTCACGGTCATAGGCGATATCCCGCAAGGCCGGGCGGCCGTGGTGCAGTCCGGCGACGTGGAGTCGGGCCAACCCTTGGCCGGCTTTCGTAAAGGCTTTGAGGCGGACATCGGCGTAAGCTTCTTCTTTGGCGACCCCTTGAAGGGTCTTGCCGACATTTTCCATGACGAAAAAATCTTCGTCGAGAAGGACGATTTTGGGCGCTAAGGGCAGGCGGGAATTGACGGTCATGATTTTATAGGCTTCACACCAAAAGGACGTTGACGGATTCTGCTTGGCAAAGGCGTTGCGGCCATTACTCATGCGGCGTTTGATAAAGTAGTTCATTCCATCGAAAGAAAGGGGGAGAACCCGTTTATCCGGGTTTTCGGCGATTGCTTCCTGAACCTTTTTGAAGAGAGACGGATTGAACAAGAGATTCACACCTTTCTGTTAGTAAGACATAATTTCATTATTTACCTGATTTATACTTGAGGCATGTTTCATTATAGCAAATTTTGACGATAAAATAAATGTACTGAGTTCAGCGAACTCGCATAGGTATCTTAAGATTTACGGGAGACGAGATCATGTAATCCTTGTGTGACTGCCTTTTTGCAATCTATTTTAAATCAAAAAGTTATCTTGATATTGATAAATAATATTGACAAGTGAAGAAATGCACTTTATAATAAAATCAGATTTTGGTATAGATTATTAAAAAAGGGAGATGTGTCGTATGTTTCAGAATACGGATTTTTGGATTGGCTTAGGTATTGGTGTCGTCGCAGGGGTTTTCGGCTACAAATTAATGTCCGAACGTGAACAGCAGCTCTTGGCTATGCAGCAGCCGGCAGCCGGCGCTTTGACGGCGTCCGTTCCCCTCGCTGAATTGCAGCGCCAGAAGGAAGAATTAGAAGACATGATTGCAGCTCAGGAAGCCGCACAGGCAAAATAATTACAGACTGTCAAAAGAAGACTGTTGCCTTTCGGTAACGGTCTTTTTTAAAGGGTAAAAAGATAGAAAGGGCTGCGTTTATGTTTATTCCGACGTCGAAATGGGACTTCATCATCCGTTCTGTCTCAATCTCGTCTTACTTACCGGGCCGCATTCGCCTGCACAGTAAGAAACTCATCGGCAATGCTGAATTGGGCCGCAAGGTATACGCCTATATTGCCAGCTATAAAGAAATCGATAACGTCGATATCAACGTCCTTACGGGTTCGGTACTGATTACTTACCGGCCGCAGCTTCTGCGGACCAACCGAGAACTCGTTCGGGTAGAAAACTATATCATGACCCATGCTGAAAGGAGAAGGTGATTATGTCATACGCCTCAGGTTTTATGGTGGGCACGTCGATCGGAAAGGCCGTTTACGACTTGTTCCATAATAAGAAAAGGGGAGGCAGCGCCTTTGCCGGTGCGCCTTCGATGCAAGGAGAGAAGAATGTGGACGTGCCGCGCTTTGCCTGCGTGTCCGCACTCCCGGGCCGTCGCCGCTACCGGGCTGCGTCCCTTGTCGGGAATGCAGGGTTGGCCGAATTCATGGAAAAGAAAATCGGTGTCATGACCGGCATCAGTTCCATCGAGGTCAACACCGTTACGGGCAGTATTTTGGTCTACGCTTCAAGTGAAGCTGCGCTGGATCTTTTGGAAGACTTCTTCCGCTCCCGCCTCTTTCCCAATGCCGTCGAAGGGATTATCAATGCCGTCTATGACGCCGATCGGAAGAGGGCTCCTCGGTCAGATGCTGCGTCGTACCTTAAAGCGGCCCAAGCGACGGGGGACTTCTTGAGTCGGGTTATCAAAAAGAAATCAAATCACCTCCTCGATTTGACGACGGTTGCCGCCTTGTTCCTGATCGTCCGCGGCCTGCGAAAGACCGTTTTCATGGGTGAGCGTCCGTCAGGGCCGCAGATGCTGTGGTGGGCTCTTTCACTGTTGAGGAGGGAATAATCATGTACCTGTGCAATACGATTTTTCTTCACAGCGAGATTCCCAGCCGCATGCGCCCTGTCCTGAGCGTCAAGCTTCGTCAGGTGCGGGATATCGTCTCGGCCGTCGTCGAAGAAAAAAAGGTTACCGTCTATTACCGTAAAACCCTGGATGTACGGGCACTGAAACTGTTCATTCGGGCTTTTGAAGATAAGTACGGCCGGAAAAAGGAACATAAACCGGAAGACATGGACGTTGCCACGTACCGGCGGGAAGCCATCATCTCTGTCGGCGGGTTCATTGCCATGAACATCCTGCGCAAGGTGAATCCGGAATTTTACGGATCCATGCTCTTGTTTCGTCGACTCTTTACCTTATACATCGCGCGTCGCTATATTAAAAGCGGTATCCTCGGCCTGGTAAAAGACCATCAGGCCAACGCCGATACCTTGACAGCAACGGCCGTCGCCGCATCGGTCCTGTCCGGAAAGCCCGAATCGAGTCTGACACTCCTGGCCCTGTCGAACGGGGCTGAAATGATGACGGAATACGCTGCCGAACGAGCACGCCGTCAGATTTCCGGCCTTTTGAAACTGGATCAGCGCGACGTCTGGATTATCGAAAACGGCAGGGAACGCAAGGTTCCCGTAGAATCGCTGAAACGGGGCGACCTTATCGCCGTTCATCTCGGCGAAAAGATTTGCGTCGACGGCACCGTTGTCGACGGTAACGCCGCTGTCAATCAGGCCTCCATTACCGGCGAATCGACTCCGGCCATCAAACAGGAGAAGTCGGCCGTCTATGCCGGCAGTGTCATTGAAGCCGGAGACCTCGTCATCCGCGTCGAAAAGGTCGGCGCCGATACGTCTCTGGCTCAGATCATTCATCTCGTCGAAGAAGCTCAGACCCGGCGGGCGCCGGTCCAAAACTTTGCCGATAAGATGGCCAATCTCTTAGTGCCTATATCCTTTATCGGTGCGGCTATCGTCTACGGGGCGACCAAGGATTGGCAGCGAGTGCTCAACTTGTTGTTCATCGATTTCTCGTGCGGCCTGAAACTTTCGACGGCCACGGCCATTTCGGCAGCCATCGGCGTTGCCGCCCGGAAGGGGATTCTCATCAAGGGCGGTAACTATATCGAAAACTTAGCCGATATCGATACGGTCGTCCTCGATAAGACCGGGACCATCACCATGGGTGTTCCTCAGATCGATCACATTGAAACGATTGACGGCGTCGGCGATAAGGAAATGATCCTGTTAGCTGCGTCGGCGGAAATGCATTCCGTACACCCTCTGGCCGTAGCCGTACAGAAGTACGTCAATGCCAAAGGCTGGCAGACACCGCCTCACGCCTCATCGGAAACGGTCGTCGCCCGGGGCATGAGGGCTGTCGTTCCGCCGTTTGAAAACTACGAAGGCGGGGACATCCTCGTCGGCAGCCGCCGCTTCATGACGGAAGAGGGCGTAGGGGGTATGCCGGCTGTCGATAATAAGACTTGGGGCAAGAATCTGTTATACATTGCTAAAAACGGCCAGTATCTCGGCTTCTTGACCATTCAGGATCCGATTCGGCCGGGCATGAAGAAAACCTTGAACCGCATGCGCCGTCTCGGTATCGATGAAGTCGTCATGCTGACCGGCGACTCGAAAGACGTAGCCGCTGAAGTCGCCCAGGACATGGACATCGACTCGTACTACGCCGAAATCTTGCCGGAAGAAAAGGCCAACTACGTCATGAAGATGCAAAAAAGAGGCAACGTCATGATGGTCGGCGACGGCATCAATGATGCGCCGGCCCTGGCTTTTTCCGATATCGGCGTCAGCTTAGGCGGCAACAAGACCGATATTGCGGCGGAATCGGCGGCCATCACGATCCGTTCGGAAGATCCGGCCAAATTATACGATGCCCTCCATATCGGACGAGAAACGATGCGGGCCATCAACCAGAACTTTACGGCGACCATTGCCGTGAACTCGGCGGCCATGCTTCTCGGCGCTTTAGGAAAGATAAGTCCGCTCTGGGCCGCCGTCATCCACAATACGGCGACTTTGGCCGTCGTATTGAACAGTGTTCGCATTCTCGGACCGTCTATGCCGAAACGGCGAGCCTAAAACTTCTCAATTTTAGAGAACTATTTTTAATTGAGATAAAGAATCACATATTCAAAAGAATGCATCAAGGTGCATTTGGTAAAGATAAGAAGCGTACTTTCGTGCGCTTCTTTCTTTTTATAAATGAATTTCAATAGCAAAGTGTTGACAGAGTATGTGAAAAAATATATAATATATTTGGTAATGAAATATATTATCAATAGCTGAAGGGATGTGTGAGTATTATTTACGGAGCTGAAAGGAGCGATGTAAATGAGTGTTGTCATCGTAGGTGGAAATGATTGCATGGTGTGCCGTTATAAACGTATTTGCAAGGAATTCGATTATAAGGCCAAAGTATTTACTCAGGTGCCCAGTGATTTTAAGTCGAAAATCGGGTCGCCTGATCTCGTGGTGTTGTTTACCAGTACCGTGAGCCACAGTATGGTCCGCTGCGCTCTGAAGGAAGCCCAGCGCAAGAACGTCGACATTGTCCGTTCCCATACCAGCAGCTCAAGTGCACTGAAAACTATACTAGCCGCCAGGACGGAGGAAGCCGTCGTCTAGGCAAACAAAGGGGAGTTAGTCATGAAGATTGTTTCGTTAGCTGACATGAAAGTCGGTCAGTCGGGTATTGTCGAAGCCCTTGAAGGTCGGGGAAACATCCAGCATCGCCTGGTAGATATGGGCGTCGTCAAGGGTTCTCGTATTTCTGTTTTTAAAAAGGCCCCTCTCGGAGATCCGGTAGAAGTCAAAATTAAAGGCTGTGCTATGGCCTTGCGCATGAACGAAGCGGCTATGATTTCGGTAGCCGTGGATCAATAATAAGGGGGTATTTAGTAGTCATGGAAAATGCAGGAAAGATTAAGATTGCCCTTGCCGGCAATCCTAACTGCGGAAAAACGACGATTTTTAATAACATTACAGGTTCAAAGCAGCACGTCGGCAACTATCCCGGCGTTACGGTCGAAAAGAAAGAAGGCCATCGCACCTTTAACGGTAAAGATTTGCTCTTCGTCGACCTTCCGGGTACGTACAGCCTGACGGCACGGTCCCTCGACGAAGTCGTTGCCCGTAACGTCATCATCAATGAAAAGCCGGATATCATCGTCAACGTTCTCGATGCTTCGAATCTTGAACGTAACTTGTATTTGGCGGCTCAGCTCGTCGAATTGGGACGACCGATGGTCATCGCCTTGAATATGATGGATATTGCCGAACGAATGGGCATTAAAATCGACCTCGAAAAGTTGGGTCGTCAGATCGGTGCCGTCGTCGTTCCCTTAGTCGGCAGTAAAAACTTAGGGACGAAAGAACTGCTCGACGCGATTTCCAGCATGGAAGCACAACACTTGGTCAATGCGGAAGTCGATTATGGTGCTGATGTCGAACCGGCGATTGCTGAATTGACCGATGCCATCGATAAGATTGGTGTCATCAATTACCCGATCCGCTGGCTGGCCGTTAAACTCCTTGAAAACGACTCCGATGCTGTGGCCAAGGTTAAGGCTATTGACGGTACGGAACATATCTTGGAACTGGCGGCTTCTCTCCGCGATTCCCTGGCTAAAAACCTCGATTTAGACTTTTATTTTGCTCAATGCCGCTATCAATTTGCGACTGACGTATTTAATAAATCCATTATCAATGTCGGTACGAGCGATACCTTGTCTGATAAAATCGACCGCGTTCTGACGCATCGCGTCTTGGGGATTCCTATTTTCTTAGGCCTCATGTGGCTCATGTTTACCGTCGTCATCGACCTCGGCGCCTATCCGCAGGATTGGCTCGACCAAGGGTTTGGTATGCTCGGTGACTGGCTGAGTACGGTCGTCGAAGATGAACAGCTGCGCTCGCTACTCGTCGATGGCGTTATCGGCGGTGTCGGTTCGGTCCTCAGTTTCGTACCGCTTATCGTCCTCTTATATTTCTTTATCAGTTTGCTCGAAGACACGGGCTACATGGCCCGCGCTGCCTTCCTTATCGACCGCGCCATGAGAGCACTGGGCCTGCACGGCAAGTCTTTCATCCCCATGATTCTCGGCTTTGGCTGTAACGTGCCGGGCATCATGGCCGCTCGTACCCTCGATAATGAAAAGGACCGCCTGGTCACTATCCTGGCGTGCCCCTTCATGAGCTGCGGCGCTCGTCTTCCTGTTTACACCCTGCTCATCGGCGCCTTCTTCGGCGCTTCCGGTTATGGCGGTACGGTCCTCTTCGGTGTCTACCTCTTGGGTATCATCGTCGCCGTTGCCGTCGCCTTGGTCCTTCGTCACACGACCTTTAAAGGCGAACAGGAACCGTTCGTCATGGAAATGCCGCCGTACCACATTCCGACCCTCAAGGGTGTTCTCATGCACATGTGGGAACGCAGCGTCCTGTACCTCAAAAAGGCCGGTACCTTCATCCTCGGTGCTTCGATCATCGTTTGGTTCCTCACGGCATATCCTATGGATGTCCAGTATTCTCAGGACTTCGATGCCGCTAAAGAACAGGTTACGGCCCAGATGGAACAGCAGCAGGCCGGTATCCTCCAGACTTACGGTCTTACGTCCATCGAAGAAAACAGTGAATTGAACGGCATGTATGAATCGATGGTTGCCGCTGCCGACGCTGCTGCTGAAGAAGAAGACAGCGAAGAAGAAGACGTAGAAAGCGTCCAGCAGGCTGAAGCCGTTGAAGAAAAACCGCAGTATCCCGATGCTTTTGCCGATCTCGAAGCTTCCAATCCGACGGTATATGCTCAGGCTCTGCCCTTATTCGATGCCAAAGTCGCTGCTGACGATGCTACGACGGAACTCGACAGCCAGCAGAATGCTGAAAAGATTTCCCAGTCCTATGCAGCCCGCTTAGGCCACTTCATCGAACCGGTTATCGCACCGCTCGGTTATGACTGGAAAATCGGTGTCGCCATCGTAGCCTGCACGGCCGCTAAGGAAGTCATGGTTTCGACCTTGGCTACGATTTACAGCGTCCAGGCTGACGATACCCATGAAGCAAACCTCATCACCTTCTTGGCTGATGACCCGAACTTCAACCCGGCCGTTGCCCTGTCGCTGATGGTCTTCACCTTGCTGTACATGCCTTGCGTCGCTGCAATGGCAGTCATCAAGCGTGAAACGGGTTCTTGGAAGATGCTCCTCGCCAGCGATGCCATGTGCCTCGTCTTGGCTTATGTCCTGGCTTACGTTACCTATCAGTTGGCTCTTATGGCCGGTCTCGGTGCATAAGAACTTCTATCCCATAGAAAGGGGGGTTCTGGTATGAGTCCTGCAACGATTATTGTCGCTATCGTCGTCATCATCGCCGTAGCGTACTTTATCCGTCACGTCCGCGGTCTGTTCAACGGAACGGCCGGCTGCTGCGGCGGCTGCTCGGGCAGCTGCTCGTCAAGCGGACAGTCAAAGACGGGGGATAAATCGAAACTCCCGCCTTGCTGCCAAAAATAAATAGCAGATAACAGCAAAGAGCCTCCATCGGTCAATTTGATCGGTGGAGGTTCTTTTATATGGAAAAACAAATTTGCTGTAAAAAATAAGATGCCTCACCATTGATTTCTTTATCGGAGATATAAAGAAATTAATGGTGAGGCTTTTTGTGTCATAGGTATTGGCCGGTGATGCTGGTTTTATTCTGTTTGATATCTTCCGGTGTGCCCGTGGCTATGATGCGGCCGCCTTCTTCTCCTCCGCCGGGGCCCATGTCGATGATGTAGTCGGCGTTACGGATGACGTCGAGATCGTGTTCGATGACGACGACCGTCGCGCCCCTGTCGAGGAGGGCCTGGAAGACGCGAAGGAGGACTTGGACGTCCAAGGGATGAAGGCCGATGCTCGGTTCATCGAAGACGAAGAGGGATGCCGTTTGGGTTCGCCCCATTTCGCTGGCCAGTTTCAATCGCTGGGCTTCGCCGCCGGAAAGACCGGGCGTTTCTTCGCCGAGGGTCAGGTAGCCCAGACCGAGGCGGCTGAGCGTTGTGAGCCGCTGCGAGACGCCCTTCCATTCGGCGCAAAAGGTGACGGCGTCGTCAACATCCATGGCCATGACTTCCGGAAGCGTCCGGGAGACTCCTTCTTGGTTGGTCAGTTTTACCTCTCCGGCAGCCGGGGCGTAGCGCGAACCATGGCAGGTCGGGCAGGGGATGTGAACGTCCGGGAGAAACTGGACGTCGAGGCTGATGGTGCCCGTGCCGTCGCAGTCGGGACAGCGCAGGGAACCTGTGTTATAAGAGAAGTTTCGGGCCTTATAGCCTTTTTCTTTGGCGTCAGGAGACTTTCCATATAGTTTTCGCAGTTCATCGTGAACGCCGGAATAGGTCGCAACGGTGGAGCGGACGTTGATGCCGATGGGCGTGGCGTCAATGAGCTTTACTTGGGCGATGCCGCCGGTGTCGATACTTTTTATGTGAGCCGGCAGGGACTGATTTGCGATGGCAGCTTCGATGGCGGGAATCAGGCTTTCGAGGACCATCGTCGTCTTGCCCGATCCCGACACGCCGGTGACGACGGTCAAACGCCCTTTGGGGATGGTGAGATCGAGCGGTTTTACGGTGTGAATGGCCGTCGTAGAAAGATGGATTTGACCGTTGGCAAAGAGCTCGTCCTGCGGGACGTCGGGACGGATTTTGGTATTGGCCTTGCCCGATAGGAAAGGTCCAATCTGCGAGACGGGATTTTCTTCGATGGCAGTAAGGGTTCCTTCGGCTAAGACATGGCCGCCATTGACGCCGGCTTTGGGGCCCATTTCGATAATCCAGTCGGCCTCTTTTAAAATCTGTGTGTCGTGGTCGACGAGGATGACTGAATTTCCGTCGGCTACCAAATCGTTCATGACGCCTGTGAGACCGACGATATTTGACGGATGAAGGCCGATAGACGGTTCGTCGAGGACGTAGAGGACGCCTGTCGTCCGATTGCGGACGGCCCGGGCCAGCTGCATCCGCTGCCGTTCTCCCGTCGAGAGGGTGCCTGCCGAGCGGTCGAGGGTGAGGTAGCCGAGACCCAAGTCGAGGAGGCGTTTGGCCGTATTTTGAAAGGCCTCTACGATGCTGTCGGCCATGGGAACCATGTCTTTGGGGAGGGAATCCGGAACGGCTTGTACCCATTTTGTTAAGGCCGAGAGGGTCATGGTGCAGGCTTCGGCGAGGGAGATGCCTTGTACCTTAGGCGCCCTGGCTGCTTCTGACAGGCGGGTCCCGTGGCAGGTCGGGCAGACCTCTTCTTTCAAGAATTTTTCGACGCGCTTCATGCCCTTTTCGTCCTTGACCTTAGACAAGGCGTTTTCGACGGTGTAGACGGCGTTATAGTAGGTGAAGTCGAGTTCGCCCGCTTCGTTGGAGTTTTTGGACTTATAGAAAATGTGCTTCTTCACGGCCGGCCCGTGGTAGACGATATCTTTTTCTTCAGCTGTCAAATCGCGAAAGGGTACGTCTGTGCGGACGCCCATAGCCCGGCAGACGTCGGTCATAAGAGACCACATGAGGCTGTTCCAAGGGGCGACGGCGCCGTCGTCGATGCTGATCGATTCGTCGGGAACGAGGGTTGCCATGTCGACGGTGCGGACCGTTCCCGTGCCGCTGCAGTCGGGGCAGGCGCCTTGAGAGTTAAAGGCCAGTTCTTCTGCCGACGGGGCCATGAAATGGACGCCGCATTCCGGGCAGACGAGGTCTTTTTCGGCGGCCACGTTTAAGGACGGCGGGACGTAGTGGCCGTTCGGGCAGCGGTGGCTGGCCAGGCGGGAATAGATGAGGCGCAGGCTGTTTAAAAGCTCTGTGCCCGTGCCGAAGGTGCTGCGAATGCCCGGGACGCCGGGCCGTTGGTGGAGGGCGAGGGCTGCCGGCACATAGAGGACTTCGTCGACGGCGGCCTGTGAGGCCTGGGTCATGCGGCGGCGAGTATAGGTCGACAGGGATTCCAAGTAGCGGCGGGATCCTTCGGCGTAGAGGACACCCAGGGCCAGGGACGATTTGCCCGAGCCGGAAACGCCGGCAATGCCGACGATTTTATGAAGGGGAATATCGACGTCGATGTTTTTCAGGTTATGGACCTTGGCGCCGCGAATGAGCATTTTATCAATCATGATTTTCACTCCCTGTAATGGAAAAAGGAAACGTTTTGGCAGCGTACGGTGGGCCGCGTGTTTCAGGAGGCTGTCAGGGACTTTCTTCGACAGGCGTAACCGGGCCGTAGTCGCCCATTTGGGTGAGGAGGTGGTAGCGGATGGTCGATAGAAATTCTTTGACTTGGGAGGGGGCATCTTTGGCGGCTAAAATCCCGTAGTCGACGGTGATATCCGTCGCCAAGGGGATGCTGACCAGGCCGGGATGGATGTCTTCCCACGGCGTCAGGTTGATGAGAGCGGCATTTTTGTCGATGGCGGCATTGAAGGTATCGAGGCTGTAACGGCCCGGCGTTTCAATGATTTTGCAGTGAGTCAGTTCCTGTTCCATCTGGGCGCGAAGTAAGTCGTTTTTATGGCTGATGCCTCTCGGGACCATGAGCAGGTGTTGGTCTTCCAAGTCTTTGATAGCTAAGAGGTCTTTTTCAGCTAAGGGATTGTCTGAGCGGACGGCGATACTGAAGCGATAGGAGCCAAGGGGTACGGCGTCGACCAAGGTATGGGTCGTCGCCTGGTCAAAGGTGCCGATGAGGATGTCGCAGGTCTTTCCCAGGGCTTCGTATTCCCGATTTTGGGTGATGAGGTCGCTTGGGAGCTGGACGATGGTCAGGCGGTATTGGGGCAGCTTGTCCTTGATGCGGCCCCAAATCGATAAAAAGGGACGGCTGGGATGGAGGAGGGACGTTCCCAGGCGCAGGGAGAAAACTTGGTTCGTCGCCTTATGGCAGGCCAAATAGGCCTCGTGGGAGAGCTCAATGAGCTGCTGGGCATAGGCGAGGAAAACCTCGCCTTCCGGCTTCAGGCGGATGCCGGCTGACGATCGCTCCAAGAGGGTGCAGTCGAGCTCGCTTTCGAGTTTATTGATTTGCTTCATGACGGCTGTCGGGGAAATGAAGTTCTGTTCGGCCGCCTTGGTAAAACTTCCCAGCTTGGCGACAGCCAGGAAGGTTTGCAGGTTTTGGATATCCATCATAGCCTCCATAAACTTTTGGTTAATACCATGGTAACGTATTGACGATTCTCAGTCAAGGCAAGGCGTGGCATAATAACCTTGTCAGAAGGAGGGACAACGATGAAGCACACGATTTTAATTGCCTATTTTTCCCATAGCGGAAATACTCGCGCCGTGGCCCGGGAAATTGCCTGGCAGACCGGCGGCGACTTGTTCGAAATAGAAACCGACCGTTTCTATCCCCAAGACCATGATCCCTGCTCGCGTCAGGCTCACCAAGAAGTAAATGACGATATCCGCCCGCCTTTGAAAACTCAGATAGCCGCCATGGACGACTACGATGTAGTGTTCATCGGCCATCCTATCTGGTGGTACCGGGAACCGATGGTCGTCCGCTCTTTTTATGAAGCCTATGATTTTTCCGGGAAGACGGTCATCCCCTTTGCGACCTCCGGCGGCAGCGACTTACACGATACGATAGCCGATATGAAGCACTATCTGCCGAAGTCGACTATCGGCCGGGGGCTCTGTATCGGAAGTTATGAAGTGAATCATTGTCAGAAAAAAATCCGCAGCTGGATTGAGAAGTTAGGAGTGAATCCATAAGATGAACGATACGAAAGTAAAAGTAACGATTGATCACGAAAAAGTCCTTTTGGCCGACTGGAAGGATAACGCCACGGCCCGGGTCTTGTTGAAAAAGATGCCCTTTACGATTAAGATGTCCAACCTATACGGAAGGGAAATGTGCCATCGCTTCGGCGGCGGCAGCCTGCCCGTAAAAGCGTCGCAGAATAAAGCTTACGCCGTAGGCGACATTTCTTTCTGGCCGCCTCTTGGGAGTCTGGTCATCTTATACAGTCAGAACGGCGAAGTCTTTGAACAGGTTCCCATCGGCCACGTCGACGGCGATATCCGTTTCTTTGCCGGTATGGGGGAAGCCGATATTTTATTTGAAGTCCTAAAGGAGGGATAATCATGAAATTGTCGAAGAAAATCACGGCCATATTGATGATCGGACTGATTTCAGCCTTCGTGGCCGGCTGCGGGGAAGCGGCCCAAAATGAACCGCAGCCGCAGCAGAACGCCAGTACGGCCCGGGCTTCCGACGTCGATGAAAGTTCATCGGCCAGCCAAAAACAACGGGCTATTGAAGATAAAGATATCGTCGGCGTATGGATCAATCACATCGATACCGACATCAACCCAAAGATTACTTTTAAGGCCGATCACACGTGGACGGAAAACCAGCATAATGTAGACAACATCTATTCCGGTACCTGGTCCATCAGCGGTGACCACAACATTTCCCTCGAGCCTTATGGCGAAACGATTGAAATCAATCCCGATAATTTGAAAGAAATGAACGTCGTCCGCTATCATCACCGGCTGACGAAAGAAGAATAATTGATTAGAAAGGAGAACTACTATGTCTATTCGTGATAAAGTCGTCGTCATTACCGGCGCGTCTTCCGGTATCGGCGCAGCCACGGCCATGATGCTGGCCAAACAAGGCGCCATGGTCATGCTTGGCGCCCGGCGCACGCAGCGGCTCGAAGCCCTCGTCCGCGATATTGAGCACTTAGGTGGGAAAGCCTCTTATTATCAGGTCGATGTGACTCGATTTGATCAGGTCCAAGGTCTGGTACAGGCGGCCATGGATACCTTCGGACGAGTCGATGCCATCTTCAATAATGCCGGCATCATGCCCAATTCGCCTATGAGTGACGTCCGCATCGATGAATGGAATGCCATGATCGACGTCAACCTCAAAGGCGTCCTTCATGGCATTGCCGCCGTACTGCCTGTTTTTAAAGCCCAAAAAGGCGGTCATATTATCACTACGTCTTCTGTTGCCGGCCACAAAAACTACGTCGGGTCCGGCGTCTACGGGGCCACGAAATTTGCCGTCCGCAACGCCATGGAAGTCGTCCGCATGGAGTCGGCCCAAGAGGGAACCCGTATTCGCACGACGACCCTGTTTCCTGCGGCCATTGATACGGAGCTCGTCCATCATATCGGTGATGAGGCTACGGCAGAGCGGATGAAAAACTTTTACCAAGTCCACAGCATTTCTCCCGACGCCGTCGCTTCTTGCGTCCGCTTTGCCTTGGAGCAGCCGGAAGACGTCGATATCAGTGAAATGACTATCTATCCGACGAGCCAGGCTTGACGGAGCTTGTACTGCCTCTGTGATTTGGCAGCATTTGTAAGACGAAGAGCGCTGTGCCTTCTTTATAGGAGGGCGGGGCTCTTTTTTTCGTTCAAAAATAGCCTAAAAGATGGTACACTAAAAAAAGAGAATTTGCAGTCCGTGACCATGTCTTTGATGAAAATCCGCCGCCAGGTCATGGGCAAGGTACGGACGGGGAGGGAGTCATCATGGGAAAAGAAGAGATATACGCTTATTTGACGGCCAAGGGAATTTCCTATGAGGTAACGGAGCATGAGGCCGTTTTCAATATGGAAGAAATACGGGCCGTGGCCCTGCCCTATCCGCAGTGGGATGCCAAGAACCTCTTTGTCCGCGATGATAAAAAGCAGCACTACTACTTGATTTCCGTCAAGGGTGACAAGCGGGTCGATTTGAAGGCCCTTCATAAACGGCAGGGGTTTCGGGCCCTTTCTTTTGCCTCGCCCGATGACTTGCGGGCTATCTTACATTTGACTCCCGGCGCCGTGACGCCCTTAGGCCTTCTCAACGATGAGGAAAGACGGGTTCATCTCTATATCGATGCCGACTTTAAGGATCACCTCATAGGCGTTCATCCCAATGACAACACGGCGACGGTATGGCTTTCGGTTGACGACTTGCTGTCCCTCATTCAAGAACACGGGAATGCGGCGGAGTTTGTTGACGTTTGATCGATAAGAATCTCTAGACACAATCGAAAAAATGACCTCTTTACCGGAAAGCAGAAAAAAGGTATCATGGACGTGAAACAATACTTTTTGTGTAATCAACTTATCTGTCTCTTATGACGCCCTCTGCGGCCTTGGCTGACTTAAGGGCAAAGGGCCGGCCTTTGGGGCAGATGTCTGTGTTATCACCGATTGGTGAAATCATGTGTAGAAGTGGAGGGAAATATGGAACGGATAATTGTAAAGCGCGTGAAGGGCTCTAAAGCCATCGATGGGGCAGGGGTCCACCTGACCCGCGTCTTGGGAAACGCTACGGTAGAAGCTTTTGACCCGATCCTCATGCTCGATTCTTTTGACAGTACGAATCCCGATGACTATACGGCGGGATTTCCCATGCATCCTCACCGGGGGATTGAAACGGTGACCTACCTCTACAAGGGGAAGATGGTCCACAAGGATACCCTGGGCAATGAAGACAGTATTTCCGACGGTGAAGTCCAGTGGATGAACTCAGGATCAGGGATTCTCCACGAAGAACAGGTTCCGGCATCACCGCGGATTTTAGGCGTCCAGCTCTGGCTCAATCTGCCTCAGAAAGAGAAGATGAGTCATCCGACGTACCGCCATATCGGCAACGATGACATCGAAGAAATCAGCATCGAAGGCGGTTTTATCCGTCTGCTGGCCGGAGAATACAAGGGCCGCAAGGCCCATCAGGGCGACCATTTGCCCCTGAACTACTACGACATCCATTTGGAAGCCGGTGCTGAATTCGTCCTCGAAACGAAGGCCGACGACTCGGTCATGGCCTTCACCCTCTTGGGCGATGCCGTCATTGCCGGTGAGTCCGTAGAAGCTAAGACGGCGGTTAAACTTTCCGATGGCGAAAGCCTGATCCTGAAAGGGGCTGAAGGGGGCTCGCAGATATTGGTCATGCAGTCCCGGGCTCTTCATGAACCCGTCGTTTGGGGCGGTCCCATCGTCATGAATACCAAGCAGGAATTGCAGCAGGCCTTTGAAGAGCTGCAAAATAATACCTTTATAAAAGAAAGACTCGACTTCGATCCTCATCAGGGATGAGTCTTAAAAAAAATCTGAATTCTTGTCCCTTCCGGCGGCAGATATCCCCACCGGAAGGGATTTTTTTGCGCTTTTTCGAAAAGAAATAATTGTGAATTTCGTGTGCAGCTAAGTTTTTGAAGGATTTTTGGTAAAGATGTCGAAGTATATATTGTAAGTATTTACGTAACCACCACTAAGGGGGCCTAATTATGAACGGATTGAAACGATGTGTGCTGGCCGGAATGGCATCTTGCTTGCTGGTGCTGCCTAACTTTGCTTTAGCAGAGGACGCTTCCGGCAGCGAGTTGATGACCCAAGCTGAAACAAAAACGGAAGTGAAGCCGGCCTTGCCGGAAGACAGTCCGGACAGCGGACTGTCTCAAGCGGTTCAGAATAAAAATTATGAACAAGCCTTAGACATCGTGAACCGGCAGATTGAAGCCGACTCTGACAATGCCGATCTTTATGCACGTCGCGGCCTTATTTACTTGATGATGGGCAGCTCAGACGAAGCCTTGGCTGACAGTGACAAGGCGATTTCCTTGTCTCCGGAGAAGCCGTCGCTGTACCTCAACCGCGGCTCGGTCTACGAACAGCGACAGGATTATAAATTGGCCGTTAAGGATTATACGCAGGCCCTGACCTTGGCGAAACCGGGCGAATTCTATCAGGTACTGGGTTATTTTAACCGGGCCCGAGCCTATACCAAGACCGAGTCCTATGACCAGGCCTTGGAAGATATTCGCCAAGGCGAAAAATTGATGCCCTATTTTCCCAAAAATTATTTCCTCGAAAGCCTGATTTATCAGAAGCAAGGGAAGAAGCAGCTGGCTAAGCGGCGCATGGACATTGGAACCATGTATGAGCTCATGTATCAAGGCCATTATTTCTTAGCCGGTGTCATGGCCGAACAGAGCGATTTGAATGAAATGGCTTTGAACCTTTTGCACAAAGCGGCGGAACAAGAGCCGGGAAATCGGGACGTCTATTCGGTGCGGGGCTTAGTCTACGCTAAATTATCCCAGCCGGAAAAGGGGATTGCCGATTTAACCAAGGCCTTGTCCATAAAGGAATCGGCCATGGACTATAACAACCGCGGTGAATGTTACCGCTATTTGAAGCAGTACAACAAGGCCCGTAAAGACTATGCCAGTGCCCTGCGCCTGGCCTCAACTGATTCCGACTACCATGCCGTCTACGACAGTATGGGCCAATTGGCCTTCGATCAGGGCGATTACAAGCGGGCTGTTGAATATTTGACCAAGGCCCTTTCTATCGCGCCTTATGAAGATGGCTATAAAACGCGCAGCCAGGCTTTCCGGAAGCTGGGGGACAATCAAAAAGCCGACCAGGATGAGGCCTCGATTCAGGAATTGACTCAGCGCGAATTGTTATCACAATAATTTACTTTTCAAATTCCCGCAAGATGTGCTATAATTGTAGGCGTTATTCTTGAGTGAAACTGCCTATAATATATACATCATCGTATTGAAGGGGGAATTTGATGAAGAAGGCTGTTATAGCGGCCTTGTCTATAGGCTGCCTCATGGGCGCTGCTACGGCGTCGGCAGCAGACGTACAGGTCCGAACGGAGAAAACAGTATCGGCAGCGGTAAGCGCGACGGAACAGGCTCAGCACGAAGGGCAAACGCAGAAACAATATATTCCGACGAAGACTGCGGCACACCATGAAGGTTCGTTGAAAGACCGGGTCCATGCTATTTTGAGCAACCAAGAAAGCGTTCCTGCCGCAGTTACGACAGGCGAAGAAAAATACCATTATGCTGAATCGACTCATGAAGCGACGGTCGTTACGCCTTGGAACCGCCAAAAGTATGAAGATCAGTATGAGTACCAGTACCAGCACGATTCGTATGATGCGGCCATTGCCAATGCGTACGCCTATCGCCGTGATTTTGGCAAGAGCAACCTTCGCAAGTGGAGCAGTACCGAAGGGATGGACACACCCTGGGACAGCAATCACACGACGGATACGGTTCATTTCCAGAGCTCGACCATTGCCTTTTTGGATCGGTTAAATATGGAAGCCCGTCTGGCCGGCATTTCCTTCATCATTACCGGTGGTGCTGAAGGCGGTTACCATGCCAGCGGCCTGTATTCCCATGAAAATGGCTATAAAGTCGATATCTCCGATGACGGCATCTACCAGGGCAGTAAGGCTTATGAAGTCCTTCTCGCGGCCTTAGCCCCGTACAAGCATCAAATTACACATGAATGGGATAAGAATCACTTCGATATCACCATTTATCCGGAAAACTACCGCGGATAAGCGTTTCCTTTCAGAGGGAAGGAGCTCTTGCCGAGGTCGAAGGGAAGACTGTCTGCAAGGGCAGTCTTTTTTTGATGATAATCCTGCCTTTATAAGGCCTTTTTACCAGGAGAGAGCACATGATGATACAAGATTGGGACCGCTATTTTTCATCCTTGATTGGCGATGAATTGCTTCAAGTTCCGGGACTGGCCCTCGTCGTCTATCATGAGGGGCGCGAGGTATACCGCTTTGCCGGCGGTATCCGAAGATTCCGGCCGAAACCATTGCCGATGGCGATGGACAGCCGTTTTCGCATCGCCTCGGTGTCAAAGATGTTCACCGTTTTTACCCTCATGCAGCTCGTCGAAGAAGGGAGATTGTCCCTTGATGACGACGTCAGCGCTTATCTTGGCTTTCGCCTGCGCCATCCGGACTATGACGACATTCCGGTGACCGTACGCATGCTGGCCTCTCATACGTCGGGACTGCGCGACGGAAAGGTCTACAGCATCCCGCCATTCGTTTCCGCAGAGGCCTTTTTTCAGCCCGACAGCCCATACTGGGAAAAGGGGCAGCATTTTGCGCCGCCGGAAGAGGTGCCGGGACAGTATTTTACCTACTGCAACCTCAATTACGGCCTCTTGGGAACTCTCATTGAAGCCGTGACCGGCCAGCGCTTTGACGACTATCAAAAAGGGCACATCTTAAAGGACCTCGATTGCCGAGGCGACTATGTACCGGGCAACCTGCCGCAGGCTGAATTTGAAAAGCTGGGTACCATTTACGGCAAGGACGATGAAGGCGGCAGCTGGCAGGGGCGGATCGACGACTTTGAAGGCCGTCAGCCGGAAAAAGAGACGGTTGCCCTTCAAAACCCTTATGCAGAAACGGTCTGTCAGACCTATAAGCTGGATGGGTACCGGCCCGGGACCAATGCCACCTTTTTTTCGCCTCAAGGCGGCCTGCGCCTGTCTCTGGCTGAAATGGGGCAGACTCTCGAGATGATCCTTCATGACGGGGCGTATCGAGGGCGGCGAATCCTTCATCCTTCTTCCTTACGGGAGATGTTTCGGCCTCAGTGGCAGTATGACGGCCACAATGGCGATACCTGCGGGAAGACCCTCTTGACCTATGGATTAGGTGAATTTCGAGTCGACGGCAGCGGTCCTGCCCGGCCGTGTGAAGGGAAGGACGTGTCTCTTTGGGGGCATACGGGGCAGGCCTTTGGCCTCTTATCGGGTCTCTTTGTCGTGCCGGGGACGAAAAGCGGCTTTGCTTACGTCATGAACGGCTCGGGTTTAGCCGAAGAAGATCCTCGAAGCGCAGGCGTTTTCAGTACCAATTATATCTGGGAAGAACGGGTTCTCGACGGTCTGTGCCGTTTTATTGACGGCCTCTAGGCCCTGTGCTATGATGATACCAATACGGAAAGTTCCATAGGGGAAGGCGATATAGATATGAATGCTTATGAAAGTACGATGAATTTTACCCGGCGGGCCGTTTGGGCCCAGATTGATCTCGATGCCGCGGCCCATAATATGCGTCAGATTCGAAAACACGTCGGTCCGAACGTCAAGATAGCGGCCGTCGTCAAGGCCAATGCCTATGGTCACGGCAGCGTTGAATTGGCCCGTACCTTTGCCGAAAACGGAGCCGACTGCTTTGCCGTTTCCAGTTTAGATGAAGCCGTTGAGCTGCGGCGCTATGCCCACCTCGATAAGGAAATCTTCATCCTCGGCCATACCGATGCCAGGCGGACGGAAGAACTCCTTACCTATGATATTGAACCGGCCGTCTTCAACTTGAAAAATGCTCGTTTTTTCTCCGAAGAAGCCCGGCGCCTGGGCAAGGTCTTGCGAGTTCATATCGCCATCGATACGGGCATGAGCCGCGTCGGCTTTCCCGTCAATGAAGCCAGCGTCGCCGACATCAAGACCTTGGCAGCCCTGCCCCATATCGAAGTCCGCGGTATCTTTACCCATTTTGCCGTATCGGACTGTGAGGATAAGGCCTTTACGCGTGAGCAGTACGGCCATTTTCGCTGGATGTGTAAGCGTATGGAAGAAGAAGGCATCGACATCGCCCTTCGCCACTGCTGCAACAGTGCGGCCGTCCTCGAGCTTCCCGAATATTACTGCGACATGGTGCGGCCGGGTATCATCATGTACGGCTGTGAACCGTCGCCGGAAATCGATATTACGCCTTACGACCTGCGGCCGGTCATGTCCCTTCGCTGCTGCATCGCCCACGTCAAACTCATCGATGCCGGGGCGACTGTCAGTTATGGCCGGCACTATACGGCACCGGACCGCCGTAAAATCGCGACCCTTCCCGTAGGCTATGCCGATGGGTATTCCCGCATTTTGTCGGGTAAGGTCGACGTCCTCTATCACGGCCACCGCGTCCCTCAGGTCGGGACCATCTGCATGGACCAGTGCATGATCGATGTCAGCGGTGAAGCCAACGTTCATGCCGGCGACGAAGTTGTTCTCTTCGGTCAGCAAGGCGACAGCTTCATTTCCATCGAAGAAATCGCCCGTGTCTGCGGTACGATTAATTATGAAATCATGTGCAATTTATCCCGCCGCGTTCCCCGAGTTTATATGAAAAACGGCAAAGCCGTCGGCCGGGAAGAGTATCTTTTTGACAAGCCCATAAGCGAATAGATAAGAAAAAATGCTGTTCCTCTCACGAGGACAGTATTTTTTTTGTTATAAACCTTTTATCATTCTTGCAAAAGTGATATAATATATGTAAAGAATGCATATTAAAGTGCAAAAATAATCATAGGAAAAGGCGGTGTATTAGTATGAATTGGAACGACAAAACAGCGGCAAATGTTAGGGCTATCAAGCCATCGGGGATTCGCAAATTCTTTGATATTGCAGCCCAGGTCGAAGGCGTCCTGTCCCTCAGTATCGGCGAACCGGATTTTGCGGCCCCCGACAAAGTTATCGATGCTATGAAGGCCAGCCTCGATGCGAAAGAAACGAGCTATACCGGTAACTCGGGTATGATGGAACTTCGTGAAACCATCAGCGAAACCTTTGAAAAACGCTATGGCGTCAAGTACGATCCGAAAGATGAAATCTTGGTCACGGTCGGCGTTTCCGAAGGCTTGGCAATGGCTCTGTTGGCGATGACCGAACCGGGCGACGAAGTCCTTATTCCTGACCCGGCTTATGTAGCTTATCCGGCAGCTGTTGAATTAGCCGGCGGGAAAGCCGTATTCGTACCGACTTATCCGGAAGATGATTTCAAACTGAGCGTGGCTGCTCTGGAAAAAGTCGTTACGCCGAAGACGAAAGCCTTGGTTATCGGCTATCCGAACAACCCGACCGGTACGGTTATGACGGCCGAAGAATTGATGCCCATCGCTGAATTCGTTAAAAAACACGATTTGATCGTCATGGCTGACGAAATTTACTGTGAGCTCATGTACGGCGATGCTAAATTTACGACCTTCGCTAAATTACCGGATATGCGCGAACGGACGATCGTATTTAACGGTTTCTCCAAGGCTCATGCTATGACCGGCATGCGTCTCGGCTATATCTGCGCACCTCGCGACGGATTGGCACCGATTTTGAAACTCCACCAGTATGCCATCATGTGCGCCAACACGACGGCTCAGTTCGGTGGGATTACGGCCCTCAAGGACTGCGATGAAGAAGTAGAAGCTATGCGTCAGGAATACGACCGCCGCCGCCAAGTTATCTATAAAGGCCTGCGCGACATCGGCCTGCCGGTCTTTGAACCGAAGGGCGCCTTCTACATCTTCCCGGATATTCGCTGCACGGGTATGAAGTCTTCTGAATTCTGCGAAAAATTGGTACAGGAAGAAAAAGTTGCCGTCGTTCCGGGTACGGCCTTTGGCGAACAGGGTGAAGGCTTTGTCCGCATCTCCTATGCAACCAGCATGGAAACGATTCAAGAAGCGCTGAAGAGAATGGGCCGCTTCGTCGAAAAATACCGCAAATAATCTTACGTCTGTATTGCTTATTAACTGATTTCTCAAATTTTCCATAAAAAAGGAGCTGTCCTAAGGGGCAGCTCCTTTTGTTGTGTCAGATGAATTTAGATGAATCGGCCGATAAAGGGCATTTTGGCAGCATCCTGACGGGTGACGCCGCCGCTTAAGACCATGCCGCCAATGTAGATGACTGATCCGATGATGCACGATAGGAAGAGGGCCAAGAAGAGGCCGATATGGCTGAAGAGGTAAGGGTACATAAAGTACATGGCGACGCCCATAACGGCAGCCGAGACGATGTTCTTTAAGATGACCTTGACTTCAATGACGTAGCCGATCTCACGGTAGATGAAACACATGTTGAGGACGGCAGCGACACCGATGTCGGCGACGGTGGCATAGGCGGCACCGGTAATGCCAAAGGCCGGGATGGCGACTAAGAACCAGTTGCAGAGGACTTTGACGATACAGGCCAGGGCCATGTTGATGACCGGAATCTTCGGCTTCTTGAGGCCTTGAAGGATGGCCGTTGAAATCTGGTGCAGCCCTAAGAAACAGATGGCGATGGCCACGGCCCTTGTCGCGTCTGTTGCGGCCGGGGCGTTGTAGATGAAGGTGACGATAGGTTCTGCCATGACGTAGAGGATGACACTGAAAGGGATGGTGACCAAAAAGGCGATGCGCATGGACGTTGCCGTCCGTTCCCTGATTTCACCGTATTCTTTCAAGGTAAAGCTGTGACTGATGGCCGGTACCAGGCTCATGGCCATGGCGGCTGTCAAAATGGTGGCCAGATTGATGAGCGGGACCGACATGCCTGTCAGATAGCCGAAGAGGGCCGTTGCCTGATGGGTAGCGTAGCCGGCAGCTTCTAACCGCCGCGGTACGATGAGCAGATCGAGGTTGGAAACGACGGGGAGCATGATGCTCGACAGGGAAATAGGAATCGCCAGGACGATGAGGCGCTTTAAGATATCCTTGATTTTTTCCTGTTCGAAAACAGGTCCGTCGACGGGAAGGGACCGCTTCAGTTTATAATAGTAATAGACGAGAACCAGCCAGGCGGCAAGGCCCCCGGCTCCGGCACCGAGACTGGCGCCGCCGGCCGCATAATCGAGGCCGTACGGCAACAGGAGGGCGGCAAAGCCCAGCATGACGACGACGCGGACCAGCTGTTCCACGATCTGGGACAAGGCCGTCGGCGTCATCTGCTGCCAGCCTTGTAGATAGCCGCGATAGCCGGCGATGATCGTCGTAAAGAAGATGGCCGGTGCCAGGGCGATGAGCGAGTAGTAAGCCCGGCTTTCTCGGATGATATGTTCATCGATAAGGAAGCTGGAGCCAAAGAACATGAGGACACTCAGGACAAAGGCCGTCGTACACAGCATCGACAGGGATACGTGAAAGATGCGCTGCGCTCCGAAGTAATCCTCTTTGGCTACTTTTTCAGCCGTAATAATGGAAATTGCAATGGGAAGGCCGGCACTGGAAATATCGAGTGCCAAGAGGTAAATCGGAAAGGCCATCTGATAGATGCCGATGCCTTCGCCGCCGAGAATACGGGACAAGATGATCCAGTTGATACTGCCAATGGCTTTGACGACAAAGCCGGACAAGGTCAGGATCAAGGTGCCCGAGATAAACTTGTTTGCCATAGTAACCCCTTATCTCTCTAGAAATTTATCACGATAACAACTAATTTTATCACATTTGCCAGGCCTTGTATATAGTCAAAGGCCGGCCGAAAGGCTTGCATCTTGGCAGTCTTTGTGCTAGTGTAAACGTAAAATCCAGATAGAGAAAGTGATGCATCATAATGAATATATTAACGGTAGAACAGGTAAAGAAATCATATGGACTTCGAGTCCTCTTTGACGGCGTAACCTTTGCCATTGACAGCGGGCAAAAATTGGGCCTTATCGGCCTTAATGGGGCGGGGAAGACGACCCTCCTCAAAATCATTGCCGGCCTGTCTGATATGGACAGCGGAAGCTTGTGGTTCAATCCCAAGGCGCGCATCCATTATTTGCCCCAGGAACCGCAGTTCGTGCCGGGCCACACGGTTCTTGAGAGTGTCCTCGACGGCAATCTGCCGGTCATGAAGCTCCTGCAGCAGTACGAAGATGCCGTTCAAAAAGGGGATGACCGGGCCGTCGTCTCCCTCAGTGCCGAAATGGATCGGGAACAGGCCTGGGAACTGGAAGCGAAAGCCAAAATCATCCTTGGCAAATTGGGGATTTCTGACCTTACGAAATCCGTCGATGACCTGTCCGGCGGCCAGCGCAAACGTCTGGGCCTGGCCCGGGCCCTGATTATGCCCTGTGATCTTTTGATTATGGACGAACCGACGAACCATCTCGACGAACAGACAATCCTTTGGCTGGAAGAATATCTCCGCGACAGTAAATCGGCGATTCTGCTCAGTACCCATGACCGCTATTTTCTCGATACGGTCGTCGATTCGATGATCGAACTCGACCGAGGCCGCGTCTATACGTATGCCGGCAATTACAGCCAATATCTCGAACTTCGTCAGGAACGGCTGGAACGGGATGAAGCCAGTGAAGCCAAGCGGCGCAACCTCATCCGTCGGGAAAAAGCCTGGATTCAGCGCGGCGCCCAGGCGCGGTCGACGAAACAGAAGGCCCGAAAAGAACGGTACGAACAGCTCTGTGCTATTGAAAACGGCAAGCCCATCGGCGAAGTCGAGTTTCTCGACACGTCAGCCCGCTTGGGGAAAACGATCCTCGACATCGATGATGTGGCCTTTGGTTACGACCCGGCCAAACCCTTGTTCCAACACGTCGATTATCACGTCGTTAAACACGACCGCATCGGCATCATCGGTGCCAACGGCGTCGGCAAGTCGACCCTGCTCAAAGTCCTGGCCGGCCAATTAGTTCCGACGGAAGGATCCCTTACCATCGGTCAGACCGTCCGCTTCGGCTTCTTTACGCAACAGCTTCCCGATTTCGATGAATCGATGCGGGTCATCGATTACATCCAGGAACGGGGCCACTTTGTAGTCAATCAATTCGGCCAGCGCATTTCGGCGACGCGCCTCCTCGACCAATTCCTGTTTACCGAAGAGATGCAGCATACGTTCATTGCCAAGTTGAGCGGCGGTGAGCGTCGGCGCCTGTATTTACTGCGCCTGCTCATGGATCAGCCTAACGTTCTCTTGTTGGACGAACCGACGAATGATCTCGATATTCCGACCTTGACGGTCCTTGAAAATTATCTCGACACCTTCCAAGGCGTCGTCCTCGTCGTGTCTCACGATCGTTACTTCTTGGATCGGGTGGTTGATAAACTTTTCACATTACACGCGGGGCTGTGGGAACGATTTTATGGCGATTATAGTGAATACTTGGAAGAAAAATACAGTCATCACCAAGAAAAGAAAAGTGAAAAAGCCTCTGGGCCTTCTATTACTAAAACGAATATAAAAACGGTACAGATTAAGGCCGGACTGACCCGGCGCCAAGAAGAAGAGCTGAAGAAAATTACGGAAGAACTGCCTCGTTACGAGGCCATGCTCAAGGGGATCAACGCGGCTATCGCCGCTGCCGGCAGTAATTACGAACAAGTGGAAACCCTCTTGGCCGATCAAAAGGAAACGCAAGAGAAAGTAGATGCTTTGACGGAAAGATGGTGTGAATTAGAAGATTTAAAAGGGGAGTAACCGTAATTTTTTAAACATGATAAAAAAGCATAGAAAATATGGCAAAAAAGGTGGTCGAATTCTCTAAAAGCAATGGAAATTTATGCTGGTTTGTATTATCCTATAAGTAACAAAGTTTGTGATAAAATGTTACATAGTTCTTGGCGCTGCCAACATCATACCAGCATTTTAAATTTCAGACCGAAAAGGAGTATTCGCCATGCCTGAATTTCATTCCCGCTTTGAAAACATCGACCGCCGCGTCCCCATTGATGAACATAACTGTGCCGTTCAGTTCGACGTGACTAAGTGTAAGAACTGTACCTTATGCCGCAGAGCCTGTGCCGACACGCAGACCGTACTCGACTATTACTCCCTGTCCAGTACCGGCGATTTGCCGATTTGCGTCCATTGCGGCCAGTGTGCGACAGCCTGCCCCTTTGATGCCATTAACGAAGTCAATGACGTCGGCCGGGTCAAGGAGGCCTTGAACGATCCTGATAAGATCGTTATTTTTCAGACGGCTCCGGCCGTCCGCGTCGGCCTCGGCGAAGCCTTTGGCATGGAACCGGGCAGCTTCGTCGAAGGAAAAATGGTATCGGCTCTTCGCGCCCTCGGTGCAGACTACGTCTTTGACACCGACTTCGGTGCCGATATGACCATCATGGAAGAAGCCATGGAACTTCTGCACCGCCTGCAGTCGGAAGAAATTCCTATCCCGCAGTTCACCAGCTGCTGCCCGGCCTGGGTCGAGTTTGCGGAAACTTTCTATCCGGACCTCATTCCCCACCTGTCGTCGACGAAGAGCCCGATCAGCATCTTGAGCCCGATCATCAAGACGTATTTTGCCCAGCAGAAGAATATTGATCCCAAGAAAATCGTCAACGTCTGCGTTACGCCGTGTACGGCGAAGAAATCTGAAATCCGCCGTCCTCAGCTGAGCGCGGCCGGCCTTTTCTGGGATGAACCGGAAATCCGCGATACCGATATCTGTATTACCACGCGGGAATTGGCCAAATGGATTCAGGAAGAAAATATCGACTTCGACAGCTTGGAAAACAGCCATTTCGATAAGACCTTCGGCTCCTCGTCCGGCGGCGGCCGTATTTTCGGCAACTCCGGCGGCGTTATGGAAGCGGCGATCCGTACGGCATACCATATGTTCACCGGTCGTCCGGCACCGAAGGACTTCATCCCCTTTGAACCGGTACGAGGCCTGCAGGGCGTCAAGAAAGCGACGGTCATCTTCGGTCACTTCGTCATCCACGTCGCAGCTATCAGCGGTCTTGCCAATGCCCGGGCCTTTATCGACGAACTCATCAAGGAAGATGCCTTTGAAGACTATTCCTTCATTGAAATCATGGCCTGCCCCGGCGGCTGCATCGGCGGAGGCGGTCAGCCGAAAGTTAAGATGCCCCAAATCAAAAAGGTGCAAGAAGCCCGGACGGCGTCCTTGTATCAGAGCGATGCCGATACGGACGTCAAGGCCAGCTGGCAGAATCCGGAAATCGCCGAACTCTATGAAGTATTCCTCGATGAACCGCTGTCGGAAATGGCAGAATTTACCTTACATACCTATTTTTCCGATAAGAGCGATCAGTTGGGCCGCATGAAGAACCTCACGCCTCAAACGAATCCCATGTCGCCGAAATACAAACCGCCGACAGCTGAATAAGGAGATTTATCACAAAGGTCCTGCATTTTTTTGCAGGGCCTTTTTTGTCGAGAATTTTTACCGATGGCTGTGCGGCGGGTTTTATACCTATTGTGGATAAAAAATATATACAATAAATAAGATATTGACAACCAATATCAAGTAAGGCTATAATAAGTATGTACTCATTGTAACAAGCTATGAGATGGGGGCTTGAGACAGTATTTATCTTTGTTTTAGGTGAGAGGAAATTAGGAACACTCGATTGCAGCGAATGAAGATAATCTGTATAGCCTGTCATTTCTGGCTTGAAAACCAAGAAAGAAGGTATACATAATGAAAAAGAAAATCACAACAACCTTAGCCGTTATGATGGCTGTCGGTGCTGCCAGCGCCTTTGCAGCCAATCCCTTCGTCGATGTACCGTCTGACAGCTGGGCTTACAAATCCGTCGTAGAACTGGCCGATGCCGGCATCATCCAGGGCGTCGACGGCGAACACTTCCAGGGTCAGCGCAACATTACCCGTTATGAAGCTGCCGAAATGGTTGCTAAAGCCATGGCTCACATGGATAAGGCTTCTGTTGAACAGCGTGCCTTGATTAACAAATTGGCCGATGAATTTGCTGATGAACTCAATAATCTCGGCGTTCGCGTCAGTGCCCTTGAAAACCGCGTCGGCAATGTCAAATTGACCGGTGATGCTCGTGTCCGCTTCCAGCACCAGAGCCGTGGCTCGGCCAACGGCAACGACGGCGCCGGCTACCGCAACGATGCGTCTTGGGATTACCGCGTTCGTATTCGTGCCAATGCCCAGGTCAATGACCGCACGACGGTAACCTACGGTATCAGCACCAACGACCTTAACTTTGCCGATAACGGTGCAGCTGACAGCAACAATGACATCTTTACGGACAATGCCAAAGTCGACTACAACTTCGGCGGCAATACGTGGAACCTCAGCGTCGGCCGTACCGATACGTACGTCCTCGGCGGTGACCATGCCTACGGCTTCCAGTACGGCGACGTCTTCGACCGGGCTGAATTGTCCTATTCCGGCGACCACTTTGCGGTAACCGGCGGCTATGGTAAGTTTAAAGCCGGCGACATTGCAGGTAACGACGACGAAGGCTTTGACGGCGTCAAGACCGGCTACGGCGTCTTAGAAGGCATCTTCGGCGGCGGCAGCTCGGCAGGCTCGGCTATCGGTGCTTATTACAATGATTTCTCCGTCGGCGGCGGCGCCAATACAGGCGACTACTTTGCAGCCGATGATCTCTGGGGTGCGTATGCCAGCTTGAATTTTGGCAAGTGGAACGCTTTGGCGAACTATGAAAAGATCAACAGCAACAGCGCTGCCCTCAGCGATGGATATACGAAGGATCCGGAAGTATGGATCGGCAAATTGACCTACGGTTCGGCCGACAGCGATACGAAAGGCACTTGGGATGCTTGGGTTGAATACCTCAACTCCGACAAAGGCGCTCTCCTCGGCGGTGCGACCAACTCTTGGCGCGATGACAGCGTCCTCGACAACGTCAAGTCTTGGGGTGTCGGCATCGACTACACCTTAGCGAAGAACGTCGTCCTTACGGCTGCTCAGACCTTTGGCACCAAAGCGAAACACGGCTCGGACGATCCCGATGAATTTACGGATGTAGAAATCAACTTCTTGTTCTAATATTCATCCTCCCCTGCATAGATAAAACACGAAAGAGGACTGTCAATATTGGCAGTCCTCTTTCGCATCATAGCCCGGCGGTGGATGACGAAAGGGGCGACGGTTCAGACGATCACCTTGTCAATGTGCGGCCATTTGTCGTATAAAGGGGGTGAAAGGGAAGGGCTGATCAGTCGTTTCCGCCTCGATGGCAGATTTTTTAGACAGCTGCATGGGGAATCTTTGTCAGGGACTGCGATTCAACGTGGCGTTCGAATGAAAGGGGTGCCGGCATCATTCGATGTGATTCAATTTTGATGAAGCTGGGCGTATTTTGTGAAAACTTGCGGAAATCAAACAGGTATTTGACTTATTTTCACTCCAATATGGACTTTTTCGGCTATTCGTGGGATAATAAATAAGTTAACAGTTTAGGATCGTAAAGGAGAAGATAGCGTGCTTAAAAAAATATGGATGCTTCCGCTTATCATGCTCATCTGTCTGATCCCGATGGTATCAGCTCATGCAGCGGCGAAAACGGAAATTACCAATGTGCGGACGGCAACGCGAAACGATGCCAATACGCCTTTTGTCCGGACCGTTCTCGATGTCAGCGGCAAGGTAAATCCCAAACTTTACATCGATAACTCTGGCGAGTATGTTTTTGTAACCTTGCCCAATACCAGTATCGGTAAGAAGGTAGATAAAACCTACAAACCTAATAGTAATGTCATATCCCGCGTGAAACTGTCGTCGCGCTCAGCCGGTACGGATGTCACCATCAAGGTGCCCCAGGCGGTGACCAAGAACGACGTCAAAGTCTTTACCCTTCCCGGGGCGACGGGTGCGAAAGGTTCAAGCCGCGTCGTCATCGACATAAACGATAAGTCCGGTAAGGTTAAACAGTGGAGTCAGTGGAGTACCGACAAGAACAGTAAGACCACGTCTAAACCGGCTGTAAAGCCGTCTTCGACCTGGAAGTCGCCGACAAAGACGACGACTCCGACCAAACCATCGGCTACGACGGTTCCTGTCTACGCCAGCAGCCAGTCTTACAGCCTGACTAAGGGGCTTCAGGGCAAGACCATTGCCATCGATCCCGGTCATGGCGGCAGCGATTCCGGTGCTGTCGGTTCTTTTTCGAAGGAAAAAGACATTACCCTGGCTATTTCTAAGAAGGTTGCTTCCTTGTTGAATGCAGCCGGTGCCAACGTCGTTATGACCCGCACGACCGACGTCGACGTCTATGCTCCTTATGACGGTGCTGTAGAAGAACTGCAGGCCCGCAGCAACATTGGCAATGCCGCCAAGGCTGACGTATTCATCAGCATCCACATCGATTCCTTCGATTCACCGTCTGCCGGCGGTGTCACGGCCTATTACAACAGCAAGACGCCTTATGATTACGGCCTGGCCAACTACATTCACCAGCAGAACATGAAGGCGACGAACTTCTCGGACCGCGGTGTCAAGACGGCCAATTTCTACGTCCTCCTGCATACCAACATGCCGGCGACGCTCCTCGAACTGGGATTCATCTCCAATCCGAGTGAAGAACAGGCTCTTAATACGGACGCTCAGCAGCAGAACTTTGCCGAAAGCATTGTAAAAGGGTTGGCGGACTACTTTAATCACAACGGAAACTAATACCGTTTCTCTCGAATATCCCCGTTATCGGCTCGGCCGTGACGGGGATATTGTCTGTCCGGGACAAGGGCTGTTTTGTAAGTTTCCACAGGCTTTTATATTGACAGTCCCGATGATTCATGATATAGTAGATGAGTCGTAGCATAAGTGGCTATGGATAAGCCGCGTGGAGAGGCTTGTAAGTGTCCTTTTACGGAACGCCGTATCCAGCGAGTATATTGATGAGGAGGTGTCACTCATGTACGCTATTATCAAAACAGGTGGAAAACAGTATCGTGTCCAGGAAGGCGACAATATCTTTGTCGAAAAGTTGGATGCTGATGTTGATTCCAATGTCGTATTCGACCAGGTATTGGCAGTCGTCAACGACGGTGATGTTAAAGTAGGTGCTCCCGTTGTCGAAGGCGCTAAAGTAACGGCAAAAGTATTGGCTCAGGGTAAAGAAAAGAAAATCCTTGTTTTCAAATACAAAGCAAAATCTAACTACCGTCGTCGTCAGGGCCATCGTCAGCCTTTCACGAAGGTTTCTATCGAAAAAATCGAAGGCTAATGATTACCATTACGATGCATCGAGATAAGGAATATCGCTATACGGGATTTACCATAAGCGGCCATGCCGATTATGCGGAAGAAGGAAGCGATATTGTCTGTGCCGCCGTATCAGCACTGTCACAGACTGCTTTGTTGGGTCTCATGGAGTATGCTTCGAAGGACGTACCCTATGAAGTAAACGAAGGATTCTTATCGGTAACGGTTCCTAACCCCTCTGAAGCGTCAGAGATTATTTTAGGGACTATGGCAAGAGGATTGCAGGAAATGGTGCGACAGTATGGAGAATACGTCGTACTCGACTTATAGATGTCAGGAGGTGGACGGAATGTTCAATTTCAACTTACAGCTTTTCGCTCATAAAAAAGGGACAGGCTCCACGCGTAACGGTCGTGACAGCGAATCGAAACGCCTTGGCGTAAAATGCCACGACGGCGTCATCGTTAAAGCCGGCAACATCATCGTTCGCCAGCGTGGTACGCACTTCCATCCGGGCACGAACGTAGGCATCGGCAAAGATGATACGTTATTTGCTACGGCTGCAGGCAAAGTTGCGTTCGAACGCGCTGGTAAATACAACCGCAAAGTCAGCGTATACCCTGTAGAAGCGTAAATACGTGAAGAAAAGAACTGCCGCAGTGAGGCTCAGGCCGACTGCGTCGGTTCTTTTTTTGTTTGCAAAAATCCCTTTGACGCGGCCTTAAAATCCTGTATAATAGAACTTGTATTTACTTTGATTAAACTCAAGCGGAGGTGTACACCATGCGCGTTAGTGTCAATGGAGAAAACCGTGAGCTCCACGTCTATGACCGCGAGACGGGAATTGACTATGCCAAGCCGATTGTCTGTTCCCAGGAACAACTGGAAACGGATATGTACGGTGAGTTCGTCCTGACGGAAGAAGAATACGCCCATTGGACTGAATTACTGGCGATACAGCAGGAATCGGAAGACCTGCTCTTTGCATTAAAAGAGGGCGTCGTAAAAGAAGAATGGGACAACTACCTGTACGAAGAAACCAAATACATGACGACGACCATCGAGACGATTCAGATGGAAAATATCTGTATCAAGGAATTGAAAGAAGCCTTGGAAACGGGAAATCAAGAATGGCTGACAGAGAACCATTTTTTCAAGACCGCAGAAAAAATGAAAAAATAAAGGAAGTCTTATGGTGAAAAAAATATGTTCCTGGATCATTGGCGTCATCCTTACCGTCTTGGTCCTCTTCATCGGTGTGTTTTCCTTTTGGTATTTCGGTTCGACCAACTATCATCTGACCGGTGTACCTGTCTTGAACTATCACCAGGTAAATAATAAGTTCAATACCGTCCTGACTATGAAGCCTGCCGATTTTGAACAACAGATAAAGTACCTTCATGACAACGACTACCATGCTATTACCCTGGAACAGTTCGATGCCTATATGCGGGGCGAAGGCGACCTGCCCGACCGGCCGGTCCTGATTACCTTTGATGACGGCTACGTCGACAATTATGAAGATGCCTATCCCATTTTAAAGAAGTACCACATGAGGGGGACGATCTTCCTCATCATCAACCTCGTGGGGACACCGGGCTATCTGACTTGGGACCAGGTTCATGAAATGGCGGCTGACGGGATGGAATTCGGATCCCATACGATGAGCCATAAGCCACTGACCAGCTTCGATCGGGCCGGTGCGCGCTATGAACTGCAGGCCTCGAAGGCGGCTATTGAAAAGGCCACGGGAAAACCTTGTGAATTCATTGCCTTTCCGGAAGGGAAGTATAATGACATGGTCATGGAGGAAACGAAGGAAGCGGGGTACCGCTACGCCTTTACGGTCAATACAGGCCGCGATTTTCCCTGGGATGACCCTTATGATCTCGACCGCGTCCCCCTGTTTGAAGGACCCATCAGTTTCAACCATTTCCGGTTCCGCCTGACCTTCAGTGCCTTTAGCGCTCTTTTGTGGAAGAGCCACCAATATTTCAGTCACATAGAAATAACCAAGGATTTGGCCCAGCACATTCCCGAACCGTAGTGGGAAGGCCTTTCCTTGAGAAAAAAGCCCTGTTTCAGGATCTACCTGAAACAGGGCTTTTTTGATGTTTTCCGGTTTACAGTCGGCCCGTAAGGACTGCTTCTTGTAAAAGCCTTACGTTATCCATATCGTATTCGATTTGCTCCGACCAGCGGCGCAGCGCTTCGGAAAGATCGCCCGAGGCGGCTGCCGTAAGGGCGATAAAGTCCGTACTGCGGCCGGCATATCGAGACAGAACTTCTAAGGGGTTGCCTGAAAAGTTTTCCAGCTGACGGTAAAAGATGTAGTCGTATATCCTTTGGTATAAAGGGCGGTCCTTTCGGAGGGAAGCCTGTAAACTGTCTTCCGTCGGCCTTTCTTTGGTCAAGGCCGTGAGGGAGGCCGTCCATGCGTCGTCGATGGGTTCGGTTTCAGTGAGGACGGTCAACAGTCGGTCCGTGCCCTTTTTTGACGTGTCAGGCTTATAGGTGAGGCTGTCTGCCTGCAGCGTATAGCCGAGGCTTGTCAGGAGGTCCGATAAGGTCCAAGCGGCGGACGGATCGTCACTGTCGAAGAAATAAAGGGGAGTACGTTCTTTCAGCAGCAGTTCGCAGGCCGCTTCACAGGCAAGGCCGACGCCGCCGAGTTCTCTTTCCGAACCGCCTTTGTCGGTCACGACCTCGAAGAAGCGGGGATGGAGGCGGCAGATGTCGCAGAGGAGATCTTCGCCGCCTTCTCGGATGAGGCGGCAGAGTCCGTCTGTACGGAGGAAGGGACAGGACTCATCTTTTGTCAGGATGAAGTGCCAGGCATCTTCTCCTTTTTCTATATGGCTGCGGACGGTCTCGCCTAAAGGACCTTGCAGTTCTTGATAGTAAGCGGCCGTATCGTCGTCGATGTCAATTTCCCAGCCCTTGCAGCACGTGTGCCGACAGTCACCGGCCTTGCAGCAGAAATGGGGATAAAAATCAGGAATAATCAAAAGAAGGCGTCCTTTCTATGTGACAGGGGAACAAAAAAAGGAGCTGCCATAAGTCAGCTCCTTTTTGGAAAGCTAGAATTCATATGTCGTTCCCGGATCTACGACCTGTACAGGAATGTTGTACTTCGTTTCGGTTAACGTTTTGTACTCCTGAGGGTCGGCTTCGATGATCGGCCAGGTCTTGTAATGGATGGGGATGACGAAATGGGGCTGCACCCATAAAGCTGCCAAGGCCGCATCCTCCATGCCCATGGTGAAGTTGTCGCCAATGGGCAGGACCGCGCAATCGATTTGACCGAAGCGATCGAGAATTTTCATATCTGAGAAGAGGCCCGTGTCGCCGGCAAAATAGACGCGTTTGCCGCCGAATTCGACGATGACACCACAGGCCAGTCCGCCTGCAATGCCCGAGCCGTGAAAGGCCGGAGTCAGCCGCACCTTGCCGAAGGGGAAAGACGCGCTGCCGCCAACGTGCATGGCATGAGCCTTACAGCCGGCGCCGCTCGCCTTGTTTGCGATTTCTGCCGTGCTGATAATCGTCGCGTCATTTGCTTTGGCAATGGCTTCAGCATCGCCGTAGTGGTCGCCGTGACCGTGGGTGATGATGATGTATTGACAGGCAATATCAGTGGGACAGATATCTGTCCAAGAATTATCGGTAATGAACGGATCAAAGAGAATCGTCGTAGCGTCATCAGAAAGGGTGAATGCGGAATGACCATAGTAGTTAAATTTCATGATAGCCTCTGCTCCTAAAGACGAATCAGTCTTTTTCTGTACTGTTCAAGCTCCATTTCTTCCATTCTTCGAGCCAGTCCTTGACGTGTTTCTGCGGGAGGGAGCCACAGAAGGTGTTCTTCAAGGTCTTGCGGAGTTCGTCTTCTTTGTCGCCGAGAGGATAGACGTCTTTATATTCGTCATAGACGTTCCAGAAGTCGCGCATATGCAGGTTGGCATAGGTTTCACCATAGATTTTGAAACAGGTATCGCATAAGGTGATGAAGACGGCTTCGTCGTTGTGCTGGTTAGCGTCGTCGAGGAAACAGCAGCGGGTGTAGAGATGCATTTTGCTGCCGAAGAGCTGACGCAGGTAGTCGTAGACTTCGGAAACCATCTGGGGCTGCAGCTGCAGCAATCTACAGCCGGGAGCGAAATACATAGGGTACTGAGCAATGTTGTCAAAATTGTCCATAAAAAGACACCTCTTTCTAAAAAATTTACAGAAAAACTGTATTTCTATTAAACAATAACTATTATTCATAAGTGTACCATAAAAAAGTCATAAACGCAATGTTCCTCTTGTACTTCCTGTATAAATCCTGTACAATATCCATTGGAGAGTGATATAACATGCATATCGTAATGGTAGAGCCGGAAATTCCCGGCAATACGGGCAACGTCGCCCGGTTGTGTGCAGCCAATCATATTTCACTGCACTTGGTAAAGCCTTTAGGGTTTTCCATTGATGATAAGCACTTAAAACGGGCAGGACTCGATTACTGGTCCCTCGTCGATGTCCGGGTCCATGAAAATTTTCAGGAAATCCTGGATACATATAAGGAGCATCGCTTTTTTTATTTAACGACGAAATCGGAACAGTGTTACGCTGATATCCAGTTCCAAGAAGACGACTTTCTCGTATTCGGCAAGGAAACAAAAGGCCTTCCGGAAGAGCTGTTAAAGGCCAATCCTGAACGCTGTTTCCGGGTCCCTATGGTAGAAGATGCACGGAGTCTCAACCTGTCGAATACCGTCGCCATCGTATCCTATGAAGCTATGCGTCAGCTCGGTTTCCCGGGCTTGGCCAAGAGCGGCATTGGCATTAAGAATCTTCGATAGTCAAGGCCCTCTATTTTTAGAATAATGAGGTGTAAAACGTGGAAATTTATGATAAGGCCCATGAATTGGCCGGTGTCATTCAGGATTGTGAAGAATATAAGGCCCTTCTCGCTGCCGGTGAGAAGCTTAACAGCGACGAAAAGACCAAGAAGCTGGTCCGTGATTTTCTGATGCTTCAGGCCCAATTAGCCTATGCTCAGTCGATGGGGGATAAACCGATCCGCAAGAAAATCGAACTGTTGAATCAGAAAGCCGAATTAGTGAAAAGGAATGAAACGGCTGTAGAATATTTGACCCATTACAACAAATGGCAGACTATGGCCGGTGAAGTATTTCAGATTATTCAAAATGCAATGGCAGAAGGAATGAGCATCCTTGATTAATAAATATGCACTGACGACTTTTGTCTCAGAATTAAGTAAATCCATTCCCACAGGACGGATCCTGCTGAATGAACCGATGAGTGAACATACGACTTTTGCCGTCGGCGGTCCGGCAGATGTATTAGTGCTGCCCGAATCGGTTAAGGAAATGTCTTTGGCCATCCGGGCTGCCCGGCGACTAGACTTGGTCGTCACTGTCCTCGGCGGCGGGTCCAACGTCCTCGTCCGCGACGGCGGTATTCGCGGCGTCGTCATTCAGCTGCAGTCTTTGAAAAAGACCTTGGCCTGCCATGACCGCAAAATTTTGGCCAGTGCCGGGTACATGTTAAAGGACGTCTGCCAGTTCGCTCAGGAAAACGGCCTGACAGGGATGGAATTTGCCTGCGGCATTCCGGGAACCCTCGGTGGGGCCGTATTCATGAACGCCGGCGCTTACGACGGCGAAATGAGCCATGTTGTGTCGCGGGTACGCGTCGTAGACCGCAAGGGCAGCGTCCGTACCTATGAAGCACCGGACTTCGGCTTTTCTTATCGCCAGAGTCGATTCCAGAAGTCTCAGGAATTCGTCGTCGAAGTCGAATTGACCCTGCGCAGCGGCAAGGGGGACGAAATCCAGGCCAAGATGGACGATCTCATGCATCGCCGCCGCAGCAAGCAGCCCCTCGAGATGCACAGTGCCGGCAGTACCTTTAAGCGGCCGCCGGGATATTTTGCCGGGACCCTCATCGACCAGACCGGCTTAAAAGGCCTGTCCTGCGGCGATGCCCAGGTATCGACGAAACATGCCGGCTTCGTCGTCAACACGGGCCATGCCTCAGCTAAGGACGTCCTCAACGTCATCCATGAAGTGCAGGCTCGGGTCGAACAGGCCCATGGCGTCCATTTGGAAACAGAAGTCCGTATCATCGGAGAAGATTAAGCAGTCAGTCGTGCCTGCTTGAAACATGTATATGGAAAGGCAGTTTACCTTCAGTTGTCATGCCCCTTTCGGCGGCATAACGGTTGGCGGGAGGCTGCCTTTTTGTGCTTTTTTAGGCCGGGTTCCGAAGGGGAACTCAAATCGTCTTATGTTGTATGAGCATGAATAAAATGTTATTATAATATTATAAAGACGGGGTGCGGGGAAATCTATGAAAAAAAGGCAGGTTAGTACCATGGAGAAGATGGCTGTGTGGAAGCAAATGATTGATATCATAAAAACGGATGTAACGCCGGCGACGGGTTGTACCGAACCGATTGCTCTGGCTTACGCGGCAGCGGTCGCTGCCCGTGAACTCGGCGAACCGGTGCGCTTTATCGATGGCCTGGTGTCCGCCAATTTGATGAAAAACGGCATGGGTGTCACCGTGCCGGGAACGGGCATGCCGGGTCTTGCCATTGCGGCTGCTGTCGGCGCGATCGGCGGCGATGCCGATGCCGGCCTTCAGGTGCTGCAGCATCTGACGCCGGACGTCGTGGCTCTCGGGAAAAAATACGTTGCTGACGGCAAGATAACCGTTTCTGTAAAAGACAATACGCCGCATGTGCTCTATGCCGAAGCCGTCGTCTACGGCGAAAATCATCGGGTTCAGGTCATCATCGTCGATGACCATACAAATATCGTTTATATCGAAAAAGACGGTCGGCCGATTCTGGATGAACGCGTCGAGGCCGGCAGCGAAGAAGATCCCAAGATTGCCTTCCTCAATGGCCTGACGCTGGCAAAAATCGTCGATTTTGCCGAATGCGTACCGTACGAAGACATCGCTTTCTTGATGGAAGCGGAACGTCTCAACGACCACTTGTCGAAAGAAGGCCTGACGGGGACGTACGGCCTCAAGGTAGGTTACAACCTGCAGCAAATGATTAAAAAAGGTCTCTTGGCCGACGACTTGATGCAGGCCGTTCGCATCCGTTCCGTCGCTGCCTCCGACGCTCGTATGGGCGGGGCTGCTTTTCCGGCCATGACTAACTCCGGGTCGGGCAATCAGGGCATTGCCGCAACCGAACCGGTCACGGTCGTAGCTGACTTTTTAAAAGTCGACGAAGAAAAACGGGTCCGCGCCTTAGCCCTGTCCAGTATGGTTGCCATCTATGCACACAGTTTCCTGCCTAAGCTCTCGGCCTTCTGTGCGACCGTCACGGCCGCTATGGGAGCCGCTGCTGCCATGGCTTGGCTGTTGGCTGACGACGAACCCTTAGCCGTTATTGAAAGGGCCATCGCAACCATGTCAGGTTCTGTCGTCGGCATGGTCTGTGACGGTGCTGCCAACAGCTGCGGCATGAAGGTCTTGGCCTCTGTTACCAGTGCCTATGAAGCGGTCCTCTTGGCCCTCAGCGACGTGCGGGTGGCCGGCTCTGACGGCCTTGTCGCCAATTCGGCGGATGAATGCCTGCGAAACGTCGGCTTCTTGGCGACGAAAGGGATGCAGCAGACCGACGACGAAGTCCTGGAAATCATGCTCCACAAAAATCAAGCATAAGAAATGAAGCTGTCTCAAACAGCACGAAAGGCGAGATTAGAACGGCCTTTCGTGCTGTTTTTCGTTTCTTAATTAAAATTTTTGTAAAGATGTAAAATTAATGCCGGCGCGTCGAAAACATGGACAATTTTTTCTATTCGTGCTATACTAACCTAGTTTATAACTATGTTGTTATATGAGAGAGAGGATATTAGATGGAACGCACAGATATTAGAAACATTGCCATTATCGCTCACGTTGACCATGGTAAGACGACTCTCGTCGATGCCATGCTTAAACAGAGCCATGTTTTCCGTTCGAATGAAAAGGTAGAAGAACGGGTCATGGACTCGGGAGACATCGAACGTGAACGCGGCATTACAATCTTATCCAAAAATACATCGGTCATGCATGAAGGCGTCAAGATCAACATCGTCGACACGCCGGGGCATGCTGACTTTGGCGGCGAAGTTGAACGCGTACTGAATATGGTTGACGGCGTACTGTTGCTGGTCGACGCTTTTGAAGGCCCCATGCCGCAGACGAAATACGTTTTGCGCAAGGCTTTGGAACAGCAGCTCAAGCCGATCGTCGTCATCAATAAGATCGACAAACCCGGTGCCCGCGTATCGGAAGTCGAAGACGAAGTCTTGGAACTGTTTATGGAACTCGATGCCAGCGATGAACAGCTCGATTTCCCGGTTGTCTATGCCAACGGCCGTGACGGCATTGCCAAAACGTCCATGGATGAAGAAAGCGACAACCTCGAACCCTTGTTCAATACGATCATTAAATACTGCCCGGCTCCTAAGGGCGACCTCGAAGGCCCGCTCCAGTTCATGGTAACGACCCTCGACTACGATGACTATGTCGGTAAAATCGCTATCGGCCGTATCGTTCGCGGTAAAATGCGTGCCAACCAAAACGTCGTCGTCACTGACGGTGAAAGCCAGCGCAAGGCTAAAATCGGCCGAGTTTATACGTATGAAGGATTGAAACGCGTCGAACAGGAAGAAGCCGGTATGGGCGAAATCGCCTGCATCGTCGGCATTTCTGACCTCAAGATCGGCGAAACCGTCACCGACCCGCAGAATCCGGAAGCCTTGCCGCGCATCGACATCGACGAACCGACCTTGTCCATGATTTTCTACGTCAACGACAGCCCCTTCGCCGGTCAGGAAGGGGAATACGTCACCAGCCGTCACCTTCGCGACCGCTTGTTCCGCGAAATCCAGACCAACGTATCCCTCCGCGTCGAAGAAACGGACAGTGCCGATGCCTTTAAAGTATCGGGCCGTGGTGAACTCCACATCGCCGTCCTCATCGAAGAAATGCGCCGTCAGGGCTACGAACTTCAGATCGGCAAGCCCAGCGTCATTACCAAAGAAATCAACGGCCAGCGCTGCGAACCGCTGGAAGCGCTCACCATCGACGTTCCGCCTGAATTCATGGGCGCTGTCATGGAAAAACTCGGTACTCGTAAAGCGGAAATGGTCAACATGACTGACATCTCCGGTTATACCCGCTTGGAATTCATCATTCCGGCCCGCGGCCTCATCGGTTTCCGCAGTGAATTCCTGACGGCCACCAAGGGCAACGGCATCATGTACCATGTCTTCCAGGGCTATGCTCCTTGGAAGGGCGACATCCCGGGCCGTACCCGCGGCAGTTTGGTTGCCTTCGAATCGGGCACGACGACGGGCTATGGTATCTTCAACCTCCAGGACCGCGGCACGATGTTCATTAAGCCGGGCGAAGAAATCTACCTCGGCCAGGTCGTCGGTGAAAGCAACCGTGACGTCGACATCGATGTCAACCCCTGCAAGAAGAAACATTTGACCAATACCCGTTCTTCGGCATCAGACGAAGCCCTTCGCTTGACGCCGCCTCAGGATATGGGCCTTGAAAAAGCTTTGGAATGGATCAATGACGACGAACTCGTCGAAGTTACGCCGCAGAGCATCCGTATCCGCAAAGCTATCCTCGACAAACACGACCGCAAAAAGGCCATGCGCCGCGGCCAGTAATACAGCCTATGAAGAGAAGGTTTGCTGCACTTGCAGCAAACCTTCTTTTTTCTTGACTTTGAGCATGCTCTAAGGCGTATAATGAGAAAGAACCGTTTAAGGTCATTTATGGTAGGAGGTAAGGTTATGGAAAAATCAAAAGTGTATTTTACAGATTTTCGCTGTCATCCGGGAACGAACAATTTACAGAAGCTGCAAAAGCTCTGTAAGAAGGCCGGCATCGGAAATATCAACTTTGAAGGTAAATTCGTTGCCATCAAACTCCATTTCGGGGAACTGGGCTGTTTGGCCTCCCTGCGTCCGCAGTACGTCAAAGCCGTTGCCGACGTCGTTAAAGAATTGGGCGGTCGTCCCTTCTTGACGGACTGCAACACCCTTTATCCGGGCAGCCGTAAACATGCCCTGGAACATATGGACTGTGCCAACCTCAATGGGTATAACACGGTGACGACAGGCTGTCAGATCATCATTGGCGACGGCCTTCGGGGTACGGATGAAGTTGAGATCCCCGTTAAAAACGGCGAATACGTCGAAACGGCTAAAATCGGCCGGGCCATTATGGATGCCGATGTCTTCATCAGCCTGGCTCACTTTAAAGGTCATGAATCGACGGGCTTTGGCGGCGCCATTAAAAATATCGGCATGGGCTGCGGCAGCCGTGCCGGCAAGATGGAACAACATTCGTCGGGCAAACCCGTCGTCGATGAAAGCCTGTGCCGCAACTGTCATCGCTGCGCCAAAGAATGCGGCTCGGACGCCATCATCTATGAAAACAATGTAGCTCATATCGTCCAGAAATTGTGCAAGGGCTGCGGCCGCTGCATCGGTGCCTGCGCCTTTGACGCCATCCAGACCGTCGAATGGGACGCCAATGAAAAACTCGACCGCAAAATGGCCGAATATGCTCAGGCTGTCTGTCAGGATCGTCCGTGTTTCCATATCAACATGGTCATGGACATTTCGCCGAACTGCGACTGTCATGCTGAAAACGACGCACCGATTCTTCCGAACATCGGTATGTTCGCCTCCTTTGACCCGGTAGCCCTCGATCAGGCCTGTGTCGATGCCTGTCAGAAGGCTACGCCCATGGCCAACAGCCAACTGTCGGATCATTTAGCTCAGCCCGATTGGCACCACCACCACGATCATTTCCTTGACAGCAACCCCAACGTCGACTGGAAGACGACCTTGGAACATGCGGAAAAAATCGGTTTGGGTACGCGGGAATACGAATTAGTTACCGTTCATTAAGCACACATAACCTGTCTCCCAAGGTGTTTTGCCCCTATAAGTCACGCCGGCTTATAGGGGCTTTTTCGGCCCACGGGACCGCCTTATGACGAGGGGCAAAGGGCACATCTGGTAGGAAAGGGGGGGCATCCCTTTTTTCTTGCCACAGGATACTGATATATGCTATCATGTAATGTAAACCTAAATTACGATTTTATAAAAATGGAGAGACATACATGGATTTTCAGCGCAATCAATTTTATCATATTATATCCTACGGCTGTCAGGCCAATGTGTCGGACAGTGAGCACTACGCAGGCCAGCTGGAAGCCTTAGGCTACCACCATACGGAAGACCTTGATATGGCCGACGTCATCTTGGTCAACACCTGCTGCGTGCGGGAAACGGCGGAAGATAAGACCTTGGGGAAAATCGGGGAATTCAAGCATTTGAAGGCCAAAAACCCGGATCTCATCATCGCCATTACCGGCTGCATGGCTCAGGAATGGCAGGATAAGCTCTTTAAAAGGGCACCCCATATCGATTTGGTCATTGGGACCCACAACATTCACAAGCTCATCGACCTCATTGAAAAGCGGAACAGCAAAAAGGCGCACTATATGGAAGCCGATATGAGTCTGCCGGCCTTTCATGATATGCCGGTCAAGCGCTTTCAGAATTTCTTTGCTTGGATTCCTATTATGAACGGCTGCAATAAGTTCTGCACTTACTGCATCGTTCCTTACGTCCGGGGCCGTGAAGTCAGCCGTCCCATTGAGGCCATCGTCGAAGAAATCAAGAAAGTCGCTGCCGAAGGCTATAAGGAAATCACCCTTCTCGGCCAGAATGTCAATTCCTACGGTCTCGATTTAAAGGACGGCACGGACTTTTCCAAACTCGTGAAGGCTGTCGACGCCATTGACGGCATCGAGCGGGTCCGCTACATGACCAGCCATCCGAAGGACATGACCTTTGCCATGATTGACGCCATTGCCGAAAGTCAAAAAATCGTCAATCACATGCATCTGCCCATTCAGTGCGGGTCCGATGAACTCTTAAAGAAGATGAACCGCGGCTATACGACGGAACATTATTTAGAACTCGTCGACTACGCCAGAAAGCGCATGCCCGATTTGGTCCTGACGACGGATATCATCGTCGGCTTTCCCGGGGAAACGGAAGCCATGTTTCAAGAGACACTGGACCTTTTAAAACGCGTCCAGTATGACATGGCCTATACCTTCATCTATTCGCCGCGGACGGGAACGCCGGCAGCGACGATGGAAGGCCAAATCCCGCAGGACGAAAAAAGCCGCCGCCTGCAGCGTCTGATGGATGTCCAAAACGTATACAGCTTGCAGAAAAATAAAGAAATGGAGAACCGGGTCTACGACGTCATCGTCGAAGGTCCGACGAAGAACGATGCCGATCATTGGTTTGGCCGGACGACGGGCAATAAGATGATCATCTGGGAAAATGACGGCTCCGTTGCCATCGGCGATACCGTCCCCGTGGCTGTCGATAAGGGTCAGACATGGGTTCTCAAAGGCCACTTAGTACACTAAGGAAGGTGAGACTTTGGCAGGAAAAAAATTAACGCCCATGATGGAGCAGTACATGGAAGTCAAAGAGCAGTGTCAGGATAAGATCCTCTTTTTCCGTCTCGGCGACTTCTATGAGATGTTTTTTGACGATGCCTTGACGGTGTCGCGCGAACTCGATTTGACATTGACCGGCCGGGCCGGCGGCAATAAGGAAAAAGTCCCGATGTGCGGCGTACCCTTTCATTCGGCCGATACCTATATCGAGCGCTTGGTCCATAAAGGGTATAAGGTTGCGATTTGTGAACAAATTGAAGATCCCAAATTGGCCAAGGGCCTCGTCAAGCGGAAAATCATCAAGGTCATCACGCCGGGGACGATTACCCTGGAAAATGCCGTAGCTTCAAAACAGAATAACTATATCGGCTGCCTCACGGCCAGTGACGGCATCATTTCCATGGCCCTAACGGACGTTACGACCGGTGAGTGCCTGTGGGCCGACTGCGCCGCGTCCGAGATGGGCGACGTTTTATTTGATATTCTTGCCGTCTACGAACCGAGCGAACTGATTTACGCCAATATGGGCGAATATATGAAAAAGGTACAGCAGTACCTGAAGGGGCACCTCAGCCAGTGCACGGTGACGGCCTTTGCCGTCGATGACAGCGTCGATTATAAGGAACAAGCCAAGTCGTATTTTGAGGCCGAAGCCTTTGCCGCCGCATCGCGGGCCGGAGCCTGCATCGGAATCCTCCTGAACTATGTCAGGGAGGTCATGCAGTCCGATATTTCCCATATCAATTCGCTGGAACACATCGACAATGAACGGCGTCTGGTCATCGACGCTGCCAGCCTGCGCCATTTGGAAGTGACCCAGAACGTCCGCGACGGCGGCCGCCGGGGTACCCTCCTCGACGTCCTCGACAAGACCAATACGGCTATGGGCGGAAGGCTTCTTCGCAAATGGCTCGAAGCGCCGCTCATCCGCATCGCGGACATCACGCGTCGCCAAGACGCCGTAGAAGACTTAGTCCTTCATGAAATCATGCGTCAGGATCTGGCCGACGTTCTCGACCGGATTTACGATTTCGAACGCATTTTGACGCGTATCGAAACGGGGACGGCGACGCCGAAGGACATGGTCGCCCTGCGCGAATCCCTGGCCGTTATACCGCAGCTGAAAGACGTGTTGTCCGGGGCTGAAGCCGATTTACTGCACAGCCTGAACGACCGTCTGGAAACCCATGATGACGTCTGCGACCTCTTATGCCGGGGCATTAAGGATGAACCTGGCTTGGTCATTCGCAACGGCGGCGTCATCCGCGACGGCTTTTCGCCGGACCTCGACGAAATCCGTTCCATTGCTGCCAACAGCCATGCCTTTTTGCAGCAGCTGGAAGAAGCGGAAAAAGAAAAGACCGGTATCAAGCTGAAAATCGGCTATACCAAGGTCTTCGGCTATTACTTTGAAATCTCTCATTCTAACACCAAACCGATTCCCGACTACTACGTGCGCAAGCAGACGTTGGTCAATGCGGAACGCTATATTACGCCGGAGCTGAAGGAATTTGAAATAAAGGCCCTGACCAGTCAGGAACGGATGCTGGAATTAGAATATAAATTGTTCGGCGACATTCGCCGCCAAATCCAGGCCCATATCCCGGCCATGCAGGAAACGGCTCGAGCCATTGCCCGCGTCGACTGCCTGTACAGTTTAGCCGCTGCCGCCTATGATAATCGCTACGTCCGGCCGTCCCTCAATACGAAATCCGCCATTCGCATCAAAGACGGGCGCCATCCCATTGTAGAGCGGTATTTAAAGGACGAATTGTTCGTCCCTAACGACGTCAACTTAAATCACGACGACCATGAAATCCTGGTCATCACCGGACCCAACATGGCCGGTAAATCGACGTATATGCGTCAAGTGGCCGTACTGGTCCTCATGGCTCAGGCCGGGTCCTTCATTCCGGCTAAAGAAGCCTCCATCTGCCCGGTGGACCGCATCTTTACCCGAATCGGTGCCAGTGATGACATCCTGACCGGCCAGAGTACCTTCATGGTGGAAATGAAGGAAGTATCCTATATCTTAAAACATGCCACCTCCCGAAGTCTGCTCATCCTCGATGAAATCGGCCGGGGAACGAGTACCTTCGACGGCATGTCCATCGCCCGGGCTGTCATCGAATACTGCCTGAAGAACGTCCATGGCCTGACCTTGTTTGCCACCCACTACCATGAGCTCATCGCCATGGCCGATGACTCGCCGAAGATTAAGAACTATACCGTCGCCGTTAAGGAACGGGGCAAGCACATCAAGTTCCTGCGGCGCATCGTTCCCGGTGGGGCCGACCGCAGTTACGGTCTTCACGTTGCCCGCCTGGCAGGCCTGCCGGAAAGCCTTTTGAAACGGGCTGACGTCATTCTTGAAGAGTTGGAAAAAGAAGGGGGCGGAACGATGCCGGCTCAAAGGCCGGTCGTTCAAGAGCCGTCACCTATGGGAGACAGCCTCTTTTCGAGTCCCGTCATCGATAAGCTCCTCGGTGTCGATGTGAGCAGCATGACGCCTATTGAAGCGATTTCTTTCTTATATAGTCTGCAAAAAGATGCTAAAGAAGGAAGTGGAATCCATTGAGTTCAATCATTCATGTCTTAGATGAAGCAACGCGCAATAAAATCGCTGCCGGTGAAGTCGTCGAACGGCCGGCGTCGTGCATCAAAGAGCTCGTCGAAAATGCCATCGATGCCGGAGCCTCTTCTGTTGAGGTGGAAATCGCCGACGGCGGCCAGTCTTATATGCGGGTCACCGACGACGGCTGCGGCATGAGTGCCGAAGATGCCAAAAAATGTATCATCCGTCACGGGACGAGTAAAATCAGTTCCGTCGAAGATATTTTTGCCATTACGTCCTTAGGTTTTCGCGGCGAAGCCGTGCCCAGCATCGCTGCCGTGTCGCACATGCAGATTACGACCCGTCAGGAAGGGGATGACTTTGCAACTCACCTCCTCCTCGACGGCGGCGTCATTACGTCGGAAGACCAGGCCGGCGCTCCCGTCGGGACGACGATGGAAGTGAGCGACCTCTTTTACAATACGCCGGCACGACGGAAGTTCTTAAAGAGCGAACGGACGGAAAGCTCCAAGATTTCGGAAATGGTCACCAAACTGGCCTTAGCCAATCCGTCTATTGCCTTTACCTTTACCAATAACGGCCGAACGACGATGAAGACCGGCGGTACCGGTGATTTGCGGGAGACGATTGCTAACATTTACGGTGCCCAAGTGGCCCGCGAAGTCTTTGCCATTAAGGGCGAGCAGGACGGCATTACCCTCGAAGGCTACGTGGGAAAACCGTCGGTCTTAAAGAGCAACCGCGGCTGGCAGACGTGCATCGTCAACCAGCGCATCGTCCATAACCCCTTGATGTTCAAGGCCATCGACAACGCCTACCATGCCATGCTGCCAAAATCGGGCTATCCCTTTGCCATGCTCCACCTCCGCGTCGACCCGGCGGCCATTGACGTCAACGTTCATCCGGCCAAGACGGAAATCAAGTTTTCCGATGAACAGGCCGTCTACCGGGCTATCTACCGCAGCATTGTAACGGCCTTGGTTGAGCAGGAAAAGCCGGAAGACATGGCCAAGACGATTGAACCGCCGTCAGACGAAAAGACGATGGGACGGCCGACCGTCGAAGAGATACGCATTGCGCCGTCTGATCCGGCACCGACTGAAAAGGCTTCTTCGCCTGTGGCGGCAGTTCCTCAGCCTGCGGCGCTGTTTACCGTCGACAAAGCGACTTCTTCGGAAGAACGGGATTCTCTGCGGGAAGAACCGAGCCCGGCCAGCTCCTTTACCGGCCGCCCTGCTTCTTCGCTTCCCCGTCAGGAGCGGACTTATGAACCGCCGACTCGAACCGGTGACAGCAGTCGCCTCTTTTCAGAGGCCCTGGCTCAGCACGGACAAGGCGGCGGGGCGGTGGATGCCGCTTCATCCGATTCAGGGGAAGCGGCGCCGAAAATTGTCTTTGAAGGCGATGACGACGTCTTTATCCCCCTCGGCGTCGTAGCCGACTGCTTCATCGTCGCCAAGAAGGGGCAGGATCTGTACATCGTTGACCAGCATGCAGCCCACGAACGGATCCGTTACGACACCTTCTGCCGCCGCGTCGAACGGATGCCGAGTCAGCAGCTGCTGACTCCGGAATTTATTGAAGTCGACAGCGACGATATGACCCTCCTCTTGGAGCGGCAGGACCTCTTTACCGACTTGGGATATGCCTACTCTGAAGCCGGGCCGTCGACCCTTCGTATGGAAGAAGTGCCCTGCGATCTGCAGAGCAGCGACATTGCAGATTCCTTGAAGGATATCTGCCAACTCCTGCACGACCAGAAAGAGCCCGATAAGGCCATGGTCCGCCATCGCTCCCTGGCATATCTCTCGTGCCACGGCGCCGTAAAGGCCGGTGACCAACTTAATATTCGCCAGATGAAGCAGCTCTTGGATGATTTGTTCCACACGGAAAAACCTTACGTCTGCCCTCATGGCCGGCCGATTATCATCCGCTTTACGCCGAAAGAATTGGCCCATCTCTTTAAACGGACATGAGGACGAATATCTACGTCGTGCCTTCCTTAAAGGCCAAAGAAAAATTGCAGGATGAGGGAAGAGCCTGGGCCGAAGAAATGGGTTTTTCCTTTGTGCCGCGGCACAAGCGGACCATCTCCGATTTGATGAAGGACTATGGAGAAAATTTCCTCGTCTACTCGTCACGGGGGCCGCAGATTGACCGTCCTGAAGGCAGTCATTTTTTCAGCCTCAATATGGCTGAACTGCGGATTCAGCACCTCCGCAAGGGACAGCCGGATCATTTGCTGGCGGCTCTTCAGGGCGGGACTCCGGGAGAGGTGCCCTTGTCCGTCCTCGACTGCACCTGCGGTTTTGGCGCCGACTCTATCGTCGCCTCTTTTGGATTGCCGGAAGAATCGACCATTCATGCCTTAGAAGTGTCGCCCCTTCTTTCGGCTGTGACGTCCTGGGGGTTTTCCCGCTTCGTCCACGATAAGGATGACGTCACGGCGGCCTTGCGCCGCATTTCCCTGCACTGCAGCGATTATCGCCACTATCTCGAAGCAGACGACGGGCCTTTTTATGACGTCCTCTACTTCGACCCCATGTTCCGGCGGCCCGTCGAAGGGAGCTGTCAGTTCCAGCCCGTGCGGGCCATCATGGATCACGGCAGCCTTACGCCGGACCTCATTGAGCGGGCACTTCAGAAGGCGCGGCGCCGGGTCGTCATTAAAGAACGGGACTTTCGCCAATTGTGTCGGGACTTCCCCCAGGCTAAATTGTATGGCGGCAAATACAGTCACATTGGCTATGCCGTATTGGAGTGTGAATCATGGAAAAAGTAATTGCCATCATCGGTCCGACGGCGGTGGGAAAGACAGCCCTCAGCTTTTCCCTGGCCGATCACTACAGGACCGACCTCATTTCCGGCGATGCCTATCAAATTTATCGCCACATGGATATCGGCACGGCCAAGCCAACGGCCGACGAACTGTCCCGGTACCGCCATTATTTAATCGATATCGCCGACCCCGATGAGCCGTATTCAGCGGCTAAATTCTGCTGCATGGCAGGGGAGGCTATTACAAAAATCAATGGGGAAGGGAAGATACCCATCCTCGTCGGCGGTACGGGCCTCTATGTCCAGTCCCTCCTCGAAGGCTATGACTTTCAGGCCTCGCGGATGACGGAAGCCGATAAACGGCGAGCTCAGGCCAAGTTAGAAGGCTTCGATGAGGAAACCCTCAAAGACTATATCCGAAAAGAAACGGATTGGGAGCCGCCGGATTGGCACGAACTCCTATCCAACACTCACCGCTTGACGCGATTGGTCAGCGCCATCGAGCAGGGCGAAGGAAAGTCTTTCGTCCGCCAGGGAAAGGCTCATGACCTCGTCTATGATGCCTATGTCATCGGCCTTCGCCTGCCGCGGGAGGTCTTGTATACCCGCATTGAAGAACGGGTCGACGTCATGGTAAAAGAGGGCTGGATTGACGAAGTCCGAAACCTTCTCCATCTTGGCGTTTCTCCCGACAGCCAGGCCATGAAGGCCATCGGCTATCAGGAACTGGCCCGCTATGTACAGGGAACGATGCCTCTCGACGAGGCCGTCTGTCAGATCAAGGCCCGGACGCGGCATTTTGCCAAGCGTCAACTGACCTGGTTTAAGCGGATGCCATATATTCACTGGTATGATAAGGAGCACTATGATAACGAACAAGGATTGATAGCCGCCGTCTTGGAGGATATTGATTTTTAGCTTATAGATAGAAAGGAATCAACTACATTGTCTCTGGATTTAGAAGTATTACGAAAAGAAGCACTGGCACTCTGTGCCCCTCAGTTTGAACGCATTGATACCATTTGTCTGAAAAATACGGAAAAAGTATTGAAAGCCTATAAGGACGCGCAAATTTCTTCCTATCAGTTTGCCGGTACGTCAGGCTACGGCTACAGCGACATGGGCCGGGAAAAACTCGATGAAGTCTTTGCCCGGGTCTTCAAGGCGGAAAAAGCCTTGGTCCGTCCCCACTTCGTGTCGGGAACCCACGCCTTGGCGACGGTTTTACTGTCCCTCCTTCACACGGGTGATCTCATGATGAGCCTCGTCGGAGCCCCTTACGATACGATGCAGGGCGTCATCGGCTATGCCCGCCATACGCCTCACTCCTTGAAAGAAATCGGCGTCGCCTATGAAGAGGTACCCTTGAAGGACAATGCTTACGACCTTTCCGGTATTGAACAACAGGTTGGCGAAAAGCAGCCGAAACTGGTCCTCATCCAGCGCTCTCGCGGCTACAGCACGCGGGCGTCGCTCACCATTGAAGACATTGAAAAAATTATCGCCGTCGTCCGGAAAGTCAGTCCGAAGACGATCTGCTTCGTCGATAATTGCTACGGTGAATTTGCAGCCGAACGAGAACCTATCGAAGCCGGTGCCGATATCATCGCCGGTTCACTCATCAAGAACCCCGGCGGCGGCATTGCCCCGACGGGCGGGTATATCGCCGGCAAGGCCGAATTGGTCGAAGCGGCAGCCGACTACCTGACAGCGCCGGGCCTTGGCGATGAACTCGGTTCCTATGCTGCCGGCTACCGACTCTTTTTCCAGGGATTTTTTATGGCCCCTCACGTAACGGCTCAGGCCATTAAAGGGGCTGTCTTTGCGGCGGCGGTCTTTGAAAAAATGGGCTTTCGCGTGTCGCCGGCCGTTACGACGCCCCGCGTCGATTTGATTCAGACTATCTATTTGGAAAATGAAGAAAATATGTGCCTCTTTTGCCAGGGAATTCAGGGCTTTTCGCCTGTCGATGCCCATGTCACGCCCATTCCTGATGATATGCCGGGCTATGCCGACAAAATCATCATGGCAGCCGGCGACTTCGTTCAGGGCTCGTCTATTGAGCTGTCGGCCGACGGCCCCATTCGCGATCCCTACATGATCTACCTCCAAGGGGGCATCGTCTTTGAACACAACGTATTGGCTATTTTGAGCGCGGCCCAGTACATTGCCGAACATCGGGAAGGAGCGGCTCATGATTAAGGAAGTCCTCGTCGTCGAAGGAAGGTCTGACGTCGCCCGTATCCGGGCCAGTCACATCGACGTCGACATGATTACGACCGATGGGTTCAACTTAAAACCCCATACGCTGGACCAGATTCGCTGTGCCTATGAAAAGCGGGGCATCATCATCTTGACCGACCCCGACCGGGCCGGCGAACAGATCCGAAAGTTCCTGACCGACCGTTTTCCAGAGGCCAAGCACGCCTTTATTCCCCGGAAAGATGCCATTGCCAACGATGACCTTGGTGTCGAACAGGCGTCGCCCGAAGCCATCCGACTGGCTTTGTCCAAGGTGCGCTGTGCCGCCTATGAACCGCAGGATACCTTTACCATGAGCGACCTTACCGGGGCCGGATTGAACGGCAGTCCTGACGCATCGGACCGCCGGGCTGAAGTGGGGGCCATACTCGGCATCGGCTACGGCAATGCCAAACAGTTTTTGAAGCGTTTAAATCATTACGGTGTTACCCGCCAAGAGTGGGATCAGGCTATCCGTCAGATCGATGAGGTGAAATAAATGAAAGAAGTCGACTTATCTAATCCCGACGTCGTCCGCTACGTCGTCAACCGCTTTGGCCTGCGCATGAATAAGAAGCTGGGGCAGAACTTCCTCATTCGCCATAGTGTCGTCGATGACATCGCCGATGCGGCGGATCTCGGTGAAGGCGATCCGGTCCTTGAAATCGGGCCGGGCATTGGGACACTGACCCAGGCTTTAGCAGAAACGGGGGCAGCCGTAACCGCTGTCGAATTGGATGACCATCTGCTGCCTGTCCTCGATAAGACCTTGGAACATTACGACAACGTTCGCGTCGTCCACGGCGATATTATGCGTACGGACATTGAAACCCTCATGAATCACAAGCCTTTCAAGGTCTGTGCCAATCTTCCGTACTACATCACGACGCCGATCATCATGAAGTTGTTGGAACAGAAACTGCCTATCGAACGGATCGTCGTCATGGTTCAAAAAGAAGTGGCTGAACGAATGGTAGCCGTACCGGGTCATAAAATCTACGGGGCTCTCTCCGTGTCGGTCCAGTATTATACGGAACCGAAGATGCTCTTTGAAATCTCGCCGAAGTGCTTCATGCCGGCGCCGGAAGTCACGTCGGCTGTCGTTGCCATGGACGTTCGCAAGAATCCTCCTGTTGAATTGACCGATGAAAAACGGTTCTTTTCGGTCGTCAAAGCGGCCTTTCAGCAGCGGCGGAAAACCTTGTCCAATGCCTTAAAGAATACAGGCATGACCAAGGAACAGATTGCCAAGGTCTTGGAAGCAGCATCAATCGACGGTCAGCGCCGCGGTGAAACCTTGTCGCTCCAAGAATTTGCCGACATTGCCAACTATTGGGTTAAAACGACGAGGGGCGAAGCCTTGTAAGCCAAGGCAGCGCCAGGAATCGGTCGTCGTGCATTACGTCTGTCAGAGGGATTCCCTATGAGCGGAGTGGAACCTCCTTCATAGGGAGTCGGCCTCTTCCACCCCAAGGAAGCGTGCTGGCAAAGACGTTTCGAAAGGGCGGCTTTCCTGTCGACGACAGGGAAATTACCTGGAAATTACTTGACGAATAGTATGTGCCGTGATATACTAATTAAGTCTTTTGTGGAGCGGTATCGAAGTGGTCATAACGGGGCTGACTCGAAATCAGTTAGGCCGAAAGGTCTCGTGGGTTCGAATCCCACCCGCTCCGCCATACGAAAAGCCGCACTGGTAAGCCTTTTATGGGTTTAACAGTGCGGCTTTCTTTTTTATAATTTCTATTGGCTGAGGGATTTCTCTATCCCAACATCTACCCCAAAAGCGTTTTTCGTGCATTTATCGTGCCTTCCGAAGGGATACATATCTTCTAGTCAGGCGGGGGCGATATTGTAATCCTTTCACACAATCCAAGGTCAGAATGATTGCTTCCGGCCGTGTGAGCCCTTTAGGATGAACTCGCGGCTTTGTGATTGCCGCGAGTTCATCCTCATTTTCTTATCAAGCATCGAGGCTGTCTTCGGCCGATACCATATGGGTGTGTTTTACGCGCCAATTCGTCATTTTATTGTAAAGCCAGAGGCCATAGATACCTATGGTAATCAGGGTGAAGAACCACCATTTTATGTAATTACCGAAGAGCTGTGTCCCCGTTCCGTCGAAATAGAGCCGATGGCCGTCGATGACCGTATTGCGGCAGATCCAGCGCTGGAACATGACGTAGCCCCAGGGATAGGCAATGCCTAAGGTGAAAATGGTCAGGAGGGTCATGATCAGGTAGTAGCCGATAAAACCGAGTACCGAGCCTTCGAATTGAGATTCTTTTAAATAATTCATAGATAACACCTGCTTTCTTTAGATTTTGCCTCGATAAGGCGTCTATTCTCGCTGTGAAGCAAGGGAATGACGACCTGTTTTTATGACATGGGATAACCCTTTTTATTTGGTTCTGCGGTCATGTCCCTATTTCCGCTGTCGAGGCCGTATTGATTATTTCTATTATACCAAATTTTTGTCGTTATTATACTATTTATACAATTTCTTTCCGTCATCTTAAAAAAGGGACTCTCGTAATCCTCGAAATGGCAGTCCTCGAAAAGGGAGATTTCCACTTCGTTAAGAGAGAGGGATGGCGCTGTAAAACAGGAACGATTTATTTAAGTAAAAACAAGTGATGGACGGATAATGGCGGAGTGATGCGAAAAAAACAGCAGGCGTTATGGGTGTAATGAATACATTATAATCTTACAAAAGACGCGATGGAGGGGCCAAATTTGGCTGGACTGACTATTTTTTTTGTGTTATAATAACAAAAAGTAATTTTTAATAGCATTTGAAAACTGGAAATGGAGGATGTTACTATGCAGAAAAAAAGTATGTTAATTGCAATGTTTTGGGTTTTAGCCGCAGTATTACTTCCTGTGTCGTCGACTTCTTTTGCAGCTACGATCGTTCCCGCCGGCCAATCATCGTATTCCACGGCGCCTCTTTACGGAACCTATCCGTTTATCGGCTCTGATGAAGACAGTAACTACTATCTGGATCCTTCCAGCACCTATTTTTCCAACCGTGAAAGCAGTGTTCCTGCTTTAGGTGGATTGGTTTACAAAGTACAGAAAGGCAGCGGCGATGTTGCTATCAGCCAGCTCGACCCGTACAACGTTACCTTCTCGACCTACACGGGCAACTCCGAACGCTATATCTCCGTCGACCGAGTTATGCATAATGGCGTAAACGTCAGACAAGAAATGACGGAAAACAACCAGGCCTTCTTTGATGGCTTGTTCTGGAAAATCGCTGACATTACGGGCGCCACGGAATACTGGAGAACCCACGTTAATAACTAATCTGTCGTAGCGATTATCAAACCCTGCAATGAATTTTGCAGGGTTTTTTGCTGTCTGTGACGAAGTTATTAAGGACGACAGTTTTTGTCTGGAAACGGGTGAGTCTATGAATGATAGAAAATATTCAGAAGAAGAGTATTTACAGATTGCAGAAATTCAACACTTTGCCTTCTGCCCTCGCCAGTGGGCCTTGGATTATTTGGAGGGACAGTGGCAGGAAAATGTCTTGACTATTGGAGGTCATGCCCTGCATGATAAGGCCCATGACCCCATGAGCCGGGAAAAGCGAAAGGGGAAGATCATCGTACGGGGGATGCGCGTTTTTTCGGCGTCTTTGGGGATTTCCGGCGATTGTGATATCGTGGAGTTTCATCAAAAGAAGGACGGTGTCTTTATTCCTTCTTTTGAGGGCACCTACGAGGTGGTACCCATTGAATACAAGCGAGGCCGGCCGAAGGAGGGCGAGGAAGATGTGTTTCAATTAGCCTTGCAGGCCCTCTGTTTGGAAGACATGTTCTGTACGACCATTCCCTACGGCTATATCTATTACGGGGAGACGAGGCGGCGTGAAAAAACGGTATTTTCGGAGGACCAGCGGGACACGATCTCGAAGCTCTTGGAGCAGATGCGCCAATATATTGCCCGGGGCTATACGCCGAAAGTACGGCGCCGTAAGGGATGCCGGAAGTGTTCCTTAGCCGATATTTGCCTGCCGAAATTAAAGCAAGATACTTCGGTTCAAGATTATTTAGAAAAGAAGTTGATCGAATGAAGCCTTTATTGAATACCTTATTTGTAACGACGGACGGGGTCTACCTGTCTTTAGATGGAGAAAATATCGTCGTCTTAAGGGATCAGGCCGCACTGGCTCGATTTCCTCTCCATAATTTTGAGCAGATCACGACCTTCAGCTATTTGGGAGCCAGCCCGGCTCTGATGAAAAAGTGCGCTGATATGAATATTGCCTTGAATTTTATGTCGCCTCAGGGACGGTTTCAGGCACGGGTCATCGGAAGGAGCAACGGTAATGTTTTGCTTCGAAAAGAGCAGTATCGCCGGTCAGACAGCGAAGAAATGTGCTTGCCCTTAGCACGGTCTTTTATTTTAGGGAAGCTCTATAACGGCCGATGGGTATTGGAACGGATGATGCGCGATCACGAGATGCGGCTGCCCATGGAGGAATTTCAAAAAACGTCAACCCTTATGAAAGAGGCTTGCCGGTCCCTGATGTCGGCTGCCGATTTAGGAGAGATACGGGGGATTGAAGGGCAGGCCGGAGCCGCTTACTTTTCCGTTTTCGATGCCATGATACTGAATCAGAAGGACGACTTTTTCTTTACGGAGCGAAATAGAAGGCCGCCCCTCGACCGAATGAACTGCTTACTGTCCTTTCTATACGCTATGCTGGCCAATGATGCCGGAGCAGCCTTAGAAGGCGTCGGCCTTGATTCTTACGTGGGATTCTTGCATCGCGACCGGCCGGGACGCCAGTCCCTGGCCTTGGATTTGATGGAAGAGCTTCGACCGGTCATGGTCGACCGTACGGCATTGGCTATGGTCAATACCAAGAAAATTAAGGGCAGTGACTTTTATGAGGAGGAAGGGGGAGCCGTCTTGCTGACCGACGAAGGACGCCGAAGGGTCTTGTCGTACTGGCACAATCACAAAGAAGCGACGATTCAGCACCCCTTCTTACAAGAAAAGATGAAATGGGGCCTCGTTCCTCATGCGCAGGCCTTGTTGTTGGCACGGTATCTGCGCGGTGATTTAGACGGATACCCGCCGTTTATGTGGAAGTAGGGATGATCATGTACGTCTTAATTACTTACGATATCAGCACCGTCGACAGTGCCGGGAAAAGCCGTCTGCGGAAGGTGGCGAAGGTCTGTCAGAATTACGGGCAGCGCGTCCAAAACTCTGTTTTTGAATGCAAAGTCGATCCGGCGCAGTGCAAAACCTTAGAACTGAAGTTGGAGAAAATCATTGACGAAGCTACAGACAGTCTGCGGTTTTATTACTTAGGCAAGACCAAAGAACTGAAAGTTAAACACGTCGGGGCAAAGCCGGCTTACGATATCGAGAGCACTCTCATCATATAAGGTGCGAAAGGGAAGAACATTCCATTTACAGACCTGTTTGTGGGACTTTTAAGGAGAAATAAAGATAGAACGGGAGGAAAACCAATATGATTTAGTATAAAAGTGGAAATGGAGCCCAATTTTCTCGGATAATAGCTGAGAGAACATTGGGTGTCTCGTCGCACCCCGACGGGTGGGGGGATAGAAATGTAAGTTGTATTTTCGTGATTATGTTGCCCTGTTTTTTTCGTTAAATGGCCGTGGCGATTGAAATGGCTGGGGCGTGAATGGTATAATAGGTGTGTAAGTGTCACACACTTTTGATTTGTATCGATTAAAAGTGTGTGTGGATTGAAAGATATATGTTGTGGTTAGCTTACCACAAACGATATCGCACCCTTTTTGGGTGCGCGGATTAAAAGCGTGATGCGGCAAGTGGTTCTTTGAAACTGCTTGCCGCATCTTTTATGCAGGCACGTTTCGGAATTACGGCAGCAAGGTGAGAAGGACCGCAGCTGTTTGATCTTTCCTGTCAGATATCGAAATCCTGAGTGGGTACATATTGGGCAAAGGCCCTGAAAATATGGTATACTTAATGAGCATAAGTGAGGAGTGATCTTTTGAAAGGTATTGTATTGGCTGGCGGAAGCGGAACTCGTCTGTACCCGCTGACGACAGTGACATCGAAGCAGTTATTGCCGGTCTACGACAAGCCCATGATTTATTATCCTTTGTCGACCTTGATGTTGGCCGGAATTCGGGATATTTTGATTATTTCTACGCCGACGGATTTGCCGAACTTTGAGCGCCTCCTCGGCGACGGCTCTCATTACGGGATCCATCTGAGCTATAAGGTTCAGCCTTCGCCTGACGGCTTGGCTCAGGCCTTTATTCTCGGGGAAGAATTTATCGATGGGGAACCGTGTGCCATGATCCTCGGCGATAATATTTTCTACGGTGCCGGCCTGACCCGTCATCTGCAGCAAGCCGCTAAGATGCAGGAAGGGGCCACCGTTTTTGGGTATTATGTCGACGATCCGGAACGCTTCGGCGTCATTGAATTCGACGGTGCCGGAAAGGCCATTTCTATCGAAGAAAAGCCGCAGCAGCCGAAGTCGAACTATGCCGTAACGGGCCTTTATTTCTATGACCGCCACGTCTGCGAATATGCCAAACAGGTGAAGCCGTCTGCCCGCGGCGAACTGGAAATCACCGACTTGAACAAGATTTATTTGGAAAAAGGAAAACTCGATGTCGTAACCCTGGGACGAGGCTATGCCTGGCTCGATACGGGAACGGTCGACAGCCTGAGTGAAGCCTCTTCTTTCGTAAAGGCCGTGGAAAACCGAGCAGGGATTCAAATCGCCGCCTTGGAAGATATTGCTTACGGTCACGGTTGGATCACCAAGGAAGTTCTCGAAGAGAGCGCTGAAAAATACGGCAAGAGCCCTTATGGGCAGTATTTGAAGAAAGTCGCTGAAGGACGGTTCCTGCGGGACGAATAACACCTTACAGGAACGTCTTATCACAAGGTTACATCGAGAAATGGGAGGAACTTTTTCATGAATATCATCGTCACCGGCGGTGCTGGATTTATTGGCTCTAATTTTGTCTTTTATATGTTAAAAACACATCCTGAAGATCGGATTATTTGCTTGGATAAATTGACCTATGCCGGCAACTTGTCGACGCTGCAGCCGGTCATGGATCAGCCGAATTTTCGCTTCGTAAAAGCCGATATTTGTGACCGAAAAGCTGTCTATCAGCTCTTTGAAGAAGAAAAACCGGATATGGTCGTCAACTTTGCCGCAGAATCCCATGTCGACCGCTCTATTGAAAATCCTTCGATTTTCTTAGAAACGAATATCATGGGGACGGCGGTTCTCATGGACGCTTGCCGAAAGTACGGCATCGAACGCTATCATCAAGTATCGACAGACGAAGTCTACGGTGATTTGCCCTTAGATCGTCCGGACCTGTTCTTTACGGAAACGACACCCATTCACACGTCGAGTCCGTACAGCTCGTCGAAGGCTTCGGCCGACCTCTTGGTTCTGGCTTATCATCGGACGTATGGACTTCCGGTGACGGTGAGCCGCTGCTCCAATAACTACGGCCCCTATCATTTTCCGGAAAAATTGATTCCCCTCATGATCATCAACGCCTTGAACGACAAAGCTCTTCCTGTCTACGGCGACGGCCTCAACGTCCGCGATTGGCTCTATGTTGAAGATCACTGCCGGGCTATCGACCTCATCCTTCGCAAGGGCCGTGTCGGCGAAGTCTATAACGTCGGCGGCCACAATGAAATGAAGAACATCGACATCGTTACCTTGATCTGCCGGGAACTGGGGAAGGACGAAAGTCTGATTCAGCATGTAACCGACCGCAAGGGCCACGATCGCCGTTACGCCATCGACCCGACCAAGATTCACGAGGAACTGGGCTGGCTGCCGGAAACGAAATTTGCCGACGGCATTAAAAAGACCATCGCCTGGTACCTGGAAAACAAAGATTGGTGGCAGCCTATCGTCTCCGGTGAATATCAGACCTATTATCAAGAGATGTACGGCCATCGCGGTTAAATCCGATGAAGGGAAAGAGGGACATACTATGAAAATTTTCGTGACCGGTGTCAATGGACAGCTGGGACATGACGTAATGAATGAATTGGCCGAGCGCGGTCATGTCGGTATCGGCAGTGATTTGGCTCCGACATACAGCGGTATTGCTGATGACTCGGCAGTCACCAAGGCGCCGTATCGATCCTTGGATATTACCGATAAAGAAGCAGTATCACAGGTTCTGCGTGAAATCCGGCCCGACGCCGTCATTCATTGCGCTGCTTGGACAGCCGTCGATATGGCTGAAGACGACGGTCTCGTCGATAAGGTTCGCGCCGTCAATGCCGGCGGAACTCAGCATATTGCCGATGTCTGCAAAGATTTAGACTGCAAGATGCTCTATCTCAGCACGGACTATGTCTTTAACGGTCAGGGAACGGAGCCGTGGCAGCCGGACTGCCGCGATTATCAGCCGCTCAACGTCTATGGGCAGACGAAGCTTGAAGGCGAACTGGCCGTATCTCAGACTTTGGATAAGTATTTTATCGTCCGCATCGCCTGGGTTTTCGGCAAGAACGGCAAAAACTTCGTCAAGACCATGCTAAGTGTCGGCAAGACCCACGATACGGTCCGTGTCGTCAACGACCAGATCGGGACGCCGACCTATACCTTTGACTTAGCGAGACTCCTCGTCGATATGATTGAAACGGATAAATACGGCTACTATCACGCGACCAATGAGGGAGGCTACATTTCCTGGTACGATTTTACCTGTGAAATCTACCGCCAAGCCGGCTATAAGACTGAGGTCATTCCCGTTACGACGGCAGAATACGGCTTATCGAAGGCCAAGCGGCCTTTCAATTCGCGCTTGGACAGACAGAAACTCGTCGAAGCCGGCTTTACGCCCCTTCCTGACTGGAAGGATGCCTTGAAGCGCTATTTACAGTAACGATCTGATACGGGCCTTACAAGAAGATAAAGGAGATATAAATCAATGGGGCAGATTACAGTAGAAAAGAATGTCGGAAATATCGAAGGCCTCTGCATTATCACACCGGCCGTTCACGGCGATGACCGCGGTTTTTTTATGGAGACCTATAATCAGCGGGATATGGAAGAAGCCGGCTTTGACATCGCCTTCGTTCAGGATAACCAATCCATGTCGACCAAAGGCGTCTTGCGGGGCCTTCACTTTCAAAAACACTTCCCCCAGTGCAAATTAGTTCGCGCCGTTCGGGGCAGCGTCTTTGATGTCGCCGTCGACCTCCGCCGCCAATCAAAGACCTACGGTAAGTGGTACGGTGTAGAACTGACCGCTGAGAATAAGAAGCAGTTCCTCATTCCTGAGGGCTTTGCTCACGGATTTTTGGTCCTCAGCGACGTCGCTGAATTTTGCTATAAAGTCAATGATTTCTGGCATCCCAATGATGAAGGCGGCATGGCTTGGAACGATCCGGAAATCGGTATCCTTTGGCCCGGCCTGAAAGGCAGTTATGACGGAAGCTGCAGCGCTGCCGGCTACACCCTGGCCGATGGCACGCCTCTTACGATGAGTGATAAAGACCAGCACTGGTTGGGACTGAAAGACACCTTTTCTTTTTAAGCGAATATAGAGCTCTTTTTTCTTCAAGTGAAGCAGCGAGGTGAAGCCTATGCAGAACATCATCGCCGTCATTTGGGATTTTGATAAGACCCTTATTGACGGGAATATGCAGGATCCGATTTTTGAAGAATACCATATCGATAAGACCGAGTTTTGGAAGGAAGTCAATGCCTTGCCCGCTCAGTATGCCAAAGAGGGAATCCGGGTCAATGGCGATACGATTTATTTGAATCAGTTCATTAAGGAAACACGCAAGGGGACTTTTAAAGGACTGAACAATGAAAAACTCCGGGGCTTTGGTCAAAAACAGAAGTATTATCCCGGCGTTCCCGATATTTTCAAGAATCTCAAAGCGGTCGTGGAAAATAATCCTCGCTATCAGGAATACAATATCAAGGTCGAACACTATATCGTCAGCACGGGGATGTTGGCCATTATCAAGGGTTCGGCTGTCATGCCTTACGTTGAAGCCATTTGGGGCTGTGAATTCATTGAGGACGTTGACGAAAATCAACAGAAAATCATCAGTGAAATCGGCTACACCATCGACAACACGACGAAGACCCGCGCCTTGTTCGAAATCAATAAGGGCGTTCCTCAACGGCCCGATATCGATGTCAACGCCAAGATGTCCGACGCCTATCGCCGCGTGGCCTTTCCGAATATGATTTATATTGCCGACGGCCCCAGTGATGTACCGGCCTTTTCAGTCATCAATAAATTCGGCGGCGTGACCTTTGCCATCTATCCTAAAGGAAATGATACGGCCTTCCAACAAGTCAATCAGCTGCGGGAAGACGGACGCATCGACATGTATGCTGAAGCCGATTATCGTGAAGGAACGACGGCGTATATGTGGCTGACCCATAAGGTGGATGAAATGGCGCGGCGGATCTACTTTGCCGAAAAAGAAAGCCTCGAAGGGGCCATCTCGTCGGCTCCGAAGCACTTAGTGTAATCAAAATATGACCGAAAAAAGTCCTTCCCGGGCAAGTGATGTGACACCTTGCTTAGGAAGGATTTTTTTGTTCTGGAATATTATGGAAAAATCTACGACGGCAGACTATTCTCCTAAGGCGTAGAGAATGTCGGCTGCGACGGCGTTAAGGTTATAGCGGCTGGTATAGCAGACCATCGTGCCTTGAGAAGCGGCTTGCTGGCAGGCTTTGCGGACTAAGGCGTGGCCGGTGTGATTGGTGTTGATGATCAGAATGTCGGCGCCCTGAAGTTTTTGACCGTCGAAATTCTTGTTCTCCAAAATCGTCCAGTCGGGAAAGCGAGTCCTGATTTTTTCGTGCCATAAGTCATTACCGCCGGCGACACAGACCGTAAAGGTATCGGTCGCTTTTTCAAGGCGTGCCGTGTAGTCGTCGGGAAGGGGAAAGGCGTTTTGCTCTATATCCTCTTGGGGACAGCGGACTTCCCATTCTTGGAGGGACTGTTCCAGCGTCTTCACATAGCCGTCATAATTTTCCTGCAAAGCTTGAAAGGAAGCTCTCGTCTGAGTCAATTCGTCGCGCAGGCTCGTGGCGTCGTCGTCGAAAACGGGCGGCGTATCGTTATAGACGAGGCGAATCAATCCCAGTCCCAAGGCAATCTGTCCGGCCGTATCGAGGGCGCCGGCCAGTTTCAACGCTTCAGCCGTATCCGATGGCGCTGTCGTATCGGTGACGGCAATGCGGCCGCGGACCTTGTGGCCCTTGATGGCCGTGGGTCGAGAAAATTGCTCGATAATTACCGTGGCAATCTTCTTTGTCTCGCTGTTGTCCGTGCGGTGTAAGGTATATTCGGCCTTGCGCGGCGTGAAACTCTTCTCGGTTAGGTGACACTGACCGGTCATATCTCCCGTCTGATCGGGAAAGGTTACGACCGGATTGGCTTTTAACTTTTTCCATAACCGCGCCGTCGGCACAGGACGGCCGGTAAGGCAAATACCCTCGCCGTAAGGCAGGAAACGCTCTTCGCCGCGGCAGGACAAGCCCGAAAAAGAATTTGTATAAAGTATCTGCGTGATTTTCATGCTCATAAACTCCTCATGGTGCTGGAATGTTTCTATTATAAGCCATTCCGGAAGAGAATGTAAGGAGGACCGAGAGAAAGTTCGGAGAGGACAGAGACATTCCTGACAGGGAGTTCTTTCGTACAGCGTGAAAGATGAGGAAAAACTGATTTTTCTTACAGAAAGAAAAATCACGTGTGCTATAATAGTCTTAACAAAGCCCGAAGAGATAAAGACGATGATAAATGCGAAGGGGAAGTGACCATGATAATTCCCCGTGAAAGGAGAGGCTAAAATAGAAAAATGTAAACCTTGTCCCTAGTCACAGTCGAATAAGGCTCGGCAGTGGGGATTTAGGCACATCGATATAAAAGAAAGAAGCGAAAAAATATAATTTTCGCTGTCGCACCCAAACGGGTGCGTGGATTGAAACGTCGATAATATCAACGGCGCGAAGGCCGCCGGCAGTCGCACCCAAACGGGTGCGTGGATTGAAACATTACCATCGTGGCGCTGTCGCAAAGGACATAAAAGTCGCACCCAAACGGGTGCGTGGATTGAAACGCGCATCATCAATGCGCAGCCCCAATGCATTCAGGTCGCACCCAAACGGGTGCGTGGATTGAAACCTCGGCAACGAGGGGCTATCGATTTTAGAAAACGGTCGCACCCAAACGGGTGCGTGGATTGAAACAGATCGGTATTCATGAAGGTATACACGGCCTTGAGTCGCACCCAAACGGGTGCGTGGATTGAAACATCGGGTCAGATTGTTTTGGGCAAAACTGGTATAGGTCGCACCCAAACGGGTGCGTGGATTGAAACATATTGGCAAACGCGATACGCATATACATCTCGAGTCGCACCCAAACGGGTGCGTGGATTGAAACACGTTGACGCCGATATTATTGATACGAATTTGGGGTCGCACCCAAACGGGTGCGTG